>NZ_LGDE01000423.1 GCF_001279725.1 Streptomyces sp. WM4235 | reverse complement strand
GCCTCCACCACCACGGGCGGGGGCTCGACCGCGACGACCGGTTCGGGGGCGGGCTCGGGCTGCGGGGCGGGGGCCGGGGCGGCCTCCGCGGGGGCCGGGGGGACGGGCGGCGCGGCCGGCGACGGGATCAGGAGGCCGCCGAGGTCGAGCGACCCGGAGTCCCGGCCTCCCGCCTCGTGGGCACCGGCGCTGTAGAAGGGCTCGGGCTGTCCGGCGTCGGGGAAGCCCGGGTGCGCGGGCTCGGCGTAGGCGGGCGCGACGGCCGCCTCGGGGTGAACGGGCGCGGGCTCGGTGTGGACGGGCGCCGCCGGCTCGGGGAACCGGGGTGCGGCGGCCGGGTCGGCGTATGCCGGGGCCGCGGACTGCTGCGCGTACTGCTCGTACGCGGGGGCCTCGTCGTACGCGGGGGCCGGCTCGATCGGGAAGGCCGGCGGCGGGACCAGCTGCGGATCGCTCCACGCGCCCTGGCCGCTCGGCATCAGCAGCAGTTCCTCGTCCTCCGGCTCGGCCGGATTGTCCACGAGGTCCTGGAAGGCGTAGCCCGCCGGGATCTGCGGCGGGACCGGGGCGGGGATGCTCTGCTGATCCACCATGCCCGCGTTGTCCGGGTGGCCCTCGCCCGGAACCTGGCCGGTGTCAGTCATGCGTACCCCTCGCCCATCGGTGTTGCCTCTTCGATCGCCCGACGCCCACGTGACCAACGAGCGGGGCCGCCGTGCGTCGCGTTCGTGTCTCGCCCGTACGCACGACAACCACTGAGCATTGTCGCGCTCGCCGGCCGCCGTGTCGGCCAGAAATCACCGCGGTCCGTTGTGGACTGCGCCACGTCGCGCGGTCCGCGGGCGGTACAGCCGATCGGTCAGCCTACCCCGGGCCCTTCCTCAGGTCCTGTCCGGGCGGTTCGCCGGGCGTTCGGCGGCCAGCAGGAAGACGACGGAGCGCTGCCGTTCGCTCCAGGAGCGGGTGTCGAGGCCGACGGACTGGAGCAGCGCGCACTCGACGGCGTACCCGTGTTCGGTGAGGGTGCGGCCGATGGCCTCGGCCTCGTCGCGGGTCGAGGCGTGGCTGACGATCCGCTCGGGGCGCCGGTCCGCGACGGCGGCGACGACCTCGGCTCCGCCTCCGCCGACCCGCACGACGTCGGGTTCGGGCAGGTCTTCGAGGACGTGGGGCGCACGGCCGTTCACGATCTGGAGCTGTGTGCCCCGGCCGCGGGCGGCGGTGACGAGGCGGGCGCAGGCGTGCGGGTCCGCGTCGACGGCGATGACGGCGGCTCCGAACGCGGCGGCGTCCAGGGCGAGGGTGCCGGAGCCGGTGCCGATGTCCCAGACGAGGTCGCCGGGGCGCGGGCCGAGTCGGGCGAGCTGGGCGGCCCGCAGCAGGGCGGACTCGCCCTCGCCGGTGTCGGCCTGCGGTCGGGCCCACCCCCGGTCGCCTCCGGCGGCATGGCCGAGCAGCCAGCCGGGTTCGGCCGCGACGCCGCCGGCCTGGGCTGCGCCGCCGATGACGATGACGACGTTGGGGTCGCGCCAGGTGTGGTCGGCGACCCGGTCGGAGGTGAGGACGGTGACGCGTTCCCGTTCGGTGCCGAGTTCCTCGCAGATGACGAAGGTCCGGTGGACTCCGCCGAGCAGCAGGGCCAGTTCGGCGGGGCCCGCTCCGGGTGAGGTGAGGACGGCGACCTTGCCGTGGGCGCGGCAGACGTTGACGGCGCGGCGCAGGGTGCGGGGGTGGGCCACGACGACCTGGGCGTCGTCCCAGGGCATTCCGGCGCGGGCGAAGGCGGCGGCCACGGCCGAGACGGCGGGGACCACCTCGACTTCGAGGCCGTGTTCGGGGTCGCGCAGGGTGCGTACGACTCCGAAGAAGCCGGGGTCGCCGTCGGCCAGGACCACGGCGGTGCCGCGGTGGCCGGCGATCCGGCGGGCGGCGAGGCCGAGGCTGCCGAGGCGGATGCGTTCCGCGCCCGGGGGGACCTCGGGGAGCGCGAGGTGGTGGGCCGCGCCGGCCACGAGGGTGGCGGCGGAGAGCGCGGACCGGGCGGCCGCGGTCAAGGGCGAACCGTCCCAGCCGATCACCGTGACCCGGTCGGCCATCGTCGTCAGTCTCCTGGGATGCGTCGGGGGGCGGGCACGGTGAGACTACCTGGTCATCGGGTCAGCTCCAGTCGGCCCCGACGGGGTATCCGCTCGCGTCGGCGCGCCGCCCGAACGCGTACTGGTCCCCGTGGCCGGGGTAGCCGTCGTAGCCCTCGCCGTCGTCGAGGTCCTCGGGGACCAGGCCCCAGACGATGAGGTCGCTGCGGGTCCCGGTCCAGCCTCCGGCGCCGGTCTGGGTGCGCACTATGCAGGCGTTGCGCAGGACGCCCTCGCTGATGCAGCCGATCTTCTGGGCGACCTGCTGGGAGGCGGCGTTGTCGGCGGCGGTGCGCAGTTCGAGGCGTTCGAACCCCCGGTCGCGGAAGAGCCATTGGGCGACGGCGAGCACGGATTCGCTCGCGTAGCCCTCGCCCCGGGCCCAGGGGGCGGTGACGTAGCCGACCTCGGTGGTGAGGGTCCGCCAGTCGGTGTTCATCAGGCGGACGAAGCCGACGAGGCGGTGGGTGAGGAATTCGGTGACGGCCAGGACGATCCCGCGGCCCTCGGTGCGTTCGGCGTGGGACTCGCGGGTGGCCCAACGGTGTGCGTCGGCATGGGTGTAGGGGTGCGGAGCGCTGGTCCAGGCGGTGACGTGCTCGTCGTTCATCATCTCGGCGAGCGCGGTGACGTCCTCCACCTCGAAGGGGCGCAGCACCAGCCGGTCCGTGCTGATGGTGACGTCCGGGAAGGTGGTAGTCATGCGCAGCTCCATGCCTGAGACCGTGGTGCGACCGTGTTGCGGGACCGTTTGTGCGGGTCGTAGGCCACAGCATGCAGCATCGGCCGCGGGTTGTGCAGGACCGGGTTGCCCGGAAGCGGGCAGCGCGCGGCCCCGCACGCCGGCGGGGGGCGTGCGGGGCCGAAGTACCGCTGTGGGTCAGGCCTTCGGGGCGCCGAAGGCGGAGACGACCGAGCCCTGGTACTTGTCCTCGATGAACTTCTTGACCTCGTCGGAGTTCAGGAGCTTGGCGAGCTTCTGGACGCGCGGGTCGTTCTGGTTCCCGTCCTTGACGGCGAGGAAGTTGGCGTACGGGTTGCCCTCGGCCTTCTCCAGGACCAGCGCGTCCTTGGCGGGCGCCAGGTTGGCCTCGATGGCGTAGTTGCCGTTGATGATGGCGGCGTCCACGTCGTTCAGGGCGCGCGGGACCGTGGCGGCCTCCAGCTCCTTGAACTCCAGGCCCTTCTTGTCGGTGATGTCGGACAGCTTGGCGCTGGTGCCGACACCCTCCTTGAGGGTGATCAGGTTGTTGGTGGCGAGCAGTTGGAGCGCGCGGCCCTCGTTGGTGGTGTCGTTGGGGACGGCGATCGTCTGGCCGGGCTTGATGTCACCGATGGCCTTGATCTTCTTGGAGTAGAGGCCGAGGGGCTCCAGGTGCACGTTCACGACGGGCACGATGTGCGTGCCGTTCTTCTTGTTGAAGTCGTCGAGGTACGGCTTGTGCTGGAAGTAGTTGCCGTCGACCTGGCCCTGCTCGGTGGCGGTGTTGGGCAGGACGTAGTCCGTGAACTCCTTCACCTCCAGCTTGAGGCCGTCCTTGGCCGCCAGCTTGTCCTTGACGAAGTTCAGGATGTCGGCGTGCGGGCTCGGGGACGCGGCGATGACCAGCGCCTTGCTCTCGTCCGCCTTGCCGCCGTCGGTCTTGGCGGAGGACGGGTCCGAGGAGGTGCCGCAGGCGGTGAGGCCGAGGGCGAGCGCGGCGGACGCGGCGGCGAAAGCGGTGAGCTTGATGTTCTTACGCACGAAGAGTGCCTTTCATTGCTTGCAAGGGCGCGGATCGCGCGCGGTTCTTGCGGGGTGGTGGCCCAAGCACGACAAGTGCGGGCGCTCTGGGGGTGGGGGGTCTGGGGGGTCAGGCCGTGCGGCCGCGGCGGGCGAGGACGCGTACGACGCCGTCGCCGATCAGCTGGATCACGGTGACGAGGGCGATCAGGACCACGACGGTGGCGACCATGAAGCCGGTCTCGAACCGCTGGAAGCCGTACGTGATGGCCTTGGAGCCGAGTCCCTCGCCGCCGACGGCGCCCGCCATGGCGGAGTAGCCGACGAGGGTGATCACGGTGGTGGTGACGCCGGCGATCAGGGAGGGCAGGGCCTGGGGCAGCAGGACTTTGCCGACCAGGGTCGGTACGCCGCCGCCCATGGACTCGACGGCCTCGACGAGGCCGTGGTCCACCTCGCGGACGGCCGTCTCGACGAGCCGCGCGAAGAAGGGGATGGCGCCGATGGCGAGCGGGACGATCATGGCGGTGGGGCCGATGAAGGTGCCGACGACAGCCGTGGTGACCGGGATCAGGAAGATCAGCAGGATGATGAACGGCAGCGAGCGGCCGATGTTCACGATCACGCCGAGGACCTTGTTGAGCGGCTGGTTCCGCAGCAGGCCGCCCTTGTCGGTGAGGACGAGGAGGATGCCGATGGGCAGGCCGCCGACGACGGTCACCAGGGTGGACCACAGGACCATGTAGAGGGTGTCGTACGTGCCCTGGGTGAGCAGGGGCTGCATCTCGGACCAGGTCACTTGGCACCTTCCTTGACCAGTGCGTCGGTGATCGTGTTCACCGCGGTCTGTACGTCCTCGACCTCGTCGACCACGTCGATCTGGAGGCCCTGCTCCCGGAGGAAGCCCACGGGGACCACGTTGTCCTCGTAGCGGCCGGGCAGCTCGATCCGCATGCGGCCGATCTGCTTCCCGCCGACGGTGTCCATCGCGGCACCGAGGATCGATATGTCGATGTTGTAGGTCCGCGAGAGCTGGGAGATGACCGGGCGGGTCGCCGCCTCGCCGTGGAAGGTGACGTCGACGACCGTGCGGTCGGGGCCGGTGGCGGCGCCGCTGACCGGGAACAGTTCGGTGGCCAGCTCGGAGCCGGGGGTGGCCAGCAGTTCCGAGACGGTGCCGGACTCGATGACCCGGCCGTTCTTCATCAGCGCGGCGGAGTCGCAGACGGCCTTGACCACGTCCATCTCGTGGGTGATCAGGAGGACGGTCAGGCCGAGCTGCCGGTTGAGGTCGCGCAGCAGTTGCAGGATCGAGCGGGTGGTCTCGGGGTCCAAGGCGCTGGTGGCCTCGTCGGAGAGCAGCACCTTGGGGTCGCCGGCCAGGGCGCGGGCGATGCCGACGCGCTGCTTCTGGCCGCCGGAGAGCTGGGCGGGGTAGGCCTTGGCCTTGTCGGCGAGGCCCACGAGGTCGAGGAGTTCGACGGCCTTGCGCGAGCGCTCGCGGCCGGAGATCCCGAGGATCTCCAGGGGCAGCTCGATGTTGGCCTGCACGGTGCGCGAGGACAGCAGGTTGAAGTGCTGGAACACCATGCCGATGCGGCTGCGGGCCTCGCGGAGCTCCTTGCCGGCTCGCCGGCCGCGGCCGGCGAGGGCGGTGAGGTCCACGCCGTCGACGGTGACGGTGCCGGTGGTGGGGCGCTCCAGCAGGTTCACGCAGCGGATGAGGGAGGACTTGCCGGCGCCGCTCTGGCCGATGACTCCGTAGACCTCGCCCTCGCGGACGTGGAGATCGACGCCGTCCAGGGCGGTGACCTCGCGGTCACGGGACTTGTAGACCTTCGTGAGGCCCGATGTGGTGATCACAGGAATTCCGTCGCTGTCGAGTGCACGGCGGTGCGGTGTGCCGGGCACGGGGCAAACATCAGGGGACGCGACACGGGACGAACCATCACGAATCGGCGATGGCGGCGCGTGCGCGGGGCAGGAGCGTTCCGGGTGTCACACGGTGGTGCCGGACGGGGCTCGGCCGGTCTCGCTTCGGGGCGCGAGACTGCTGGGAGGGGCCCTCAGAAGGCGCGCATTCGACACATACAACGAGCACCGGGCGTCGTGGTCGCCTCGGTCGCAAGGGTGCGGCTGCTCGTCGTGGTCATGGGCCCAGTAAAGCAGACCTGTCACCTGACCGATCAATGCCGTCCGGATAGCGGACGAATATCGACCACATTCCGGACAGCGGCGATCAGTCTCAGCCGTCGGTCCGGATCGTCATACCGGCGTCCGTGACCTGCGCGGACACGGCCGAGAGGTCCCGCACGACCACGTCCGCGACGAGCTCCGCGGCGGTGTGCGTTGTGGTCAAGACCACGGTCCGCATGCCGGCCGCCCGACCGGCGGCCAGGCCGGCGGGCGCGTCCTCGAAGACCACGCAGCGGGCCGGATCCCCGCGCCGGGCGGCGGCGAGCAGGAAGGGTTCCGGCCGAGTCCTCCGCCTCCAGGTCCTCGACCCGCGTGAGGCCGGCGCCCGCGGGGGTGTCGTGCGCGTCCGAGGGCTTCATGCCCTCCAGGAAAGCCCGCGCCGAGGGGTGAGCGCATCGGGTCTTTCGGCCCGTAATACCCTCGCTGCATGCTCGACGCCCTGACGGTCGCCATCGGTGTGGCCGCACTCGCCCTCGCCGCCTGGTGCGGTCACGCCGCACTGCGGGACCAGCCGACCAAGGACTGGCACTTCATCGGCATGGCCGTGGTGACCGTGCTGGTCCTGGCCCAGCTGGTGATCGGCCTGGTGCGGCTGGGTCGGGGCGAGAAGGCCGACGAGGGCACGGTGATCTTCGTGGCCTACCTGCTGGGCGCCTTCGCGGCGGTCCCGGCCGCGGGGATGCTCTCGCTCACCGAGCGGACCAAGTGGGGTTCGGTGACGGTGGCCGCGGGCGCGGTCGTCCTGGCCGTGCTCGAAGTACGCCTCTACGACATCTGGGGAACCGCCGGTGCCTGACATGCCCGACACCGATTCCGCCGCGGCCCCGCCGGCCGGGGCGCGCGAGCGGCTGGTCTCCGGACCGGGGCTGCTGCTGGTCTGGCTGTACGGGGTGATCACGGTCGGCGCGGTCTCGCGTTCGGCCTACCAGATCTCCACCGAGTTCGACCGGGCCCCGCTGCCGTACGCCCTGTCGGGTGTGGCCGCGCTGGTCTACGCCTTCATCACGTACTCACTGGTGCGGGGCGGGGAGACGGCCCGCAAGGCGGCGCGGATCTGCTGCGCCGCCGAGCTGACCGGCGTACTCGTCGTGGGCACCTGGACGCTGGTGGAACCCGACGCCTTCCCGGACGCGACCGTGTGGTCGGACTTCGGCAGGGGCTATCTGTTCATCCCGGTGATCCTGCCGATCACCGGAATGCTATGGCTGCGCCGGCGCCGACAGGGTTGAGGACACCCCGCGGGGGCGGGCCGGCGGTGACGGTCGACCGACCCGAAGTGAGGGGCGGCCGACCGGCGGTGGCGGGAGGTCAGGCGCTGACGGCGAAGTCCGAGGCGTCCTTCGCCTCCTTCTCCAGGATCACCAGGTGCACGCCGTCGGAGGCGGTGCGGTCGCCGACCCGGGTGTAGCCCGCCTTGCGGTACAGCCGCAGGTTGGCCTCGCTCTTGTGGCCGGTGTGCAGCCGGAAGCGGCTGGTCTCGCCATCGCCCGTGAGCGCCGCCTCGACCGCGCGCAGCAGTCGGGCGCCGAGGCCGTGGCCCTGGAGTCGGGGGTGGACGCAGAGCTTGGCGATCCGGCCCGTGCCGTCCTCGTCCACGTTGCCGCGGACGGTGCCGACGACCTCGTCGCCGAGGCGGGCGACCAGCACGGTGTCCGTCTCCAGCTCCGCCTTGAGGGAGTCGAGCGACTGGGTGAGCGGTTGGATGAGGTAGTTGCCGTACAGCTCGGCCTCGCTCTGGAACGCCAGGTACTGGAGCTTGAAGATCTGCTCCGCATCCTCGGCGGCCGCCGCCGAAATGGTCACACTCATGCCCATGTGCGCATGCCTCCCGCTCACCTGGTGGCCTGTTGGTCTACCGCTCCCTTCCCCGCAGGTCAGGAGCCGCAACCTCTGCAGCCAGCATTCTGCGCAGACATCCCAGGCAACGGGAACGTACGGGTCCCAAACTTCCTTGTGAGATACCCAACTCTCCTGCGATTTCACGGTAGGTGAGATCCCTGGGCGAAAGAAGTGCCCCTATGAGTTCCGGACAACGTCCGGGCAATCGGGCGACAGCCGATCGGAGGACGCGGTTGACCTCCCCGTGCAGGGCGGCGTCCTCCGGTTCGGCGCCGGCGCTGCCGGGGCGGGCCCCGTAGGGGACTTCGCGCCGTGCCCGGCGGCGCGCCCCGCGCGCCTCGGCGCGCACCGCCCGGCGCAACCAGCTCGCGCGGTCGGCCGGCTCCGGGGCGGGTCCGCCCTCCAGCAGCCTGACCCAGACGGCTTGTTCCAGGTCGGCCGCGTCCACTCCGGCGGCCGGGGCCTCCGCGGCCGCCTCGGCGGAGAGCAGCGGTCCCAGTTCGTTCAGGAGGTCGGCGTCCTTCAGCAGGTCCATGCCGGGCGGGACGCGGGGGTCCCGCCCGGTGGTTTCCGCGCCGGACCCGGAACACTCGTACGAGAAACTCCGCGCGCCCGTTGACGCGTTCGGCCGGCGTTCCTCCCGGGGGCGGGCCCGCGCTACCGGCGTGCGCCGCGGCCCGGGCGGAAGTCCTCGGCCGCGAGCAGCCCGGTGTCCGGGTTGTCGGTGAAGATCCCGTCGATGCCCAGTTCGAAGTACGCGCGGAAGGCGCCGAAGGCGTCGCCGTAGTCGGCCGGGTCGGCGCCCTTGCGGTATTCGGTCGACAGGAAGCTGTTCTCGTTCCGCGCGGTGTAGGGGTGGAGCACCAGTCCGCGGGCGTGGGCGTCGCGCACCAGCGTGGTGGGGGTGCCGAGCCTGCCGTCCGCGGTGCGCGGGACGATCAGGTCGAGGGTCGGGCCGATCCCCTGGGCGAAGCCGGCGATCCACTTCAGCCCGTCGGGCGTGACCAGGTCGGCGACGGTGCGCGGGTCCCCGGCGGTCTCGAAGTCCCAGGGGCGGGTGTTGGCGGCCGAGAGCAGCACCACGCGGGGCGCCGAGACCAGCCGGGCGAGCCGTTGGATGCTGGACGGCTCGAACGACTGGAGGAAGAGGGGCGCGTCGCGGCCGTCGCGGCCGTACCGGCGCAGCAGCCGGGCGAGCGGCTCCTCCAGGCCGAGGCCCAGCCCCCGGAAGTAGGTGGGGTGTTTGGTCTCGACGTGCAGCCAGATCCGCCTGCCGCGCCGTTCGCCCTCGCGGTCCGCCCAGCGCAGCACCTCCTCGAAGGTGGGCACGGCCCACCGGCCGTCGTAGAGGGTGTTGCGCCGGCGGACGGCGGGGATGCGTTCCTTGGCTCGCAGCGTCTTCAGTTCGGCGAGGGTGAAGTCCTCGGTGAACCAGCCCGTGACGGAGACCCCGTCGACGGACTTGGTGACGCGGCGGGAGGCGAACGCGGGGTGGTCGGCGACGTCGGTGGTGCCGCCGATCTCGTTCTCGTGGCGGCACACGAGGTGGCCGTCCTTGGTGGGGACGAGGTCCTGCTCGATGACGTCGGCGCCCAGGTCGAGGGCGAGCCGGTACGAGCCGAGGGTGTGCTCGGGCCGGTAGCCCGAGGCGCCCCGGTGGCCGATCACCGTCGGGACGGGGAGGTCCCGGTAGCCGCCGCGCCCCGTGCCCGCGGTCGCCGCCGCGGCGGTCGGCGCGGAGAGGCCGACGAGTCCGCCTCCCGCCGCCAGGACCGCCGCTCCCAGTACCGCGCGCCGCGCCGTCCCACCCTGCGTCATGACCGCCACTCCCCGTTCGGACAAGGGCCGGTGGTTCCGGGACCTCGGTTGGCCCGGTGTCAGACGGCCCGAATCGGCGTGCCGATGGTAGGCAGCGGTCGATGGCCCGGAGGGGCCGCCTGGCCGAATTTGGCGCGAACGCGCGTCAACACTGCGTATCCGACACGTGAACCCGATGTGCGATCAGTGATGACCCGCGAGTATCGTCCTCACCTGCACTACCACTGTGTGGTGCGAAACCCGCGTTTCGATGCCGGAGGGCTCACGTTGTTCCGTACCGCGCTCATCAAGGCCACCGTCGGACCCGTCATGCGGCTGATGTTCCGCACCAAGGTGGAGGGCATCGAGAACATTCCGGGCAGCGGTGCGGTGATCCTGGCGGGCAACCACCTCACCTTCATCGACTCGATGATCCTGCCCCTGGTGTGCGACCGGACGGTGCACTTCATCGGCAAGGACGAGTACGTGACGGGCAAGGGCCTCAAGGGGCGCGTGATGGCCTGGTTCTTCACCGGCTCCGGCATGATCCCGGTGGACCGCGACGGTGCCAACGGCGGGGTCGCAGCCCTGATGACCGGTCGCCGGATCCTCGAAGAGGGCAAGATCTTCGGCATCTACCCCGAGGGCACCCGCTCCCCCGACGGCCGGCTCTACCGCGGTCGCACCGGCATCGCCCGTCTGACCCTGATGACGGGCGCGCCCGTGGTCCCGTTCGCGATGATCGGCACCGACAAGCTCCAGCCCGGCGGCAAGGGCATGCCCCGCCCGGGGCGGGTCACCCTGCGCTTCGGCGAGCCGATGGAGTTCTCCCGGTACGAGGGCATGGACCGCGACCGCTACGTGCTGCGCGCCGTCACCGACTCGGTGATGGCCGAGGTCATGCGCCTGTCCGGCCAGGAGTACGTCGACATGTACGCCACCAAGGCGAAGGCCGCCTGATCGGTGCCGCGCCGCCGCTACTGGCGGCGCAGTGACCGGCTGACGCCCGCCGCGGTGGTCGTGGCGAGGATCCAGCCGGTCACGATCAGCAGGTACGACAGCCACTGGTACCGGCCTCGTGGCGCGAAGGCGCCCTCCTGCCCGAATCCGATGATCGGCAGCATCAGGTCGATCGTGTAGAACACCGCGTTGAACTGCGGGGACTCGTCCGCCTTCAGGGCGGGCGGTGGCTCCAGACCGTATGCGATCCACCCCGTGAGCAGCAGGGCCGTCAGCCAGCCCGCCGCCCGCATCGGCCGGTACCCGTAGCCGACGGTGACGTCCTGGAGCAGTCCCCAGAGCCGTGCGTGCCGTGGCTGGGTGCGTCGGTGTCGGCGGAGTTTGGCGAGTTGGACGGTCCGGGCCGCGAGTTCGTCGCCGACCGTGCGGTAGGCCGCGCAGAGCTGCTCGTAGGCGTACGGGAGGTACCCGGACTCCTCGCGTTCCAGGGCGGGCAGCCGTTGCTCGGCGGGCAGGTGCGGGGCGAGGGTGCGGTAGGTCAGGCCGTCGACGCGGATCCGCTCCGGCCAGGTGTCGGGCTCGATGTGGAGCAGGTCGAAGGTGGAGCGGCGCAGGTTGACCTCGCCCTGGAGCCTCGGGCAGGACCGCAGCCAGACCTCGCCGATCACGCAGCTCGACGCGCGCAGGGCGACGCCGCCGGGGTTGACGAACCGGGCGTGGGCGAAATTGAGCTGTCCGGGGATGCGGGCTCCGGAGAGGTTGACCCGGCCCCGGGCCTCCATCCGCATGGCCCGCAGGTCGGTTCCGACGGTGAGGTTCTCGGCGTGCAGGGCGGTGCCGCCGGGGGCGAACAGGCGGGCGCCGTCGAGGTTGACCTGGCCGCCGACGACGGCGCCGTTGACGCGGGTCCGGCCGTGGACGGTGAGGTCCATGGCGATGACGTCGGTGCCGATCTGGGCGTGGTTGATCTGGAGCAGCGGTTCCTCGTCCGGGTCCTGTCCGTCGGACGCGTCCGGGTCGCCGAGGACCGCCCGCCGGATGAAGAGGCCGCCGGATATGCGGGCGCCCTGGAGGCGGACGGGCCCGGTGATCCGACAGCAGGACAGTCGCAGTGCGATGTCGACGCTCACGGTGGCGCCGGTCAGGCCGGGCAGTGTCGAGTCGGACAGGACGAGGGCGCGCAGTTGGGCCCCGTGGACGAGGGGCTTGCGTTCGAACCAGCAGCCCCGCAGGCGGATCCCGTACGGCACGATCGCGTACTTGAGGTCCAGCTTGCCGGTGATCCGGGCGCCCCTGACGTTGAGACCCGGCACCTGGCCGGTGGCCGGGGCCCCGCTCAGCACCAGGGCGGTGATCACCTCGGCGCGCAGGGTCCGCTCGGGCCCCCAGGAGTCGCCCTCCGAGGAGTCCTCGTCGGGCGACGGCCTGAAGTCGACGCCTTCGCCGCGCGGGAAGGCGTCCCATACGCGGCGCTCGGCCGGCGTCAGCTCGTTGATCTCCATCGCCGGGATGGTGTCCCGCCTGTCGACGGACTGTCAACCGCGTGCGGGAAACCGCTCCTTGAGGAGATCAGGGCACCGCGGTCAGTGCTCGATCCCGTCCTGGAGCTTCTGCCCCTTGAGCAGGAACCAGGCGGCCACGGCGGTGGCCAGCAGGACGGCCGCGCCGACGCCGGAGGCGAGTCGCAGCCCGTCCACGAAGGCGACCTGCGCCGCGTCGACCATCGTCCGGGCGGTCTCCGGGTCCAGCGACTTGGCCGCTTCGACGGCGCCGCCGAGCGATTCGTGCGCCGCGTCGGCGACCGGGCCGGAGACCGACGCGGGGGCGGTGAAGCTCTGGTAAACGCCGGTGACGATGGAGCCGAGCAGGGCGATGCCGAGGGCGGCGCCGAGTTCGTACGCGGTCTCGGAGACGGCCGAGGCGGAACCGGCCTGCTCCTTGGGGACGCTGGAGAGGATGACGTCGGCGGTGACCGTGAAGGAGAAGCCGGCGCCGAGGCCGACGACGAGCAGGGCCGCGCCGAGCAGTGGGTAGCCGGTCTCCTTGTGGATCACGGTCAGGACGGCGAGGGCCGCGCCGATGGCGGCGAGACCACCGCTGACCAGCACCCGTACCGAGTACTTGCGGGCGTACCGGCCGGCGAGCAGGCCCGTGGCCACCGCGCCGATCGCGGCGGGCAGCTCCGCCAGGCCCGCCTCCAGCGGCTCGCGCCCCTGGACGAGCTGGAGGAACTGGGACAGGAAGAAGACCAGGCCGGACAGTCCGAAGACGGTGAGCAGGTCGGCGAGGACCGCGCCGGAGAAGCCGCGGTGCTTGAACAGCCGCATGTCGAGCAGCGGCGCGGTCAGCGTGAACTGGCGGCGCACGAAGGCGTAGAGCGTGCCGATACCGAGGGCGGCGACGCCGGCGGCCTCCCACGAGGGCCCGTGGGTGGCGGCTTCCTTGACGGCGTAGACGACGGCGATGATGCCGACGAGGGAGAGGCCGACGCTGATCAGGTCCCAGGGCCCGGCGACCGGGTTCTTGGACTCGGGAAGCAGCTTGATGCCGACGATGACCAGGACGATCATCACGGGGAGGTTGATGAGGAAGACCGAGCCCCACCAGAAGTGCTGGAGCAGCGCTCCGCCGACGACGGGGCCGACGGCCGCGCCGGCCGAGGCGGTGGCGCCCCAGATGCCGATGGCGAGGCTGCGCTCCCGGGGGTCGTGGAAGATGTTGCGGATCAGCGCGAGGGTGGACGGCATCAGGGTGGCGCCGGCCACGCCGAGGAGCGCGCGGGCCACGATCATCATCTCGGGGCTGCTCGCGTAGGCGTTGAGCACGGAGACGGCGCCGAAGGCCGTGGCTCCGATGAGCAGCAGCTTCTTGCGGCCGATGCGGTCGCCGAGGGAGCCCATGGAGACGAGCAGGCCGGCGATGACGAAGGAGTAGATGTCGCCGATCCACAGCAGTTGGGTGCCGGACGGCTTGAGGTCCTCGCTGAGGGCGGGGGTGGCGAGGCCGAGTACGGTGGCGTCGACCGCGACCAGCAGCACGGCCAGGACGAGCACGGAGAGCGCCGGCCAGCGTCCTCGGCTCTGTCCCTCCGTCCCGGTCCGCCTGCTCAGCTCTTCGGTACGACTCATTTCTCCACGCTCCGTCGTGCGCCACCGAGCAGCAGCTCGATGATCATGTACTGAAAGTCCTTGGCCGCGACCCGGCCGTCCATGACGGCCCAGGCGCAGGTGCCGACCAGCCCGTACAGGGCCTCGGTGAGCCACGCGGGGCTCAGGTCGATCCTGATGTGTCCCTCTTCCTGGCCGCGCCGGAAGAGGGCGCTCACGCGGGCGTCGAGCCGGGCCCAGCCCTCGTTGACCTCGTCGCCCTCGAACAGCTGGTTCTCGGTGACGAGGAAGGCCAGCAGCTGGGCGTTGGGCTCCACCTCGGCGACGAGCCGTGTGAGCGCGTCGACGGCCGTGTCCTCGTCGAGGCGGGCGCTGTCGAACGCCACCTCGAACTCGCGGATCCCCAGTTCCTCCAGGGCCCGTACGAGGGCGTCGCGCCCGGCGAAGTGCCGGTGGAGGGTCGCGCGGCCGATTCCGGCGGCGCGGGCGACCTCGTCCATCGTCGCGGTCGATTTGCGGGAGAGCAGGGCCGCCGCGTCGCGGAGCACCTGGTCACGATCCATGGCCATGAGACAACCATAACCCGAATGAGACAACTTTGTCTCATCGAGTGATCATCGAGTGATCCGAAAATGGGCTGCCCCCCAGGGCGGCGAAAGGAATCCTGTCGAGATGAACCCGAGACACCGGCCCCTGCTGCTGATCGACGTCGACGGCCCGCTGAACCCGTACGCGGCCAAGGCGCAGAGCCGCCCCGAGGGCTACGGCACCCACCGCATGCGCCCCACCGGCTGGGCCGAGGCCGAGAGCCGCAAGCCCCTGCGGGTCTGGCTGAACCCCGACCACGGCACCGAGCTGCTCGCCCTGGCGGAGTCCTACGAGCTGGTCTGGGCGACGACCTGGAAGGGCGAGGCCAACGACTGGATAGGCCCCCGCCTGGGACTCCCCCGGCTGCCGTACATCGACTGGCCGCGGATGCACGGCCGGGCGCCGCGCGGCACCTTCTGGAAGACGCAATACATCCTGGAGTACGCCGGGGAGCGTCCCTTCGCGTGGATCGACGACGACATCACCGCGATGGACCGGGAGTACGTGGACCTGCGCCATCCGGCGCGCACCCTGCTGATGCGCATCGACGAGCGGATCGGGCTGACCCCGGCCGACTTCGACGCGCTGGCGCACTGGGCCGCGTAGGACGCCCGGGCGGCCGGGCGCCCGGCGGACCGTGCGGCATGGCACGCCGAAGGGGGCGGCCGGAGCGGGTGCTCCGGCCGCCCCCTTCGGGTCACGCGGCCACCACTGTCGTACGCGGCCACCGCTGTCGTGCGGCCACCGCTGTCGTGCGGCTACTGCTTGTGGATCGCCCAGGCGTGCTGGATGACCAGGTCGGCCTTGAGCTCGGTGAGCTGGGTGGCCACCGCCGAGGGGGCGGTGCCGCCGCGGCCGTTGCGGGAGGCCAGGGCCCCGGCGACGTTCAGGACGGTGCGGACCTCGGGGGTGAGGTGCTCCGAGATCTTCGCGAACTGCTCGTCGGTGAGCTCGTCGAGCTCGATGTCGAGCGCCTCGCACTCCTTGACGCACTCGCCGGCCACCTCGTGCGCCACCCGGAACGGCACGCCCTGCTTGACCAGCCACTCCGCGATGTCGGTGGCGAGGGAGAAGCCCGCCGGAGCCAGCTCCTCCATCCGCTCCCGGTTGATCGTGAGGGTGGCCATCATGCCGGTGAAGGCGGGGAGCAGGACTTCGAGGGTGTCGCAGGAGTCGAAGACGGGCTCCTTGTCCTCCTGGAGGTCCCGGTTGTAGGCGAGCGGGAGGGCCTTCAGGGTGGCGAGCAGGCCGGTCAGGTTGCCGATGAGCCGACCCGACTTGCCCCGCGCCAGCTCCGCGATGTCCGGGTTCTTCTTCTGCGGCATGATCGACGAGCCGGTGGAGAAGGCGTCGTGCAGGGTCACGAAGGAGAACTCCTTCGTGTTCCAGATGATGATCTCCTCCGCGATCCGGGACAGGTTGATCCCGATCATCGCGGTGATGAAGGCGAACTCGGCGACGAAGTCCCGGGAGGCGGTGCCGTCGATCGAGTTGCCGACCGAGCCGCGCTCGAAGCCCAGGTCGGCGGCGACCGCCTCCGGGTCCAGGCCCAGCGAGGAACCCGCGAGGGCGCCCGAGCCGTACGGGGAGACCGCGGTCCGGGTGTCCCACTGGCGCAGCCGCTCGGCGTCCCGGGACAGGGACTGCACGTGGGCCAGCACGTGGTGGGCGAAGAGCACCGGCTGCGCGTGCTGGAGGTGGGTCCGGCCCGGCATGGCCACGTCGGCGTGCGTCTCGGCGAGGCCGACCAGCGCGTCCTGGAGGTCCGCGATCAGGCCGCCGACGATCCGGGCGTGGTCGCGCAGGTACATCCGGAAGAGGGTGGCCACCTGGTCGTTGCGGGACCGCCCGGCGCGCAGCTTGCCGCCGAGGTCGGCGCCGAGCCGCTCCAGGAGACCCCGCTCCAGGGCGGTGTGGACGTCCTCGTCGGCGACGGTGCCGACGAAGGAGCCGTCGGCCACGTCGGCCTCCAGCCGGTCCAGACCGTCGGTCATCCGATCCAGTTCCTCGGCGGTCAGAAGACCCGCCTTGCGCAGGACACGGGCGTGGGCCCGGGAACCGGCGATGTCGTACGGCGCGAGGCGCCAGTCGAAGTGGACCGACGCGGACAGTTTCGCGAGGGCCTCGGCGGGGCCGTCGGCGAACCGGCCGCCCCAGAGCCGGACGTCACCACCGTTGTTGCTGCTCACAGCTACTGCTCCTCAGACTGCATACTCGGATGTGCGCGGGCTCCCCGCCGCGGAGGTGTCGGGGAGTCCGACGTCGTACTGCGCAACGACCCAACGACTGGACTCAGGCGAGGTCGCGGCGTGCGGCGATCTTCGACGACAGGCCGAGGATCTCGATGAAACCCTGGGCCTTGGACTGGTCGAAGGTGTCGCCCGAGTCGTAGGTGGCCAGGTTGAAGTCGTAGAGCGACACGTCCGACCTGCGCCCCGTGACGACGGCGCGGCCGCCGTGCGGGGTCACGCGGATGTCGCCGGTCACGTACCGGTTGGCCTCGAACAGGCATAACTATGCACTGCTCCGTATGTTTCGTCAATCGACCGTGCCCCCTCCGCTCTGGCCTGCGGTTATTCAATGGCCCGCGCCGCATGAACGTCCGTAGCATCGGCGCATCGAGCCCAAGGAAGGCGGCGCCGACGTGAGCGCACACCGGGAAGAGCACCTCCGGACGGGGCCGAACGCGGCCCGCCCGGGAGCGGACGTCCGACGGGAACTCGCGGACGCCGGGCCCACGGCGTGGATCGCGTTCGACCAGGAGGTCCGCAGCCGACTGCGGTACGGCCGGGACGACTCGGCCGGGCCCCGGGAAGGCCTCCACGCGACACTGCTGTGCCACCCCGACGGGCGGATCCGAGAGGCCGCGCTCGACCGGGCCGAGCGGTGGCCCGAGCTCGTCGCGATCCGGTGCGCCGATTGGGCGCCGGCGGTACGGGACCGGGCCCGCCAGGTGCTCGGCGCGCTCCTGCGCACCCACCCCGAGCGCGCCGCGCGCACCCTCACCCCGCTCGTACTGCGGTTGTCCGCCCGCGAACAGGGCGGCTGGGCCCTGGCCCGACTGGAGGAGGTGCTGCGCGACGACGAACCCGTCCTGGCCGCGCTCCGGGCGGACACGGACCTCCCCACCCGGCGATACGCCGCCCGGCTCACCCTGGAGAGCGGGCGGTTCGACGCCCGCGCCCTGGCCCGCCTCGCCGCGACCGACCCCGACCCCGTCACCGCCCGACTGTGGGCCGACGCGGCCACCCGGCTGATGGCCACCGACGGGCCCGACGACGAGGCCGTCGACCTGCTGCTCGGCGCGCGGTCACCGATGGTCCGGGCCACCGGGGTCACCGCACTGCGCGGAGCCGGTCGGACCGAGGAGGCGGTGCGCCACCTGGCGGACCGCTCCGGCCTGGTGCGGGCCTGCGCGCGATGGCTCGTCGGTCAGGGCGGCGGCGACCCCTTCCCGCACTACCGCGAGCTGGTGACGGACCCCGGGCGGGTCACCGCGTACGCCGTGGCGGGCTTCGCCGAGTGCGCGCGCCGCAGCGACGGCCCGCGGCTGCACGCCCTGCTCACCCACCCCGACGGACGGGTGCGCGCCGCGGCCGTCGCCGGGCTGCGGCTCCTGGACGACAACACCGACATCACGGCGCTGACCGCCCTGTTGGAGGACCCCTGGCCGGCCGTGGTGCGCGAGGCCTCCCTCAGCCTGCTCCCGTTCTCGGGGCGCCTGGACGCCGACCGGCTGATCGCGCGGCTCGCCGCGGACCGCCCCCGGCACCTGCGCCGGGCCGCCTTCCGGCTGCTGCGGGCACGGCGCGGCATCACGGAACTGCGGGCCTGTGTCGCCATGGTCGCGGACGACGACCCCCGCCTGCGGGCGACGGCCCGTGCCACCGTACGGGGGTGGAAGTGGCAGCTCAGTCTCCACACGGACGACACGGACCGGCCGGAACTCGCGGAGCTGTTGCGGCGCTCGGCGGGGCTGTTCGACGCGTACGAAATGGGGGTGCGGCGCTCGCGCCTGGGTCTCACGAGGTGAAACGTGCGGCGGTCGCCCGTCACGGCAGGAGATGATCAGGTCATGGGAAAGCTCTATGAACAGATCGACGGCCGCCTGCGGAAGTTCATCGAGGAACAGCCGGTCTTCTTCACCGCGACCGCCCCGCTCGCCGGGGACGGTCACGTCAACCTCTCCCCCAAGGGCCGCGCCGGGACCCTCGTCGTCATCGACGAGCAGACCCTCGCATACCTCGACTTCGGCGGGAGCGGCGCCGAGACCATCGCCCACGTCCGCGAGAACGGTCGCATCACGCTGATGTGGTGCGCGTTCTCCGGTCCGCCGAACATCGTGCGCATCCACGGCGAGGGCGAGGCGGTCTTCCGTGACGATCCGCGCTGGGGCGAGCTCATCGCCCTGTTCGGGGAGGCCGACGGGCCCTCGGCGCGGGCGATCGTCGTGGTCCACGCCCGCCGGATCGCGGACGTGTGCGGTTACGCCGTCCCCCTCATGGACTACCAGGGCGAGCGCAGCCTGCACGCGGAGTACTTCGGCCGCAAGACGGACGAGGAGTTCGCCGAGTACTGCGAGAAGAAGGACCACATCGGAACGAGTCTCGACGGCCTGCCTGCACTGCCTCTGCCCCTCCCTGCCCGTACCGTCTGACGGGTGCTGCGTACCGCTCTCCTCGCCGGCTCACTGTTCGTCACCGGCCTGCTGTGGCCCGGCCCCACGCCCCTGCCCGCGCGCCTCGCCGACACCGGGGGCGGCAGTCAGCTGATCGTCGCCGTCGCCCCCTCCGCCGGATCCACGACGGGCCGGCTCACCTGGTGGGACCGGCGCGCGGGCCGCTGGTACGAGGCGGGCAGCGCACCCGCGCGGTTCGGGGCGAACGGCCTGGCCGAAGGCACCACCCGGGTCCAGGGCACCAGCACCACCCCGGCGGGCCTGTACGGACTGCCGTACGCGTTCGGCATCGCGGCCCCGCCCGCGGGCACGGAGTACCGCACCCGGTACCGGCGGGTGACCGAGCGTTCCTGGTGGTGCCAGGACAACGCGTCGAGCAGCTACAACCGCTGGGTGGAGCCGCTGCCCGCCGACTGCGCGCCGGGCGAGGCCGAGCACCTGGTCACGTACCGGCAGCAGTACGCGTACGCGCTGGTGATGGACTTCAACTACGACAGGCCGGTGCGCGGCCGGGGCGCGGGCATCTTCCTGCACGTCGACGGCAAGG
Source organism: Streptomyces sp. WM4235 (assembly GCF_001279725.1). Classification (GTDB taxonomy): domain Bacteria; phylum Actinomycetota; class Actinomycetes; order Streptomycetales; family Streptomycetaceae; genus Streptomyces. Next base: position 35,006 of record NZ_LGDE01000423.1, on the reverse strand, counting down.
GCGCGACGGCGGGCTGCGTGTCCGTGCCGGAGCGGTCGATGCGCGCGATCCTGCGCTGGGCGGACCCCGGGCGCCGGCCGCACATCGCGGTCGGCACGCAGGACGGCCCGCTCGCCGTGACGCGGTACTAAGGGCCGTCCCGGCGCGGGCCCGGCCGGCGGCGGCCCGGTGCCACCACCGCACGCCGATGGCCCCGTACAGGAGGCAGGCCAGGACGGTCAGCGAGGCGGGCAGGGCGAAAGAGTGCACCTTCCGAGGCCAGGGGCGAACAGGCGTTCGCAGCAGCCGATTTCGGCGCCCGCCCGCGAGGCGCCCGCCCGGGGCGGGACGCCTCGCGGGGCTCAGCCTTCCTTCTGCGCCAACCGCAGCAGGTGGTCGGCGAGGGCCTGACCGCCCGCCGGATCACGGCTGATGAGCATCAGGGTGTCGTCGCCGGCGATGGTGCCGAGGATCTCCCGGAGTTCGGCCTGGTCGATCGCGGACGCGAGGAACTGGGCCGCGCCGGGCGGGGTGCGCAGGACCACGAGGTTCGCGGAGGCCTCGGCGGAGATCAACAGTTCCCCGGAGAGGCGCCGCATGCGCTCCTCCTTCGCCGACTCGCCGAGCGGGGCCTGCGGGGTGCGGAAGCCGCCCTCGCTGGGGACCGCGTAGATCAGCTCGCCGCCCGTGTTGCGGATCTTCACCGCGCCCAGCTCGTCGAGGTCCCGCGAGAGCGTCGCCTGGGTGACGCTCAGCCCGTCGTCGGCGAGCAGCTTGGCCAACTGGCTCTGCGAGCGCACCGGTTGCCGGTTGAGGATGTCCACGATCCGGCGGTGGCGTGCGGTGCGGGTCTGGGGGACGGACTGGCCGTTCTGCTCGTGTTCCTGCGCCTGACTCATCGTCGTCTCATTCCCCGGTTCGTCCGTCCCCGTTGGCTGCGTCCTTGGCTGCGTCGAGCACGCCGGGCAGGGCCCGGAGGAACGCGTCCGCCTCGGCCTCGGTCAGTACGTACGGGGGCATCAGCCGTACGACGTCGGGGGCGGGCGCGTTCACCAGGAAGCCGGCGTCCTGAGCCGCCTGCTGCACCAGGGCTGCGAGCGGCTCGGTCAGCACGATACCCAGCAGGAGGCCGGCGCCGCGGACGTGGGAGACCAGGCCGTGGCCCAGGCCCTCGATCCCGGAGCGCAGCCGCTCGCCGCGTGCCTTGACCCGGTCGAGCAGGCCGTCGGCGGCGATGGTGTCGATCACGGCGAGGCCGGCGGCGCAGGCGACCGGGTTCCCGCCGAAGGTGGTGCCGTGCTGGCCGGGCCGGAGCAGGTCGGCGGCCGGGCCGAAGGCGGCGACGGCGCCGATCGGCAGGCCGCCGCCCAGGCCCTTGGCGAGCGTGACGAGGTCGGGCTCGACGCCCTCGTGGGCCTGGTGCTCGAACCACTGGCCGCACCGCCCGACGCCGGTCTGCACCTCGTCGAGCACGAGCAGGGTTCCGGTGGCCCGGGTGATCTCACGGGCGGCCGTCAGGTAGCCGGCGGGCGGGACGACGACGCCGTTCTCGCCCTGGATCGGCTCGATGATCACCAGTGCGGTCTCCTCGGTGACGGCGGCCCGCAGGGCCTCCACATCGCCGTAGGGGACGTGCGTGACCTCGCCGGGCAGGGGCAGGAAGGGCTCCTGCTTCTTGGGCTGGCCGGTGAGCGCGAGGGCGCCCATGGTCCGGCCGTGGAAGCCGCCGTCGGTGGCCACCATGTGGGTCCGACCGGTCAACCGGCCGATCTTGAAGGCGCCCTCGACGGCCTCGGCGCCGGAGTTGCAGAAGAAGATCCGGCCCGGGCGGTCGAAGAGCTGGAGCAGCCGCTCGGCGAGCGCCAACACCGGCCCGGAGGCGTACAGGTTGGAGACGTGGCCGAGGGTGGAGATCTGCGAGGTGACGGCCGACACGATCGCCGGGTGCGCGTGGCCCAGGGCGTTGACCGCGATGCCGCCGACGAAGTCGGTGTACTGCCTGCCGTCCGCGTCCCAGACCTGAGCGCCCTCGCCGCGCACGAGGGCCAGCGCCGGGGTGCCGTAGTTGTCGGTCAGCGCGCCCCGCCAACGGGCGCCGTAGCGCTGGTTGCCGGTCTCCTGGTTTCCGCCGGTCATGCGGGTTCCCCTCCCTGTGCGTCGGGCACGACCATCGTGCCGATTCCCTCGTCGGTGAAGATCTCCAACAGGATCGAGTGCTGGACCCGTCCGTCGATCACGCGGGCGGTGTTCACGCCGTTGCGCACGGCGTGCAGGCAGCCCTCCATCTTGGGCACCATGCCGCTGGACAGCTCGGGCAGCAGTTTCTCCAGCTCGCCGACGGTGAGCCGGCTGATCACCTCGTCGCTGTTCGGCCAGTCCGCGTACAGGCCCTCGACGTCGGTGAGGACCATCAGCGTCTCGGCGCCCAGCGCGGCGGCGAGGGCCGCGGCCGCCGTGTCGGCGTTGACGTTGTAGACGTGGTGGTCGTCGGCGCTGCGCGCGATGGAGGAGATGACGGGGATCCGGCCGTCGGCCAGCAGCGCCTCGATCGCGCCCGTCTCGATGGCGGTGATCACCCCGACCCGGCCGATGTCGACGAGTTCACCGCCGATCTGCGGGCTGTGCTTGGTCGCGGTGATGGTGTGGGCGTCCTCGCCGGTCATGCCGACCGCGAGCGGCCCGTGCTGGTTGAGCAGCCCGACCAGCTCGCGCTGGACCTGCCCCGCCAGCACCATGCGTACGACGTCCATGGCCTCCGGCGTGGTGACGCGCAGGCCCGCCTTGAACTCGCTGACCAGGCCCTGCTTGTCCAGCTGGGCGTTGATCTGCGGTCCGCCGCCGTGCACCACGACGGGCCGCAGCCCGGCCTGGCGCAGGAAGACCACGTCCTGGGCGAAGGCGGCCTTGAGGTCTTCGTCGATCATGGCGTTGCCGCCGAACTTGATCACGACGATCTTGCCGTTGTGGCGGGTCAGCCAGGGCAGGGCCTCGATGAGGATCTCGGCCTTGGGGAGCGCGGTGTGCTTCCTCGCGGTGCTCATGAGCTGTACGCGCTGTTCTCGTGGACGTACTCGGCGGTCAGGTCGTTGGTCCAGATCACCGCGGACTCGGAGCCGTTCGCCAGGTCGGCGGTGATGCGGACCTCGCGGTCCTTCATCGAGACCAGGTCGCGGTCCTCGCCGACCGAGCCGTTGCGGCACACCCAGACGCCGTTGATGGCGACGTTCAACCGGTCCGGGTCGAAGGCGGCCCGGGTGGTGCCGATGGCGGAGAGCACCCGGCCCCAGTTGGGGTCCTCGCCGTGGAGGGCGCACTTGAGCAGGTTGTTGCGGGCGATGGACCGGCCGACCTCGACCGCGTCGTCCTCGCTGAGCGCGCCGACGACCTCGACGCGGATGTCCTTGCTCGCGCCTTCGGCGTCGCCGATCAACTGCCGGGCGAGGTCGTCGCAGACCGTCCGTACGGCCTCCGCGAAGGACTCGTACTCGGGCACCCGGCCGGAGGCGCCCGAGGCGAGCAGCAGCACGGTGTCGTTGGTGGACATGCAGCCGTCGGAGTCGACCCGGTCGAAGGTGGTGCGGGTGGCGGCGCGGAGCGCCTTGTCGAGGGTGGGGGCGTCCAGGTCGGCGTCGGTGGTGAGGACGACGAGCATGGTGGCCAGTCCCGGGGCGAGCATGCCCGCGCCCTTGGCCATGCCGCCGACGGTCCAGCCGTCCCGGGTGACGGTGGCCGTCTTGTGCACGCTGTCGGTGGTCTTGATGGCGATGGCCGCGTCCTCGCCGCCGTCGGCGGAGAGGGCGGTGACCGCGGTCTCGACGCCGGCGAGCAGTTTGTCCATGGGGAGCAGGACGCCGATCAGGCCGGTGGAGGCGACGGCGATCTCGCCGGCGTTGTGCTCGCCGCCGAGCGCCTCGGCGACCTTCTCCGCCGTGGCGTGGGTGTCCTGGAAGCCCTTGGGGCCGGTACAGGCGTTGGCGCCACCGGAGTTGAGGATCACCGCGCTGACGGCGGCGCCGCGCAGGACCTGCTCGGACCAGTGCACGGGCGCCGCCTTGACGCGGTTGGAGGTGAAGACGCCCGCGGCTGCCAGTCGCGGCCCGTTGTTGACCACGAGGGCCAGGTCAGGGCTGCCGTTCGCCTTGATTCCGGCGGCGATGCCCGCCGCCGTGAATCCCTGTGCTGCCGTGACGCTCACGGTGCGACTCCGATCGTGGAAAGGCCCAGGCCCTCGTCGAATCCGAGGGCGATGTTCATGCTCTGCACCGCGCCGCCGGCGGTGCCCTTGGTCAGGTTGTCGATGGCGCTGATCGCGATGATCCGCCCGGCGGACTCGTCGTACGCCACCTGCACCTGGGCGGCGTTGGAGCCGTGGACGGACTTCGTGACGGGCCACTGCCCCTCGGGGAGGAGGCGTACGAAGGGCTCGTCGGCGTAGGCCTTCTCGTACGCGGCGCGGACCGCGTCGGCGGTGGTGCCGGGGAGGGCCTTGGCGGAGCAGGTGGCGAGGATGCCCCGGGCCATGGGCACCAGGGTGGGCGTGAAGGACACCGAGACCCGCCGGCCCGCGAGGGGGCTGAGGTTCTGCACCATCTCGGGCGTGTGGCGGTGACCGCCGCCCACTCCGTACGGGCTGACGGAGCCCATGACCTCGGAGCCGAGCAGGTGCGACTTGAGGGCCTTGCCGGCGCCGGAGGTGCCGGTGGCCGCCACGATCACGGCTTCCGGCTCGGCGAGCCCGGCGGCGTAGGCCGGGAACAGCGCGAGCGAGACGGCGGTCGGGAAGCAGCCGGGAACGGCGATACGCTTGGCCCGCTCCAACGCGGCGCGGGCGCCGGGGAGCTCGGGGAGTCCGTAGGGCCAGGTCCCGGCGTGCGGAGCGCCGTAGAACCGGTCCCAGTCGGCGGAGTCCTTGAGCCGGTGGTCGGCGCCCATGTCGACGACGAGCACGTCCTCGCCGAGGCGGGCGGCGACGGCGGCGGACTGGCCGTGCGGCAGGGCGAGGAAGACGACGTCGTGTCCGGCGAGGACCTCGGGCGTGGTCGCCTCCAGGGTCCGGTCGGCGAGGGGCACGAGGTGCGGTTGCAGGGTTCCGAGGGATTGGCCCGCGTTGGAGTTGCCGGTCAGCGCGCCGATCTCGACCTCGGGGTGCGAGAGCAGCAGGCGCAGGACTTCACCGCCCGCGTATCCGCTCGCTCCGGCCACCGCTACACGTACCACCATCGGACCCTCCTCATCGATGGCATGACTATACGTATCTATGCACGTTTATGCAAAGCATCCTCGCGTCTCGCCGGGCATCGCCGGCGCACGGCGCCGCGCCGTCCAATCGTGGTCCGCGCATGTCGCCCGCGGTTCGGTCGCGGCGCGCGGCACAGTGGTGTCGTGAACGCTGACGACGGCAACATTCTGGCCCGGGGACACGTCGCGACCCGGCTGCCCGCGCAGGACCTGGAGCGGGCGAGGCGCTTCTACGCCGAGCGGCTCGGCCTGGAGCCCGTGGACGAACGGCCCGGTGGGCTGTTGTACCGGTGCGGGGGCACGGAGTTCGTCCTGTTCGCGTCCACGGGGGCGTCTCCCGGCACGTTCACCCAGATGGGATGGGTGGTCGACGACCTGACGTCGGTCGTGTCGGAGCTCCGGCGGCGCGGGGTGCGGTTCGAGGAGGTCGACGCGCCCGGGTTGCACACCGAGGACGGGATCGCCGAGATCGAGGGGAACTACCCGAGCAAGGGCGCTCGGGGTGAGCGCGCCGCCTGGTTCCGCGACAGCGAGGGGAACCTGGTGGGGATCGGCGAGCCCATCGTCTGACCGGGACCGGGACGGGGGCCAGGACCGGGACCGGGACCAGCCGGCCGGCCGACCGGCCGACCGACCCCGACCCGGTCGCCTCAGCCGAGCGAGTGCCTCACCCACACGTTCGGTTCCACGTACACGGCGTACCCCTGCTCCGCCTCGCAACGGACGGGCAACAGCGCGCCGGGCACCCGCACCGGGCCGGTCGTGTCGAAGGGCAGCCCGGTCCACTCCCGCCAGTCGGCCAGGGACCCGCTGACCGTCATGGACAGCGGCGCCACGGAGTCGATGACGGCCCCCGCGCGGACGTGCACCCGCAGCCACGGGTCGTGGGGCAGACCGTCCTCGCGGGTGCGGTACGCGTACTCGTCCATCGGGGTGTCCGGCTCGGCGTGCTTGCCGTTCGGCCGTACGGGGGCCACGACCTCGGCGAAGCCGCGGGCGCGGGCGTTGTCCCGCATGGCCGCGAGCATCAGCCCCGACAACCCCTCGCCCTGCCGGTCGGCGGCGACGGTGATCTCGATGGCGCTGACCGTGTCGGGTGCCACCCCGCGCCGCAGGTCGGAGAAGGCCCACAGCAGGACCTGGTCCCAGCCGCGGGCGGGCAGCACGCCGGCGCCGCGGCCTTGCGCGTGCAGGGCGAAGGGCAGGCTGAACGCCCTGGCGACCACCGCGTCGCCGTCCGTGCCGACCAGTACGTGGTCGGGGAACTCGGCCACCATGCGCGGGTACAGCAACCAGGCCAGCGAGTCGTGGCCGGCGAACGGGGGCCACGGGTCCTTCATGTCCCAGAGCCGGGCGGCCAGTTCGGGACGCCGGGCCAGGGTGGTGATCTCGATGCCGGTCATGGGCGCAGGCTAGGCGGGGCTCGCGCGCCCCTCAACCGAATTGCGGGGCGGTGTCACGCGTGGGGGCCGAGGCCGGATCGCAGCCGTTGGGCGGCCTCGGTCAGCTCGCCCGCGCCGGCGACGCCGGCGAAGCTCAGCCGTACGTAGGGCCCCGGCGGTTCCGCACCGAAGTACGGGCGGCCGGGTGCGACCGCGACGCCGGCGCGCAGGGCCGACGCGACGAAGGCGGCCTCGTCCGCGCCGTCCGCGAGCCGGAGCCACAACTGGTATCCGCCGGAGGGCGGTTGGGGGAGGGTCAGGGCGGGCAGTTCCCGGCGCAGGGCGCCCGCGAGGACGTCCCGGCGGTGCCGCAGCTCGGCGGCGACGGCCCGCAGGTGCCGGGGCCAGGCGGGCGCGCCGACCAGTTCGAGGGCGGCCTCCTGGAGCGGGCGGGATACGAAGAAGCTGTCCACGACCTGGATGGCGCGCAGCCGGTCGAGGACGGGACCTCGGGCGGCCAGCGCTCCCACGCGCAGGCTGGGCGAGGTCGCCTTGGTGAGCGAGCGGACGTGGACGACGACCCCGTCGGCGTCGTCGGCGGCGAGGGTGGCGGGCAGCGGGCCGGCGTCCTCGTGGGCCAGGTTTCGCGCGTAGTCGTCCTCGACCACGAAGGCCCCGGCCGCGCGCGCGATCCGTACGACCTCGGCGCGGCGCGCGGTCGCGAGGACGGAGCCGGTCGGGTTCTGGAACAGCGGCTGGCAGACGAAGACGCGGGCGCCCGTCGCCTCGAAGGCGGCCGCCAGCAGCTCCGGGCGGACCCCCTCGACGTCGACGGGGACCGGTACGGGACGGCAGCCGGAGGCGCGGGCGATGGCGAGCAGCCCGGGGTAGGTGGGCGACTCCACCAGGATCGGCGCGCCGGGCGGGGCCAGTGCCCGCAGCGCGGTGGTCAGGGCGCTCTGCCCGCCCGCGGTGACCAGCACGTCGGCAGCCGACACGGCGCCGCCGATCTCCCGGGCGAACCAGTCGCGCAGTTCGGGCAGCCCTTCCACCGGGGGCCTGCTCCACGCGCCGGGCCGGCGGCCGGCGCGGGCGAGGGCGGCCGCCATGGCCCGCTCGGGCTGGAGCGAGGGGTGCAGGTATCCGCTGTTCAGCTCGATCACCCCGGACGGCGGGGCGGCCAGCGAGACGAGCACCCCGGAGGCGTCCACGGAGCGCGGGACCACGTCGCCGGCGCCCTCCCCGCTGAGGGTGACCTCCTGCCAGGAGGTGTCCCCGGACGCCGGTTCCGCGGAGCGGGGTCGGGCCCGGAACACCCCGGCGCCGGGTCGGGTGACGACGAGCCCCTCGGCCGCGAGCAGGGCGAGGGCGCGCGACACGGTGACCGGACTGACCCGGTAGTGCTCCACGAGGGCCCGACTCGACGGCAGCTTTCCACCCACCGAGTAGCGGTTCAGTTCCGACTTGAGGGATTCGGCCAGTTCCGCCGCACTGCTACGCTCGTACATGACAGCACAGAATAGCGCTACTCGTCCGACCCCGATAGCGGTTCAGCGCGGAGCCAGAAGCGGATCCGCTCTCGCCGGGCTCGGGGTCGTCGCCTTCTCGCTGACCTTTCCCGCCACCGCCTGGGGCCTGGAGAGCTTCGGCCCCTGGTCGCTCGTCGCCGTGCGCAGCGTCCTGGCCGCGGCCATCGCGGGCGCCTTCCTGCTGGCCCGCCGGGTGCCGCTGCCCGACCGCGCGCACTGGGTGGGGCTCGCCGTCGTCGCCGCGGGGGTCGTCGTCGGCTTCCCCCTGCTCACCACCCTCGCGCTCCAGACCTCCACCACCTCGCACGCCGCCGTCGTGGTCGGCCTGCTCCCGCTGACCACCGCCGTGGTGTCCTCGCTGCGCACGGGGGCCCGGCCGTCGAGGCGGTTCTGGGCCGCGGCCGTCGCGGGGGCGGTGATCGTGCTCGGCTTCACCCTGGGTCAGAGCGGCGGCTCCCTCTCGGCCGGCGACGGCTACCTCTTCGGGGCGCTGCTCGTGTGCGCCGCCGGCTACACCGAGGGCGGGCGGCTCGCCCGCCTGCTGCCGGGCTGGCAGGTGATCGGCTGGGCGCTGGTGCTGTGCCTGCCGCTCAGCCTCGCCGGTTCGGCGCTGGGGTTGGCGTACGAGCCCGTACACCTGACCGCGCACGGGGTGATCGGGCTGGTCTGGGTGGCGGCGGGCTCGACCTTCCTGGGGCTGTACGTCTGGTACCGGGGCATGGCGGAGATCGGCGCGGCCCGGGCCAGCCAGCTCCAGCTCGCGCAGCCCCTGCTGACGCTGGTCTGGTCGGTGGCGCTGCTCGGCGAGCACATGTCCCCGGCCGCACCGGTGGCGGCCGGTGCGGTACTCGTCTGCATCGCGGTGACACAGCGGGTCAAATAGTGCTGGAACGACCTAAACTGCTAGCACCGGATCAGACCGCCTTGTGAGGGAGGCCGGCTATGCGCGCGACCGAGGGCGACCAGTTGGTGCAGCACGGCAGGATCGTGGGCCAGCACGACAAGGTGGGTGAGATCACCCAGGTACTGGGAGAGAACGGAACCCCTCCCTACCGGGTCCGCTTCCAGGACGGGCACGAGGCCGTGATGTCCCCGGGCCCCGACTGCGTCGTCAAGCACCCGCCCGAGCCCACCCACTGAGCCCACACCCGACACCCGACCCACCCCGGACACTCCACCCACCCGACACACGGACCGACGCGCGCCCGTCTCGACGCGAAGGGCGACGCCGAGGCTCAACGCGGCGGCACGCGCGTCGGATAGTGATCGGCCACCACCCTGGCCATCGCCCCGTTGGGGTCCGCGACCACCTGCTTCGCCGAGAAGTAGCAGTGGCCGCGGACCTGCGCGTGATCCCGGGCGAAGCGCACGTGACGCGACAGCTCTCCCGGGTCGCGCCACGCGGCGGTGGGGCTCGCGGCGTCGCAGCGGTAGAGCGCCTCCCCCACGTACAGGTCGACGCCCGTGCCCTCGACGGTGCGCGCCCACCACGGCACGAGTGAGGCGTAGTCGGCGGTGGGGTGGCCGATCTGCCAGTAGACCTGCGGCGCGATGTAGTCGATCCAGCGTTCCTTGACCCACTTGCGGGTGTCCGCGTACAGGTCGTCGTACGTGCCGATGCCCGCCCGGGTCGGGGAGCCGAGCGGGTCGGACTCCTGGTTGCGCCAGACCGCGAACGGGCTGATGCCGAACCTCGTCCCCGGGCGGACCGTGCGGAGCTGCTCGGACATCTCCTTCACCAGGGTGTCGGTGTTGTGCCGCCGCCAGTCGGCGAGGGAGGCGAAGGAGCCGCCGTACTCCTCGAAGGCCTCGTCGTCGTCGAAGTCCACGCCGTCCACGGGGTACGGGTAGAAGTAGTCGTCCCAGTGCACGGCGTCGACCGGGTAGCGGGCGACCGCGTCGAGCATGGCCCGCTGCACGAAGGCCCGCACCTCGGGCAGTCCCGGGTTGTAGTACAGCTTGCCTCCGTACGGGACCGTCCAGCCGGGGTTGCGGCGCGCCGGGTGCGCGGGGGCGAGCCGGGTCGGGTCGGTGTGGTTGGCCACCCGGTACGGGTTGAACCAGGCGTGCAGTTCCAGCCCCCGCGCATGGGCCTCGGTGACCGCCGTGCCCAGCGGGTCCCAGCCGGGGTCGACCCCCTGGGTCCCGGTCAGCCATTGGGACCAGGGCTCCAGCGCGGAGGGCCACATCGCGTCGGCGGTGGGCCGGACCTGGAGGACCACCGCGTTGAGCCGGCGCTCGACGGCGGTGTCGAGGAGCGCGAGGAGTTCCGTGCGCTGCGCGGCGGCCGAGAGCCCCGTCTCCGAGGGCCAGTCGACGTTCTGTACGGAGGCGATCCACATCCCCCGGAGCTCGGAGGCGGGCGCCCCCGTCGGCACCGGCCTTCGCTCCTCGGGTCGTGTCCTGCCCGCCGCCCCGGCGGGTCCCGCCCCCGTGGCCGAGGCCAGTAGCCCCGCGCCCGCCGCCAGCAGTCCCCGCCGCCCGATGTACGTCATGTGACGACTCCGTTCCGTTCCGTGACAATGCGTTGCGTGCGCCCAGCATGCCCGCCCCGGCCCGCCGGCCGGGGCAAGGTCGGGGGTAACGTCGGGGGGCGTGGCGGGCGCCGGAACGCAGTTACCACTGCCCAGTACGGGGGACCCGCGATGGATGAGCAGCGAAAGGCACGATGTGACGGACCTCTCTACCCTCCCGACCGACATCGCACGCGTCGGCGTGGTGGGCTGTGGCCAGATGGGCGCTGGCATCGCGGAGGTGTGCGCCCGCAGCGGTCTTGAGGTGATGGTCGCCGAGACCACCGGCGAGGCCCTGGAGATCGGGCGCACCCGGCTGCACAACTCCCTGATGAAGGCCGCCGAACGCGGCAAGATCAGCGAGGAGGAGCGGGACGCCACCCTGGCCCGCCTCACCTTCACCACCGACCTCGGCGAGTTCGCCGACCGCGACCTCGTCATCGAGGCCGTCGTCGAGAACGAGCAGGTCAAGACGGAGATCTTCCAGGTCCTCGACCAGGTGGTCACCCGCCCGGACGCGATCCTCGCCTCCAACACCTCCTCGATCCCGCTGGTCAAGCTGGCCGTCGCCACCTCGCGGCCCGACCAGGTCATCGGCATCCACTTCTTCAACCCGGCCCCGGTGCAGCAGCTCGTCGAGCTGATCCCGGCGCTGACCACGGGCGAGGAGACCATCAAGCGGGCCGAGGCCCTGGTGCGGGACGTGCTCGGCAAGCACGCGATCCGCGCCCAGGACCGATCCGGTTTCGTGGTCAACGCGCTGCTCATCCCGTACCTGCTGTCGGCGATCCGGATGTTCGAGTCCGGCATCGCGAGCCGCGAGGACATCGACAACGGCATGGAGCTGGGCTGCGCCCACCCGATGGGTCCGTTGAAGCTCGCGGACCTGATCGGCCTGGACACGGTGGCCTCGGTGGCGGACTCGATGTACGCGGAGTTCAAGGAGCCGCTGTACGCCGCTCCCCCGCTGCTCCAGCGCATGGTCGACGCGGGCCGCCTCGGCCGCAAGACGGGTTCGGGCTTCTACCCGTACGCCTGATCGTCCGGGGCGGGCCGAAAGAGATCGACTAGCCCAGCCGCAGATGGTGCAGGAGCAGCAACCCGGCCGCCATGTTGGCGGCCGGGATCTCGCCGCGCGCGATCATGTCCGGCACCAGCTTCAGCGGGACCCACTCGCGGCGCGAGGACTCGAAGTCGTCCTCGGGGTGACCGATGTACGTGGCCCCGTCCGCCCAGTAGAGGTGGTGGCGGGCGTCGGTCAGCCCGTTGGAGGGCTCCACGGTCATCAGGTGGTGGAGCGGGCCGGGCCGCCAACCCGACTCCTCCTCCATCTCCCGGGCGGCCGCGACGGCCACGTCCTCGCCGTCCTCGACCACACCGGCGGGCAGTTCCCAACCCCAGCTGTCGGTGATGAAACGGTGCCGCCACAGCAGCAGCACCTCGTTGGCCGCGTTGACGGCGGTGGCGACCGCCACCGGACGCAGCCGGATCACGAAGTGGTCCAGGTGCCGGCCGTCGGGGAGTTCCACATCCGCGAGGTTCACATCGAACCAGCGGTTCTTGTACACGGTCTGCTCACTCAGGTTCATCCACTGCACGGTTGTGCCACCTTCCGAATCGTCGGTAGCAACATGGCAGCAGTCCGACCCCTTACAGGGGAACGCGCAGCGCCCCGTCGATGAGCCGGGCGGTCTCCTCCGCGCTGGCACAACCGCTGGTCAGGAGCCTCTCCCTGACCGCCCTCAGCCGATCCCGCAGCCGTTGCGACTCCATGCCCCGGACCCGCTCGGCCATCTCCACCGCCGCCGGCACCGCCCGGTCCGGCTCCCCCTGCCGCAACTGCACCTCGCACAGGATCGCCAGCCGATGGACCCGCCCGCGGTCGTGCGCGGGCGTCCCGACGGCCGCCTCCGCCTGGGTGTGGGCCGCCTCCAGGTCGCCGAGGGCGAGCAGCGCCTCCGCCACCTGAACGTTGACCAGCCCGGGCTGCACGTATCCCGTCTCCGCCGGCTCGGTACCGGGTCGGATCCGCTCCGCCTCCGCCTCCGCTTGCCGGATGCACGCCAACGCGGCCGCCCCGTCGCCGAGTCGGGCGTACGCCTTGGCCTGCATCGCGTGCAGGTCGGCGGCCAGCGCCGGGGTGGTGTGCCGGCCGGCGGCCCGCAGCGCGGCCTCGGCGAACGCCACGGCCTGCCGGTGGTCCCCCAGGTACAGCGACTGGTTGACGAGCAGCGCGATCACGTACGCCCCGAGCCCCCGGTCCCCGCTGGCCTTCGCCATCCGCAGGGCCTGGTGGAAGTACCGCTGGGCCGCCCCGTGGGCGTCCGAGTCGTACGCGCAGATGCCCGCGACCGCCACCAACGAGCCGGTGGCCCGGTGCAGTTGTCGGCCCAGCGCGTCGGGGTAGCTTCCGCGCAGCATGGGCGCGGTCTCGTTGCCCAGGAAGCGGACGATCCGTGCGCGGGTGGCCATCCCGCCGGCCCTGCGGTACATCAACTCGTAGTGCGCGCGGGCGGCCCTGAGGACCTCGATGTGCTCGGGCCCGATCCGCAGCGGGCCGTCCCGGGACACGTCGCAGTCCTCGGGCGGGTTCTCCCACTCCCAGACCGGCATGACGGCCGAGGTGCCGGTGACCGCCTCGTCGGACCGCAACGGGGAGCGGCCCTGTTCGTCGGCGCGCCACAGGGCGGCGGCCCGGTCCACGAACCCGTTCAGCGGGGTCGCGTGGGGCGCGGGCCGACCTCCGGCGCCGAGCCCGGCGTCGTCGAGCGTGACGGGCCTGCGCAGCCGCCCGCCGAGCACCTCGCAGATCAGCACGGGCACCTGGCCGCGCGGTCGCTGCCCCTTCAACCAGCGGGAGACGGCGGTGTGTTCGTAGCGCAGCGCGAGTCCGAGGCCGCGGCCCGCCTGGTTGACGTGCGCGGCGAGTCCGGCGTGGGACATGCCCGCCTCTGCGAGGAGGGCGTCGAGCAGGGCATTGGGCTGCATGGGGCCCTCCAAGGGCTCGTCCGCATCAGGCTAATGGGTGCGCGGTTCACACGGGGTGTGAAACGAGTACGCGCATAAATGCGATACGCACCCTGCCGCGAAGGCGCCCCGGAGCGCTTCACTTAAGGGCCTCGTGAAGAGGCCGCTCGGGTCGTCGGCTCCCCCTCGTACAGTGCGACGACCCGGCACCGCGCCGCCCGTTCTGTTGTCTGCCCGACACTCCACGGCAGGACGGGCGGCGCGCCACGGTTCCGCCGGAGCCCGGTTGGTCGCCGGGAACCGCCGGAACCGGGCCGAACGCGCACCGGGCCCATCCACCGGGTCCGGTGCGTGCGGCCGGCGCACCCCACAGCGCTTCCACCCCCTGTACCGAACGACCGAGGGGCGCATCCGGTGATCCGGATGCGCCCCTCGGCAGGCCTGTGTCGGCGGTGCGGTCACACGCCCCGCAGCACCGCGCCCGTCCGCTCGCCGGCCAGGGCCACCGCCGCGTCGCGCGCGGCCGTGGACTCCTCGGCCGTCAGCGTGCGGTCGGTCGCCCGGAAGCGCAGCGCGTACGCGAGGGACTTCTTGCCCTCGCCCACCTGCTCACCGGTGAACACGTCGAACAGCCGCAGGGACTCCAGCAGTTCGCCCGCTCCGCTGCGCAGCGCGTCCTCGACCGCCGCGGCGGGTACCGCGGTGTCCACGATCAGCGCCACGTCCTGGGTCGCCACCGGGAAGGAGGAGATCCGGGGCGCCCGCAGGGCCTCGCCGCCGGCCGCCGCGAGGCGGTCCAGGTCGAGTTCCATGGCGCTGGTGCGGGCCGGCAGGCCCATCGCCTTGACCACGCGCGGGTGCAGCTCACCGGCGTGGCCGATGACCGTCTCCACCCCGTCGAGGGTGACGAGCAGCTCGGCGCACCGGCCCGGGTGCCAGGGGCCGTACCGGCCCTGGCGCACGGTGAGTTCGGCGCCGGCCTCGACGGCCAGCGAGCGCGCCGCCTGGACGGCGTCGGCCCAGCCGGCCGGGTAGCCCTTGCCCCACCAGCCGGCCTGCTCGCGCGCTCCGGCCAGCACGACCGCGGCGTACCGCGGCTGGGCCGGAAGGGCCGCGTCGAGGGTGGCGATCTCCTCGTCCGTGGGACGCCGGTCGACGGGCAGTCGTACGGCGACGCCCGGCTGCGGGCCGGCGAGGAAGACCGAACCGGTCTCGAAGAGCGCCAGGTCGTGGCTGCCCCGGCTGTCGTTGCGCCGCAGCGCGTTCAGCAGACCCGGCAGCAGCGTGGTGCGCAGCGCCGGCTCCTCGTCGGAGATCGGGTTGACGAGCTTGACGACCCGGCGGGCGGAGTCGTCCGCGGCCAGCTGGAGCTGGTCGAAGACGCCCTCGCCCAGGAACGGGTAGCTGAGCACCTCGACGTAGCCCGCGCCGGCCAGCGCGCGGCCCACCCGGCGGTGCAGCTGCTGCCGGGCGGTCAGACCGCGACCGGAGGGCACCTGCGGCAGGGTCGACGGCAGGTTGCCGTAGCCCTCCAGCCGGATGACCTCTTCGGCGAGGTCGTTGGGCTCGGCGAGGTCGGGGCGCCACGACGGGACGGTGACGACGAGCTCGTCCTGCCCGTAGACGTCGCAGCCGATCTCCTGGAGGCGGCGGACGACGGTCTCGCGACCGTAGTCCATGCCCGCGACCCGGTCCGGGTGGTCGGCGCGCATGGCGATGGTGCGCGGGGCACCCGGGGCGATGAGGTCGGTGACGCCGGCCTCGGCGGTGCCGCCGGCGACCAGCACGAGCAGGTCCACGGTGCGCTGCGCGGCCGCGGCGGCGGCCTGCGGGTCCACGCCGCGCTCGAAGCGCTTGGAGGCCTCGGAGGACAGCTTGAGGCGGCGTGCGGTGCGCGAGATCGACACGGCGTCGAAGTGCGCCGCCTCGATGACCACGTCGGTGGTGCCCGTGACCCGGCCGGTCTCGGGGTCGGTGACGGAGTCGGCGATCTCGGTGTTGGCGCCGCCCATGACACCCGCGAGCCCGATCGGGCCGCTGTTGTCGGTGATCACCAGGTCCTCGGCGTCGAGCGTGCGCTTGACCCCGTCGAGGGTGGTGAACTTCTCGCCCTGCTCGGCACGGCGGACACCGATGGCGCCGTCGATGCGCGAGCGGTCGTAGGCGTGCAGCGGCTGACCGAGTTCGAGCATCACGTAGTTGGTGATGTCGACGGCGAGCGAGATCGGGCGCATGCCCGCCTTCTGCAGGCGGCGGCTGAGCCAGATCGGGGAGCGCGCCTCGGGGTCGAGACCGGTCACGGTGCGCGCGGTGAAGCGGTCGCAGCCGGCCGGGTCGTCGATCTTGACGAGGTAGCCGTACGAGTTCGGCGCGGGTACGTCGAGCAGCGCCGGGTCGCGCAGCGGCAGGCCGTAGGCGGTGGCGGCCTCGCGGGCCACACCGCGCATCGACATGCAGTAGCCGCGGTCCGGGGTGATGTCGATGTCGAGGACCTCGTCGACGAGCTGGAGCAGCTCGATCGCGTCGGTGCCGACCTCGTGCTCGTGCGGCAGCACGATGATGCCGTGCGTGCCGTCGTCGCCCATGCCCAGCTCGTCGCCGGAGCAGATCATGCCGTGCGAGGTCTTGCCGTACGTCTTGCGCGAGGCGATCGCGAAGTCTCCGGGCAGCACCGCGCCGGGCAGGACCACGACGACCTTGTCGCCGACGGCGAAGTTCCGGGCGCCGCAGACGATCTCCTGCGGCTCGCCGGTGCCGTTGGCCTGACCGACGTCGACCGTGCAGAAGCGGATGGGCTTGCGGAAGCCCTCCAGCTCCTCGATGGTCAGGACCTGACCGACGACGAGGGGGCCCTTGAGCCCGGCGCCGAGCTGCTCGACGGTCTCGACCTCGAGGCCGGCGTCGACGAGCTTGGCGGCCACGTCGCGGCCGGTCTCACCTGCGGGGAGGTCTACGTACTCCCGCAGCCAGGAAAGCGGGACGCGCATCAGATCTCACTCCCGAACGGCCGGGTGAAACGGACGTCACCCTCGACCATGTCTCGCATGTCTTCCACGTTGTGACGGAACATCAGCATCCGCTCGATGCCGAATCCGAAGGCGAAGCCGCTGTACTTCTCCGGGTCCACACCACAGGCGACGAGCACCTTGGGGTTGACCATGCCGCAGCCGCCGAGCTCGATCCAGCCCTCGCTGGAGCAGGTGCGGCACGGGCGGTCGGGGTTGCCCACCGACGCGCCGCGACACACGTAGCACTGCATGTCCATCTCGGCGGACGGCTCGGTGAACGGGAAGAAGTGCGGGCGCAGGCGCGTGGTGGTGCCCTCGCCGAACAGCTCCTGGACCATGTGGTCCATGGTGCCCTTGAGGTCCGCCATGGTCAGGCCCTCGTCCACGGCGAGCAGCTCGACCTGGTGGAAGACGGGCGTGTGCGTCGCGTCGAGCTCGTCGGTGCGGTACACCCGGCCCGGGCAGACGATGTAGACGGGGGGCTTGCGCTCCAGCAGCGAGCGCGCCTGCACCGGGGAGGTGTGGGTGCGCAGCACGACACCGGACTCGTCGCCCTCGGTGCCCTCGGGCCCCTGGACGAAGAAGGTGTCCTGCATCTGGCGCGCGGGGTGGTCGGGGGTGAAGTTGAGGGCGTCGAAGTTGAACCACTCCGCCTCGACCTCGGGCCCTTCCGCGACCTCGTACCCCATGGCCGTGAAGATGTCCGCGATGCGGTCCATCAGCGTGGTCAGGGGGTGCCGGGCGCCGGCCGGGATCCGGTCGTGGGGCAGCGTGACGTCCACGGCCTCCTCGACCAGCACCCGCTCGTCGCGCTCGGCCTCCAGCGCGACCGTGCGGGCCCCGAAGGCCTTGTTCACGGCGCCGCGGGCCTGCCCGACGCGCTTGCCCGCCTCGGCCTTGGCCTGGGGCGGCAGGGCGCCGATCTCGCGGTTGGCGAGCGCCAGGGGCGAGCGGTCGCCCATGTGCGCGGTCTTCGCCTCGCGAAGTTCGTCGAGGTCGCCGGCGGACGCGAAGGCGGCGAGCGCCTCGTCCCGCATGCGCTCGATCTCTTCCGGTTTCAGTGCCTCGACCTCGACAGGGTCGTACGACTTGTTCGGTGCCGACATCTCTTCCCGTACTTCCGATGGCTGGCTGGTGGATCCCCGCGCGACCCGCTCGACAGTCTCGACCGACCCGTTTCTGCACAAGGACACAAAGGTGCCAAAGGTCGAGTCTAAAGGTCGCCGGGGGTGAAGGAGCCCGTGGGCCGCCTGGCGAGACCCTCCGCAGGGTTACTGCGTGAGATAGGCCGGGGCGGCGACGGGCAGGATAAATCGGAACTCGGCGCCGCCGTCGGGACCGCGGCCGACCGTGATGGTCCCGCCGTGGGCCTCCACGATGCCCTTGACGATGTACAGGCCCAGCCCGGTGCCGCCGCGCTTGCTGCCGCGCCAGAAGCGGGTGAAGACGCGTCCCATCGACTCTTCGGGGATCCCGGGGCCTTCGTCGGTCACGGTGACGGCGGTTCCCTTCTCGGTCTTCCCCGCGGCGTTCGCGAAGGTGGTCGGCGACACGTCGATGGTGACGGTTCCCTCGCCGTGGCGCACCGCATTTTCGAGGAGGTTGCCGAGGATCTGGTCGATCTTGTCCGGGTCTGCCCAGAGATCGGGCAGGGGACGGCTGACGCGTACGAAGAACCGCTCGGGGGCCTGGCCGTTCGCGGTGAGCGCCTGGACGTGCCGGCCGACGGCGGTGGCGACGTCCACGGGCTGCCGGCGGACCTCCAGCCGCCCGGAGTCGATCCGGGAGATGTCGAGGAGTTCGGCGATGAGGCGGGTGACGCGGTTCGCGTCGGCGTCGACGGTCTCCAGCATCAGCCGCTTCTGGTCGTCGGTGAACCGCTCCCACTTGGCGAGCAGGGTCGCCGTGAACCCCTTCACGGAGGTGAGCGGCGACCTGAGCTCGTGCGCGACGGTCGCGATCAGTTCGGCGTGGCTGCGTTCGGTGCGCCGCCTGGCCTCGGTTCCGCGCAGGGTGACCACCAGGCGGGTGAGCGGGCCGGTGGGGTGGGTGCGCACGTAGCGCGCGGAGACCAGGACCTCCCGCCCGCCGGGGAGGAGGAGGTTCCGCTCGGGCTGGCCGCGCCGGGTGGCCAGGCCTCCGTACGGGTCGGTCAGCGCCCACCAGCGGCGGCCTTCGAGGTCCTCCAGCGGCAGCGCGCGGTCGATCCGCGCCCCGATCGCCCCGCCCGCCGGGAGGGCGGTGATGCGGGCGGCGGCGGAGTTGAAGCAGATGACGCGGCCCGTGTGGTCGGCGACGACCAGGCCGTCGGGCAGGTCGTCCGGGTCGACCGCGAGAGCGGCGAACTCCGACACGGGTGGTTGCTGCCGGTCGGCGGCGCGGGCGGGCGTGGCCTGCGTGGGCACGCCCCGGGCGGCCCGGGCGGGCACGGCCGGGGGCGGCGGTCCGGCCGCCTCGGCGGCCGCCGGCGTGCTGTTCGTACCGACGCTCATGTCCCCGTACCCCACATCTCCGAGTAGCGCAGTGGGCCCCCCGGGCCGCCACATTACTAGCTGGGGGTCACGGAGCGGCACCCTCCGGGCGCCCGCTGTGCACGCGCGGAGGCGTAGAGGCACACGGCGGCGGCCGTGGCGAGGTTCAGGCTCTCGGCCTTGCCGTGGATCGGGACCCTGACGACGGCGTCCGCCAGGGCCCTGGTCTCCTCCGGCAGGCCCCAGGCCTCGTTGCCGAACACCCAGGCCGAGGGACCGCCCATGGTGCCCGCGTCGAGTTCGGCGTCGAGGTCGTCCTCGCCTGCTCCGTCGGCGGCGAGGATCCGTACGCCCGCGGCCCGCAGCCCTTCGACGGCCTGCTCCACCGGCACGCCGACCGCGACCGGGAGGTGGAAGAGGGAGCCGACCGAGGCCCGTACGGACTTCGGGTTGTACAGGTCCACGGAGGCGTCGGTCAGCACCACGGCGTCGGCTCCGGCGGCGTCCGCGCAGCGCAGCACGGTGCCGGCGTTCCCGGGGTCGCGGACGTGGGCGAGGACGGCGACGAGCTTCGGGCCGGCCTTGAGGATGTCCTCGAAGGGCGAGTCCAGGAAGTGGCAGACGCCGACCAGGCCCTGCGGGGTGACGGTCTGCGAGACCTCCGCGAGCACCTCGTCGTCGGCGTAGTGCACGCGCGCCCCGGCCAGGAGCGCGGCCTCGACGATGTCGGCGTAGCGTTCGGCCGCCTCGACGGTGGCGAACAGCTCGGTCAGGGTCGACGCGCCCTGGGGGCCGCGGTGCTCGACGGCCTCGCGGACCGCCTGCGGGCCCTCGGCGATGAACCGGCGCTCCTTGGTGCGGAAGTTGCGCCGCGCCAGGCGCCTGGCGGCGGCCACCCGGGTGGATCGGGGGGAGATCAGCTCGGGGGTGCCCATGTGTCTGCGGTTCTCTCTCGGGGTCCGGAGCGTGGCTCCGCGGGGTTCGCCGACGGACGGAGCCCGGCGGGTCGCGGGAGCCAACGTGGTGGCGGGGTGCGAGGTCCCGCCCCGGCGGTGCGGGGCGAAAGCACACGGACCCGCAGGCGTGGAGCCTGCGGGTCCGTGGGTGCCGGTCGCGTGATGCGGCCGGCTACGCCTTAGGCAGCGGCCTTCGGGGCGTTGACGTCGGCCGGAAGCGCCTTCTGCGCGACCTCGACGAGCGCGGCGAACGCGTTGGCGTCGTTGACGGCCAGCTCCGCGAGGATCTTGCGGTCCACCTCGATGTTGGCGGCCTTCAGACCCTGGATGAGGCGGTTGTACGTCATGCCGTTCTGGCGGGCAGCGGCGTTGATGCGCTGGATCCACAGCTGACGGAAGTCGCCCTTGCGCTTCTTGCGGTCGTTGAAGTTGTAGACCAGCGAGTGGGTGACCTGCTCCTTGGCCTTGCGGTACAGGCGCGAACGCTGACCGCGGTAGCCGGAGGCCGCCTCGAGGATCGCCCGGCGCTTCTTGTGGGCGTTTACTGCCCGCTTGACGCGTGCCACTTTTTAACTCCTTGTAGCGGGGCCGTGGTTGTCTTCACACGACCCGAATTCGATGGGGTCCCGGTCTTGACGTCCCGCTCCCGTGGTGGGAGCGGCGAGCGTCACTTGCCGAGAAGCTTCTTGATCTTCGCGGCGTCGCCGGGAGCCATCTCCGCGGTGCCGGTCAGGCGGCGGGTGACACGGGACGACTTGTGCTCGAGCAGGTGGCGCTTGCCGGCGCGCTCACGGAGCACCTTGCCGGAGCCGGTGATCTTGAAGCGCTTCTTGGAACCGCTGTGCGTCTTGTTCTTCGGCATAGCGCCGTTATCTCCTCGTCGGTGGCGCCCCCACCGGCCCTTTTCGGGACCGGCTCACGGGAGCGTCATGTTGTGTCGGTGATCCGAGACGGGCTGCCCCGGAATCAGGCCTCGGCAGGTGCCTCGTGAGAGGTGTCCGCCTCGTCGGAGGCTGCCTCGGCGGAGGCGACCGTGTCGTCGGCGTCCTCCGTCACCTCGACGACGTCCTCGGAAGGAGCCTCGTCGTCGGTGAGGGCGACACCCTGGCGCTCGGCCTTGCGGGCGGCCTGCGCCTCGCGGGCTTCGGCCATCGCCTCGGTCTTCTTCTTGTGCGGACCGAGAACCATGATCATGTTTCGGCCGTCCTGCTTCGGGTTCGACTCGATGAACCCGAGGTCCTCGACGTCCGAGGCGAGGCGCTGCAGCAGTCGGTAACCGAGTTCCGGTCGGGACTGCTCGCGACCACGGAACATGATCGTGATCTTGACCTTGTCGCCCTGCTTGAGGAACCGAACGACGTGACCCTTCTTGGTGTCATAGTCGTGCGGGTCGATCTTCGGCCGGAGCTTCATTTCCTTGATGACCGTGTGCGCCTGGTTCTTGCGCGCCTCACGGGCCTTCATGGCCGACTCGTACTTGAACTTGCCGTAGTCCATGAGCTTGCAGACCGGCGGGCGTGCGGACGCCGCGACCTCGACCAGGTCGAGGTCGTACTCCTGCGCGAGCTCAAGCGCCTTCGCAAGCGGCACGATGCCGACCTGCTCGCCGCTCGGACCGACGAGTCGTACCTCGGGAACGCGAATCCGGTCGTTGATGCGGGGCTCGGTGCTGATGGATCCTCCTCGGTAGCACCACACGACTGCCTGGCAGACAGCCGCTGACGATATTGTCGTCAGACCAACCGCGGCGGGGAATGAAAAAAGCCCCGCCGGGCACAGGCAGGGGCTCCAAAAGACCGGAGCACCGCCGCATGCGAACGCGGGGCGCAACTCGGGCAGCTTTCCATCGTCCGTACGGAACGATGGATACCGCCTGACCGGTGACCCGCCACCCCGGAGGGCGGTCAGGTGGGAGATCGGAGCCTCCACTTGTGGGCCGGGGACATACGTCTCCGGCCGGTCGTCAGCCCAATATAGCACCGTGCGCCGGACCCGCTCACCCCGAGCACCGGTCGGCGGGCCGCCCGGCCCGGCTTATCGTGTGGGACATGACTGACGCGACCCCCACTCCCGCCACCGACGCCGACCACGCCCCCGACTACGACGCCATGACCCGCGACATCGCGGACGTGCCCGCCGTCGAGGTGATCACCACGGTGGCCGTGCACCTGCTGAGCGCCGCGGCGGTCAACCTGGGCCTGGACAAGCCGGATTCCGAACACAAGGACCTCGACGAGGCCCGCAAGCTGATCACCGCCCTGGCCGGACTGGTCACCGCGAGCGCCACCGAGATCAGCTCCTTCCACGCGGCTCCGCTGCGCGACGGCCTGAAGTCGCTCCAGCTGGCCTTCCGCGAGGCCTCCCTGGTGCCGGACGAGCCGGGTCAGGGGCCGGGCGAGAAGTTCACCGGTCCCGTCTTCTCCTGACCGGGACGCATGCCGCGTCCCGCCCCGGACGCGAACGGCGCCGGGCCCCTCGGAATCATCCGAGGGGCCCGGCGCCGTTCGCGTCTCAGCGGACGTACAGCGGCTCGCCGGGCGGGGCCGGCGCGTCGGGCGGCAGGAGTGCCAGGTCCAGCCCGCGCACCAGCCGGCCGCGCAGGGTCTCGTCGGCGGCGATGACCTCCGCCACCCGGCGCGCGGTCGCGGCCGGCTGCGCGTCGGCGGCGGGCACGATCGCGAGCGTCCCGTCGGCGTCGCCCCGCCCCGCGACCAGGTGGGCCCGGAGCACGGCGGGCTCGGCGGCCACGGCCGCCCGTACGGCCTCGCGCACGGCGGGGTCGTCGACCGGGCTCGTACCCGTGCGGCCCTCCGCGAGGGCGAGCAGCGCCGGGCCGGTCAGCTGATAGGTCACCGGCCCGGCCAGGTCGAGGACGATCGTGTCGGCCTTCTCGTGGGCCGCCGCGGCCAGGGCCTGGTGCAGCGGCACCGCGACCGGGCGGGCCGTCGGGTCCCAGAGCGCCAGCGAGGCGATCGAGGTGAAGGCGGGCAGCGCACGCCGGTCCCCCGCCGTGAGGGTGGGGACGGCCATGTCGCTGGTCTTCTCCCGCTTGAGCCCGGTCTCCGGGTCGGTCTCCACCTCGCCGAGGACCGCGACCACGGGGACCAGCAGGCGGGCGCCCTTGAGGGCGGCCAACACCTCCGGTTCGAGCGCCTTGTCCTGGGACCAGGCGGCCAGGGCCGAACTCAGGACGGGATCGGCCGAGCCGTCGTCGTCGGAGAAACCGGGGTCGGGAATGTTCTTGTTCGCCACAATCAACCGACCCTATCCCGCCGGGAAACCCTCGGGCGCCGGGCCAGTACGCCGGCCAGTGCGAGCAGCGCCACACCCGCGGCCGCGGCCGCCGGGGGCCCCAGGCGCGGCGAGCGTTGCGGCGGGCGGACGGGTTCGGGGCCGGGGCCGAAGTACTCCCGGCCGGCCGGGACGGGGGTGGGCAGCGGCGCTTCGGGGCGGAGCCCGTCCGCGGCCTGGAGGGCGGCGACCGCGTCGACCGTGCCGTGGCCCCTGGCGTCGTCGCGGCCCCCGGCCGGGGCGTCGGAGGCGGTGTCCTCCAGCAGTTTCTTGATCTGCGCCGGGGACAGGTCCGGGTGCGCGGCCTTGACGAGGGCCACGGTGCCGGAGACGAAGGCGGCCGCGGCGCTGGTGCCCCACGCCTCGTAGTAGGAGCGGTCGGGGTCCGCGATGACCACGTCCACGCCGGGGGCGCTGACGGTCGCGTACCAGTGGCGGGTGGAGAAGTCGGCCTTGCGGCCCTCGCGGTCGACGGCGGTGACGGCGATGACCCCCGGGTAGGCGGCCGGGTAGGAGGTGGGGTCGCCGCGCTCGCCGCCGTTGCCCGCGGAGGCGACGACGACCACGCCCTTGCCGAGCGCGTACCGGACCGCCTCGTCCTCGGCGCCCTCGTGGTGGGCGGACTCGCTGTCGTCGCCGAGCGAGAGGTTGATGACGTCGGCGCCGTGGTCGGCGGCCCAGCGGATGCCCTCGGCGAGGGCCCCGGACTTGCTTCCGCGGGCCTTCGCCCGGCCCGGGTCGGCCTCTTCCAGGATCACCCGTACCGGCAGGATCCTGGCCTGCGGGGCGATGCCGAGGATGCCTTGGCCGCGGCTGGGGCCGTGGCCGCGTCCGGCGATGATGCTCGCCATCGCGGTGCCGTGCCGGGCCCAGGCGCGGTCGCCGCGGCCGGCGCCCATGCCGACGAGGTCGGTGCCGTCGAGCACTTGGCCGGCGAGGTCGGGGTGGGTGGCGTCCACGCCGGTGTCGAGGACGGCGACCGTGACCCCGTCGCCCTGGGTGGTTCCCCACGCCTCCTCCGCGCGCAGGGCCAGCAGGCCCCACTGGCGGTCCCGGATGGCGTCGGCGGAGGCGGGGTGCGCGCCGGCTCCGGCGAGGAGGACGGCGAGGGCGAGTGCGGCGGCGGCGCGGGAGCGACTCACGCCCGGGCGGCTCAGGAGCGGGACGCTCACGGTCGGGCCTTCCGGTCCGGGGCGGGTGACGCGGGCGGGGCGGCCAGGGCGGTGACCGCGCGTCCCACCTCCGACGCGACGGCCTTGGCGTCGTGGCCGAGGCCGGACTCGGCCACGACGCCGGTCGCGTCCTGCCGGACGGCCTCCTCGGCGGGCCGGGGGGCGTCGGGTGCGCGGCCGTCGGCGAACGCGGAGACGGTGTAGACGATCGCGGGGGCGCCCGCGATCGGGGTGGCGGTCCAGGCGGCGCGCCGGGAGTCGGAGAACCCGAAGGCGGAGGGGAGGGTCATCCGGTCGCGGAAGCCGGCCATCGTGGTGGAGTCCGCGGTGGTGAAGACCAGGCCGACGGCGATCAGGGAGCTGCGGGTGGAGTCGATGTAGGTGGCGCGGAGCACGCGGGTGCAGCCGGTGTCGGCCAGGGTCGCGCGCCAGGTGGCGTCGAGGGCGGCGGGGCAGTCGGCGTCGGGGGCGAGCGCGATCCGGGTCCAGGCCCGGTCGGCGCCGTCGGGGCCCTTGTCGCGGCCGTCGAGGGAGGGCGGGAAGAGGCGGTCGACGGGGGCGTCGCGCCAGAGCGTGGCCGCTTTGCGGTAGGCGGCGTCGGGGGCCACGGGGCGTTGTGCTTCCCGGTGTTCGATCCAGGCGGTGAACGCGGCTCCGCCGACGAGGCCGGTTCCCAACACCCCGAAGAGGACGGCGGCCGTCACGCGTGCGGGGCGCCGGCGCGGGGGCGGGTCGGTCTCGGCCAGGACCGGCGATTGCGGTGTGGACGTCGTCATCCGGCTGCTCCGCCCCCGTTCTTACGCTGCGGCCTTCCCCGTACTGTACGGGGGCCCCGGCAGGGGGGTGGAAGGGGTGCGCGGTCGACCCCGGGTCGCCGGAGGGCGGCCGACCCGCTCGTCGGGGCCGCGTCCCGGGCGGGGAAGCCGGGGTCACGGCCGAATGGTGGTCGTTCTCGGCCGCGCGGGGTGGTGACACGCACCCCCTACCCACCGGTACACGGGCATGGCAGGCTGCCGCCATGACTTCCGACCGTGCCCGGTACGACAAGGCCACCGCCCACCTCGACGCGCCGCTGGCCATCGTGGATCTGGCCGCGTTCGACGCCAACGCCGACGACCTCGTCCGCCGTGCGGCCGGCAAGCCGATCCGGGTGGCCAGCAAGTCCGTCCGGTGTCGTGTGCTGCTCGAACGGGTGCTGGCCCGACCCGGGTTCGAGGGGATCATGTCGTACACCCTCGCCGAGAGCATCTGGCTGGCCCGTTCCGGGTTCGAGGACGTGCTCCTCGCCTATCCCTCCGCCGACCTCGCCGGTTTCGCGGAACTCGCGGACGACCCCAAACTGGCCGGGGCGATCACCGTGATGGTGGACGACCTCGCCCAGGTGGAACTCATCGACCGGGCCAGGGACGGGGGTTCCCAGGAGATCCGGGTCTGTCTGGAGTTGGACACCGCGCTGCACCTCCTCGGCGGCAGGGTCCGGGTGGGCGCCCGCCGTTCGCCGCTGCGCGAGCCGCGGCAGCTCGCGGACCTGGCCCGCGCGGTCTCGGCCCGTGCGGGGTTCCGGGTCGTGGGGCTGATGGGCTACGAGGGTCATGTCGCCGGTGTCGGCGACTCGTTGGCCGGGCGCCCGCTGCGGTCCCGGGCGATCCGCCTGATGCAGGGCGCGGCTCGCAGGGAGTTGGCGGCCCGTCGCGCCGAGACGGTACGGGCCGTCCGTGCGGTGGTGCCCGACCTGGAGTTCGTCAACGGGGGCGGCACCGGCAGCGTGCAGCAGACCGCCGCCGAGGACGCGGTCACGGAGATCGCCGCCGGTTCGGGGCTCTACGTGCCGCGGCTGTTCGACAATTACACGTCCTTCCGGGGGCGGCCGGCCGCCCTGTTCGCCCAGCCCGTGGTCCGCCGGCCCGGCGTGGGGGTCGTGACCGTGCTCGGCGGCGGGTATCCGGCCTCGGGTGCGCCCGGCCCGGACCGGCTGCCCGTGCCGTACCTCCCCGCGGGCCTGCGTTACGACCCGCAGGAGGGCGCCGGCGAGGTCCAGACGCCGCTGCTCGGCGGCCCGGCCGACGATCTGCTGATCGGCGACCGGGTGTGGTTCCGGCACGCGAAGGCGGGCGAACTGTGCGAGCGCTTCGACACGTTGCACCTCGTCGAGGGTGATCGGGTGACGGCCACCGCCCCGACGTACCGGGGCGAGGGCCGCACGTTCCTCTAGGCCGTCGCGGCGAGCCGGGCCGATCAGTACACGGTGTCCTGCTGGTCGGGGATGACGCTCGTGTCGCCGCGGCGGACGGGGCCCGGGGTGCCGTCGCGCTCGACGTGACCCGTCGTCGCGCACGGGTACGGGCCGGCCTTGCGGCCCTTCGGCTCGATGAACATCGGGTTCACGATCCACTTGCCGTCGCTGTTGTCGTAGGCGCGGCACATGAGTTCGTTCTTGTTGCGGTTGAGGACGAGCCGCAGCGCGGTGGCGTCGCGCAGGAACGAGATGTCGGTGTCGGAGTCGCCGGCGGCGAAGACCTGGCGGCGGGCGGCCGGTTGGACCTTCTCGGCGGCGGCGCCCCGTACCCCGAAGACCTCCTTGTTGATCCAGCACCGCTTGCCGTCGATGTACGTGATCATCGTGTCGGCGCCGTCCTTGACGGAGCCGCAGCCCTGGAGGTGGGCGGTGTAACGGCCGTCGCGCGTGGTGGTGTTGCGGATGCCGATGACGTGGTCGGCGTCGATGCCGACGCCCCGGGCCCACACCTCGACGACCGGCTGCGGCGAGGCCGAACTGATCCAGACGTCGAAGCCGGCCTTCCGCAGGGCGC
Source organism: Streptomyces sp. WM4235 (assembly GCF_001279725.1). Taxonomy (GTDB): domain Bacteria; phylum Actinomycetota; class Actinomycetes; order Streptomycetales; family Streptomycetaceae; genus Streptomyces. Next base: position 7,690 of record NZ_LGDE01000423.1, on the reverse strand, counting down.
GGATGAGGTCCTTCTGCTGGTCGTAGTAGCGGACCCAGCCGGTGGCGGTCGTGGTGCCGACGCGCTGTTTCGCGCCGACGGGCGCGGCCAGGTTCTCGGCCCGTGCGGCGGCGGCGAAGCCGCGGACCTCGCGGGCGGTCCAGCCCCGTGTGAGCTGGGACAGCCAGGCGTACCCGGGCTCGGTCGTGCGGTGGTCCCAGCCGGCGAAGGCGGCGGCGCCGGACCGGGTGGCGGCGGTGCCGTAGACGGCGTTGACCTCGTCGGCGCAGTCGGCGCCGGCGGGGGTGCCGGTGGGCAGCGGGGCGCCGGGGCGGGCGAGCCGGTCGCAGGCGTCGGCCAGGGCCGCGGCGGCGGCCGGGGTGAGGTGGCGACTGGTGCCGGCCCAGCCGCCGTCGGCGGGGCGGCGGATCTTGCCGTTGCGCAGCAGCCAGAACATGGTGGCGTCGCCGACGTCGTTCTTGACGACCGTGTTGTCCCAGTCGAAGACGGCGACGGGCTTGTCGCGGTTCGGTCGGTACGGGGCGCAGGTGCCGTACGTGTCGAGGAGCCGTTGGAGCCGGGCCTGGTTGTCCCCGTACCAGCCGGCTTCGAGCGTGGGGGTGGTGCAGTGGCCGCCGGGGTGGGCGGCCTGGGCGGCGGGCGCGGTGGCGGCGAGGGAGCCGGCGGCCATCGCCGCGGCGGCCGCGACGGCCCGAAGGCGTCGCGCGGGACCGGATCGGGTCATGGGGGTGGGCACTCCTGATTCCTGCGGGGGCGTCGCGGATGGTGGAGCACGACAGCCGGGCGTCGTGCGACGCCCGGCTGTCGGGGGGTGGTCGAGGGGAGGGCGCGTGCCCGCGGGTCGGCTACAGGGGGGTGACGTACGCGCCGGCGATGCCGCCGTCGACGAGGAAGTCGGTGGCGTTGATGAAGGAGGAGTCGTCGCTGGCGAGGAAGGCCACGGCCGCGGCGATCTCGGTGGGTTCGGCGAACCGGCCCAGCGGGATGTGGACGAGGCGACGGGCGGCGCGCTCGGGGTCCTTGGCGAACAGTTCCTGGAGGAGCGGGGTGTTGACGGGTCCCGGGCAGAGCGCGTTGACGCGGATGCCCTCGCGGGCGAACTGCACGCCGAGTTCGCGGGACATGGCGAGCACGCCGCCCTTGGAGGCGGTGTAGGAGATCTGGGAGGTGGCGGCGCCCATGATCGCGACGAAGGAGGCGGTGTTGATGATGGAGCCGCGGCCCTGGCGCTGCATGTAGGGCAGGGCGGCCTTGCAGCAGAGGTAGACGGAGGTCAGGTTGACGTCCTGGACCCGCTTCCAGGCCTCCAGGCCCGTGGTGAGGATCGAGTCGTCGTCGGGGGGTGAGATGCCCGCGTTGTTGAAGGCGATGTCGACGGAGCCGTAGGTGTCGAAGGCGGTCTTGAAGAGCGCCTCGACCTCCTCGGGGCTGGTGACGTCGACCTTGACGAAGGTTCCGCCGACTTCCTCGGCGGCGGCCTTGCCGGCGGTTTCGTCGATGTCCCCGCAGACGATGTTGGCGCCCTCGGAGGCGAGGCGGCGCGCGGTGGCGAGACCGATGCCGCTGCCGGCTCCGGTGATGACGGCGGTACGGCCGACCAGGCGGCGGCAGACGATCTCGTTGTCGGAAGTGGTCATGGTGGGTTCAGGCCTCCGTGCTGATGAAGACGTTCTTGGTCTCGGTGAAAGCGGTGAGGGCGTCGGGTCCGAGCTCCCGGCCGAGGCCGGACTGCTTGTAGCCGCCGAAGGGCGTCCAGTAGCGGACGCTGCTGTGGGAGTTGACGGACAGGTTGCCCGCGGCGACGGCGCGCGAGACGCGCAGGGCGCGGCCGATGTCGCGGGTCCACAGGGAGCCGGAGAGCCCGTACGTGGTGGCGTTGGCCAGGCGCACGGCGTCCTCCTCGTCCTCGAAGGGCAGGACGACGGCGACCGGGCCGAAGACCTCCTCGACGGCGACGGGCGCGGTGGGGTCGACATCGACGACGAGGGTCGGGGGGTACCAGAAGCCGGGGCCGTCGGGGGCGGTGCCGCGGATCGCGGTGAGGTCGTCGGTCACGTGGGACCGTACGCGCTCCCGTTGCGCCTGTGAGATCAGCGGGCCCATCTGGGTCTTCTCGTCGGACGGGTCGCCGACGAGCACGCCTTCGATGCCGGGGGTGACGAGTTCGAGGAACCGGTCGTACACGGAGCGCTGTACGAGGATCCGGGTGCGGGCGCAGCAGTCCTGGCCGGTGTTGTCGAGGAAGGACATCGGGGCCGCCGCGGCGGCGGCCTCCAGGTCGGCGTCGGCGAAGACGATGTTGGGGCTCTTGCCGCCGAGTTCGAGGGTGAGCCGCTTCACCCGGTCGGCGCACTTGGCCATGATCCGCTTGCCGACGGGGGTGGAGCCGGTGAAGACGATCTTCGCGACGCCGGGGTGTTCGACCAGTGCGTCGCCGGTGATCGCGCCCCGGCCGGGGAGCACCTGGAAGAGGTGCTCGGGGATCCCGGCCTGGAGGGCGAGTTCGGCGAGGCGCAGGGCGGTGAGGGGGGTGGTCTCGGCGGGCTTGAGGATGACGGCGTTGCCCGCGGCGAGGGCGGGTGCCACGCCCCAGGCGGCGATCGGCATGGGGAAGTTCCAGGGGGCGATCACGCCGATGACGCCGAGGGGTTCGAGGAAGGTGACGTCGATGCCGCCCGCGACCGGGATCTGCCGACCGGAGAGTCGTTCCACTCCCCCGGCGGCGAAGTCGAGCAGGTCGCGTACGTTGCCGGCTTCCCAGCGGGCGTTGCCGATGGTGTGTCCGGCTTCCCGGACCTCCAGGGCGGCGAGTTCCTCGACGTGTCCGTCGACCACCGCCGCGAAGCGGCGCAGCAGTCGGGCGCGGTCGGCGGGTGAGGCCGCGGCCCAGGCCCGTTGGGCCGCGGCGGCCCTGGTGACGGCGGCGTCGACATCGTCCCGTGTGGCGGTCGGGACGGTGGCGACGATCTCCTCGGTGGCCGGGTTCAGCACTCTCAGATCGAGGGGGGCCAGCTCATCGGACACGTGGTGCCTCTCAGACGTTCGGGTGCGGTGGGTGCGGGGTGGGTGCGGTCAGAGGCGTTCGAAGGAGCGGCGCAGTTCCCAGTCGGTCACCGCGGAGTCGTACGCGTCGAGTTCCACGCGCGCCATGTTGCGGTAGTGGGCGACGACTTCCGGGCCGAACGCGGCCTTGGCGATCTCGCTGTTCTCCCAGAGTTCCGCGGCCTCCCGCAGGGAGGTGGGGACGTGGGCGTAGTCCGCGGTGTACGCGTTGCCGGCGCAGGCCTCGGGCAGTTCCAGGCGGTGCTCGATGCCGTAGAGGCCCGCGGCGACGAGGCCGGAGACGGCGAGGTACGGGTTGACGTCGCCGCCCGGCAGGCGGTTCTCGAAGCGCATGGAGCGGCCGTGGCCGACCACTCGGAGTGCGCAGGTCCGATTGTCCACGCCCCAGGCGACGGCGGTCGGTGCGAAGGATCCGGGGCGGAAACGCTTGTAGGAGTTGATGTTCGGGGCGTAGAGAAGGGAGAAGTCCCGCAGCGCGGCCAGTTGGCCGGCCAGGAAGTGACGCATCACCGGTGACATGCCGTCGGGGTCGTCGGGTCCGCCGGCCATCGCGTTGTGTCCGTCGGCGTCACCCAGTGAGAGGTGGATGTGACAGGAGTTGCCCTCGCGCTCGTCGTACTTGGCCATGAAGGTGAGCGAGACGCCTTCCTGGGCCGCGATCTCCTTGGCTCCCGTCTTGTAGACGGAGTGCTGGTCGCAGGTGGTGAGCGCCTCGTCGTAGCGGAACACGATCTCGTGCTGCCCGAGGTTGCACTCGCCCTTGGCGGACTCGACGACGAGGCCGGCGGCCTGCATCTCGTTGCGGATGCGGCGCAGCAGGGGCTCGATGCGGCCGGTGCCGAGGACGGAGTAGTCGATGTTGTACTGGTTGGCCGGTGTCAGGTCACGGTAGTTGGCGTTCCAGGCCTGTTCGTAGGTGTCCTGGAAGACCATGAACTCCAGTTCGGTGCCGACCATGGCGGTGTACCCGAGGTCGGCGAGGCGCTCCAGTTGGCGGCGCAGGATCTGGCGCGGGGCGGCGACCACCGGCGAGCCGTCGTTCCAGGCCAGGTCGGCGAGGAGGAAGACGCTGCCGGGGTTCCAGGGGAGGCGGCGCAGGGTGGCCGGGTCGGGGTGCATGGCGAAGTCGCCGTAACCGCGGTCCCAGGAGGACATCTCGTATCCGTCGACGGTGTTCATGTCGGTGTCGACGGCGAGCAGGTAGTTGCAGCCCTCGGTGCCGTGGGCGAGTACCTCGTCGAGGAAGAACTGTGCGGCGAACCGCTTGCCCTGGAGGCGCCCCTGCATGTCGGGGAAGGCCAGGACGACTGTGTCGATCTCACCGCTGGCGACGAGGGAGCGGAGCTCCTCGATCGCGAGCGGCGGCTTGCGGTCTACCACTGGAATCTCTCCTTCGGTGAGCCGAGTGCGCCTAAGGTATTGAACAGAACCATTGCTTGGGAAGGGGAGGGGCCGAGATGTCCGATACGACCAGTGAAGGCGACGCGATCGCACGGCTGAATCCCGTGCTGCGACAGGTGCGGGCGGGCAACGGTTTCGAGGAGGCGTTGGAGCAGATCCTCCAGGTCGTCCGACTGGGCCTGGTACCGGGCGGGGAGCGGCTTCCGGCCGAGCGCGAGCTGGCCGAGCGGATGGGGATCAGCCGGGTGACCCTGCGGGAAGTGCTGAAGGTGCTCCAGGACCAGGGCCTGGTGGAGGCCCGTCGCGGCCGGTACGGCGGAACGTTCGTGCTGAACCGCCCCGACACCCCCGCCGGCGGCGCCGAGCAGGAGCTGCGGCGGCGGGTGGCGGGCGTGGACATCGAGGACGCGCTGCGCTTCCGCGAGGTGCTGGAGGTGGGCGCGGCCGGGCTGTGTGCCTCGCAGGGGCTGACCGAGGAGGGCGCCGAGCGGCTGCTCGGCGCGCTGACCGCCACCCACGACGCCCCGCTCGCGGACTACCGCCGCCAGGACACCCTGTTCCACCTCACCCTGTGCGAACTGGCCGGCTCGGCCACGCTGACGGCCCAGTACGCGGCCGTCCGCGCCACCGTGAACGACCTGCTGGACTGCATTCCGCTGCTGGTGCGCAACCTGGAGCACTCGCAGCAGCAGCACTCGACCGTGGTGGACGCGGTCCTGGAGGGGAACGCGGACGCGGCGCGAGAGACGATGCGCGAACACTGCTGCGGGACGGCGGCGCTCCTGCGGGGATTTCTGGCCTGAAATCAGCCCTTCATGGCTGATTCAGCCAGGTTTCGGACCGAGAGCGTTTCGTAACCCCTGTTTAACGCAGGGGTCTTGCGCGCTCCACTCCCATGACGCAAAGGTACGCCTCACAACCATTGCCCTAGGCAGGAGCGCACATGGCCGACGACACCGAGGCCCGGCTGACAGCCGCGGCCGATCCCACCACGTCCCCCGAGGGCGGCGACGGCTACCTGGAACGCCGCACGCTCCGCCGCGGCAGCGCCGGCTGGCTGCTGCTCACCGGTCTCGGCGTCGCGTACGTCGTCTCCGGGGACTTCTCCGGCTGGAACATAGGCCTGGCGCAAGGCGGCTTCGGCGGCCTGGCCATCGCCACCGTCCTGATGGGCACGATGTACGCCTGTCTGGTCTTCTCCCTCGCGGAACTCTCCGCGATCCTGCCCACGGCGGGCGGCGGCTACGGCTTCGCCCGCCGGGCACTGGGCACGTGGGGCGGCTTCCTCACCGGCACCGCGATCCTCATCGAGTACATCCTCGCCCCCGCCGCGATCTCCATCTTCATCGGCGACTACGTCGAATCCCTGAACCTCTTCGGCCTGACCTCCGGCTGGCCGGTCTACCTCGCCTGCTTCGCCATCTTCATCGGAATCCACCTGTGGGGCGTCGGCGAGGCCCTGCGCTTCTCCCTCGTCGTCACCGCCGTCGCCGTGATCGCGCTGATCGTCTTCGCGCTCGGCGCGTTCACCGAGTTCGACGCGTCGAACCTGAACGACATCGCCGTCGACAGCAGCGCCTTCGGCTCGGGCTCCTGGCTTCCGCTGGGCGTCCTCGGCATCTGGGCCGCCTTCCCCTTCGGAATGTGGTTCTTCCTGGGCGTGGAGGGCGTCCCCCTCGCGGCGGAGGAGGCCAAGGACCCGGTCCGTTCGATGCCCAGGGCCCTGTCGATCTCCATGGGCATCCTCGTCCTGCTCGCCCTGATCACCTTCCTCGCCTCGACGGGCGCCCGCGGCGCCGACGTCCTCAAGGACGCCGGCAACCCGCTGGTCGTCGCCCTGGAGGGCAACTCCGGCCTCTCGTGGCTGAAGACGTTCGTCAACTACGCGGGACTCGCGGGCCTCGTGGCGTCGTTCTTCTCCCTCATCTACGCCGGCTCGCGCCAGCTGTTCGCCCTCTCCCGGGCGGGCTACCTGCCGCGCTTCCTGTCCCTGACCTCGAAGCGCAAGGCCCCGTACCTGGGCCTGCTGATCCCCGGCGCGATCGGCTTCGCCCTGGCCGCCGCCACCGGCAACGGTCCGCGCATGCTGAACATCGCCGTGTTCGGCGCGACCATCTCGTACGCCCTGATGGCCCTCTCGCACATCGTGCTCCGCCGGCGGGAGCCCGGTCTGGAGCGCCCGTACCGCACCCCGGGCGGCATCGTCACCTCCTCGGTGGCCTTCGTCCTGGCCCTCTCGGCGCTCGTCGCGACCTTCCTCGTGGACAAGGACGCGGCCTTCATCGCGCTGGCCGTGTACGCCGTCGCCCTCGCCTACTTCGCGCTCTACAGCCGCCACCACCTGGTGGCCTCCGCGCCCGAGGAGGAGTTCGCGGCGCTGGCGGCCGCCGAGGCGGAATTGACCCGCGACTGAAATCCTGGGCCCGTACCGGTTCGCCGGTACGGGTCCGTCGCACCACCCCGGAACCACCCTGGAGGTAGCACCCGTGCCCAGGCCGCTCATCGGCATCACCACCTACGTCGAGGAATCCACCCGCTACAACGTGTGGGACCTCCCGACCGCCCTCGTCCCCTCCGGGTACTACGAACTCGTCCAGGCGGCGGGCGGCGCCGCAGTACTGCTGCCGCCCGACGAACCGGGACGCGCGGCGGAGGTGCTGAGCCGGGTGGACGGCCTGGTCGTCGCGGGCGGCCCGGACGTCGACCCCGTCCACTACGGCGCCCCCCGCGACCCCCGTACGGGCGCACCCGCCACGGTCCGCGACGAGTGGGAGTTGGCCCTCATCAGGGCCGCCCTGGCCGCGGACCTCCCGCTGCTCGGCATCTGCCGGGGCATGCAGGCGCTGAACGTGGCCCTGGGCGGCAGCCTGATCCAGCACCTCGACGGCCACGTCCACACCCCGGGCGCCATCTCCTCGCACCCGGTCCGCCCGGTCGCGGGCACCCGGTACGCGGCGCTGGTGCCGGAGGAGGCGGACGTGCCGACCTACCACCACCAGGCCGTGGACCGCCTGGGCCAGGGTCTGATCGTCTCGGCCCACGCCCTGGATGGCACGGTGGAGGCCATCGAACTCCCCGACCCGGACCGCTGGGTCGTGGGCGTCCAGTGGCACCCGGAACGCGACAAGGACACCCGGGTCATGGCCGCCCTGATCACGGCGGCCACCCCCACCGAGACCCTCACCACCACCCCCCTGGCCCACGTCTGACCCCACCCCTCCAGCCC
>NZ_LGDE01000422.1 GCF_001279725.1 Streptomyces sp. WM4235 | reverse complement strand
CGAGCTGCACTCCCTGCGTGACGTGGCCCGCCGCGGGCCGAGCGACCGCGCCACCGAGGCGCAGCATGCCAAGGGCAAGCTGACCGCGCGTGAGCGGATCGCTCTGCTGCTCGATGAGGGTTCCTTCAGGGAGGTCGAGCAGCTGCGTCGGCACCGCGCGACCGGCTTCGGCCTGGAGGCGAAGAAGCCCTACACGGACGGTGT
>NZ_LGDE01000421.1 GCF_001279725.1 Streptomyces sp. WM4235 | reverse complement strand
CCTCATCCACCGAAATGGACGGGGTATCAACTTTTGGCGTTGATTTTTGGCACGCTGTTGAGTTCTCAAGGAACGGACGCTTCCTTTGTACTCACCCTCTCGGGCTTTCCTCCGGGCGCTTCCTTCGTTTCCGACTCTATCAGACTCTTTCGTGTCCGATTCCCGGTCGAAGCGGGTTTCGCTTTCCAGTTCTTCGCTTTCGCGTTT
>NZ_LGDE01000420.1 GCF_001279725.1 Streptomyces sp. WM4235 | reverse complement strand
GATAGCGGATAGTACCGTGAGGGAATGGTGAAAAGTACCGCGGGAGCGGAGTGAAATAGTACCTGAAACCGTGTGCCTACAAGCCGTGGGAGCGTCGCGTTGCATGCTTGCATGCAACGTCGTGACTGCGTGCCTTTTGAAGAATGAGCCTGCGAGTTAGCGGTGTGTAGCGAGGTTAACCCGTGTGGGGAAGCCGTAGCGAAAGCGAGTCCGAAT
>NZ_LGDE01000419.1 GCF_001279725.1 Streptomyces sp. WM4235 | reverse complement strand
GATAGCGGATAGTACCGTGAGGGAATGGTGAAAAGTACCGCGGGAGCGGAGTGAAATAGTACCTGAAACCGTGTGCCTACAAGCCGTGGGAGCGTCGCGCATTGAGTTTACTCAATGCGTCGTGACTGCGTGCCTTTTGAAGAATGAGCCTGCGAGTTAGCGGTGTGTAGCGAGGTTAACCCGTGTGGGGAAGCCGTAGCGAAAGCGAGTCCGAAT
>NZ_LGDE01000418.1 GCF_001279725.1 Streptomyces sp. WM4235 | reverse complement strand
TACTTGGAGTTGGATTGTTCCGGACGGCCTGTGGGAGATCGCGGAGCCGCTGATCCCACCGTCGAAGGTGCGGCCGCAGGGCGGCGGGACGCAGGACACCCCTGATGAGACGCTGTTCTCGGCGATCATCTACGTCCTGGTCAGCGGATGCGCCTGGCGGTCGCTGCCGCCCTGTTTCGGAATATCGAAGTCCACGGCCCACCGCAGGTTCCTGATCT
>NZ_LGDE01000417.1 GCF_001279725.1 Streptomyces sp. WM4235 | reverse complement strand
CTAGTACTGCAATCACAGTTAAGGGGTATGTCCGCGTTGTTTGTAGTGGCTGTCGCGGGCGCGTGTCTGACTGAGTCTTCGCCAGTGTGACCAGTGCAGATGGTGGTGGACGGTGAGGTGGTGGGGATGGAGGAGGTGGCCGATGAGGCGGCGTATCTCCGCTACGGACAGCGGTATCAGGCCACCGCTGTTTCCCCTTTTGAGAGTTCGTGGGCGCGGA
>NZ_LGDE01000416.1 GCF_001279725.1 Streptomyces sp. WM4235 | reverse complement strand
GATGGCCATGTCCATGATCTTGTGGATCTTCGTCGCGTGCGCCTCGCCCAACGCACCACCGAAGATCCGGAAATCGTGCGCGTACACGAAGACCGTACGACCCTCGACCGTGCCCCAACCCGTGATGACACCGTCCGTGTAGGGCTTCTTCGCCTCCAGGCCGAAGCCGGTCGCGCGGTGCCGACGCAGCTGCTCGACCTCCCTGAAGGAACCCTCATCGAGCAGC
>NZ_LGDE01000415.1 GCF_001279725.1 Streptomyces sp. WM4235 | reverse complement strand
CCCGCCCACCCCGCTACGCGCCGCCCTTCGGCCCGCGGCCGGTGTGGGCGCGCGTCACGTACCGCCGGGAGGCCACGGTGACGGCGACGGAGACCGCGGCGATCATCGTGATGGTGGTGCCCGGTGTGAGGTGTTGGGCGATGCCGCCGGTGATCGCGGCCCCGATGCCCTGCCAGGTCATCCGGCCGGCGGACTCGACTCCCTGGACCTGGCCGCGGACCGGGGCGGGCGTCAGTCGGAGGAGCTGCTCCTGTAGGGGGAGGGTCGCGGCGAACCCGGTACCCGCGACGAACACGGCGGCCGTCATGGCCAGTACGGGCGGGTGGAACGCGAACAGCAGGTAGGGGACGGCGAGCAGCAGCCGCAGTGCGAACGCGTACCGCCGTCGCCGCTCGGCGGTGAGCAGGCGGCCGACGGCCAGGTCGCCGAGCAGCATCCCGGCCGAACCCGCGGCCAGGAGAGCGCCGGCCTGGTCCGGGGCGTAGGAGATGAACAGCGCCTCGCAGCCGACGATCAGGCCGTTGGGGACCCACAGGTTCAGCAGCAGCGCCCGCCGGCCGGGGTGGGAGAACAGCTCGACGTTCGTGTTCCAGGTCTGACGCGGTCCCGGGCGCCGGGTCGGACGGATCGAGTGCTCCCGGACGGTGGCCGCCACCACGACGAGGGCGATGCCGGTCAAGGCCGCGGCGACGAGGAACACGCCGTGCGGAGTCAGGCGCCTCAGCAGTGCGGCGCCGAGGGCGTAGCCGAGGATCGCCATGCCACCGGAGGTGATGTTCATGAGGGAACGCGCCGTCGCGTAGGAAGCGACCGGCACGATCTCGGTGAGCAGCCCCATCCTGGTACCGGTCCCGAGGGACTGGAAGAACCCCAGCGTCAACAGCAACCCGAACCGGACCGGCAAGGGGAGCCCGGGTATCGCCTGGGCGGCGACACCCGCCAACGAGAGGCACTGGAGCGTGACCAGGGTGCGGCGCGGGCGATGTCCGTCCGCGACCGACATCAGGGTCAGCGCGCCGAGTACCGCCGCGAACGTCGCTCCGTACATGCTCACGGCCGTCAGGAACGGGGAGTGGGTGCGGTCGTGGACCAGAGTGCCGAGTGCGAATCCGGACAGGGTGCTCGCCGCGACCGTGAGGGTGAAGCCGGCGTACAGGCCGGCGAACTCGCGGTCGCGGAGCAGGAATCGGTAGCCGGCCGTGGCGGGCACCGTGGGGCGGGTGGTGTGAGAAGGCATGAAAAAAGCCTCCGAACGCCCGGGTTCGGGGCGCTGAAGGCCAACGTGATCATTCTAGCACCCCGCCTGGTCTCGCTCCTTGGGCTTCCTCGGGGTGGAGGTGACGGCGCCCGGCACCGTGACGCGCGTCGGGCCATCGCTAACCTGTGGCCGGTGAATCTTTCCCTGAAGCGCAGACGTTTCTTCAGTTTTCTCGCGGGAGCGGCAGTGGTCGCCTCCTCGCTCGTTTCGATTCAGCCGGCGCGGGCCGATCCGGTCCAGAGCGCCGCGCGAGCGGGGGAGTTCTCCCTCACTCGCGTGGGTTCCGACAACTCGGGTCTCATCGCCTCGTTGGAGAGCGCCCGGATCGTCCGAAAGGCCGACTACACGGAGGTCCTCGGTGACAAGACCGGCAGGCCGGGGCTGTGCCACGGGCACGGTCTGAACGGCACTCTGTCGTACGACGGTTTCTGCTGGGACAACGAGGACGACCTCACCAAGCCCAGCCTGCCCGGCGGCGGATGGACACCCCAGGGCTTCGCCGGATCGCACGCCGCCTATCCCGACGGCACCTACAAGGGCCGCCGGTCCCTCTACGCGGCGACCTGGTACCACGCCACGAGCTACGAGGAGCCGGGCAAGGACCTCTACGGTCGGATCAGCCTGGTGGAAGCCACCAACAGCCAGGTCAGATACGGCCACCTGGCACTGGTCGAGCCCGTCGAGGGGGGCTTCAAGAAGCTCCAGCACAAGATCCACGCCGACGGTGTCGCCTGGTACCGGAACTGGCTGCTCGTGGCCAACGGCACCGAACTCCAGGTCTACGACCTGCGGCACGTCTGGCGCATGACGTCGAAGGGCAGCGGCACGGGGGTGGTGTCGGGGCAGAGTTCGGCTTTCGGCCACACCTGGGCCCTGCCCCTCGTCGCGCGCTACGCCACCACCGGCGCCACCATCGGCAACCCCCGCGCGTGCGGACTCGCCACCGCCGGGCAGCCGCTGTGTCTGAGCACGGTGAGCGTGGACCGCAGTGAGGCCGATGTTCCTTCCCTGCTCTCGGCCGAGAACAAGGAAGGCGGAGACGCCCGTGTCGTCCGCTGGCCGCTGACCTCGTTCGGTGAGGACTCCCTGCCCGACCAGGTCGCGTCCAGCTCCGATTTCAGAACGGCGGTCTGGGCCGTCCAGGGAATCGCCAGGGACGGCAAGTACTACTACTTCTCCGGTAGTTGTCCGAGGACCTGGCCCGGCTGGACGGAGCAGAAGAACAAGGACGGGTCCGTGGTCTGGGTCAACACCATGTACTCCTGTATCCACGTGTACAACACGGCCACGCAGGTGACACAGGTGCTTTCCCAAGCCCCGTTCCTGACCCAGGGCCTCTCGTTCGATCCGCAGGCCCGGCGGTTGTGGGGGATGAACGAGGCGTACAACGGCGCGCGGGTCGTCTTCTCCCTCGCCCCGTACGCCGGGAACATGCAGGACGGCGGATGGGGATGGCTCTCCAACCACAACCGGCCCGGATTCGTCTGTGCGACCCCGCAGGGCAACGCGACGGCCAACGGAACTCCCGTGACCGTGTGGCCCTGCAACGGGTCGGAAATGCAGCGCTGGGCCCACAAGGACGGCCTGCTGGTCCACAAGGAGAGCGGCAAGTGCCTGACACCGCAGGGCAATGCGGCCGGCGCCAATGGCACACTGCTCACCTTGTGGACGTGTAACGCCGACAGTGACGTCCAGCGATTCGCCGGCTCCGCCGGCGGCTTCGTCAACAACTGGGGGAAGGCGATCACGCCGAAGGGCAATTCCTTCGAAAGCGGTGTCTGGCTCACCCTCTGGACCAGGGACGTCCCGCCGCCCGACCCGGTGGGGGAGCAGATCGGCGAGGGCGACGTGCAGGAATGGACGGTGAGGGGTTTCCTCGACGCGCCCTGACGGCGCGATCCGGGAGCCGGGATCACGGGCGGAAGGGCTTGTCTGAATCTGACGGAGATTCACATGATGAGGTGAAGGATCGTTTTTCTGTTCCTCATACGAAAGCGGTTGGTTCGGCTTTCACGAACCGTCCGTCCGTCTAGTGTTCGTCGGGTCCCGCCCACTGCCACCGGAGGAACAGCCATGGCCCGCGCACGTGCCGGCAAGGCCCTGCTCGCCGTCATGGCCACCCTCCTCCTCGCGGCCCCGGCGCCGGCCGTGACCGCCTCCGCGGACAGCGCCGGCCGCGGGCCGGCGGCCCGCAGACCCGCGCCGGCCCCGTCGCCCACCACGCCCCCCGTACCCCGGCCGCCCGGGGTCCGGGGGCTGGAGGTCGGCGTTCCCGCGTACGTGTGGGCCGACGACCCGATGTTGAACGACCTCACCGCCACCGGCCCGGCCGCCTCGCTGGTCGTCCTGAACCCCGGCAACGGCGACTCCCCCTTCGACACCCCGTGGCGGGACCGGGCCGACGCCCTGCGCGGCGGCACCACCTCCACCGGCGAGCGGACCAAGGTGCTCGGCTACGTCCACACCGACCACGGAAATCGGGACATCGCCGCCGTCAAGGCCTCCGTGGACAACTACCTCAAGACCCCCGACGGTCGACTGCACGTGGACGGGATCTTCTTCGACGTCGTCAGCCGCGACTGCGGTCCGGACAACACCACCCGCGACCACTACTCCGAACTGCGCCGCTACGTCCGGGAGACGATGGACGCCGTCGACCCGGCCGCCCCCGACCTCGTCGTCAACAACCCGGGTACCGCCATCGCCGACTGCTACCTGGAGCCCGGCCGCCGCACCGCCGACGTCTTCGTCACGTACGAGGACACCTACGCCGCCTACACCTCAGGGGGTTGGCTCGGCGGGAACGTCTTCAACCAGGCGACCGGCTACCGCGCCGGCGCCGAACTCGACCCGACCGGAACCTCGTTCTGGCACCTCGTCCACGACGTTCCCGACGCCCCCGCCATGCGCACCACACTGCGTACCGCCTTCGAACGCGGCGCCGGTTACGCCTACGCCACCAACACGGTCATGCCCAACCCGTGGAACACCGGGCCGACGTGGAAGTACCGCAGCCAGACCACGTACGCCGCCACCGTGGGCTGAACGTCCGATCGGTGGGCCGATCGGACGACGATGCCCGCGCCGGCGCGCCATGGGACTTTCGGGGGTGCCGGTGGGCGGGCCCGCTTCCGTATGGTCACCGATGTGAGACCAGTGACCCGCGGAACCCCGATGATCGGCAAGACCCCGTTCCCCGCGCAGGCGGCGTACCTCGGGCCGCACGCCGCGGTCGTGGCCGCCGCGGCGGCCGGCGTGGCCGGCGGCTGGTGGGTGGTCCCGGAGGCGGTCTGCGCGTTCCTCGCGGGCGCACTGCCCGGGCGGGCACGGCACTTGGCGGTGGCGATGGCCACGTGGGTGGCGGTCGCCGTCATCGCGGTGGCCCTGGTGCCGGAGTGGTTCGTGTGGGCGATCCGGTTCGTGGGTCTGGTGCTCGCCGCCGTCGCTCCCTGGTGCGCGGGCCGGTTCGTGCGCCGCTACCGAGCCCTCGTGCGGGCCGGCTGGGAGCATGCCGCACGTCTGGAGCGGGAACGGGGTCTCGTCGCCGAGCAGGCGCGCCTGCGCGAACGTCTCTAGCGGCCGTCGTTCTCCGGGCGGCGGGCGAAGCGCCACAGGAGATGCGTGACGCGGAGCACGAACACCACGGCGGCCAGGATCCCGCCCGCGACGGCCAGGACGCGGTGTGCGGCGCCGGACAGGTCGAAGACCGGCGCGGGTCCGAACACCGCCGCGAAGACCAGACAGGCCGCGAGGCCCGCGCTGACGAAGGCGTAGCCGATCTCGATGGTGATCGCGTCCCGATCGGCCTGTGTGCGTCGCTCCATAGGGGCAGTGTCCAGTGCCCTTCGGGCCGTCACAAGGGCTTCTTCGAGACGCCGTTCGGCGCGGACACCCGCCGACGACTCCCGCCGAAGACCCCTGCCCACCGCCCCGCCCCACCCCCGCCCCGCCCGCTGTCGGGCACCGCGTGGGCGAGGGGACCGGTCCGCCGTGACAATGGGAGACATGCATGGGGAACTCTTCCCGCGCGAGCGGACCGAGATCGCACCCGGCGCCGTGCACGTGCCCGACTGGCTCGGCCCCGACCGGCAGCGGGAACTGCTCGCGGACTGCCGGGAATGGGCACGCCCGCCCGCCGGGCTGCGCACCGTGCACACCCCCGGCGGCGGCACGATGACCGCCCGGCAGGTGTGCCTGGGCCTGCACTGGTACCCGTACGGATATGCCCGCACCGCCGTCGACGGCGACGGGGCGCCGGTCAAACCGATGCCCGCCCGGCTCGCCGCACTCGGGCGCGCCGCCGTGGCCGCGGCGTACGGGGAGGCCGACCCGCTCGGGCACGGCGACGGGGAGCAGCCCGCCGGGCGGTGCGGCCCGTATCCCTCGTACGGTTGGCAGGGCGACGAGGTCTACGACATCGCGCTGATCAACTTCTACGACGGGGACTCCCGCATGGGCATGCACCGCGACGCCGAAGAGCGGTCCGGGGCGCCCGTCGTCTCGCTCAGCCTCGGTGACTCCTGCCTCTTCCGCTTCGGGAACACCGCCTCGCGCGGACGGCCGTACCGGGACGTCGAGCTGCGCAGCGGGGACCTGTTCGTCTTCGGCGGCCCGAGCCGACTGGCCCACCACGGCGTGCCGAAGGTCCTGCCCGGCACGGGGCCGCAGGACCTCGGCCTGAGCGGTCGGCTGAACATCACACTGCGGGTCGGCGGCCTCGACCCGTGAGCGGCCTCGGGCGCCTCCCGATCATGCGAGGATCGCTGTCATGAACGGCAACGGGGCCCCGCCGCGGGTGGGGGATGCGTCCACGGTGTCCGCGGCGTCCGCGAGGACCCGGCTGGAGCGGGGGCGCGGCGCACTCGGTCCGGCGCTGGAGCTCGTGCACACCGGCCGGGCCCCCACCCGCGCGGTCCTCACCGCGGAGCTGGGTGTCACCCGCGCCACCGCCGGGGCCGTCGCCGCCGAACTGGAGGCGCTCGGACTCATCCGCGTCGACTCCCGTCCCGGGGGCGCGGGCGGCGCGCAGGGCCGGCCCTCGCACCGGCTCTCCATCGACGAGAACGGGCCCGTGGCGCTGGCCGCGCAGGTCCACCCCGACGGGTTCCGAGCCGCGCTGGTCGGCCTCGGTGGGCGGATCGTGGCCACCGCACCCGGCAAGGTCACCGTCTCCGCCGACCCCGCGCAGGTGCTGGGCGCCGTCGTCGAGGCGGGCGCCGCGCTGCTCGCCGAGTCCGGGCTGCGGTGCGTCGGCGCGGGCCTCGCGGTCCCCTCGGCGGTCGCGGAGCCGGAGGGCACCGCCCTGAACCCGCTGCACCTGGCCTGGCCGGCCGGTTCGCCCGTACGGGCCATCTTCGCCGAACGGGTGAAGGCCGCCGGGATCGACGGCCCCGCGCTGACCGGCAACGACGTCAACCTCGCCGCGCTCGCCGAGCACCGGCACGGCGCCGGCCGCAGCGCGCAGCACCTGCTGTGCGTGGCCACCGGTCACCGCGGGGTGGGCGGGGCACTGGTCCTGGACGGACGCCTGCACAGCGGCAGTGCCGGGCTGGCCCTGGAGGTCGGCCACCTCACGGTCAACCCCGAGGGGCGGGCCTGCCACTGCGGGAGCCGGGGGTGCCTGGACGTCGAGGCGGACCCGCTGGCCTTCCTGACGGCGGCGGGCCGCACACCCGGGCCCGAGGTGTCACTGCTCCAGCAGGCACGCGACCTGCTGCGCACCGAGTACGCCGAACCGGCCGTACGGGCGGCCGCCGAGGAGCTCATCGACCGGCTCGGCCTGGGCCTCGCGGGACTGGTCAACATCCTGAACCCGGACCGGATCATCCTGGGCGGCCTGCACCGGGAGCTGCTGTCCGCGGACCCGGAGCGGCTGCGCGCGGTGGTGGCGGACCGGAGCCTGTGGGGGCGTAGCGGCGGCGTACCGATCCTGCCGTGCACCCTGGACCACAACAGCCTGGTCGGCGCGGCGGAACTGGCGTGGCAGCCGGTGCTGGACGACCCGCTGGGGGCACTGGGCGCGGCGGCCTGAGGGGCCGGAACACCCGGTCCTGTCGACTCGTTCCGGCCGTCGACTCGTTCCGGCTGTCGTCCGGCTCCTGCTGTCGTCCGGCCCCGGAGCCGACTGTCGGATGGCTCCGGCTGTCAACCGGACTCGGCGCCGACGGCCACCGGCGCCGACCCCGCATCAGCCGGGGCCGCCGCCATGGACGCCGGCAGCGAAGCCGACACCGGCACGCTCGTGATCACGGCCGCGGGCTCCACGGCGACCGACACGACCGGGGCGGGCTCGCGCACGGGCTTGGTGGGGATCCGGACCGTACGGGTCGGCGCGGTCATGGCGGGGGCCGCCCGCATCGAGAACCACACCACCTTGCCCGTGCCGCCGTCCGTCCGCTCCCGCGCCCCCCACGCCTCGCTGACCGCCTCGACGAGCGCCAGCCCGCGTCCGCAGGTCTCCAGCTCCTCCAGGTCCCCGGCCGCCCGCAGGACGGGCAGGCGCGGATCACTGTCGGCCACGGAGACGGTGAGGCGTCCGAGACGCAGCTCGATCTCCACCGTGCAGACCTTGCTCGGCTGCGCGTGGCGGTGGACGTTGCCGAGCAGCTCCGTCACGCCGAGCGCAGCCCGGTCTATGAGCGGATCGAGCTGCCAGTGGCGCAGTTGAGCGGAAACGATGCGGCGGACCTGGCCGATCCGCGAGGGCAGGGCCTGCAGTTCGACGACGCAGTGCCTGCGGGAATGACTGATCACGGCTGCGACTCCCCGACATGAGTGTTACGGGTGCTGCACCCTCGGTAATGCTCCACCAGGGTCACCCACACCACCCCGCTGTGCAACCGAACGAGCACGACGGGCGCTCCGGGGACCCGCCGGCGGGGCCCTTAAAGCGATTCGCATGGAGACCCAAAGAAAGTGTTTGCGCAGGTGAGGGAGGTACATTGCGAAGGAGGGGACCACGGAAGGCACGAAGGAGCACGGCGCATGAGCACCATACGCACGACGGCCACGACCGATGACGTCGACCGCAGTGACGCGGACTACCGCGCCTGGCTGAAAGAAGCCGTACGGAAGGTGCAGGCGGACGCCAACCGGTCCGCCGACACCCACCTGTTGCGCTTTCCGCTACCCGAGGAGTGGGGCATCGACCTGTACCTCAAGGACGAGTCCACGCACCCGACGGGCTCGCTCAAGCACCGCCTCGCCCGGTCCCTGTTCCTGTACGCGCTGTGCAACGGCTGGATCCGCCCCGGCCGCCCGGTCATCGAGGCCTCGTCCGGTTCCACGGCCGTGTCGGAGGCGTACTTCGCCAAGCTGATCGGTGTCCCGTTCATCGCCGTGATGCCGCGCACGACCAGCCCGGAGAAGTGTCGGCTGATCGAGTTCCACGGCGGCGAGTGCCACTACGTGGACAACTCGATGAAGATGTACGAGGAGTCCGCGGAGCTGGCGGCGCGGACCGGCGGGCACTACATGGACCAGTTCACCTACGCCGAACGGGCGACGGACTGGCGGGGCAACAACAACATCGCAGAATCGATTTACCAGCAGTTGCGACTGGAGCGGTACCCCGAGCCCACCTGGATCGTCGCCACGGCCGGCACCGGCGGCACCTCCGCGACCATCGCGCGCTACGTGCACTACATGCAGCACGACACCCGGATCTGTGTGCCCGACCCGGAGAACTCCTGCTTCTTCGACGGTTGGACCCGCCACGACCCGCACGCGAGCAGCGACTGCGGCTCCCGCATCGAGGGCATCGGCCGTCCCCGGATGGAGCCGAGCTTCGTGCCGGGGGCCATCGACCGCATGATGAAGGTGCCGGACGCGGCGAGCGTCGCGGGCTGCCGGGCCCTGGAACGGGCCATCGGACGCAAGGCCGGCGGCTCGACCGGCACCGGCCTGTGGAGCGCCCTGAAGATCGTCTCGGAGATGGTGGCGGAAGGCCGGACGGGCAGTGTCGTCACGCTGCTCTGCGACCCGGGCGACCGCTATCTGGACAAGTACTACTCGAACGCCTGGCTGGCCGAACAAGGCCTGGACATCACCCCGTACGAGCAGACCATCGACACGCTGCTCACGACCGGCGTCTGGCGGGAACCGACGGGCTGACGCCGGGGCGGCGCCCGCCCCGGCGGACCCGTGCCCCCGGCGGGGACCGGTCGGCCACGCGAGGCGTCCCGGCCTCAGCGACCCGCGCCGCTCCGGCCCGTGAGCCGGGCGTCGAGGGCGCGTACCGCCGACCGGAACGCGCGGTCGAGCCCGGGGCGGGCGGCTTTCAGGGCCACGCGGAACGGGGCCGGCCCGTCCGCCGCGAAGGTCCACCGGATCAGGGTCCCGGAGGACGCCCGCGGTCCCGCGGCCGACAGCAGCCACTCCTCCAACAGGGCGTGCAGGCCCGGCGCGTTGGTCTCGTCCGCCCGGTACGCGTACCGCCGCTCCGGCTCCGCCGCCATGATCGTCTCGCGGAACCGGACCCCGCCCGTCAGCCGGACCTCGCGGCCGGCCCCGCCCTCCGTCGGCCGGGCCAGGGTGACCGCCCGGAACCAGTCGGGCCAGCCCGTCACCTCCTCCGCGAGCGCCCGGTACACGGCCTCCGGCGTCGCCGCCGCACGCGCCGTGAAGACCAGACGGACCGGGGCGACCTCGATGAAGTCCAGCCCCACCGGGCGAAGTCGGCGAGCCATGGCGGTACCTCCTGAGTACGAAGAGGGAACACGTGTGCGCGCCACCCTAGCCGGCGTGCCGTCAGAAGTCCCCGATGGGCGATTTTTCACGCGAACGGAGGCCTGGGCAGCGGGTCCGCAGGGCGGGATCCTGGTCAGGGGCCGATACCGCCCCGCGAGCGGAGGCCGCCGTGCCGGACCACCCCACAGCCCCACCCTCCCCGTACCGACCCCCTGCCCCCCCCTTCCCCCTCGCCCTGGAACTGCTGGTCCACGGCGTCGCCGGCGCACCCCCCGGCGAACTCCTCGGCGATCCGCGCACCGTCCGCATCACCGGGGACTCCACCGCCGCGGTGTTCCGACGCGCCGAGGACACCGACGCCGAGGCCCACCCCGAGCGGTACGTCGGTCGACCCGTGCCCGAGGCCTACTGCTGGTCGCGACTCACCTCCGGCAACGGCGCCCGCGCCCTGTGGCTGCTGCTCCTGCCGTTCATGGTGGCCAACCTGGCCCACTGGGCCCGGCCGGCCGCACCCGCCACCGGCCGCTCGCCCCGTGCGGTGCGCGCGTACGGACTCCTCGTACGGCTCCTCGCGCTCAGCCTCACCGTGCTGCTGATCGCCGCCGCGTGCGAGGTCGCACTCGACCTGGTCGCCTGGCAGTGCGCGGGGTCCGGCGGCTGCGCGAACCAACTGCCCTTCCCGCGCGCCGACGGCCCCTGGGGCCAGCCCGGACGCCGCCTCGCGCTCGGCGCGCTGCTCCCGGCCGCACTGACCGGGCTGCTCTGGTACCTCTCCGACCGCACCTGGAGCGCCTACGAGTCCCAGCCGCCCCCCGCCGGCGCCGCCGAGCCCGACAACCCCGAGGACGACACCCCCGCACTCGGCCGGCCCGGATTCTGGTACGGGCGCCGCCTCGTGGCCCGACTGCGCGCCGCCCACACCGCCGCCGGACTGCTCACCGTCGCGGTGGCCGTCGCCGTGCCCGCCGCCGCGTACGACCGCCGCGCCGGGACCCCCGTCCTCGAAGCCACCGGCTGGGTGCTCCAGGTCCTGCTCGCCGGCACGGCCCTCTGCGTGGTCTGCGTGGTCTGCCGGCGCGGCCGCACCGAGGCACGCCCCGACCACCGGCTCGACCGGGCCGCCGTGGCCCTGCTGCCGCGCGGCGCCCTCGGACTGCTCGGCGCCGTCCTGGTGTACGCGTCCTGGTCGCGATCCGGTTGGACCTCCGCGGGGCGGCTGCCCGGAGACTTCGCGTTCGGGGCGCTGATGCTCGGCCAGGGCTGCTGCGCCCTCGCCCTGGCCGTCGTCGCCCGCCGCCTCCACCGGGCGGCCCCCGACCCCGCGGCGGCCCTGCGGGGCCTCGGCGGTCCGGCCGTGGCCATGCTCGGGTGCGCCCTCGGCGGGGTCATGTCCGGCGGCGTCGCCCAACGCGTCGCCGACTGGCTGGACGGCGGAGACACCCCGGGCATGGCCGGAGCCACCCTGCCCGGGCCGCCCGTACTGCTGTCCTGGCAGGCCGCCGTGCTGCCGCCCCTGCTGCTCGTCCTCGCCCTGCTCGCCGCCTGGTTCGCCGTGCGCGGGGCCCTCACGACGCGCCGGCTGGCGGTCACCGTCGCCGCCGAGTACCCCGACGAGCCCGCCGACCCGGCGCGCAGCCGCCGGATCGCCGGCGCCCGGGCGGCCGCCGCCCTCACCGACTCCGCGCCCTGGTTCGTGGCGGCCGTCTCCGGCATAACGCTCCTGCTCGGCGCGGGCGCCCTGGCCGGGGCCTGGATCAGCGAGCAGGTCCCCGGCGAGGCGGCCCGGGGCAGCCACCCCGCGGTGGAAGCCGCCGCCCGCACCGCCCAGGACACCGGTTCCTGGCTGATCGGTTTCGGCTTCGTCCTGTTCGTCACCTGGGGCCGGCGCGCCTACCGGGACCCGGCCGCCCGCCGCACCATAGGGATCCTGTGGGACGTGGGCACCTTCTGGCCGCGCGCCGCCCACCCGTTCGCGCCGCCCTGCTACGCCGAGCGGGCCGTACCGGACCTGACCTGGCGGATGACCGCCTGGACCGGGCTCACCGGTGGCCGCCTGGTCATCTCGGGTCACTCACAGGGCAGTGTCCTCGCGGCCGCCGCCGTCTGGCAGTTGCCGCCGGACGTCCGAGGCCGGGTCGCGCTGCTGACCTACGGATCCCCGCTGGCCCGGCTCTACGGACGCTGGTTCCCCGCCTACTTCGGCCCCGGACCCCTCACCGCCCTCCACCAGGACCTGGACTGCTGGCGCAACCTGTGGCGGGCCACCGATCCCATCGGCGGCCCGGTCGGGGCCTGCCCCGACAAGGACGTGGACCGGGGCCCGCTCGTCGATCCGCTCGCCTACGGGCGCAGCGAACTCCACCCGCTTCCCGCGCCGATCCTCGGGCACTCCGACTACCAGGCCGACCCGGCGTTCGCCGCCGAACGGGACAGGCTGCTCGCCCGCCTGGCCGTCATGACGGGCGCCGACGCGGCCGACGTCCCGCAGCAGAGACCGGGAAACCGGCTCGACCGGTGAGCGGATGCCACGAACGCACCCGATGCCACGAACGAATCAGAAGCCACGAACGAACCCGACGCCACGAACGCACGCGACGCCACGGAGGCACCCGACGTCGCGAACCGGCGACCGCCGACCCGTCTCAGAGCGTCCCGGCCGGCAGCGCCGCCGTCGGCCCCGGCAGCACCGGAAGGTCCTCCGGGAAGAGCAGGGTCAGCTCGTCGGTCCCCGGATCGGCGAGCTGCGCCACCCGCCCGGCGTGCCGCTCGACCATCGCCTCGAAGGTCTGGCGCGCGGTGCGGCCGTTGCCGAAGGCAGGCCCCTTGGGAAGGTCCGTGAAGTACGCCAACAGGGCCTTCGGGGTGCCCTCGCCCAGCCGGTACTCGTGCTCCTCCGCCTGCTGCTCCACGATCCGCAGCAGTTCCTCGGGCCCGTAGTCGCCGAAGGTGATGGTGCGGGAGAACCGCGAGGCGACACCCGGATTCACGGTCAGGAACCGGTCCATCTCCGCGGTGTAGCCGGCGACGATCACCACCACCGCGTCACGGTGGTCCTCCATCAGCTTCACCAGCGTGTCGATCGCCTCGCGCCCGAAGTCCCGCCCCGAGTCCTCCGGGGCCAGCGCGTACGCCTCGTCGATGAACAGCACCCCGCCGCGCGCCCGGTCGAACGCCTCCTGGGTACGGATCGCCGTCGACCCGATGTGCTCGCCGACCAGGTCCACCCGGGACACCTCGACCAGGTGACCCCGCTCCAACACCCCGAGCGAGGCGAGGATCTCCCCGTAGAGACGGGCCACGGTCGTCTTCCCCGTACCGGGGGAGCCGGTGAAGACCAGGTGCCGGCGCACCGAGGCGGCCTTGAGGCCCGCCTGCTGCCGTCGGCGACCGACCTCGATCATGTCGGTGAGGGCGCGCACCTCGCGCTTGACGCTGTCCAGGCCCACCAGCGCGTCCAGGTGGCCCAACACCTCGCCCGACCCGCGGGCCGGCGTCGCCCGCTCCGCCTCGGGCTCGCCGGACCGGGCCGGCGGCACGTCCGCCGCCCGCGCCGCCGGGCTCTGGTCCGCCACGAGGGTACGGATCCCCGCCTGCGCCCCGCCCGCCCCGCCGACCGCGGCCGACTGGGCGGCGAGCCGCGGCCCGGACTCGTCGCTCGTGCAGTCCTCGGTCACCGGGCCGTCCTCCGCGAACTCGTAGCCGCCGCGCGCGCAGCGCTCGGTGTGGCACTTCGCGAGGGTGGTGCGCGAGCCGTCGATGACATGGAAACCGAAGCCGGAACTGCCGCTCACCCGGCAGGCCGTGAAAGTCCCTCGACCGCCCGCCGACACATAGAACCCCGCCTCCGTGGGGGAAGTGACCGTGCACCGCTCCAACACCGGGTCGGCGCCCTTGGTGACGATCACACCCGTCTGTACCGAGTCGACGGTGCAGTTGGCGAGGGTGCCGCCGCTGCCGTGGTCGCGGAACCAGGCCCCGGTCGCCGCCTCCCGGATCCGGCAGTCGTCCAACTGCGCCGTCGCCCCGTCGCTCACCGAGACAGCGGTGTTGCGGACCTGGGAGAGATCACTGTCGACGACGTCGACACGGGAGCCCCGGTCCAGGACGAACAGCGCGTCCGGCACGTCGTGCACCCGGCAGGAGTCCAACGAGGCCGTGGCCCCGTCGCTGACCCACACCGCCGGATAGTCGCCGGTGCTGTCGTGGATCTCGCAGGACTCGGCGACCACCCGGGTCCCCGGATCCCACACCGACAGGCCGTTGCGACCGAAGCGCCGCACGGTGGTGCGGCTGAGCGTCAGCACCGAACGGGAGCGCAGATCGACCGCGTTCTCCGGGATGTCGTGGATGTCACAGCCGGCGAGCGTGAGCACCGCGTCCGTGTCGAGGGTGACCCCGTCGGCCGAGGTGCGGTGCACCGAGGAGTCGGTGAGCCGGGCGGTGGCCCGCGCCGCGACCTGGACACCGGCACCCTTGATCTCGTACACCTCGCAGCCCAGCGCCTCCAGGCCGGAGCCCTCGCCGGTGACGCCGATGCCCGCGCCCGTGGCGTGGTGGATGCGGCAGCGTTCCAGACGCGGTCGCGCGCCACCGCGCACCGACACCCCGGTCTGGCCCGCGGCCACGACCTCGCACTCCTCGAACACCCCGCCGCCGCCGTCGAGCACGGCGATGCCGACCCCGGTGGGATTCTCCACCGTGCAACGGCGCACCAGCGGCCGGGCCCCGCTGCCGCGCACCTCGATGCCGGCCGCCGAGCGGGTGTTGACGCGCAGGTCGGTCAACTCGGGGGAGCCGTCCTCCACGAGCAGCGCGGGCGCCGCCCGGTCCTGGCCCTCCAGGTACAGGTCCTGGATCACGGCGGAGGCGCGCACGGTCAGCGCCACCCCGTCGAGCGGGGCGATCCGTACCGAACCCACCCCGCCCTCCAGGCCGCGCAGCGTCACGGCGTGTTCCAGGACCAGGTTCTCGCGGTAGGTGCCGGGGCCGATGGAGAGGACGTCCCCGTCGCCCGCGACGGCGAGCGCGGCGCTCAGTGTCGGATACTCACCGGAGCGGCGGCGCCACCGCGAAGCCCCGCCGTGTGTCACCTGGACCGTGCCCTGAGCCATGGTGCTGTCGTGCCCCCACCCTCGTATTCGCGGTAATCCCGCTGCCGAAGCGACTGACGTCAGCGACTGACGCCACCGAGGCAGCTCAAAGAGATCGAAGTGCCTGGAGCGGCTGAACCACCCGGACCACCGTAGCGCGCGCGGGGCCGATGAGTTGCCAGGTCAGCTGCCCGCACCCGCCCGGCCCCAGTCCGGGCCGGCCGCCGCCCACGCACGGTCCAGACGCGAGTACCGCCGATGCATGAGCCTGCGTACGACCAGGCGCCGGACCGTCTCCACCAGGGCGGCCAGGCCCAGGGCGGCGGCGAGACCGGCCATCGTCGCGTGGAAGGACGCCGCCGACGGGTCGAGCGGGCGGCCCACCAGCCGCCCCCCGGAGTCGGTCCACATCCGGAATCTGTCCCCGGGACGCGGTGGCTCCTCGGCGGCCGGCACCGTCCCCTGACGGCTGGTGCCGTCGGGCGCGATCCAGGAGGCCACGACCTGAGTCCGTGCCGGGGTCTGCCGGTCGGCCGTCGGATCGCTCTCCGCGCCGGCGGGCGGGTCCGGAGCCGTGCGGAGCACCACCGCCGGCACCAGTTGCCGCTCCTGCCGCTGTTCGCTCGCGGCGCGCTGAAGGGTGCCGTCCACCTGGAGTCCCGTGGCCCAGCCGACGGCCGGAGCCACCAGCAGGACGCAGATCACGGCGGCGAACGCCACCCACGCCTCGAAGAGATCGGTCGGTCGGCGCAGCGGATTGCGCCGCCAACGCCACACACCCATTGCTGTCCGCACGGTCCGGCACCCCCTTGCCTCCGTCTGTCTGCGCGTCCAAGCCTCCCGCATGCCCGGTGGACGCGCATTCCGGGACGCGCGGACATGTGGTCACCCGATCCGGTGCACGTCCCCCGTGCGCCGGCCGTTCGGTGTCACCCGTCCCGAGTCATTCAACGGCCCCGCCGGGCCGGTTGGTTCCGTGGGGCGGGTCGAGCCCCTCGAAGGTGTAGTTCCGGCGGCACCGGTCCGGACGGTCACCCCGGCCCGGACGGTCACCCCGGCCCGGTCGTGGTCGGCGTGCTCACTCCAGGACGCGGACCTCGTCGCCCACGCGCACCGTGCCCAGTGCCACCGGCGCCACCTGCCGTCCGAAAGCGAGGGACTTCCCGATCCGCCGGTGTCGGGCCAGGGTCTTGAGGGGCTCCTTGCCCCGCGTCGCCGTCCGCTGGTCGGTGGTCGTGACGACGCACCGCCCGCATTCCCGCACTCCCCGGAACACGGCGGTGTCGCCCACCGCGATCCGTCGCCAGCCGTCCTCGGCCCAGGCCCCGCCACCCGCCACCACCAGGCTCGGCCGGAACCGGTTCATCGGCAGCGGCCCCTCCTCGGGATGGTCCCCGCGGGCGATCAGCTCGTTCAGGGCCTCCAGCGAGGCCAGGGTGGTGATCAACAGCGGATAGGCGTCGGCCAGGCTCACGGTCTCGCCGGGCAGCGCGTAGTCCGGGTCCACCGGGCGTCGGACGGCCGGATCGTCGAGGTGCACCAGCCGGACGGGCATCCCGAGGAAGGCGCTGAGCCAGTCGCCGGCCTCGCCGGCGGCGACCACCGTCTCGATCTTCTTGCCGAACAGCACGACCGGCTCCAGCGGCCCCGGCTCCGGCACCTCCACCGTCAGGTCCGCCATTCCGGGCGCGGACAGCACGATCCGGCCGGCCGCGAGCGGACGCGAGGAAGCCAAGGCCAGCCGGGGCTGCTGCCGTTGGGTGACGACCGAACCCTCGACGTCGACCACGGCCCAGCGGCGGTCACCGGACAGACCCCAGGGCTCCACGGCCACCTCGTCGGGAGCGATCCCCGCCACCGACTTGACGGGATGGACATGGAGCGAATGGACATACAGGGTCGGCATGAGGGCATTTTACCGGCCGCCCTCACGCGTCCCCAGGTCAGCGCCGTGCGGCGCCGATCACCCGACCTCCGGCAGGACCGGTCAGTAGCCGCGCCCCTGGTACTGGCGGCCGTACGGGTCCTCGTACGAGGTGGCCTGCACGGGTGCCTGCATCGGCCTGGGAGCCGCCGGGCGCATGGCCTCGTACCCGGTGCCCGTGGCGACCGGACGGGGCTGCTGCGGCTGCTGCTGCGCGTACACCGGACGCGAGGCGACGGGCTGCTGCTGCGGGATGTACGGCGCGGGCGCCTGCTGCAACGGCACGGGCATCTGCTGCGGTGCGGACTGCTGCTGGTACGGGTACCCGTACGCCGGAGCCTGCTGCTGCTGCGGTGCGGGCGGCAGGGCGGGCAGGGCGGACGGGAGGGCCGGCAGGTACCCACCGCTCGAATAACCGGCACTCGGAGAGTCGTACTGGGCCGGGACACGGATCGGCGCGATCTGCGGGGTGCCGCGTTCGGCGACGAGGGAGTCGTAGATGGGGGTGTCCGGGAAGGAGGGCGCGGAGTAGTAACCGCCGCCATAAGTGGAGCGGGGGGAGGTCATGGGACCTAAGTTAAGCCCACGACTTCACCGGGTCCATAGCGAGGTGTGACCAACACCGCCCTGACCTGCATATTCGCAGGTCAGAGCCACAGGCTTCACTTCACCTCCGCGTGCACGATTCGCCACTTCCGCCCCGACTTGCTGCTACTCGTACCGACCGGTTGTGCGGTGCACCCATGTGGTGCTGACGTTCCGTCACAACGCGATGACCTCGGATGACACGCTTTCAGGTGGGGCCCGGTCGGTTCAGGCGTCGGTCGGACGGGCATAGGTGCGACCTTTCCAGGCCGCCCCGCGACCCCGGTGGTGCAGGACGGCGGAGTCCACGGTCATCAGGAGGTAGAGCAGCGCCGTGAAAGGAAGCAGCGGGGCCAAGGCGGCCGACTGCCGGTAGTAGCGCAGCATCGGCAGGTAGGTGCCCGCCATCAGCAGCCAGGCGAGACCGCCCGCCCACGCCGGGGCGGGGTGCGCGGCTGCCAGTCCCACGACGAGGGCCACGGGCGGGACGAGGTAGACCACCGTCAGGCCGACCACCGCGCCGGCCAGCAGCAGCGGCTGGTGGCGCAGTTGGGTGTACGCGCTGCGCGAGACCATCCGCCACAGATCGCCCAGCGCGGGGTACGGGCGCACGCTGTCCACCCGCTCCGCCAGCCCCAACCAGATCCTGCCGCCGGACCGACGCACGGCGCGGGCGAGCGACACGTCGTCGATGACGGCCTGTCGGATGGAGTCGGGGACGCCGGCGCGTACGGCGGTCGCGGTACGGAGCAACACGCACCCGCCGGCGGCGGCGGCGGTCCGGCCGCCGGGGCGGTTGACCCACCGGAACGGGTAGAGCTGTGCGAAGAAGTACACGAAGGCGGGGACGACGAGGCGTTCCCACGGGCTCGTCACCCGCAACCGGGCCATCTGTGAGACCAGGTCGAGGTCCGCGGAGGTCGCGGCGGCGACGAGCTCGCGGAGGCTGTCGGGCTCGTGGGCGATGTCGGCGTCGGTGAGCAGGAGGAAGTCCGGCTCCGCGGTGCGGGCCGTGCGGGCCTGCCCGATGCCGTGGCGCAGGGCCCACAGTTTGCCGGTCCACCCCGGTTCCGGTTCGCCGGGGGAGAGGACCGTCAGAGCGAGCCCCGGCTGCTCGCCCGCCAGGCGCCGGGCGAGATCGGCGGTGCCATCGGTGCTGCCGTCGTCGACCAGGAAGATCTCGGCGGCACCCGGATAGTCCTGGGCGATCAGGGACGGGAGGCTGAGCGGGAGCACCCGCGCCTCGTCCCGGGCCGGGACGACGATCGCGACCGACGGCCAGTGCGCGGGGTCGGTGCGCCGGGGGAGCCGGACGTCGGTGCGCCAGAACATGCCCTGGGCGAGGGCGAGCCAGAGCCAGGCGGCGAGGGAGACGTACGCGGCGGTGAGGAGGAGGCCCATGGCCGCAGTGTGTCGAAACCCGCGGTGCGTGTCGCGCACTTCGGGGCGTGGCGCCCCGCGGAGGCGGGCCCGGGACCGTCCCGGCCCGCCGGAAGGGTGCCGCGGCCGGTGTGGAGCCCGCCGCCGGGAACGGGCGCCGGGGCGGCCCCGGGCCCGGCGTCGTGGGGCGTGGAGGTCGGGTTCGAGGGGGGCGTCGATTAAGGTGACCAAGTGAAGATCGCGCTCATGGACTCGGGAATCGGCCTCCTCGCGGCGGCCGCCGCGATGCGCCGGCTGCGGCCGGACGCCGATCTGGTGCTGTCTTCGGACCCCGACGGGATGCCGTGGGGTCCGCGCACCCCCGCCGACCTCACCGGGCGGGCCCTGGACGTGGCCCGGGCCGCCGCCGCGCTCCGGCCGGACGCGCTGATCGTGGCCTGCAACACCGCGTCCGTGCACAGCCTGCCCGCCCTGCGGGCCGCGCTGGAGCCGGGTATCCCGGTCATCGGCACGGTCCCCGCGATCAAGCCGGCGGCCTCCGCCGGCGGTCGCGTGGCCATCTGGGCCACCCCCGCCACCACGGGCAGCCCCTACCAGCGCGACCTGATCCGCGCGTTCGCCGCCGGTGTCCCGGTCACCGAGGTGCCCTGCCCGGGGCTGGCCGACGCCGTGCAGTACGCCGACGAGGAAGCCGTCGCGCGCACCGTCGCCGCGGCCGCCGCGCTGACCCCGCCCGACGTCACGGACGTGGTCCTCGGCTGTACGCACTACGAGTTGGTGGAGGCGCCCATCCGGGCCGCCCTGATCGAGCGCACCGGCGGGAACGGGTTCGTGTTCCACGGGTCCGCAGAAGCCGTCGCCGGTCAGGCGCTGCGCCGCATCGGCGCCCGCCCCGAGCCGGGTCTGCCCCGCACGGGCGGTCTGACCGTGCTGCTCAGCGGACGTCCCTCGGAGCTGCCCGCCGAGGTGCTCGGCTACGCCGAGGGTCGACTCTTCGCCGGGACGGGCGCGACCGTCGGTCAGTGACCGCGCGGGCCGCCCGCCCGGGCGGCCCGAAGGCCCGGAAGGTCAGTGAGGCCGGCCCGCGGCCGTCGGCGGGACGACGTCGGGGCTCTCGGCGCCCGGGCCGGCGTCCGCCAGTCGCAGGGCCAGGTCCCGGAGCCCGGCCGCGTCGAGGGTGCGGTCCCCGTAGCCGGGCATCGGTACGTGCAGGGGCCCGGTCCAGGCGTCCGGGATCGCCCCCCGGCCGTACCGGGCGCCGGCCAGCGCTCCGGTGACCGCCGCGACGGTGTCGGTGTCCCCGCCCAGGTTCACCGCGGCGCGCACGGCCTCGGGGAACCCCGAGGTGGTCCGCAGAGCCCACACCGCCGAGCCGAGGCAGGGCCACACGGCCCCGTTGAACTCGGTGGCCAGGTCCGGGTGCCAGTCCGGGGCGAGTACGCGCCCGTAGCGTTCCCGGTGGTCCGGGTGCACCGCGTCGAGTGTCGCGGGCAGCGCGGCCAGCGGATCGGCCCCGTCCAGGGCCACCCGTACCAGTTCGTGCAGGACGGCGGTGCCCTCCCAGGCGGCGCGGTCGCCGTGCGTGAGGGCCGCGATCCGCCGGGCCGCGTCCATGGTGGCCTCCCGCCCGGCGGCCGCGAAGTACACCGCCGAGGTGGCCGCGCGCATCAGCGAACCGTTGCCCGCCGCCCGTGAGTTGACCTGGAAGTGCAGGGCGGCGGCCAGGTCCCACGACGCGCCGTTCGTCAGCACGTCCTCCGTCTGGAGCCCGATGTCCTTGGGTCGCCCGGCCGCCCAGCGCCGGAACCTCGCGAAGACGTCGGGGAGTTCGAGCCCGCCGTGTTCCAGCAGGGACTCGCCGACGAGCACCGCCATCTGCGTGTCGTCGGTCGCCTCGCCCGGGTCCCATCCACCGCCCCCGGCCATCTCCTTCCCGCGCGCCGCCAGTTCACCGGCGGGGCCGAACTCGAAGGGCGCGCCGAGCGCGTCCCCCGCGGCCGAGCCCAGCACCGCTCCCACCGCACGATCGAGCCGACCGGTCACGATGCCTCCTGTTCGTCGGGGCAGATGCTGTCCAGCAGGCCGCGGGTGAAACCCCCCGGGTCCTCCGGCCCGGCCCGGCGGCTCCGGTACCGCTGAACGCAGTGCTCCTTCGCTCCCGATTCACCTGGTCGGCCCACCACGACCGTGGGTGCCACAGGTGGAGTACCACGGCTGTGGTGATCGTGGGGGCCGGGCGCCGCCGCGGTGCCCGGCTGAGGCGTTCGCCGAGGTGGGAGACCGATCGACCGGCCCGCCCGGGGGCGACGCCGTCGAACCGGGCGGCGGAGAGACGGTGGCGCGCGTGCGGAACGTGAGTACGCTGCTACACATGACGGGTCACCCCCCGGGTCCGCTCTGGACGGGCCGCGCCTCCAACCGCGCACAGTGGCTGCTCGCCGGCATCGGTGCGGCGTGCCTCGCGCTGGGCATCGAACTCGCCGTCGACTACGCGTGGACGGCGGGCATCGTCCCCCTGCTCATGGCTGTGATCGGCTGTCTCGCGGTGGGTCTGCTCGTTCTCTTCGGGACCCTCGCCTTCGTCCACGTGGCCGTCACCGTCGACTCCCGGGCCATGGAGGTGCGCTGTGGCCACATCGGGCTGCCGCGTCGCACCATCCCGCTGTCCGAGGTGACCTCCGCCGAGTTCGTGGCGCAGATCACCCCGCAGCAGTGGGGCGGCTGGGGCTACCGCTGGCGCCCCGACAAGGGCACCGCCGTCGTCGTCCGCCGCGGCGAGGGCGTGGAGCTGCGCCTGGGCGACGGGAAACTGTTCACGGTCACCGTCGACGACGCCGAGAACGCGGTCCGGGTCATCCGCACCCACCTGCGTGCCCTGGCCCACTGAGCCGGTCACCCGCTTCGCGCGCGCGGGGACGTACACTCCGCCAGATGAGCAGCAGTGTCACCCGCGCGGCCGGGAACGATCCCTCCCCCTCCACCGCGGCAGCCGCGGCCGACGCGAACCCCGGTGGTCCCGACGACGGGAAGTGGACGGCCGCCCGCCTGTCGCGGACCGTGCTCGCCGGTGCCCGCAAGGCCCCGTGGCAGACGCGCTCCCTGATCGCGGTCCTCGCCGGACTGCTGCTCTACGCGAGTTTCCCGCCCCGCCCCCTGTGGTGGCTGGCGCCGTTCGCCCTCGCCCTGCTGGCCGGCTGCCTGCACGGCCGCCGCGCCCGAGCCGGCTTCGGCCTCGGCTTCCTCTTCGGCCTCGGCTACCTCGTCCCGCTGCTGTCCTGGACCGGTGAGGAGGTCGGCCCCGTCCCGTGGCTGGCCCTCGCCACCCTCGAAGCGCTGCTGCTCGGTCTCGCCGGGCTCGGCATCGCCCTCGTCGGCAAGCTCCCCGGCCGGGCGCTCTGGGCCGCCGCCATCTGGGTGGCCGCCGAGGCGCTGCGCTCCCGAGTCCCCTTCGGCGGCTTCTCCTGGGGCAAGCTCGCCTTCGGCCAGGCCGACGGCTTCCTCCTCCCGCTCGCCGCGCTCGGTGGCACCCCGCTGCTGTCCTTCGCGGTCGCCCTGTGCGGATTCGGCCTGTACGAGGTCGCGCGCGTCGCCCGCCGCGACCCCCGCCGCACCACGGTGGCCCTCGCCCTGCTCGCCGTCGTCGCGCCGATCGGCGCGGCCCTCGCGGCCCGCCCGCTCGTGTCGGACGCGGCCGAGGACGGCACCTCGGTGGCCGCCGTCATCCAGGGCAACGTCCCCCGCGCCGGCTTCGACTTCAACTCGCAGCGCCGTGCCGTCCTGGACAACCACGCCAACCGCACGCTCAAGCTCGCCGACGACGTCAAGGCGGGCCGCGCCGAGCAGCCCGACTTCGTGGTCTGGCCGGAGAACTCCTCCGACATCGACCCCTACGCCGAGCGCGACGCCCACGACGTCATCGACAACGCCGTCAAGCGCATCGGCGTCCCCGTCGCGATCGGCTCCGTCATCGCGCCGCCGACCGGCCCCCTGCGCAACACGATGATCCTCTGGGACCCTGCCAAGGGCCCCACCCAGACCTACGACAAGCGCAAGATCCAACCCTTCGGCGAGCGCATGCCCATGCGCTCCGTCATCCGGATCTTCAGCAAGGACGTGGACCGGGTCCGCCGCGACTTCGGCCCCGGCAAGGACCCCGGCGTCTTCGACATGGCGGGCAGCCGGGTCGGCATGGTCACCTGCTACGAGGCCGCCTTCGACGACGCCGTCCGCTCCACCGTCCGCGCCGGGGCGCAGGTCATCGCCGTACCGAGCAACAACGCCACCTTCGGCCGCTCCCAGATGACCTACCAGCAGCTCGCCATGGACCGCGTCCGCGCCGTCGAGCACAGCCGCACCGTGCTCGTGCCCGTCACCAGCGGCGTCAGCGCCGTCATCCGGCCCGACGGAACGGTCGTCCGCCAGACGAAGATGTTCACCGCCGACGCGCTGGTGGAGAAGGTCCCGCTGCGCTCCACGCAGACCCCGGCCACCCGCTTCGGGCCGCTGACCGAGTACGCGCTGCTCCTGCTCGCCGCGGGCGGCCTCGGATGGGTCCTCGTACGCCGCGTCCGGGCCCGCCGGGCGGTGTGACGGCCGGGCACCGCGCCAGGTCGTCTCCATCGGATCCCGCCGGGCCCGCCGCGCCCGGCACCGCGGGCCCCGCCGACATGATCCGTCCGGGCGGGACGGCCGTCGCCTCGTAGGGTCGGGTCATGACCACACCTGATTTCATCCGCGCGATCCGGGCCACCGCCGGGCACCAGCTGCTCCTGCTGCCCGGGGTCACCGCGATCGTCTTCGACGACCTGGGCCGGGTGCTGCTGGGCCGCCGGGTCGACACCGGCCAGTGGGCCGTGATCGGCGGCATCGCCGAGCCCGACGAGCAGCCGGCGGAGACGGCGGTACGGGAGGTCTTCGAGGAGACGGCCGTGCACTGCGTCCCCGAACGGGTCGTCCTGGTCCAGATGCTCCAGCCGATCGTGTACCCGAACGGGGACGTCTGCCAGTTCCAGGACATCACCTTCCGCTGCCGGGCCACCGGCGGCCAGGCCCGCGCCAACGACAACGAGTCACTGGAAGTGGCCTGGTTCGCGCTGGACGCCCTGCCCCCGCTGGACGACTTCGGCCTGGACCGCATCCACCGCGCCCTGACCGACGAGCCGACCTGGTTCGAGGCCCCGTCC
This sequence comes from Streptomyces sp. WM4235, assembly GCF_001279725.1. Classification (GTDB taxonomy): domain Bacteria; phylum Actinomycetota; class Actinomycetes; order Streptomycetales; family Streptomycetaceae; genus Streptomyces. Next base: position 56,544 of record NZ_LGDE01000415.1, on the reverse strand, counting down.
GAGGCACTGACGGCCGCGTCGAGCGGGCCCGCGCACGAGGTGGGCGATGAGTGACGAGTCCGGGGGGCTGCGCGCCGCACTGGAGCGCACCCGTGCCGAGCGCGACGCCGCACTGCGCGAGGTGGCGCTGCTGAGGGCCGAGGTGGACTCCCTGAAGAGGCCGGCGTACGACCCGGAGTCCCGTTGGTCCCGGATCGACCACCTCATCCGCGAGGGGCGTCGCATCCAGGCCCTGCACCGGATCGGCGAGGAGTTCGACTGCGGGGACCGGCAGGCGGCGCACCTGCTGGACAACCGGGTACGCCGGTTGCGCGAGAGGGATCCGGAGGACTTCGCGGACGGACCCGGCGCGTAGTCGTGGCGGCGCGGGAGTCCGGAGCCGGGTCGAGGAGCGGTCAGCCCGCCGGGACCGCGGCCTCCCGGTACAGCTCCAGCGCCTGGTCTCCCACCACCGCGCTGTACGAGACGTCCGGCACCGTGCCACCGCCCTCGTGGCCGCCGAGCACCCCGGCCAGCGCGCCGTTCGCCAGCCAGGGGCTGCCACTGGTGCCGCCGCTGAGGTCCGGGCAGTCGATGCGGCGCTGGGTGTCGGAGAACAGTGAGGTGTCGTTGGCGCAGCGCAGCGGCGCGTCCTCGGTGCTCGGATAGCCGACGATGGTCACCGACACGTCGTCCGGCTGTTCGGCCGCCACGGGGAACCCGCCCACCACGTCCTCGATCGCCTCGGTCCCGCCGTCCACCGGTGTGACCGAGGCGAAGGCTATGTCCTCGTCCGGGTCCTCGTCGCTCGTCCAGCCCGGGGCCACGTGCACATCGGTGAGCTTCCATACGCCGAACGGGGCACGCCCGTCGCGGTAACCCGGTGCGAACACCGTGGACTCCGGGTGGTCCAGACAGTGCGCGGCGGTGGCGATCACGTCGCGGCCGGCGCTGCGCACCACGGCAGCGGTGCAGAAGTGGCCGCCGTCCAGCCCGCCCGCGAACAGCGCGCCCACCCGGTCCGCCGTCCGGTCGGGGACGGCCCGCGCCGTGACGCCCGCGGGCGTCACGACCGTCGCGTCGGGCAGGTCGATGCCCAGCAGCGCGCCCATGGCGGCCAGCGCGAGCGCGATCCGTGAGGCCCGCAGGGCGCGGGCGCGGCCGGTCTGTCGGGGGAGCACGCGATGGATCATGTATCGAGCCTGCCCTTCGAGACTGTGTCCGGAGCCCGAAGTTCCATATGAATCCGCTGTGAATGCCGGACCCGGACGAACCAACCGGACGAACCACCTCGCGAAGCCCGGTCGCTCGGCGATCCGGGTCCATCCAGGATCCGGGCTCCTCGACGATCCCGCTCGTGAGAACGGGGCCCGCGAGGAGGGCCCCGCCGGCTCGTCGAGGGCTCCGCCTTGTGCCGACGAGGGCTCCGCAGGCGTCCCCTCCCGGCCGGGGCGAGACTGGCAGAGGCGCCGGGGGTCCCAGGAGGTGTCCCGCCATGACCACACCGCACCGCACGCCCGTGGTGTTCATCCACGGGCTCTGGTTGCACTCCACGAGCTGGCAGGCCTGGGCCGAGGCCTTCCTCGACGCGGGATTCGAGCCGATCCTCCCCGAGTGGCCCGGGGTCCCCGCCACCGTCACCGAGGCCCGCCGGCGCCCCGGCGACCAGGCCGGGGTCGGGCTGGCCGAGATCTCCGAGGCGCACGCCCGGGTCATCCGCGCGCTGCCCACCGCGCCGGTGCTCGTCGGGCACTCGGTGGGCGGTTTCATCGCCCAGCACCTGCTAGGCCAAGGCCTCGGATCGGCGGCCGTGGCCGTGTGCCCCGGCCAGATCAAAGGAGTGAAGGCCATCGCCCCGGCGCAGGCGAAATCGACCTTCGCCTTCCTGCGCGACCCCGTGAACATCAAGCACGCCGTGTCGCTGAACACCGAGCAGTTCCGCTACGGCTTCGCCAACGCGGTCTCCGAGCGCGAGTCCGCCGAGCTGTACGACGAGTGGACGATCCCGAGCCCGGCCCGCCCCCTGTTCCAGTTGGCGCTCGGCAACTTCGTCCCGCACTCCGCCGCCCGGGTGAACACCGACAACGAGACCCGCGGCCCGCTGCTCCTGCTGTCCGGCCGCCTCGACCACACCGTCCCGGACGTGCTGACCCGCTCCACCTACACGCAGTACCGGGACTCCCGCGCCACCACCGAGTACCAGTGCTTCGAGGACCGGGGCCACTCCCTGACCGTCGACCACGGCTGGCCGGACCTGGCCCGCACCTCGCTCGGCTGGCTGGACTCCCACACCCACTGACCTCGCGACCGGCCGCGCGGCGGTCGTTTCCGTGGGATGCCATGAAAGAACCCGGGACCCCGGTGGGATCCGACGGCGCACCCGCCCGGTCTATGGACGACACGGAGGGTTTCCCGTACGCCTGTTGTGCACGACGGAGCGTGATCGTCGGGCCCCGCCGCCCCTAGCCTCGCCGCAGGAGCACGAAACGAGGGGCGGTACCCGGTGAACTGGCTCATCCACGACTACCGCGAGAGCGATCTCGCAGCGGTGGTGCACCTGATCGACACCACGGCCGAACTCGGCCAGGAGTCGGTCTTCTCGCTCGCCGAGTGCATCAGCGCCCTCACCGACCGGCAGCCCTGCGTGGTCGCCGTCCACCAGGGCGTCCCCATCGGCGCGGCCCTGGCCTGCGTCACCGGCGAGCGGGCCTGGGTGATGCGGATCGCCATCGCCGCCGGCTGGCGCGGCCGGGGCCTGGCCAGCGCCCTCCTCGTCGAACTGGAGCGCCGCCTCATCGCCGCCCGCGTCGGCCGGATCGCCTACGTCCTGCCCGAGGAGGACCTGCTCGGCGAAGGCCTGCTCAACGCCGGCTACACCCGCCAGCCCGCCGTCGCCTACTTCGAGAAGACCGAGCCGCTGCACGGACCGGCCGCCGGACTCCTCGACGACCTCGGCGGCCGGTTCCTGCCGAACGACCTGTGGACCAAGGTCGCCGGCATGGAGAAGGAGAAGGACCTCATCGAGCGCCGCGTGGTCCTGCCGCTCGCCGAACCCGAACGGGCCGCCGCGCACGGGGTACGGCCACCGCGCGCCATCGCCCTCTTCGGACCCCCCGGCACCGGCAAGACCACCTTCGCCCGCGCCATCGCCTCCCGACTCGGCTGGCCCTTCGTGGAACTGCTGCCCTCCCGCCTCGCGGACGAGGGGAACCTCGCCGCCGCGCTGCGCGACGCCTTCGCCCGCATCGCCGAACTCGAACGCGTCCTCGTCTTCATCGACGAGGTCGAGGAGATCGCCCCCGTACGCACCGAGCCCGCGCAGCCCGGCGGCATCCACGGGGTGACCAACGAACTGCTCAAGCTGATACCGGGCTTCCGGGAGGGCGACGAAAGGCTGCTGGTCTGTGCGACCAACTCCGTCCGCTCCCTCGACCCCGCCTTCCTGCGCCCCGGCCGCTTCGACTACCTGATCCCCATCGGCACCCCCGACGCCGGCGCCCGCGCCGCGATGTGGTCGCGGCACACGGCCGGTCGGGCGGACGTCGACGTCGCGGCCCTGGTGGAGGCGAGCGAACTGTTCACCCCGGCCGACATCGAGCACGCGGCCCGGGCGGCCGCGCAGGCGTCCTTCGAACGGGACCTGGAAGCCGTGGGCACCCGGGGCGCGTCGGCGGCGCAGCCCGGCGCGAGCACCGAGGACTACCTCTCGGCGGTCGCCCAGTGCCGGCCCTCGGTGACCCCGGCGATGACGGGGGAGTTCGCGGCGGACATCACCGCGCACGCCCGGTTCTAGGCCGGCCGGCGCGTTGACCGGGGACCGGGGACCGGCGCCGGAGCTTCGGCCGGACGGCCACGACCACGCCGGCCGTAGGAACCGGCGGGACCGCCCCGGTCGCGCGCCTCAGGGGCGGCAGCGGTACGTGAACTCCACCGAGGCCGTGTGCCGCGAGGGCGACAGCAGCTCGATCTCGGCCCGCGCCGGGTAGGTCCCCGCGCCCTGGAACGTCCACAGCAGATGCAGCGAGACCTCCCGCTGCCCGCTCGGCACCCGCTCGGTGAGCCGCTCCGAGCGCGTGCCGTCGCTGCGGAGCCAGCGGTACGCGAGCGTCCCCGGGCGCCCGTCGGTCCGTACGAGCGCCACCACGTCGGCGGCGGAATCGCAGCCAGGCCCCTTCGGATCGGTGCTGACCGCCACGTCCCGGACCTCGACGGCCGGCCCGAAGCGCTGCCAGCCCAGGTACGCGAGCACCGCGACCAGCACCACGGCGGCCAGGGTGTACCGACGCCACTGCCCACCGCGGCGGCGCGGGGTGCCCACCGCGGTCCCGACGACCACCGGGAACGGCGCGGGGACGGCAGCCGTCACCCCGGGCCCGAACCGCAGGACCGATCCCTCGATCCGGTCGGGCACCGCTCCGGGGGTGGTCTGCGGGGTGTCGAACCGTTTCGTGTCCGGTTCGTCGAGCCGCCGCGTGTCGGGGCCGGAGTCGGGTGTGCCGTCGAGCCGCCGTGTCGCCGGTTCGTCGGCGGGGTCCGCGGGCGGGCCGCTGAACCAGTGGCTGCCGAGGACGGTGGCGCTGTAGTCGTCTCCCTCGGGAGCGCGGGCATCGCTCATCGCGGCACGTCCTGACACCTGGGGATGAAGATCGAGTCGACGGCCACCTTGCCGGACGTCGGTTTGGTGGTGACACGCGCGCTCAAGTAGCAGCCGCCGACCCGCGCGAGGGCGTGGGACCGCGTCACCGGACCCGTCCCGGCCTCGACGGCGACGGAGTCCGCGCCGTCCGGCGAGCGCAGGTCGCCCGGGCTGTCGCCGCGGAACCACTCGATGGTCACCGTCGCCGGTCCGCCCCGCACCTTCAGGGACACGGTCGCCCGACCGGCGCTCGGGGCGGCGGACAGGGTGACGGACACCCCCGAGACGACCACCGGAGTCGGAGTCGGAGTCGGCGTCGGTGTGGGGGTCGGCGTGGGAGTGGGCGTCGGGGTCGGCTCGGTGACGGTCGGTGTGGGGGTCGGCGTCGGGGTGTCGCTCGCGCCGGGGCTCGCGGACGTCGAGGCCGAGACGGACGGGGACACGGACGCCGAGGGACTCGCGGACGGCGACACCGACACCGACGCCGAAGGGGAACCCGACGGGCTCGGACCGGGAGCCGGCGAAGCCGTCGGCGCACCCGGGCTGGTCGTCGCGAACGCGCTCAGCGCCGCCGCGCCGTCCGGCTCGCCGCCGACCGCGTCGTACGTGAACATCAACAGCGCCCCCACCACCAGCACCGCACCCGCCGCGAGCGCTCCCCGCCGACCCGGCAGCAGGCTCCTCGGGGGCGGCTTCAGGGCGGTCGTCGCCAGCGCGGTGGTACCGGCGGCCGGCGCGCCCGCCGAGGGGAACAGCAAGGGCAGCAGCGCCGCCAGCGCCGCCAGCTTGCGCTGCCCGCGCTCCTCCCAGTCGGGCCCGTACGCGGCCAGCGCCACGCCCTCCAACTCCGCGACGAACGCCTCGGCGTTCTCCGGCCGCCGCTCGGGCTCCTTGGCCAGACCGCGCCGAATCAGCGGACGCACCGGTTCCGGGGCCTCCGTCTCCGGTACGGGCGCCTCGATGTGCTGGACCGCCAACTCCGCGAAGTTGGTCCCGTCGAAGGGCTTGCGCCCCGTGAGGCACTCGAAGAACGTCGCCGTCGCCGCGTACACGTCGGCCGCGGGGGAGGCCGGCCGTCCCTGCCACTGCTCGGGGGCCATGTACGCGGGCGTGCCCGCCACGCCGGGCGTGGTGCCGCGCCCCGCCGCGATCCCGAAGTCCACCAATTTCGACGAACCGTCCGGCGAGACCAGCACGTTCTCCGGCTTGTAGTCCCGGTGGACCACCCCCGCCCGGTGCGCCGCGGCCAGGCCCAGCAGGGACCCCTTCAGCACCACCAGCGCGGCCTCGGCGTCCGCCCGGCCGGACCGCTTCAGCAGGGCGCGCAGGGAGATCCCGTCGACCAGTTCCATGACGATCGCGGCGCCGCCGGGCGCCTCCACGTACTCGTACAGACCGACCACGTACGGCGAGCGCAGCCCGCCCAGCAGCCGGGCCTCCGCGCGGAACTCACGGACGAAGGCGGGGTCCTCGCGCAGCCGGTCACCGAGGTACTTCACCGCGACCGCCGTGCCCGTCGCGCCGTGCACGGCGAGAACCACACGGCCGCTGCCGCCCGCACCGAGCTCCCGGACCTGGGTGTACCCCGGTACGGTCCACACGTCGTTCATCGTTCCCCCCGCCCATGGCGTCGCGCCCGGTTCCGGTCGTCCCCCGACCGGCCACCACCAGGGACACGGTTTCCGCCACGGCTGGTTCCCAACCTCGCGGGGGTGTCTCGAACGGGTGTCAGGCCGCCGCCCGCTCCGCGCCGATCATGGCGTGCAGTCGGTCGGCCGCGCCCCGGCCGAACGCCGGGTCGTTGATGTGGGTGTCGTAGTCGTACAGCCGGGCGGCACTGCCCCGCAATCCCTCGCGCAGAGCCGAGAACAGCGCCCCGTCCGCACAGGGGTCATGGTAGGGGCCGCCCGGCGCGCCGAGCGTGGACAGTCCGCGCAATGGGACGCACACGGCCGCGGGACCGGTGGCCGACCGCAGCTTGACCGCGACCCGCCGGCCCAGTTCGGCGCACTCGGACGCGGTCGTACGGATCACCGTGATCGAGGGATTGTGCAGGCGCACCCGCCGGTACCGGGCACGTTCGGGCAGGCTCTCCAAGGGGCCGAACTTCACCATGTCCAGCGCGCCCAGGCTCACCACCTGCGGAATCCCGGCACGACCGGCCGCGCTGAGCCGATCGGGGCCCGCCGTGAGGATGCCCCCGCACAGGTCGTCGGCCAGCTCGCTCAGCGTGAGGTCCAGCACCCCCGCGAAGATCCCCTGACCCGCCAGCTTCTCCAGGGTCCGGCCGCCCGTGCCGCTGACGTGGAAGACCAGCACCTCGTAGCCCAGCTCGGTCAGTCGTTCCCGGGCCGCGTCCACGCCGATCGTGGTCACGCCGGCCATGCTCGCCGCGATCAGCGGCCGCCCACCCGCCCCGAGCCGGGTCGGGCCGCGCTCCCGGCCATCGCGGGCGAAGCCCCCGGCCATCGCGGCGACCGCCTCCACCGCGTTGGCGAGCACGGGAGCGGAGATGCGGTTGATCCCCGCTATGTCCACGACGCTGTACATCATGGTGATGTCCGAGGATCCGACGTACGGGGCGACGTCCCCGGACGCCATCGAGGAGACCATCACCTTCGGCACGCCCAGCGGGAGCGCCCGCATGGCCCGGGTCGCGATGGACGTCCCGCCGCTGCCGCCGATCGCGAGCACCCCCTGCAGCCGGCCCTCGGCGTGCAGGCGCAGGAGGGTCGCTTCCGCCCCGGCGGCCATCGCGGTGACGGCCGACCCCCGGTCGGCGGCGGCCCGCAGGTCCGCGAGTTCCGTTCCCGCGGCCCGCGCGACCACCTCGCGCGGCACGTCCGCCGGCACCCGGGGCTCGTCCATGATCCCCGTGTCGACCAGTACCACCTCGACGCCGGCGCGCAGCAGTCTCTCGCGCAACCAGCCGTACTCCACACCCTTGGTGTCCAGGGTCCCCACCAGCACGACGCTCGTCATATGTGCAATGTCCACGCAGGTGGGCTTTATTGGCAAGTCAAGGTCGGGTCAACCCTTCAGAAGCACCAACAGCCGCTCCAGAAAAGGCACTTGGCCGGGAATCAACTTGGATTCGGCCACTGCCGGAGGGAACCAGGCCACCCTGTCCAGTTCCGGGAACTCGCCGATCCGTCCCGAGTGCGGCGGCCACTCCATCGTGAACGTCCCGGGCACCATGAGGGCCGGATCCAGGTCCGCCCGCACCGCCCAGATCGTCACCAGCTTCCCGCTCGGCATCCGGATCTCCCCCAGGGGCAGGTACGGGCCCTCCGGGGGCGGCAGGCCGATCTCCTCGGTGAACTCCCGGCGGGCCGCGTCGCGGGGGGTCTCCTCCGGGCCGTACTCGCCCTTGGGGATCGCCCAGGTCCCGGCGTCGCCGCGCCGGTCCCACAGTGGCCCGCCCATGTGCCCGAGCAGGACCTCGATGTCGGTCTCCTCTTCGCCGGCCCGACGGAAGAGGAGCAGACCGGCGCTTCGTTTCTGTGCCATGCCGCTATCCATGCCCCGCGTATGGGGTGTCGGCACCACCGGACCGTCAGTGGTCCCGACCACCGGACCGTCAGTGGTCGTGCGGACCCTCGCGGTGGACCGGACCGTGCGCGTCCGCGCAGTGCGAGTCGCCCGCCGGGGCCTCGCCCGGTCGCCGCCCGACCGAGAGCAGCGCGTCCTGCGCGTGGTCCACCTGGAGGGTGGTGTGCGTGATCCCGTACTCCTTCTCCAGCAGTGCTTCCAGGTCACGGCGCACGGCGTGGCAGTCGCCCGCCGGTTCCACCAGGACGTGCGCGGAGAGCGCCGCCTGACCCGAGGTGATGGTCCAGATGTGCAGGTCGTGGACCTCGGTCACCGGCGGCTGCCCGACGAGCCGGTCGCCGACCGCGTCCGGGTCCGTGCCGGCCGGAGCGGCCTCCAGGAGGATCCGACCCGACTCGCGGACCAGTCCGTAGCCCGCCTTGACCATCAGCGCCACCACCACGAGCGAGGCGATGGCGTCGGCCTGGACGAAACCGGTGGTGAGCACGATCAGGCCGGCCACGGCGGTGCCGATGAAGGCGAACAGGTCGTTCAGCACGTGCTGGTAGGCGCCCTCGACCGCCAGGGAGGAGCGGTTCGCCTTCGAGATGCACCAGGCCGCCGCCACGTTCACGACGATGCCCGCGAGCGCCGTCACCAGGACGAGTCCGCCCTCCACCGGCGGTGGGTCGAGCAGCCTGCGCACCGCCTCGTACGCCAACCAGACCGCCAGCAGGAGCAGGGTGAGGCCGTTGGCCTGGGCGGAGAGTATCTCGGCGCGCTTGAGGCCGTACGTGAACCCACCGCGCGCCGGCCGGGCGGCGAGCCGCATCGCGATCAGCGCGAGGGCGATCGAGACGGCGTCCGTCAGCATGTGCGCGGCGTCGGAGATCAGCGCCAGGGAGTGCGCCATGACGCCGATGACCACCTCGACGGCCATGAAGCCCGCGATCAGCGCGAGGGCGATGGCCAGCCAGCGGCGATCGGCGTTCGGGTCGACCCCGTGGCTGTGTCCGCCGTGGGCGTGGCCGCCTTGGGCGTGGGTGTGATCCTTCGCGTGGTCGTGCCCGGTCATGGCGTCCCCCGTTTGTTCGGTTCCGACGCGTGAAGTGAAGCGCACCTTTCGGAGATGGGCAAAGGCTGCAACGGGGACCGTTGTCATTACCCTTAAGGGCGCCCTGACCTGCGGTTATGCCGAGCCGGTCGGATCGTGGGAAAATCTGACCATGGTCCAGCGCCCCGGTGTGCCGACCGCACCCGAACTCGTTCTGGAAACGGCCGGGGGCTCCACCGCGATGAGCCCGGTCCGGACCTACCACGTCGGTCGGGACCCCCTCTGCGAGATCTGCCTCGACGACGCCCGCGTCTCCTGGCACCACGCCGTGCTGCGCGCCGAAGGCGACCACTGGACCGTCGAGGACGAGAACAGCACCAACGGCACCTGGGCCGACGGCCACCGCATCCACGCCTGGAACATCGGCGCCGGCAGCGAACTGCGTTTCGGGAGCGTCGACGACGGCCCGCGCGCCCTCCTGCTCGGCCCCAAGCCGCCTGCCAAATCCGCCGAGCCGGCGGCGACCCCCGCCTCATCCGCGCCCGCACCGGCCCCGTCCGCCCCCGCGCCGTCCGCCACCCCCGCGTGGCCTTCGGCGTACCTGGCGCCCACCGGGTCCGCCGGCGGGACCTCGCGGCCGTCCTCCGTGTCACACCCCGGGCTGACCGGCACCTTCGCCCGGCCGACGTCGGTCCGCCCGCTGCCCGCGCGGACCGCCGTACGCATCGGGCGGGCCTCGGACAACGACCTCGTCGTCGACGACCTCGTCGTCTCCCGACGCCACGCCGAGCTGCGGGCGCTCGCGGACGGCACGTACGAGATCGTCGACCTCGCCAGCCACAACGGCACCTACCTGAACGGCGCCCGCGTCGAGCGCGCGCCGATCGCCGAGGGCGACATCGTCGGCATCGGGCACACCGCCTTCTGCCTGGTCGGCGACCAACTCCAGGAGTACGTGGACACCGGAGAGGTCTCCCTCGACGTCCAGGACCTCGCCGTCGCGGTCGACCACGGCCGCAAGGTCCTCCTCGACCACGTCTCCTTCCCCGTCGGCGCCAAATGCCTGCTCGCCGTCGTCGGCCCCAGCGGCGCCGGCAAATCCACCCTGCTCGGCGCCCTCACCGGCCTGCGCCCCGCCGACCAGGGCACCGTCCTGTACGACGGGCGCGACCTGTACCGCGACTACGCCGAACTCCGCAGCCGCATCGGCCTCGTGCCGCAGGACGACATCCTGCACGCCCAGCTCACGGTGCGCCGCGCCCTGACCTACGCCGCCGAACTGCGCTTCCCCCAGGACACCGAGAAGGCGGAACGCCAGGCGCGGGTGGACGAGGTGATCGGTGAGCTCGGCCTCGGACAGCGCGCCGACCAGTCCATCCACAGCCTCTCCGGCGGCCAGCGCAAGCGGGTGTCCGTCGCCCTGGAACTGCTGACCAAACCCTCCCTGCTCTTCCTCGACGAACCCACCTCCGGTCTCGACCCCGGGATGGACCGCTCCGTCATGCACATGCTGCGCGGCCTCGCCGACGACGGCCGCACCGTCATCGTCGTCACCCACAGCGTGCTCAGCCTCGACGTCTGTGACCGGCTGCTCGTCCTCGCCCCCGGCGGGCGCGTCGCCTACTTCGGACCGCCCGACGAGACCCTTGCCTTCTTCGGCTACGAGCAGTGGCCCGAAGCCTTCGAGGCCTTCGAGAACCAACAGGACCGCGACTGGGCGGCCGAGTACGCGGCATCCCCCCTGTACCGCAGGTACGTGCGCGGGGCCGCCACCCGGCCCCCGGTCGCGGACGGCAGACCCGGACCGGCCGGTTTCGTCGCCCCTCCGCCCAAGGCGCAGAGCTGGGGCTCCCAGCTCTCCACGCTGGTCCGGCGGTACGCGGCGGCGCTGAGCGCGGACCGGACCTTCCTCGCCATCATGATCGCGCTGCCGTTCGTGATGGGCGCCATGGCCCGCGCCCTGGCCGGCAGCCGCCTCACCCAGGAGACGGCGATCAACGCCCTGCTCATCCTGTGCGTGGGAGGCGTGCTCACCGGCGCCGCCAACGCGGTGCGCGAACTGGTCAAGGAACGGACCATCTACCAGCGCGAACGCGCGGTGGGACTGTCCCGCTCCGCCTACCTGATGTCCAAGGTGGTGGTCCTGGGCGCGATCACGGTGGCCCAGGCCGTCGTGCTGACGCTCGTCGCCCTGTTGGGCGTGAACCTCGGCGCCCCCGGCGGCAAGGGCGTCCTCATGCCGCCGCTGATCGAGATCACGCTCGCCGTCGCCCTGCTGTCGTTCACCGCGATGATGCTCGGCCTGCTGGTCTCCGCCCTGGTCAGGAAGGAGGAGGTCACCATGCCGCTGCTGGTCCTCCTCGCCATCGTCCAGGTGGTCTTCTGCGGGGCGCTCCTGCAACTGGACGGGGTGCCGGTGATCCAACAGCTGTCCTGGCTGGTGCCCTCCCGCTGGGCGCTCGGCGCGATGGCGGGCACCATCGACCTGGGCGCGATCGTGCCCGGCCCCCTCACCGACGACCCGCTGTTCGCGCACACCGTCGGCGTGTGGCTGCTGAACCTCGGGATGCTGGTCGTGCTGTCCGTACTGTTCGGCGTACTGGTCTCCCGGCTGCTGCGGCGCCACGAACCCGCCATCATGCGGAAGTAGGCCGCGTGACGAGCCCCGAAGGCGTCGCCGACTTCCGGCCCACCCACGTCGTGCCCCGGGACGGCCTGCCCGCCTGGGAGGCACCGGACGTCTCCCGGCCCACCGCCGCCCTGGACGCCTTCCTGCCGGTGCAACTGCTGTCCCGGCGCGGCGAATGGGCGGAGATCCTCTGCGCCAACGGCTGGTCCGCCTGGGTGGACGGGCGACTGCTGGTCGTCGTCCCGCAGCCGCCGCCCACGGCGGGACGCCCCCTCTCCCGCGCCGAGGACCCCCGACCGGTCCTCGCCCGCGGCGTCGAGGCCCTGGAGCGCTACCGCCGGGCCGCCGACGAACTCGCCTCCGGCCGGACGGACGCCGACGGCTTCCGGCGGGCGACCCGGGGCCTGCGCGCCGGGGTGGTGCTCGACGGGGCGGAGATCTGGCTCTACGACGAGACGGCCGGGCGGTGGATGTACGGCGACGGGACCCGGCGGGCGACGTACGCCGTCGTCTCGGAACCGGGCGCGGCCCCCGGCCCGCAGCCGCCGGCCGAGACCCCGGAGTCCGACGGACAGGCGGCCGACGCGCCCACGCCCGGACCCGCGCCCGGCGAACAAGCGACCGCGCCCGAGCCCACGTCCGGCGAACGGGCGGCCTCGGCGGGCGACGGTCCGGGCGAGGCACCCACCGGCCCGGCGGACGGACACGAGCCGACGCGGATCGTCGACACACCCGGGGACGGTGGCCGGTGACGTCCGCCGCGGACACCCCGGGAGGTCGACCGGCCGCGCCGGGGACACGGATCGCCGGGTACCGGTTGGAGGACGAGATCGGACGCGGAGGCATGGCCGTCGTCTACCGGGCGCGGGACCTGCGCCTCGACCGCGTCGTGGCACTGAAGCTGCTGGCACCCGAGTTGGCCCGCAACGACACGTTCCGACAGCGGTTCGCGCACGAGTCGAGGGTGGCGGCGTCCCTCGACCATCCCCACATCGTTCCCGTCTTCGAGGCGGGCGAGGCCGACGGTCTGCTGTACATCGCCATGCGCCACGTCGCCGGACAGGACCTGCGGGCGATGCTGGACCGCACCGGCCCGCTGCCGGTGGCGACGGCCGCGCGGATCGCCGGCCAGGTGGCCTCGGCCCTGGACGCGGCCCACGACCACGACCTGGTCCACCGGGACGTCAAACCCGGCAACATCCTGGTCGCGGAGGGCACCGACAGCGAGCACCCCGAGCACGTGTACCTGACGGACTTCGGGCTGACGAAGAAGTCCCTGTCGCTGACCGGGTTCACGAGCGTCGGACAGTTCGTCGGAACGCTGGACTACGTGGCGCCGGAACAGATCTCCGGCAAGCCGGTGGACGGGCGGTGCGACGTCTACGGCCTGGGGTGCGTCGTCCACGAGATGCTGGCCGGTGGACCACCTTTCCGGCGGGACGACGACATGGCCCTGCTGTGGGCCCACCAGTACGACCCGCCGCCACCGGTGAGCGCGGAGCGGCCGGACCTGCCGGCCGCGGTGGACGACGTACTGGCGAAGGCCCTGGCCAAGTCGCCGGAGGAACGCTGGAGCACCTGCCTGGAGTTCACTGCGGCGCTGCGCCGGGCCGGGGAGGAAGGACAGGCGGCCGGTCGGCGCCCGCCCACCCGAACGGCTTCGGCGCCGCCCGTCGACGCCCCGGCGCCGGGGGAGACGGAACCGGCGCCCCCGCCGCCGCGCTGGGCGCTGCCCGTCTTCCGACCGCGGGAGCGGGCCTGACGCCGTCGCGGTGAGGGAGCCCGTCCGCCGGACCGGGTCAGGGTCCGTCCGCGCCGGGGACGGGCAGGCAGAGCACGTACGCCCGGACGTCCGCGTGCGAGGCCGAGGCGTACCAGCCCTTGCGCCCGTGCGGACCGGCGACCGGGTGGCTGGCGAGGACGGGGCCGGTCCGACCGTTCTCCAGGGAGTAGCCGCCGGACTGTACGAGCATGCCGTCGGGACAGTAGACCGCGCTCCCGGAGACCTTGCGGGGCGTGGCGTCCTGCACGCCGACCGGACCGGCCAGGTAGCGGGTGCCGGTCGTCGCCTCCGTGGGGAGGGCGGTGGACAGGGTCAGGGCGACGGCGGAGACGGCAAGCAGGCCGCCGGCGTGGAGCGGCCGGAACAGGCCTTTAAACGTGTTCACGGAGGTGAGGTTGGCATGCAGAAACGATGCCCCGATGAACCGATATCCCGCTCTTCACCCGTACGGCCCATCGGTTGCCGGGTTCAGCGTCGCTCCCCGCGGGGATCAGGGTCGCCCACTCGGCCGCGGCGGCGCAGGGGGCGGGCCACCAGGGCGCCGAGGAAGCCCGCCACGGCGCCCCACAACAGTCCCAGACCGACGTTGCGCCACAGGTGCGCGCTGAGCTCGACCTTGCCCCCGAGACCGCCCGCGTCGCCGATCCCGAGCAGCGACAGACCGAACTCGGCCCGGACGGAGGCCGTCAGGCACACCGCCAACGTCGCCAGCGCCAGGGCCACCGCCAGGTGCAGGGCGTGCTGCCGCGCCCGGACGTGCGCGGGGGAGCGTACGGCCGCCAGCACACCGGTGCCCAGCAGCAGGACGGCGGCCACCGGAACCAGCCACCACGCCCGGGAATCGTGTTCCGCGAGCGAGGCGACGTCCACCGTGGACAGGTCGGGGCCGCGCAGCGCCTGGTCCAACAACCGCGGCATCGGCAGCCCGAACGGCCCGTCCACGCGGCCCTCCCAGGACCCGCCGAAGCCCAGGGTCAGCGCGAGCCAGGCCAGGTTCGGCAGGCCCAACAGGATCACCGCGAACGTCTGTGCGACGTCCCCCCGGGTGGCGGCCACCACCAGACCGGCGACCACGCCGATCGCCACGTACGCCAGCAGCAGCACGACCGTGGCGAAGGCGGCCGGGCGCACGGCCGTGTGGAAGCGCACCAGGGCGGCGGGCAACGGCGCACGCCGGGAAACCAGCAGGGTGATCGCCAACAAGCCCAGGATCCAAAGCAGTCCGAAGAACAGCGTGGCCGGCACCTCGGCCCGGAAGCCCACCGTCGGGGCCGCGTCGAGGAGTTCGCCGATCTCCCCGACGGGGGAGTCGCCCGTGGAGATCCCGAAGTCCTGCCTGGCGACCAGGGCGACGCCGAGGAGCGCGAGCAGCCACAGCACCACCAACGGCACGACCCGTCCGAGCAGTTCGCGCGGGTGGGCCACCGCCCGGTTGTGCAGGGGGCGCAGGAAGCAGAGGCCGACCGTCAGGGCGCCGGCCAGGGTCACCGAGAGCGGGAGCACGGACAGGTTCACGTCGGCCTCGGCCAGGAACCCGGCGCCGCCCGACACCCCGATCGAGCCGCCGGCCGCCATCACGACCACGGCCGCGACCACCCGGGGGAACGCGCCCTCCGGGAGGTCGCCCGCACCCGCACAGGCCAGTCCCGCCGCGGCGATCACGATCATCACCACGAAGCCCGCCACGACGGCGGCGAGGGCGTCACGCCAGGCCCGTGCGGAGCCACCGGAGGTCGTTGCTGACGTTCGGCTCACCCGACAACGGTAGGCACCCTCGGCTTGCGGCCACCACCGGGAGGCCCCACACAATGGTCCGCAGGAGCGCAAGAAATCCGGAGATTTCCGTACACCACCACGGAACGTCCGCCCCGGACCGGAACTCCTCCGTCAGGGAAGAAGAGCCCGTGACCACGCAACCCTCCGGCCAGGAACCGCCGCTGCCCCCGCGGTCGTCACAGTCGCCGTCCGAGCGCCCGTCCGGTCCCCCTTCCGGCCCACTGTCGGGCGGGCGGCGGGGAGGCCCGCCCGAGCAACCGCCCGGGGGGCCCGCCGGCCCCGACGGTCCCGCGCCCACCGGGCCGTCCGGCAAAGGCCCGTGGTGGCGCTCCGGACCCCGGTTGGCCGCGGCGGTCGTCGCCCTGGCGGCCGTCGTGGCGCTGGTGGTGGTACTCACCCGGCCGAGCGGCACGCCCTCCTCCACCCGGGCGGGCGGTGGGGAGGTCTTCCTCCAACCGGCCTCCGCGACCGGACCCGCCCCGTTCACCGGGTCCACGGCGGCCGAGGAGGCCACACCGTCGGCGCAGAGCCCGCCGCCCTCCGCGAGCGACAGCGCGCCGGCGACCGGGGCGACGGTCACGCGCAGCGTCAGCGGGGCCGCGCCCGGGCTGTACGGGGGCACCCGGAACACCGCCAGTTGCGATGTCGGGAAGCAGATCGCGGCGCTGACCGGGCAACCGGCCAAGAACACCGCCTTCGCCTCCGCCCTCGGCATCCGTCCCGAGGCCGTACCCGCCTACCTGCGCTCCCTGACCCCCCTGCGGTTGCGCGCGGACACCCGGGTCACCAACCACGGTTACCGCGACGGCAAGGCCACCCCCTACCAGGCGGTGCTGGAGGCCGGTACGGCGGTGCTCGTTGACGACCGCGGGGTGCCCCGGGTGCGCTGCGCGTGCGGCAATCCGCTGGGGGAGCCGGTGGCGCTCGGGGCCGACGCGAAGCGCACGGGGCAGTCGTGGCCCTCGTACCAGCCGCAGCGGGTGGTGGTCATCGCCCCCTCGGTGAAGGTCGTGAACACCTTCGTGATCTACGACCACCACGACGGGACCTGGGTCGGACGGGACCGCGCCGACCACGACGGCCAGCGCGACAAGCCGGTGCCCCCGCCGGTGACCCCCACCCCGACGGGCACCACGTCCCCGGACACCACCACGTCCCCCGGGAGCGGCTCGCCGACGGACACCGACACCCCGACGCGATCACCGGGCGACACCCCCGGCGCGACCCCGTCCGACAGCCCCCCGGAGTCCTCCGCGCAGTCCCCGGGCCGATCCCCGGAGCAGTCACCGGACGAGCCCGCCTCGGATTCGCCCGCCGACACCACCCCGAGCGACACCACCCCGAGCGACAGCACCCCGAGCGATGCCCCGGCGGATTCGCCGCCCGCCCGCGTCGCCCCGTCGGACACCCCGCCGCTCACCCCGTCCTCGGTGGCACCCCCCTCGGAGGCGAGCCCCCGCACCGGGTGACCGCGCGCCCCGGCCGGGGAACAGTGAGACCCTGACTGCATGGACCAGCGGGGAAGCACGACCCCCGAGGTCGACTGGCCCGCGCGGCCCGACACGAGTCTCGCGCTCAACCGCATGGGCACCTTCGACTGGGACCTCGACAGCGGACAGATGCACCTGGATCCCACCGCCCTCGAGGTCCTCGACTTGCGTCCGGACGAGTTCACCGGAACCCCCGCCGGACTGCGCATCCGACTCGTATCCGGCGAGGAGCCGCGGATCGACGCGCGCGTCGCCCAGGCGATGAAGGACGGCCGCAGCCACTACGGGGCGTACTTCCGCAGTCGCAGGCGGGACGGAACCCTCGGCTGGACCCACATCCAGGGACACATCCTGCGGGACCCGCACGACGGCCGTCCGTACCGGGTCATCGGGATCCTCCGCGACGCCGCCCACGACCCCGTCGAGCCGGGCGCCGCCGGGGAACGCAACGAGGGGCGCCTTCGGATGACCGGCGTCGTGGAACGGACCACCGCGATCCTCGCCCACGCGCGCACGGTCAACGACGTGACCGACGTGCTCAAGGACCCCGAGGCCCTGGGGCACCTCGGAGCCGTCAGCGTGATGCTCGGCGTCGTCGACGGCGCCCGCGTCCACCTCGTCGCCGAAGGACAGCTCGGTTCCTACGTTCCCGAGATCGAGTACACCCGCGTCGACGCGCGCTTCCCGATGAGCGAGGCCGTACGCACCCTCCAGACGGTCTACGTCGCGTCCCGCGAGGAGTTCCAGCGGCGCTACCCACAGCTGTGGCCGTACATCGAACCGCTCGACGTGCGCAGCGGGGTCTACCTGCCCCTGATCGCCCAGGGCCGTCCCGTGGGCGCGCTCGGGCTGCTCTACAGCCGGGACGGGGACTTCACCACCGAGGAACGGAACGTGCTGGTGGCCCTGGGCAGCGGCATCGCACAGAGCCTCCAGCGGGCCATCCTCTTCGAGCAGGAGCACGACCTGGCGGAGGGACTCCAGCGGGCCATGCTGCCGCGCAGGATCCCGGAGGTGCCGGGCGCGCTGATCGCCGTACGGTACCGGGCGGCCAGGATGGGCCGGGACATCGGCGGCGACTGGTACGACGTGATCCCCCTCGGGGAGGGACGGGTCGGGGTGGTGATCGGGGACGTGGAGGGCCACGACACCGACGCGGCGGCCGTGATGGGCCAGTTGCGGATCGTCCTGCGGGCCTACATCGCCGAGGGGCACACGCCCGGCACGGCGATGGCGCGCGCCTCGACCTTCCTGCGGGAACTGGCGACGGAACGGTTCGCCACCTGCACCTACGGCGAGGTGGACCTGAACACCGGCATGCTGCACCTGGTGCGGGCCGGTCACCTCGACCCCATCGTCCGCCGCGGCGACGGCAGTTGCCACCGGATCCAGGTGGCCGGCGGACTGCCGCTGGGCCTGCCCGCCCACGACCCACCGGGGACCGGTACCGGCTACCCCGTGACCAGCGTCGAACTGCACCCCGGCGACACGCTGCTGCTCTGCACGGACGGCCTGACGGATCGCCGCGGCGACCGCGCCGATTCGGGGATGCGGGAGGTCATGGACGGGGTCCGGGACGGACCGGTCGACGTCGAACGGCTGGCCGACGTGCTGTGCGACCTCGTCGGGGACGCGGGCGGCGGCGACGACATGGCTCTGCTCCTGCTGCGCCGCCGGGGCACCCCCGCCCCGCGCGGCGGCGGCCCGCTGCGCCACGAACTCGCCCCCGGCGACCCTGACGGCCCCGCCCTGGCCCGGCACCTGATCCGGGCGGCGGTGGCCGCCTGGGGCGCCCGGGAGCGGGCGGACGAGGTCGAGCTGGCCGCCGACGAACTGATGACGAACGTCCTGGTGCACACCGACGGCGCGGGACACGTCAGCCTGCGGCTGACCGCGGAGGGACGGATCCGCATCGAGGTCGAGGACTCCAGCAGCGCCCTGCCGCACCGGCGCGAGGCGGGCGACTGGGCGGTGTCGGGGCGCGGTCTGCTGCTGGTGGACCGGCTCGCGGACGACTGGGGGGTGGAACCCCGGGGCGGCGGCAAGTGCGTGTGGTGCGAGTTCATCGTCCCGGGGCGGCCCGGGTAGCGGCGCCCGACCGCCCGGCGAATGGCTGAACACGCCGCTCCCGGTCCGGGTCGCGCTCCCGGGGCCGCGCCGACCCGCGAAATCCTTCCCGGGTGTCGATCCTCCGGCCGCCGCTCCCGGCCCTGCTCGCCTCGCTGCTCTGCGGCGCCCTGCTCGCCGGGCCGCCGGCCGCGCTCGCCGCGGAGGTCGACGACGGCATCGAGACCGCCCGCACCTCCCGCCCGGTCGCCCCCGGCGTGCGGCTGGACTCGTACGACCGGCTGGAGCGCGACCGTTGGCTGCGCGTCGACGAACTCGTCGTCGACCTCGCCGTACCCGGCGGGGTACGGGCCGAGTACCTGGGCGGGCGCGGAGCCGAGACGCTCGCCCAGGCCGTCGCCCACCACCCGGCCGGGCCGGGGCGCCGCGTCGTCGGAGCCGTCAACGGGGACTTCTTCGACATCCGGGGAACCGGCGCCCCCCTCGGCCCCGGGGTGCGGGGCGGCCGGCTGCTGCACTCCGCGTCGCCCGGCCCCGGCGGCGCTGCCGTCGGCTTCGCCCCCGACGGCAGCGGGCGCGTCCTGCGCCTCGGTCTCACCGGGAGCATCACCCTGCCCGGCGGCGCGGTGCGCACCCCGGCCGGGTACAACGCCGCCCTGCCGCCGGCCGAGGGCTTCGCCGTGTACACCGCCGACTGGCCCGGCTCCGTACTCCCGGACACCGGGCCGGCGGTGGAACTGCGCGACGGCCGCGTCGCCGTCGCGGCCCCGGTACCGATCCTGCGGCGTCCCGCGCGCCGCGACCGCCCGGCCCCCGGCACCACCCTGCTCGTCGCGGCCGGGGCGGCGGCGGCCGAACTCGCCGCCCTGCGCGTCGGGGAACCGGTGACCGTCACCGCCGCGCCGCTGCCGGAGTCGGGACCGGTGCCCCTGGAGGCCGTCGGCGGGCGGGAGGCCCTCGTCGTGGCCGGGGTTCCGCAGAACCACGACGGCGAACCGAACGACACCGCCGCCCCGCGCACGGCCGTCGGCCTCTCGCGGGACGGCCGGTCGCTGCGCCTGGTCACCGTGGACGGCCGCATGCGGGCCAGCGGCGGGCTCACCCTGACCGGGCTCGGCCGCATGATGCACCGGCTCGGGGCCCACGAGGCGCTCAACCTGGACGGCGGCGGCTCCTCGACGCTCCTCGCGGCGCTCTCCGGGGCCACCGCCCCGACCCTGGAGAACACCCCTTCGGACGGGAGGCCCCGCCCGGTCCCCAACGGCCTCGCGCTCACCGCCCCGGTGGGCTCCGGACGGCTCACCGGCTACCGGATCGAGGCCGCCGCCGGCCGCCTCTTCCCCGGACTGACCCGCACCCTGACCGCCACCGGCCACGACCCCGCGCTCGGACCGGCCCCGGGCACACCCTCCTGGTCGGCCGAGGGCGCCGGCCGGATCGGCCCCGACGGGGTCCTGCGCGGCTCCCGGCCGGGGCCCGTCACCGTCCGGGCCCACACGGACCGGCCCGGCGCCCGACCGGCCGAAAGCGGTCCGGTCGAGGGCTCGTTGGCGCTGGAGGTGCTCGGGCCGCTGACCCGGATCCGCCCGACCCGGGACCGGATCGGGCTCGCCGACCGGACGGAGAGCGCCGGCTTCGACCTCACCGGGTACGACGGCCAGGGCCGCGCGACCACCGTCGAACCCGGGGACACCGTCTTGCGGTACGACCGCTCCCGCTGGCGGGTCGCCCCCGACGGGCGGGGCGGCTTCACGGTCCGGGCGCTGGTCGCGCGGGCCACCGGACGGCTGCGCGTCAGCGTCCCGGCCACCGGCGCCACCGCCGAACTGGCCCTCGGGGCGGGGCTGGACGCGCTGCCCCTCGCCGATCTGGAGGACGCCGCCCGCTGGAGGGGCGCGGGTGCGACCGCCGCCCCCGGCGAGGGCCGGCCGGGTACCGGGATCGCCCTCACCCTCCCCGCCCCGGCCCCGACCGCCACCGCAGCCGCCCCCCGCCCGATCCTCCTGCCGGAGCAGGCCCGTTCGGTGTCCCTCTGGGTCGGCGCGGACGGGTCCGGAGCACGGCCGGCGGTGCACCTGACCGACGGGGACGGGGCCGGGCTCACCCTGCGCGGGCCGGCCGCCGACTGGTCCGGCTGGCGCCGGATCACCCTGCCGCTGCCGGCGACGGCCGAGCCACCGCTGCGCCTCACCGGCCTGTCGGCCACCCAGGGCGGGGGCGGCCCGTCCCGGCTGCTGCTGGACACGCTGACCGCCGAGACCCCGCCGACCGGGGCCGCCCCGACGGTCACCCTCCCCCCGGACCCGGTCGTGTCGACGCCCGCCGGGGTGCGCGCGCGGCCCTGGCGGTTCGCGGTGTCGCCGGACGGGCGGGCACCGGGGGTCGGCGCGGACTTCGTCCTGGTGGGGGTGGACGGCCGCCCGGGCTTCACCCACCGGGGCGTGCGCTTCGTGCCGCTCGACGGTCGCCGCCGTACGCTCGACGCGGGCGGCGGTCTGGACCGGATGCGGGTCCTCGCCGAAGCCCTCACGGCCGCCGCGCGGGAGCCGGGGACGGGCGCGGTGGCCGTCGTACAGCGGTACGCGCCGGGCGTCGTCGACCGGAACGAGGCCGCCCTGCTGACCCGGCGCCTCGCCGAGTTCCGGCGCGCCACCGGCAAACGCGCCGCCCTGTTCACCCTCGACGCCCCCCGCTTCACGGCCGCCCGCACCGAGGGCGTGCCGACCGTCACGACCGGGCGCGCCGGCCGGACCCTGATCGGGGTCGACGCCTTCGCGGCGGGGGAGTGGCTCTCGATCCTGCCCGGCCCGACGCCGGCGCCCTGACGCGGGCACCGCTCAGAGCGACACCAGCGTGATCTCGGTGGCCTTCACGCTGGACCAGACGGAGGCCCCGTCGACGATGCCCAGTTCGGCGGCCGCCTCCGGGGTGATCTCCGCGACCAGGTCGGGGACTTCGGCCGAGGCGACCAGCACGCGCAGTCGGCTGCCGGTCGCGGTGATCTCCCGTACGGTGCCGGGCCAGACGTTTCGCGCGCTTCCGCTCGGGCGGTCCCGGTACAGCGACACGGCCTCCGGGGCGATGATCGCGAGCGCCGGCGCCCCCTCGGGCTGTGCCTCCGGCACCACCAGCCGGCCGCCTCCGGTGAGGGCCAGCCCGTGGGCGGTTGTGGTGCCGGGCCAGGCGTTGCGGCCGAGCATGCGGGCGACCCAAGGGCTGCGGGGGTGGCGGGTGACCTCGGCGGGCGGGGCGTCCTGGAGGGTGTGGCCGTCGGAGAGCACGAGGACCCGGTCGGCCAGCGACACGGCCTCGACGGGGTCGTGGGTGACGATGAGGCAGACGCCGCCGAAGCCGGCGAGGTGGGTGCGCAGGGTGTGGCGGACGCGGGCCCGGGTGGTCTGGTCGAGGGCGGCGAGGGGCTCGTCGAGGAGGAGGAGCCGGGGTCGGGTGGCGAGGGCGCGGGCGAGGGCAACGCGTTGGGCCTGGCCGCCGGAGAGTTGGGCGGGTTTGCGGTGGGCCAGATGTCCGACGCCGAGGCGGTCGAGCCACTGCCGGGCCTCCGTACGGGCTCGGGCGCGGGGCGTGCCGTGGGCGCGGAGCCCGTAGGCGGTGTTGGAGAGTGCGGTGAGGTGCGGGAAGAGGGCGCCGTCCTGGGGGACCCAGGCGACGTGTCGCTTGTGCGGGGGCAGGGCGGTCACGTCGGTGTCGCCGAGGGTGAGTCGGGCGTGGGCGCGGGGGGTGAGGCCGAGGAGCGCGCGCAGGAGGGTGGTCTTCCCGGCGCCGTTCTCGCCGACGACGGCGATGGTGGTGCCCGGTTCGGCGTCGAGGGTCAGCCGGTTGAAGCCGGTCACCTCGGCGTGCAACGCCCAGCGGCCGTCGTCGTGCGCGGCGGCGTCCGGCGCCTGCGGAACGCGGGTCGCGGGGGAGTCCTCGGGCGCCGCGGGGGCCTCGACGTCCTTGCGGGCGACGGGGGTTCCCGTCCACCGCCCGCGCAGGGCGATCAGTACGCCCATGGCGATGGCGAGCAGCAGCAGCGACACGGACGTGGCCGCCTCGGGGCTGTCCTGGAGCAGCAGGTAGACCTGGAGCGGCAGGGTCTGGGTCTCGCCGGGCAGGTTCCCGGCGAAGGTGATCGTCGCACCGAACTCGCCGAGCGCGCGGGCCCAGGTGAGCGCCGCTCCGGCGACCAGGCCGGGGGCCACCATGGGAAGGGTCACGGTGAAGAACACCCGGACCGGCGAGGCGCCGAGGGAGGACGCGGTCTCCTCGTAGCTCTGCTTCAGTCCGCCGAGCGCCCCTTCCAGGCTGATGACGAGGAAGGGCATCGCGACGAAGGTGGCGGCGACGACGGCGCCGGAGGTGTGGAAGGGCAGGGTGATGCCGAAGGCGTCCTCCAGCCAGGGTCCGAGGAGTCCGCGCCGGCCGAAGCCCAGCAGCAGGGCCACGCCGCCGACGGTCGGCGGCAGCACCATGGGCAGCAGGACGAGCGACCGGACGAACGCCTTCCCCTTGAACTCGACCCGGGCCAACAGCCAGGCCAGCGGTACCCCGAGGACGAGTGAGAGCCCGAGGGCCCAGAAGGACACGACGAGCGAGAGTTCGAGCGCCTGGACCACGTCGGGGCTGGTCAGATGGGTGGTCAGCTCGCCCCATTGGGTGCGGGTCAGGATGCCGACGAGGGGCAGCAGCAGGAACGCGACGGCGAGCAGGGCGGGGAGCGCCAGGGCCACGGGCGGCCTGACACGGGTACGGACTCTGGTCATGTGGGGTTCCTGGCTGGGGGCTTCGCCGGGTGGGAAGCGTACGGCGGCGGGGGCGGACGGCGCGGCAGCATCGGACGACACGCGCACGGGACTCGCGCACGGGACTCGTGGACGTGACTCGTGGACGGGTCACGCGGCCGGGTCACGCGCACGGGACACGCCGAGAGGGGCCGCCTGTCCCCCCGGACCAGGCAACCCCTCTCGGCATGCGGGCGCGGGGCCCGTTACGGCTTCTGGAAGCCCGCGTCCTGGAGGATCTTCTGCGCCTCCGGGGTGCTCAGCCAGGCGACGAACGCGGCCGCGGCGTCGGCGTTCTTGGAGCCCTTGAGCGAGGCGGCCGGGTAGGAGGCCACGGCGTTCTGGCCGTCCGGGATGTCGACGACGGCGACCTTGTCACCGGACTTGAGGGTGTCCGTCTTGTACACGAGACCGGCGTCGGCCTCGCCCAGCTCCACCTTGCCCAGCACGGCGCGGACGTTGGGCTCCTGGGAGACCGGCTTCACCTCGACCTTCTGGGCGTCGAGGATCTGCTTGCTGTAGCGGCCGACCGGGACCTCGGGCGCGGCGAGCACGACCTTGATCTTGGTGTCGGCGAGGTCCTTCAGCTCGTCGATCTTGAACGGGTTGCCCTTGGCGCTCGCGATGACCAGGCGGTTCTTGGCGATGACGGTCGGGCTGTTGGTCTCGGCCTTGAGGCCGTCCATCGTCTTGGTGTCCGCGGTGACCAGCGCGTCGGCCGGGGCGCCCTGCTTGACCTGCGCGGCGAGTTCCTGCGAGCCGGCGAAGGAGAACGTGACCTTCGTGCCCGGGTGCGCCTTCTCGTAGGCGGCGCCGGCGCTCTTGAAGACGTCGGTGAGGGAGGACGCGGCGAGGACGGTCAGGTTCGCGGCCTTGGGGGCGGCGGAGCCGGCGGAGGAGGGGGCGGCGCTCGGGGAGGAGGCCGACTCGTCCTTCTTGTCGTCACCGCTGCCACAGGCGGCCAGGACCGGTACGAGAAGGGCGGTGGTCAGGGCTGCGGCGACGGTACGACGGCGGTTCAGCGTCGGGGACATGAGCAGGGGCTCCTCGGTCGGGTCGGCGGCCGGCCTGGTGCCGGGACCGCGTGGTGGTGACCCGCGCCGGTGACGGGCGGAGCGGGTGGGGACGTTCGGTGGTGCTGAGCGGTGGTGCGGGGACCGCTGATCGGCGGCGGGTCGGTCGGGGACGCCGTGACCCGCCACGAGGGAGGGATCAGGTGCGGTCGATGTGCACACTGGTGGACTTCACGCGGGCGGTGGCCCGCATGCCGACCTCCAGTCCGAGCTCCTCGACGGCCTCACGGGTGAGCAGGGAGACCAGACGGTGGGGACCCGCCTGGATCTCGACCTGGGCGGCCACGTCGCCGAGCTTGACGGCCGTGACGATGCCCGGGAAGGCGTTGCGCGCGGAGGTGTAGGGCTCCTCGTCCTCGGTGTGGGCTCCCTGGCCCACCTCGACGGAGAAGGCGGCCAGCGCGCGGCCGTCGATCAGCCGGCGACCGCCCTCGTCGCGATGGGTCGCGACCCGGCCGGCGTCGGCCCAGCGACGCGCCGTGTCCGGGCTGACGCCCAGCAGACGCGCGGCCTGTCCGATGGTGTAGGACTGCATGGGCGACAAGGTAGGGGCACTTGTCCCGCATTTGCAATTCCATTGGGGCGATGTACATGGCAGATGCCATGGTGATTGGTGTTTCCGCCAAAAGTCGTTCCGACTTTCCCCGGGCCGCTCGTTAAAGTCGGGGCATGGCTGAAGAGGGATCGGGAACAGTTCGGGTCGACGCGTGGATCTGGGCCGTGCGCCTGACGAAGACCCGCTCGACGGCGGCGACCGCCTGCCGGGCGGGCCATGTCAAGGTCAACGGGGAACGCGCCAAGCCGGCGCAGCCCGTACGGGTGGGGGACGAGGTGCGGCTCTTCCACGCGGGACGCGAGCGCATCGTGGTGGTGCGGCGGACGGTCGCGAAGCGGGTCGGCGCCCCGGTGGCCGCCGAATGCCTCACCGACAACAGCCCGCCGCCGCCCACGCCCGTCGAGGCGGCCGTGGTCGGCATCCGCGACCGGGGCGCGGGGCGCCCGACCAAGCGGGAGCGCCGCGAGATCGAAACCCTGCGCGGTCGCTAGAGCGTCGGCGTGCCGGGGGGCTCAGGCCTTCCGGTACGCGTACGCCTCCTCGGCCGCGGTCGCCACCGCGTCCAGGGGGGCTCCGGTGGAGGCGGTCACCACGGCCGCCACCGCCCCTTCCAGGAACGGCGCGTCGACCAGTCGGCTGCCCTCGGGCAGTTCCTCGTCCAGCAGCAGTGACTTGACCGAGAGCACCGAGCTGCCGAGGTCCACCAGGATCGCGACACCCGCGCCCCGGTCCACGGTCCGGGCGGCCGTCACGATCAGCTCCGGGTTGGTGCCCAGGCCACCGTCGGGGCCGCCGCCGGCCGTCGCGACCAGGGCCGTCGCGCCGCCCGCGGCGAGACCGGTGGCCAGTGCGGCCACCGACTCCGCGACCTCCTTGCTGTGGGACACCAGGACGATCCCGACCAGCGGCTCGGCGCTCATCCGCGTGCCTCCGCGACCTCGGCCAGGGCCCCCAGCAGCAGCGCGGACGACGTGGCCCCCGGATCCTGGTGCCCGATGCTGCGCTCGCCCAGGTAACTGGCCCTGCCCTTGCGCGCCAGCAGCGGCACCGTCGCCAGCGCCCCGTTCTCCGCGGCCTCGCCGGCCGCGCGGTACGAGGTGGCGAGCGCCGCCACCCCGGGCACCAGAGCGTCCAGCATCGTCTTGTCGCCCGGCGCCGCCCCGCCGAGTTGGGCGACCGCGCCCACCCCCGCGTACAGGGCCTTGCGCAGATCCTCGTCGGAGACCTCGGCGGCGTCGCCCAGTTCCTTGCCGGTGCGGCGCAGCAGTGTTCCGTACAGCGGTCCGGACGCGCCGCCGACCGTGGAGATCAGGGTCCGGCCGGCGAGTTGCAGCACCGCGCCGGGCGTTTCGGCGCTCCCGGCTTCGAGCGCCGCCCGTACGGCGACGAACCCCCGCAGGAGGTTGCTGCCGTGGTCGGCGTCCCCGATGGGGGAGTCGAGCTCGGTCAGCCGGTCCGCCTCCCGTTCGACGACGGCCGCGACGGCATCCATCCAGCGTCGGAAGAAGTCTGCGTCACGCACCGGAATCTCCTCGCCTCACGTCCACCGGGGGCAGTCCTTCCACCACCCTACGGTCACCCCGGCCCGACGGCCCCCGAGACGGGGCACCGCGTGGCGCCCTTATTGGAAATGAAAACGATGTCGGATAAGGTCGCGCGGTGCGGCGGGAACCGACCGCGCCGCCGTCCGAGAGGAAGATCCGTGGGACATCCGCTGCTGGACGAAAGCCCGGTGGGCACGACGGGCGCGTGGCCCCACGACCCCGATCCCACCCCCTTCGCGCGCGTCCCCGCACCGGCCGGACCGCCCCGCTCCGTAGACGAACTGACCCGCCGCGTGTTGGCGGGCCGCCACGGACCCGACCCCCGCGGGCAACGGATCGCGCTCGCCTTCACCACCACCCAGGCCGTACGGCACGCGGGCCGCGCCACCGGCTACCGCAACGAGGTGCTCGGCCTGCGCCTGGACGAAGCCGTCGGATCCTGCGCCGTGGAACCGGGGACCCTGCCCGCCGGCGCCCTCGACGCGTGCGTCGGCGCGAGCGTCGCGACCCTGCTCGCGCACCCCCTGCTCCCCGTACGCGTCGCCGCGCTCGACGCCTACCTGATGCGCGCCCACCCGCACACCCCGGCCAACGGGGCCCGCCCCTGGCCGCTGGAGGCGGGCGGTTCGCTGAGCAAGTCCCGGGCCAGGGCCCGGGCGGTCGTCGGACTGCTGCCCGTGCGCCGGCTGCGCCGCGTGCTCGTCGTCGGCGTCGTGAACTCGCTGCTGGAACGACTGCGTGCCGAGGGCGTGGACTACCTCCCGTGCGACCTGTCGGGCGGCACCACCGAATGGGGCGAACCCGTCCACACCGACGCCGTCGCGCGGTTGCACCACTGCGACGCCGTCCTCGCCTCCGGCATGACCCTCGGCAACGGCACCTTCCAGGCCCTGCGCGAGCACGCCGAGAACACCGGCAAACCCCTGGTGATGTTCGCCCAGACCGGCAGCGCCGTCCTGCCGCGGTTCCTCGGGGCCGGGGTGAGCGCCGTGTCGGCCGAGCCGTACCCCTTCTTCTGGCTCGACGGCGGCCCCGGGATCATCCACCGCTACGGAGGCACCCGATGACCACCGCGTCCCCGCCGCGCCGGCCCGCCCCGGTCGCCGCCAACCCCGAACTGCTGAGGCTGCTCGGCCGTACGCCCATGGTCCGCGTCCACACCCGACTCCCCCACGCGCACCCGGGATTCTGGGCGAAACTCGAAGGTCTCGGCGCGGGCGGCATGAAGGCGCGGGCCGCCGTCTCGATACTGCGCGGTGCCCGGCTGCGCGGCGAACTGCTCCCGGGCGCGCCGGTGATCGAGTCCACCTCCGGCACCCTGGGCATCGGCCTCGCCTTCGCCGGGCAGGCCCTCGGCCATCCCGTCGTCCTCGTCGGCGACGCCGAACTCGAACCCTCGATGCGGCAGTTGCTCCGCGCGTACGGCGCCGAACTCGAACTCGTCGACCGCCCCGCCCCGCGAGGCGGCTGGCAGGCGGCCCGCCTCGCCCGCCTCCACACACTGCGCCGAAGCCTCCCCGGCGCCTACTGGCCCGACCAGTACAACAACCCGGACAACGCGGCCGGCTACCACCGGATGGCCGCCGAGATCGTCGAACGGCTCGACCACCTGGACGTCCTCGTGTGCAGCGTCGGCACCGGCGGACACAGCGCCGGACTGCTCGGGCCGCTGCGCCGCCGCTGGCCCCGGCTGGAGGTGATCGGGGTGGACTCCGTCGGCTCGGCCATCTTCGGACAGCCCGCCCGCCCCCGGCTGATGCGCGGGCTCGGCAGCAGCATCCACCCTCGCAACGTCGCCCACCCGTCCTTCGACGAGGTCCACTGGGTCGGCCCGGTCGAGGCGGTGGACGCCTGCCGCAGGCTCGCCCGCGACACCTTCGTCAGCGGCGGTTGGAGCACCGGGGCCGTCGCCCTGGTCTCGGCCTGGGCGGCTCGCGCGGAACCGGGCCGGGTCGTCGCGACCGTCTTCCCCGACGGCCCCCACCGCTACCTCGACACCGTGTACGGCGACACGTTCCGCCGCGCGCACGGCCTGGACACCGCCACACCCGCCACCCGCCCCTCGGAGATCCCGCACCCGCACGCCGTCGAGGCCACCGGATGGACGCGCTGTCGCACCGTCATCGCCCCGGGGCACGCCACCCCCGCCCGGTGCGCGGCCGGGAGACCCGACCCGGCAGCGGCCGCCCCCGCGCGCGACGGGGTTCAGTAGCCGTAGACGCCGAGCACCGTCACGGCCGAGAAGATCTGCTCCCACACCTCGTGCTCCGGGCTGCCGGGGCTCAGGATCTCGACCTCCCGCAGGAAGTCCCCGATGCCGTCCTCGCCGGGGTAGGGGTCCCAGCACGCCCCCATGTACCGGCGGACGGCCTCCAGCAGCCGCAGGAACGTCTCGATGTCACGCGCGAGGGGGAGCGGTGCGCCCTCGCCGAGGCGTGCGAGGACCTCGCCCGTGTCCGGCCGGACCAGCACCCGCACGGACGAGGCGAAGCCGTGCTCGAACGACCCCAGGTGCAGCGGGCCGGCGCTCTCCCCCTCCCGATCCGCCTCCGGTCCCGCCTCGTCGTAGCCCAGGGCGAAGGCCGTCACGCCCGCCGCCCAGTGGCGCGGCAGGCCCACGCCGACGAGCAACTCCCGCGTGGGGGCGTGCGTGAGCGCGGCGGGCAGCCGGTCGGGAGCCACCCGGACCATGGTGTCCCCGTCGAAGACCGCGTCCAGTCGGGCCGCGTCGAGCGGGGTCGCGGACGGCGCCGGGTCCAGGAACCACGGCTCGCCCACGCCCTCCTCCCACGAGCCGGCGTCGGCGCCCCCGGCGGGCCGGTCCGCGGTCGGCGCCACCTCGCCGCGTTCGACGACGACAAGCCCCCTGGCCTCGGCGAACAGGAAACGGCCCCCGCCGAGATGGACGGGCTCCTCCCAGGTGCCGGGACACACCAGCCGCCGGCCGTCCTCGTCGCCGTCGAAGAGCGCGGGGCCCTCGTCCTCGGCCTCGTCGGCGCGTTCCGCGTACGTCCCGGCGCCGGGCGCCGGCCGCAGCGCCCCGGTGGCGAGGTCGAACCAACGGTCACCGGTCCACAGGGACCAGACCTTGAGCAGGGGCCCCTCGACCCCGTCCTCGCCGGCCCCGTCGGTCACCGGGTCGTGGACGTCGACGCTCCAGTCCCCGCTGAGGTTCGGCTCGGCGCGGTGGGCGCCGACCGGCCGCCACCAGGCCCACACCGTCCGCCACGGCATGCCGGGCTCGGCGGCGGCCGTCAGCTCGGCGTACGCCTCGCGCCCCAGCACCTTCGCGGCGAAGTGCAACCACGACGCGAACTCCGCCCGGGACACCCGCGCACGCCCGAACACCGCCTCGGCCTGGGTGAACACCTCGCGCCCCACACCGCCGGCTGCCGGTACCCGCTCGCGCACGCGCGCGGGACCGGCGGCCAACAGCGCCGAGGGGGAGGAGAAGAGAGCATCAAGATCGTCATCAGGCATGGGCACATGGTGCCGGCGCCCACTGACACCCCGTCGGCCGCATCTCGCCGTACGACTACGAGGGCACGCGTTCCGCGCCCGTGTCCAGGAAGATCCAGTGATCGTCGGGCACCCCCGCCGGCGGCCCCGGAACCCGCACGGGACGCCGTTCCTCGCGCCAGGCCTCCCGGCCCACGGCCTCGTCGGCGATGCCGCGCCAGAACCGGGCGGCGCCCGCGTTGACCTCCTGGAAGGCAATCGCCCAGCGCCCCGGCCGGGACCGCAACAGCTCCAACGCCGCCCGCCGGCCCAGGCCCCGCCTGCGCAGCGCCCGTACGACGAAGAACGCGGAGATCGACGTCGCCCCGTCCTCCGTCGGCCGGGTCAGGACGAAGCCCGCCGGGGTCGAGCCGTGAGTGATCAACTGGACCGTGCGTCCCGGTTCGCTGAAGAAGAGGGGCAGTGGACGGAAGGCGAACCTGCCGTCGGGCCCCGGCAGGAAGTCGAGGAACTCCGACATGTCGTGCCGGTACAGCTGCGCCAACCGCTCCACCACGGGACGCAGTTCCTCGGTGACGGGAAGGAGCTTCAGGGGTGCTTCGTACGAGGTCGAGTCCATCCGCGGATTCTCGCAGGACGTCAACCCGATGATCGGTTGTCATCCGAGAGGAGGAACGACCAATCCACCCGTTCCCCGGCGCCGAAGACCGGGTGTGAGCGACAACGGCAGCACCATCGAGCGCGACGCCCAGGCGGCGCCGACAGTTCTGCCGTCCGGGGAACCCGTCCGGACGGTGGCGGCCCCTCGGGGTCTCCCGTCGGCACCGGGTCACTCCGCGAGGGCCTCGGCGGCGCCGGGTTCCCCCGACCGGCCGGGCGCGGCACCCACCGGTGCTCCCGGCGCGGACCGCAGACCCCCCACGGGCCGCGCGAACCGCCGGCCCACGGTCGTGGTTTCCGCCGCCTGACCCACCCGGCGGCGCTGCCGCCACCCCCACACCGCTCCTTCCGTACCACCCCCATGCCTGATTCCCCCTGAAGTACCCCCGGATGATCCCAAGGAGAACAACCGTCATGATGGCTCTTCGTTTCCGCCGTACCGCCGTCGCCGTCGCCGCCGCATCGGTCCTTCCCTTCGCGCTGGCCGCCTGCTCGGACTCCGGTGAGAAGTCGAGCGCCGGCAGCGCCGCCTCCGAGCAGGCCACCCCCGGCACGGACGCCGCCTCCACGCCCGCCATGGCGATGGACGCCCCGTTCGGCCCGGCGTGCGCGGGTGTGCCGAAGGAGGGTGCGGGTTCCTTCGACGGGATGGCCAAGGACCCGGTCGCCACCGCCGCCTCCAACAACCCCGCCCTGTCCACGCTGGTCGCGGCCGTCAAGCAGGCCGGACTGGTCGACACCCTCAACAACGCGAAGGACATCACCGCCTTCGCGAAGATCCCGAAGGCGGACCTGGACAAGGTCCTCGCCGACAAGGCCATGCTCACCAAGATCCTGACCTACCACGTCGTGGGCCAGAAGCTCGCTCCCAAGCAGCTCGACTCCGGTTCCTTCGACACCCTGGAGAAGGGCAAGATCACCACGGCCGGCTCCGGCGAGGCCTACAAGGTCAACGGAACCTCCAACGTGGTCTGCGGCAACGTCCCCACCGCAAACGCCACCGTCTACATCGTCGACACCGTCCTGATGCCCAAGTAGCACCGACGCGCGCGAGGGTGCGCGCGAGGGACGAGCGCACGCCGTGCGGCTCCGGACTCCGGGGCCGCACGGTGCGTCTAGGACATCGGCAGGGCGAACGACTTGCGCTCCTCCAGGGCGTAGAGCAGAGAGCCGTCCGGGTCCGCGAAGAGGTTCAAGGCCATGCACGTGAACCGCCACGCGGGGCGTCCCGTGCTCAGCTCGACGGCCCGCAGTCCGATCGTGTCGATGTCGTACACGTACGCGGAACTCACCACCGGGGCGGTCTCCCCCCGGGTGAGGGTGTCCTTCCGGGTCTTCTCCGTCCATTTGCCGGCGCCGGTGCGCGCGTCCACGCCGACGAGCCCGCGCCCGCCCTCCGTGGCGTAGACGACCCCGTCGCGGACCGCGGGGATCCCGTAACGGCGCTGCCCCTGGGCGTTGTTCCCCAGATCGCGGTCCGCGCCGAAGGACCACGCCACGCCCCCGTCGGTCAGCCGCAGGGCCTGGAGGGCGTCGGCGCCGAAGTAGACGTGCTCGTCGTCCGCGGTGAGCCGGGAGGGCGGCGTGCCCGGGACGATCACGGTCTTGCTCCAACGCACCTTGCCGGTGGCCGGATCGTGCATGGACAGCGTCAGGCCGTCCATGGCCTGCGCCTTGCCGCGCACCAGCAGCCCGTGCTTCGTCGTGTCGGCGACGAGGTAGACCCTGTCGTACGTCCCGGCGGGCGCCTGCGCCGGCCCGCGCCACAGTTCCTTGCCGGACGCCAGGCTCGCGGCCACCAGGAACCACCCGTCGCCCGACCGGGCCTTCGCGTGGAAGAGCACCATGTCGCCCCGCACGCGCAGCAGTTGGTTCCTCACCTCGCCGCCGTCGAACGCGGGAAGCGTCAGGACGGGCGGCTTCTTGTCCGTGAGCGGCTCCGGGACGGCGACGAGGGCCAGGGCCTTGTCGGCGTCCTTCGTCATGCGCAGGACGTAGGCCGCCTTGCCGTCGACCGCGACCCGCGTGTCGTGCTCGACGTCCGCGGACCAGTCGTACTTGCCCGTCTTCAGGTTGATGCCGGAGACGGCCGACGTGCCGGGAAGCACGAGAACGTCCCCCACCCGGGTCGGCGCCATACGGTGGCTGTCGTTCAGGCCCTCCTTCGCCCACAGCGCCGAAGGCCCGCCCGGCAACGGAGGCTCCGCGGTCTCCGACTCGCCCCCGCCCTGCGCGAGCCAGGCCCACAGTCCGCCGCCGGCGAGGGCCGCCGCGCCGGCCGCGCCACCACCCCACACGAGCAGGCCGCGGCGGGACACGCCGCCCGTCGGCACGGCCGGCGGCTCCGTCGTGGAGTTCGAGGCGGGTGCCGGGAGTCGGGCCGGCGGCTCCTCCCAGACGGCCGCGCCCCGCCGGGCGATGTCGGCCAGCACGGCGGGCGCGAGCCCGTCGGCGAAGACGCCGCCCTCGGGGGCGAGCCACCGGGCCAGCTCGGCCGTCGTGGGCCGCCGCGCGGGGTCCTTGTCCAGGCAGCGGGCGAGCAGCGGCAGCAGCCCCTCCGGGACGCCGCCGAGGTCCGGGTCCGCGTAGCGCACCCGGTACAGCAGGTCCGCGGCCTGACCGCCGCCGAACGGGCCGTGTCCGGCCGCCGCGAAGACCAGCACAC
The DNA here is from genome assembly GCF_001279725.1 of Streptomyces sp. WM4235. Lineage (GTDB taxonomy): Bacteria > Actinomycetota > Actinomycetes > Streptomycetales > Streptomycetaceae > Streptomyces. Next base: position 22,861 of record NZ_LGDE01000415.1, on the reverse strand, counting down.
CCGCCAGCGCGAACACGTCGCCCGCCGGCGTGTGGTCGAGTCCGCCCGCCTGCTCCGGGGACATGAACGCGGGGGTGCCGGTCGCCGCGCCGACGCGCGTCAGCCGCTCGTCCCCGAGGGCCCGCGCGATGCCGAAGTCGATGACCTTGGGGCCCTCGGCCGTGATCATGACGTTGGACGGTTTGAGGTCCCGGTGCACCACGTCGGAGCGGTGCAACTGGCCGAGCCCCCGCGCGAGATCGGCGCCCAGGTTCCGCACGCACACCTCGGACAGCGGTCCGCCGAGCCGGACGGCCTCGTCGAGCTGCGGGCCGATGACGTACTCGGTCGCCAGCCAGGGCGTCGTCGCCAGCGCGTCGGCCGCGAAGACGCCCGCGCCGTACCTGCCGCCCATGACCCGGGCCGCGTCCGCCTCCAGCCGGAAACGGGTACGGAAGGCCGTGTCGGCGGCGATCCTGGCGTGCACGGTCTTCAACGCGACCGTCCGGCCGCGCGGCGAACGGGCCAGGTAGACGGTGCCCATGCCGCCGCTGCCGAGCCGGGCGAGCAACTGATGGTCGCCGAGGTGCGCGGGATCGTCGTGGGTGAGGGGCATGAGGGGGGAACGGTCGGCCGGGGCGGCGGGCATCGGGGTCAGTGCACCTTCTGGGCGGCCGGCGGGAACGGCGGGGGAGGGGTGGACTCGGTGGTGGCCGGCAGTTCGGCCGCGAGGAGCGCCGCGGACTGGGCGGCGAGCGCGGCGACGACCCGGCCCGGCAGCGCGAGCGGCCCGGCCGCGGCCGTCGCGGGAGCCGGCGCGCCGGGAGAGGCGTCGGCCGCGTGCCCGGTGAGTTCGTGCAGCACTTCCCGCGCCGACCGCGGCCGGTCGGCGGGCGTCGACGCGAGGCAACTTCCGATCAACCGCCGCAGTCCCGGGGGCAGTTCGCTCTGCTCGGGCACGGTGTGGCCCGTCGAGGCGTAGGCCAGTACCGCGCCGAGCGCGAAGACGTCCCCCAGCGGCGTGGGCCGCCCGCCGGAAGCCTGCTCCAGGGCCAGACAGCCCGGGTCGAGGCCGGGCAGCCCGGAGCGGCGCGTCCCGTCGGGGGCGGCGGCCCGTACGGCGCCGAAGCACGCCAACAGTGGTCCGCCCGCCGTGAGCAGAACGGCCGCCGGCGACAACCCGGCGTGGGTGAACCCCCGGTCGTGCAGGTCGGCCAGGCCCTCGGCGAGGCCGGCGCCCACGTGGCGCACCAGGTCCTCGGGGAGCGGCCCGCCGTACGCGGCGAGCGCGGCCGGAAGGGGCAGCACGGGCGTGTAGGGAGTGGTGGACCAGGGGAATCCGGCCGTGCCGTCGACTTCCGCGACGGGAAGCAGGCGCGGCACGTCGAGCCGCCGTGCGCCCTCGGCCTCGATCGCCCACCGGGACGGGTCGGCGCCGACCCGCGGCAGACACAGGAGGACGGTCCGGTGGCCGTCGGCGGTACGGGCGAGGAACCGGCGCTCGGGCACGCCGCGTTCCGCGGATTCGGCGTCCAGGCGCGCCAGGATCACGTACGGCCCGATGCGTGACGGGTCGTCCTGACGTAGGCGTTCCATGCGCGAGGTCCCCCGGGTTCGGCTGATGGCCCACCGAGCCTAAGCGGTGGTCGGGGGAGCGGGGGAGCCGGGTGGGGCGTGACGTCGGGCCCGCGGGGTCATCCGACGGAGGGCATGGCCGTGATCTTCCCGTCGTTGACGAGGAAGACGCGGTTCTCGGCGCCGGACATCGCCCAGGGCCCGTGCGAGTCGGTGGACCAGGTCCAGAAGCGGGCGCCGTCGGTGGTCGAGTGCGCGGCGACGCCCTTCCCCTCCGCCAGAACCACCCACACGGTCCGCCCCTGGACCACGGGGCGGACGTGCGGCAGCGGACCGGGTCCGACCGCGCCGTACCCCAGGACCAGCATCCTGTCGGAGCTGAGCCTGACCAGGGTGCCGTCCTTCACGCCGAGCAGGGCGTCGCCGTCGCTCACCGGCGGTCCCCAGCCGCCGGCGCCCTCGACGGGGGCCGCGGCCGCGGCGTCGGACCACGTCTCCCGGCCGCTGGTGAGTTCACGGACCGACAGGGTGAGTCCGCCCAGGAAGACGGACTCCGTCTTGGTCGTCTCGCGCTTGTAGGTGACGACGAGCGGTTCGACGGCGGAGCTCGCCCGGCCCTTGGCTTCCCAGATGGCGCTTCCCTGGAAGCACTCGAAGCCCCACGCGTTCCCGTTGGCACCGGTCAGGACGAGTTTGTTGCCGGTGGCCGCGCCCTTGGGGCCGGACCCGAGCAGGGCGAGGGTCGGGATCGGCACGGTCCAGCGGACGGTCTGGAGCCCGGTGTTGATCGCCCGCAGTCGGTTGTCCTTGGTCACCACGTACACGGCCTCGCCGTCGAACGCGAGGAGGCGGACGGCCTCGGCTGCCGGGAGCGACCACTCCAACGCGCTGGTGGAGGCGTTGTGGACGCGCAGCGTGCCGCCCGCGTCCACCGCGAGGAACAGGCGTTCCGTCATGGCCAGGACGCCGGCCTCCGCGGAGATGTCCGGCAGTCGCCACTTCTCCTCGCCGGTCTTGGCGAGGTGGGCCACCAGGCCGCCGTCCTTGCCCGCGAACATCACCACGTCGACCAGGGACAGCGGTGTGGTCGGCACACCGTCCGCCGGCGCCGCCGCCGCCACGGGCAGGGGGCCCCACAGCGGCTCGGGCGCGCGGCCCGGCGTCTTGGCGGGGCGGTCCAACAGAGCCGCCTGGTGGGCGAGTCCGTTCCGCGGCGGACCCTTCGGGGTCTCCTCGCGCATCGACCACCAGATGCCGGCGCCGCCGCCCGACACGGCCAGCAACCCGCCCGCGCCGAGGGAGGTGCGCAGGAACCGGCGCCGCGAGGGACCGACGGTGACCGTGGCCCCCTCCGGCGCGGCCCGGCGTTCCGCCTCCGCCTGCCGGCGGGCGATGTCGGCGGCGAGCGGACCCTTGCGCCAGGACCGGTCCGCGCCGCGCGGGGGCGCGAAGGCTCCGGCGATCTGCTCGGGCGTGGGGCGCGGTCCCGGGTCCTTGGCGAGGCAGGGGATGATCAGCGCGCGCAGTTCCTCGGGCACGGTGGACAGGCGGGCTTCCCCGTGGACCACCTCGTACTGCACGGCGGCCACGTGCGTCCCGTCGAAGGCGCGTTGCCCGGTGGCGGCGTACACGAGGACCGCGCCCAGCGAGAAGACGTCCGCCGCGGGGCCCACGCGCTGCCCCAGGACCTGCTCGGGGGCGCCGTATCCGGGAGTGACGGGCACCTGGCCCGTGGTGGTGAGGGTCAGTCCGTGCTCGGGCCGGGCGATGCCGAAGTCGATGACCCGCGGCCCGGTCGAGGTGAGCACGATGTTGGCGGGCTTCAGGTCGCGGTGGACCAACCCCGCCGCGTGGATGTCGCGGAGGGTGTCGGCCAGCGAGGCCGCCAGCGCGCGCACCCCGGCGGTGTCGAACGGGCCGTAGGCGCGTACCGCCTCGTCCAGGGTGGGGCCGGAGAGGAACTCGGTCGCGATCCAGGGGCGGTTGCCCTCGCTCTCGGCGCCGAGGACCCGGGCGACACCGGCGCCGGTGACCGCCCGCGCGGTGTGAGCCTCGCGCAGGAAGCGCTGGACGAGGTTCTGGTCGTGCGTCAGTTCGGGCAGCAGCACCTTCACGGCGGCGATGGCACCGGTGTGGTCGCGGCCGAAGTAGACCTTGCCCATGCCGCCTTCGCCGAGGACACCGATGACGCGGTAGGGGCCGAGTCGGATCGGGTCGCCGGGGCCGAGAGGTTTCATGGATGCCGCTTCCTGTCCTGCCGGGCCCGACTCTCGGCCCCGGGGCGCGGGGCGTTCGGGCCGGCGCGCCTGGGTGGGGCCATCGTTTCATTGGCCGGTGCGCAGGTGGCGCCTGGGGCGGCAGGGGGTGGTGCGGCGTCGGGCGGGAGTCGAGGGAGCCGGGGGAATCGGCTGGAGGAACGCGGTGCCGTGCCGAGGACGGGGCGGCGGCGGTCCGCCGAGGGGGTGATGCGGTGGCGGTCGGCTCAGGGCAGGGCGCGGTCCGGCGCCTTGCCGGCGCCGCGGGCCGCGGTCGCCGCCGCCTGCAGGGAGCGCAGGGCCAGCAGGAGCACCCCGATGTCGTCGAGGTACACGGGGTCCGGGATCAGGTCCACGGGCGAGATCGTGTAGGCCACGGCCACCCAGAACAGGGCCTTGTCGCGCAGCGGGATCCCCGCGTCGACCAGCAGCTTCCGCGCCTTGAACACCCGCACGAGCAGTACGGCGGCCAGGGCCGCCAGCCCGATGGCGACGATCACGGCGATGGTGAGCCAGACTTTTCCGTCCATGCCACTCCTATACCCCGTGCGGGCGGGAACCCTCGGGCGGCCTGTTCCCGGGCGGGCTGCCTGTCGCGCGCCGCTTCTCGGGCGGTCGTACCTCAGGCGCCCTGTTCCCGCAGTCGGCGGGTGACCTCGCCGAGGCCGGCGGCGAGGGCGTCGAGCTGGTCCGGCGTGAGCACGTCGATGAGGGCCTCCCGGACGGCGGCCACATGACCCGGCGCCGCCGCGTCCAACCGGGCGCTGCCCGCTTCGGTGAGGACGGCGAAGACTCCGCGCACGTCGGAGGGGCAGCTGCGGCGGCGGACCAGTCCGGCCTTCTCCATCTGGGTGACCTGGTAGGTCAGCCCGCTCTTGGAGTTGATCAGTCCGTTGGCGAGCTCGGTCATGCGCAGCTCGCGATCGGGCGCCGCCGCCAGTCGAACGAGGATCTCGTACTGGGGGTGCGAGAGTCCGGAGTCGTCCTTGAGCTGCTGGTCGAGGCGCCGGTTCACCAGGGCGGAGGCGGCCAGGAAGCCGTTCCAGGCCCGCATCTCGCGATCGTCCAACCATCTCGTCTCAGCCATGGGCACAGGATACAGCGGGTTGTTCCAATTTGAATCAATGGTTAGGGTCGGGATCGCCGGTTCGAATTTGAACTACCGACTCGGGCCGGCTCGACCGGAAGGAACCCCCATGACCAGCGCCTCCGCCACCACGACGAAGGCTCCGGCCGCCGCACCGGCCGCCCCCCGCCCCCTCACCACCACCGGCCTGGACACCGGCCTGCTGCTCCTGCGCGTCGTCCTCGGCCTCACCATGGCCGCCCACGGCAGCCAGAAGCTGTTCGGCTGGTTCGGCGGGGGCGGCATCGGCGGCACCGGCCAGTTCTTCACGGCGAGCGGCTACCCGGCGGGTGACGCCATGGCCGTCCTGGCCGGACTCACCGAGACCCTCGGCGGCCTCGGCCTCGCCGCGGGCCTGTTCACCCCGCTCGCCGGCGCAGCCCTCGTCGGCACCATGATCAACGCGCTCGCCGTTCACGGCGTCGGCTCGTTCTTCGCCCCGGAAGGCATCGAGTACGAACTGCTCCTGACCGTCGGCGCCGCCGCCCTCGCCCTGACCGGCCCCGGCCGGTACGCGGCCGACCGCTTCGTCCCCGTCCTGCGCGAGAACCGCGCGGCCCACGGCGCGCTCGCCCTCGCCCTCGGCGTGGTGCTCGGCGCGGTGTTGCTGCTGGTGCGCGGCTAGGCACGCCCGCCTCCGGCCGCCCCGGCCGCGGCGAAACCCACCGAAAACCCGCGCGCAAGAGGGTGTCCCGGGGCCGGTCTGATTGGCCCCGGGTATTCGGGGGAAGAGCGCACAAATGACACAACCCATCGAAGACTACGCACTCATCGGCGACCTGATGACCAGTGGGCTGGTCGGCCGAGACGGGTCCATCGACTGGCTGTGCCTGCCGCGCTTCGACTCGGCCGCCTGCTTCGCCGCCCTCCTCGGCGAGAAGGACAACGGCCACTGGCGCATCGCCCCGGAGAGCGCCGCCGACGGGGAGCGGTGCACGCGCCGGGCATACATCGACGGTTCGTTGGTCCTGGAGTCCCTCTGGGAGACCGAGGACGGCACGATCAAGGTCATCGACTTCATGCCGCAGCGCGACACCGCGCCGGACGTGATGCGGATCGTCGAATGCCTGTCCGGTGAGGTCACCGTGCGCAGCACCCTGCGCCTGCGCTTCGACTACGGCCACGTCGTCCCCTGGGTCCGACGTTCCGCCGGCGACCGGGTCGCCGTCGCCGGTCCCGACTCCGTCTGGTTCCGCAGCGAGCCGCCCGTGCGGACCTGGGGCGAGCAGAACACCACCCTTTCGGAGTTCACCGTCTCCGCCGGGGAGAAGGTCGCCTTCGTCCTGACCTGGCACCCGTCCCACGAGCCGCGCCCCGAGCAGGTCGACCCGTACCAGGCGCTGGAACACGCGCTCGTCGACTGGGCGCAGTGGGCCTCCCAGTGCACCTACGACGGCCCCTACAAGGAGGCCGTGACCCGCTCGCTGATCACCCTCAAGGCCCTCACGTACGCCCCCACGGGCGGGATCGTCGCCGCCGCGACCACCTCCCTGCCCGAGGAGGTCGGCGGCGTCCGCAACTGGGACTACCGCTACTGCTGGCTGCGCGACTCCACCCTGACCCTCGGCTCCCTCATCGCGACCGGTTTCAAGGACGAGGCCCGCGAGTGGCGGAGGTGGCTGCTGCGGGCCGTCGCCGGCGACCCCGCCGACCTGCAGATCATGTACGGGATCGCGGGCGAGCGGCGGATCCCGGAATTCGACCTGCCGTGGCTGCGCGGGTACGCCGAGTCCGCCCCCGTCCGCGTCGGCAACGCGGCCGTCGACCAACTCCAGCTCGACGTGTACGGCGAGGTCATCGACTCCCTGTACCTGGCCCGGTCCACCGGGCTGGCCAGCGAGGCGCACGCCTGGCAGATCCAGCTCGCGCTGCTCGACTTCCTGGAGCGCAACTGGCGCCGCCCGGACGAGGGACTGTGGGAAGTGCGCGGTCCGCGCCGTCATTTCACGCACTCCAAGGTGATGGCCTGGGTGGCCGCCGACCGGACGGTGCGGACCCTGGAGACGGATCCGTCGATGCCGGGCGACCTGGAACGCTGGCGGGCCATAAGGGACGACGTGCACGCCGACGTGTGCGAGAAGGCCTTCGACCCGGAACGCAACACCTTTACCCAGTACTACGGTTCGCGCGAACTGGACGCCGCGACCCTGCTGATCCCCCGCGTGGGATTCCTGCCCCCCGACGACCCGCGCGTGATCGGTACCGTCGACGCCGTCCGCGAGGAACTCGGCCGCAGCGGCCTGGTCCGCCGCTACAGCACCGAAGGCCCCTCCGTGGACGGTCTGCCCGGTGACGAAGGGGCCTTCCTGGCCTGCTCGTTCTGGTTGGCCGACGCCCTGCACATGACCGGCCGGGGCAAGGAGGCGCGGCAACTCTTCGAGATGCTGCTGTCCGTGCGCAACGACGTGGGTCTCCTCGCGGAGGAGTACGACCCCGTCGCCGGCCGCCAACTGGGCAACTTCCCGCAGGCGTTCAGCCACGTCGGCCTGGTGAACACCGCGCTCACCCTGAGCCGGGACCCCTCGTCGGACTGACCGGGACTGTGGGATCCCGGTGGCGCGCGACGGTGGGCGCGCGGCGCCGGGAGGCGAGGGGTCGACACGGGGGCGCGGCCGGGACGGGCGGCGAGGTCGTCCCGCCCTCCCCGCCCGGCCGCCGGGGCCGTTCAGGGGCGACGCATGGTCTCGGTGAGCCGGCCGCGCAGGTGGGCGAACTCCGGGGAGGAGCGCAACGCGGCGACGTCCGTGGTCGGAGCGCGGTCGAGCGGGACCGGAAGCTCCGCCACCACCCTGCCCGGATTCGCCGCCATCACCAGGACGCGGGAGCCCAACAGGACGGCCTCCTCGGCGGAGTGGGTCACGAACAGCACCGTCGTCCCGAGGCGGGCCGCCAGCGTACGCACCTCCTCCTGGAGCCGTTCCCGGGTCAGCGCGTCCAACGCGGCGAACGGCTCGTCCATCAGCAACAGCTCCGGCTCCGCCGCCAGCGCCCGGGCGATTGCCACCCGCTGCTGTTGGCCGCCCGACAGCTCCCACGTACGCCGCGCCGCCAGGCCCGGCAGCCCCACCCGCTCCAGCAGCTCCGCGATCCGGGCGGGCCACTCCGCGCGCGGGACCCCGTGCCGGGCCAGGGCGAAGCCGAGGTTCCCGCCGACGGTGCGCCACGGGAACAGCCGAGGCTGCTGGAACACCACCCCCGCGCCGCGGCCGGGCTCCGGGGTCCCGCCCCGGACCAGGGCCGTTCCCACCGCCGGCCGTTCGAAGCCGGCGGCCACCCGCAGCAGGGTCGTCTTGCCGCAGCCGGAGGGGCCCACCAGGACGACGAACTCGCCCGGGTGGATCCGCAGGTCGACCCCCTCGACCGCCGTGACCCGCTGTTTCGCCGGACCGTAGCGGACGGACACGCCGGCCAGTTCCACGGCCGCGGGCGCCGGGGGAGCGTCAGTTCGCGGCACGGCCGAGCTCCTCCACCGCGAGCGCCCGCCCGAACACGGCCTGGTCCGGGACCGCGTCCACCGCCTTCTGTCCCTTCAGGAACACCGCGGCGTCGTGCAGGTGGCCGGCCAGCTTGCCGGGGGCGCCGGGCGTGCCCAGGTATTCCGCCCCGGTCTGCTCTTTCGCGCTCAGCAGCACCAGTTCCGACAACTGGCGCTTCGCCTCGCCCGCCGGCAGGCCGAGCTCCGCGCCGATCGACTTGGCCGCCTGGTCGGGTGCGGTACGCGCCTGGGCGACCGCCTGGTCCTGGGCCTTCAGCCAGGCGGTCACCACCTCGGGGTGCTTGGCGGCGAAGTCGTTGGTCACCACCCCGAGGTCGGCCGTCGGCTTGCCCTGCTGCGCGACCTGTCGGCTGGTGATCAACACCTTGCCGTCCTTGGCCAGTTCGCCGAGCGTGGGCGTCCACACGTACGCGGCGTCGATGTCCCCGCGCTTCCACGCCGCCAGGGTGTCCTGGGGTTGGAGGTCGATGGTCTTCACGGACGACGGTTCGACTCCGGCGGCGGTCAGTGCGGCGAGCAACGAGTAGTGCGAGGTGGAGCCGTAGGGGGTGGCGACCTTCTTTCCGACCAGGTCCTTCACCGAGCCGATGCCGGGCTTGGCGACGAGGGCCTCGTTGTCGCCGATCAGGTCGTGGATCCACACCACCTTGTAGGGGATGTTCAGCGGCGCCGACAGCCCCTTCGTGACCGGGCTGGAGCCGGCCAGGCCGAGGTCCACGGCCCCCGCGAGGACAGCGGTGTTGACATCACCCCCCGATTCGAACTTCACCCACTTCACGTTGGCCTCGGGGAGGGCCTTCTCCAGCAGCCGCTGGTTCTTCACGACGAGGTCGGCGTTGGGTATCGACTGGTAGGCGATCCGTACGGTGGTGCGCCCCGCGCCGTCCGAGTTCGCGCCGGCGCCCCCGCAGGCGGTGGCGCCGGCGGCGGTCAGGGTGACCGCGGCGGCGAGCAGGAAGGTACGGCGCGAGAGGAATCCGGTCATGGCTGTGCTCCGGTGTGAGTGGTGGTCTGTCCGAGTGGTGCGGTGTTGGGGCGGGGCGGGGCGGGGCGGGGCGAAGTGAGGTGCTGTGAGGTGAGGTGAGGTCGCGTCCGTGGGTGGTGCGGACCACTCAGGTGCGGCCGCGCCAGGGCACGCCGATCCGCTCGACGCCGCGCAACAGGGCGTCGAGCACGATCCCGGACAGCCCGATGGCGAGGATGCCCGCGATCACCAGCGCGGTCTGGTTGTAGCGCTGTGCGTCGCGGATCATGCCGCCGATGCCCGGAGTCCCGTTGATGGTCTCCGCCGCGACGACGGAGGTGTACGCCACACCCACCGCGATCCGGATGCCGGTGAGGATCTCCGGCAGCGCGGCGGGAAGACGCACCGACAGCAGCAGGTGCGCCGGACCCGAGCCCAAGGCGCGCGCCGCCTCGACGAGTTGATCGGGGACGGTGCGAACGGCCGCGGCCGTCGCGGCGGCGATCGGCGGCAGGGCGGCGATCACCAGCAACCAGATCTTCGGGGCCTCGTCGATGCCGAACCAGATGACGAGCAGCGACAGGTACGCGAGCGGGGGCAGGGTCCGCAGGAACGTCACCACCGGTTCCAGTACGACGGCCAACGGTCGGACCACGCCGATCAGCAGCCCGAGCGGCACCCCGACCAGCACTGCGTACCCGGCGCCGGTGCCGATCCGGCCCAGGCTCACCCCGAGGTGTTCGATCAGGAGGTGGCCGCCGTAACCCCGCACCCCGTCGTGCGTGGTGGAGGCGAGCACGAACTGCCGCCACACGTCACCGGGCGAGGGGACGAGCACCCGGGGCCACACCTCGGCGGCGACCACCGCCTGCCAGACCCCGATCAGCACGATCAGCGACACGAGCCGCAGGGCGCCGCGGCGCCCCGCCTCACGGAGCCGGCGCCGGCGGCCCGCGGTGACGGTCGGGTCCGCGTCGGGGGAGGGGAGTCGATCGGTCGCCGCGGTCAGCAGGGTGCTCACGCCGAGGCCGCCGTCCCGGTCAGGGCCCGCAGCCGCGGCGCCACCTCTTCGCCGACCCGGAAGGCCTCCTCCAGATGGGGGTACCCGGACAGGATGAACTCGTCGATTCCCAGGGTCCGGTACTCCGCGAGTCGGGCGGCCACCTCGTCGTGCGAGCCGACCAGGGCGGTGCCGGCGCCCTCGCGGACCAGGCCGATGCCCGCCCACAGGTTCGGCGACACGGTCAGTCGGGCCGCGTCCGCGACCCCGCCGTGCAGCGCGGCCATGCGGGCCTGCCCGACGGAGTCCATGGTCGCGAACCGTTCCTGACTCGCCCGGACGGCCTCCGGGTCCAGCCCGGCGAGGATCCGGTCGGCCTCCGACCAGGCCTCGGCCGCGGAGTCCCGGCTGATGACGTGCAGCCTCAGTCCGAAGCGCAGGGTCCGACCGGCGGCGCGGGCCCGTTCACGGAGTCGGCTCACACGTGCGGCGACGGCGGCGGGCGGCTCGCCCCACAGCAGTTGTACGTCGGCCCGGCGGGCGCTGACGTCCTCCGCGGCGGCCGACGCTCCGCCGAAGTACAGCGGGACGTGGTGTCGCGTCGCCGGATCCGTGAGCCGGGCTCCTTCGAGCCGCAGATGGGTCCCGCGGTGGTCCACCTGTTTGCCGTCCAGCAGGTCCCGGAGCACCGCCATCACCTCGTCGGTGCGCGCGTAGCGGGCGTCGTGCTCCAAGTGGTCCCCGTAGGCACGCTGCTCCGCGGGGTCTCCGCCGGTCACCAGGTTCAGGCCGAGCCGGCCGTTCGCGAACCGGCGGAAGGCGTCGGCCTGTTGCGCGATCAGCGTGGGCGCGGCCAGGCCCGCCCGGAACGCGACGAGGAACCCGATCCGGTCCGTGTGTTGGGCCAGTGCGGAGGTGAGGATCCAGGGATCCACGCAGCCGAGGCCCACCGGCGTCAGGAGAGAGTGGAAGCCGGCCTGCTCGGCGGCCCGGGCGACCTGCGCCAGGTAGGGGATGTCGGCCGGTCGGCGGGTGGCCGCTCCGGTGCGGCCCTGGACGGAGGTCACCCCGCCGGGGTCGCGGCCGTCCCCGCCGGTGGGCAGGAACCAGTGGAGCAGAAGGGGGTTCTCGGGCACGGTGAAACCTCGTCGGGGCAGCGCGGCACGTGCCACCGCCCGGCGGTGGCACGTGTACACGGGCAGAAGGGAGTCAGGAGCGAACGCGAAGGGAGCGAGGGCGCCGGGGTGGATTCGAGAGCGGCGTACCGGGGCCGCACGAGGGCGGACGGGAACGCGGTTCGCGGCGCGCCCGGCGGCGCGCGGTCATCCGTACGCTGTCAGGAGCGGCGGATCAACAGCCGTGCGTACGGGAGGAGTCGGCCCGACAGAGCATGGTCGACACGCGCAGCAGATCCACGTGACGACGCGAGACGAGAAGGGGGGCCATGGCCGCATCCTGTCGGGGTTCGACCACCCGGGACAAGCGCGGTCCGTATCGTGGACGCCGGCGTTCCGGGAAGTGGGACGGTAGTCGAGGGGCGGGGACGCGGGCGCGGGGCCCGGATCGGGTCACCGGCGGCGGTTGACCGGCAGCCTTCCCAGCACCGACGCCATCGCGCAGGTGTCGGTCAGCGCGGAGAACACGAGCCCGCCCGCCACCGCGGCGCTCAGGAGCAGGAACGCCGGGTGCGTGAAGGTGCCGAGGGCCAGCCCCAACAGGACGAGCGTGCCGACGGTGATCCTCACCTGCCGTTCCATGGCCCACACGGCCCGACGGCCTTCGGCGGGGTACTCCAGTGCGTGACCGCCCGCGGACCAGGCGCCGGTCCCGCCGGTCAGGCTGCCGGCGGTGACGCCGTGACCGGCCAGGGTGTGGGCCGCGTTCCGTGACCGGGCTCCGGAGGCGCAGACCAGCAGCAGCGCCCCGCCGGAACCCCCGGCGAGTTCGGCGGCCTTCCGCAGCTCGGGCAGTGAGTCCGTGATCCGGTCGAGCGGGATGTTGGTCGCGCCCGGCAGGTGGCCGGAGGCGTACTCGCCCGGCGTGCGGACGTCGACGACGGCGAACTCCTCGGGGCGGGCATGGACCTGGTCGACCGTGACGGCGAGGGTCAGGGGAGTGCTCATGGCGGACGTGCTCCTCGGAAGGGAACGGCGCGGGAACGAGATCGGCTCGGAGGTACCGCGGTGGTGCCCCCGGGCACGGGCGAAGGCGCGGCGGGGCGTGCGGGGGCGTGCGGGCAGGCGTCAGCGTCGACAACAGGGGCGCGGCAGAACGCGCGGCGTGACGGCCATGCCGCGGATCATAGACACCCCGGACGCGTGCGCGCCGGCGCCCCGCGACGCTCGCAACACGCCCGCAATGTGGATACGACGAAGCCGACCCGGCGCGCAGGCCGGGTCGGCTTCGTCGTGAGGTGCGCGGGCGGCGGTGGCGTCGCCCTCAGGCGGCGGCCTCCTCGCCGTCATCGGGGATGCTGACCAGCCAACGGCTGTCCTGGCGCGGGCGCAGGTACAGCGCCCAGTACAGCGTGGCGACGGCGGTGATCCCGCCCGTCCACAGCAGGTACCGCGTCTCCTGCTGCGTCAGGATGTACGCGAACACGGCGATCAGCACCACCGGCACGGCCGGCCACAGCGGCATCCGCCAGGCCGCCGACGCCCCGTGCGTCCCGCGGCGGCTGTACAGCGCGGCGACCGCGACCAGCAGGTACATGCCGGTGACCGAGACGCCGGTGACCCCGTAGAGGGTGTCGAGGTTGACGAAGCACATGGCCGCGCCCGGAACGCCGACCAGCAGCGTGGCCACCCACGGGGAGCCGAAGCGGCCGAGCCGCGACAGGGCGTTGTTGACCGGCTCGGGCCAGGCCTTGTCGCGGGCGGAGGCGAAGAGCACCCGGGAGTTCTGGATGACCATCACGATGCCCGCGTTGACGATCGCGAGGGCGACGCAGAGGCTCACGAAGGTGCCGACGGCCGAGTTGGACCAGGCCGTGACCATCGAGCCGATGTCCCCGGAGGTCAGCACGGCCAGGTCGGGGGCGCCCATGGTGATGGCGATGACCGGGATCAGGATGACGGCGGTGGAGATGGCGAGGGTGGCGAGCACGGTCCGCGGGACGTTGCGGCGCGGGTTCTCCAACTCCTCCGACAGGTAGACGGCCGTGGAGAAGCCCTGGGTGATGAAGAGGGCGATGGCCAGCCCCGAGACCACCATCATCGCGGTGACGGGGGAGGTGCCCCCGTTGTCGGTGGCGACGGCGCCGTGCACCAGCACGTCGGCGCCGCGCTCGCTGTGGGCGAAGCCGAGTACGGCCACCAGTGCGGCGGCGATCACTTCGAGGACCAGGAAGATGCCGGTGATCCAGGCGTTGGCCCGGAGGTCGAGCAGACCGGCGAGGGTGGCGAGCAGCATCACGCCGGCGCCCGCGACCGGTGCCGGCACGTCGATCACCGGTGCGAGGTAGTCCGCCGTGCCCATCGCGATCACGGGCGGCACGATCATCACCACGAGGAGGGACAACACGAACACGAGCCACCCGGCGAGCCGGCCCGCCAGGGTGGACACCATCGCGTACTCGCCACCGGCGCTGGGGATGAGGGTGCCCAGTTCCGAGTAGCAGAACGCCACGCCGACGCAGAGCAGCGAGCCGATGGCGATGGTCAGGGCGGCCCAGGTGCCGAGGTCGGCGAACAGGTCGGGCACGACGACGAAGAGCGTCGAGGCGGGCGTCACGCACGAGAGGGTGAGCAGGGTTCCGCCGACGACGCCGATGGAACGCTTGAGCTTCTGGGGGACGGGCCCGGTGGCGGGGGCGAGGGCCTGGGGTGCGCTGATCGTGTCAGACATCGGTGCGGTGTTCCGATCGGCAGATGCGGTGAGTGAGCGCGGGAGCGGTATCGCCTCCGAGGCGGTGGTGAGCAAGGTGGTTCGGTGGCTCCCGGGCCGTCATGCAATCCCTGCGAGATCCGCAGGTCAAGAGCTGTTCACCTGCGGATTCCATCGTCACGCGCCCGCTTCCGGCCCCCGATACGGTGTTAAGGCCGCGTAAACGTTGAACGAACGAGCGGTGCGGGAACCGCAGGATGATCGTCGCGAATTTTCCTCCGCTTTGCCGATCCGGGACCAGAACGGCTCCGAGCCCCGCGTACGGGAGGCTACTGCGGGTAAGCGCGGCCCATGACGGTCAAGAAGACGAGCGTTCTCGTACTGGACTGCGCCGAGCCGGAAGGCCTGGCGCACTTCTACGCCGATCTCCTCGGCGCCGAGGTGCGGGCCGGGGTGGGCCTGGACATGGTCGAGGTCGTCGGAGGCCCCGGCGTGCACCTGGCCATCCGCAGGGACCTCGGTCACGCGCCGCCGAGTTGGCCGCACCCCGAGGACTCCCAACAGGCACACCTGCGGATCCAGGTCGCCGCCGAGGACCTGGACGAGGCCGAGCGGGAGGCGGTGTCGCTCGGAGCCCGGCCCCTGGACGTGGACGTGGAGGACGGCCCGCGCGACGCCCGGCTCTTCAGCGACCCGGCCGGGCACTCCTTCACCCTCGCGGCCACCGGCCCTCTGCGCACCTGAGCCCCGGCCCCCGACGACAGGATCTAGCGGGGCGGCTCCGTGCGGGACGCCAGCAGCAGGGCGATGTCGTCGGGCCGGTCGTCGGTGTTCCCGACCTCGTGGACCAGCCGGTCGGCCATGTCCGTCAGCGGGGACGGCCGGCCGCCGGCCAGCGCGAGCCGCAGCCGCTCCACGCCCACGTCGATGTCGATGCCGGGCCGCTCCACCAGCCCGTCGGTGTACAGGGCCAGCACCGAGCCCGCCGCGAGCCGCAGTTCCGCCACCGGATAGCCGGCGTCCGCGTCGATGCCGAGCACCACCCCGCCCGGCAGGTCCAACACCGAGGTGTGGCCGTCGGGTTCGCGCAGCAGCGGCTGCGGGTGGCCCGCCCGGACGGCGCGGGCCCGGCCCGAGGCCAGGTCGATCAACACGTAACAGCAACTGGCGAACTGGCCCGGGTCGAGGTCGATCAGCAGCCGGTTGGTGCCCCGCATCACCTGTTCGGGGTCATTGCCGCTCAACGCGAAGGCCCGCACCGCGCTGCGCAGTTGACCCATGGTCGCGGCGGCGGCCACCCCGTGGCCCTGTACGTCGCCGATGACCAGGGCCAGCATGTCCGGGCCCGTCTCGACGACGTCGTACCAGTCGCCGCCGACGTCCATGCCCGCGGTGCCGGGCAGGTACCGGCCGACCGTCACCACGTGGTCGCGCACCGGCAGCCGGTGCGGCAGCAGCGCCGCCTGGAGTCCGCGGGCCAGCGTCGTCTCGCTGTCGTAACGCCGGGCCCGCTCCAGGGCCTGGGCGATCAACCCGGCCAGTGCCGTGAGCACCGTGCGCTCCTCCGGGCTGAAACCGCGCGGCACGTCGAAGCCGAGGATGCAGGAGCCCACCGGCCGACCGGAGGCGATGAGGGGGAGGAAGGCGCGGGCACCCACGTCGGCGTCCAGCGGGATCCCCGGGTACGCGGCGGCCAGGTGCTGCATGGACTCGAAGAACATCGGCCGACCCGTGGTCAGCGTCTCCACGCCCGGCAGCCGCACGTCCAGCCCGACCCCGTCGAACCGGTCCAGGAACCCCTGGGGGAACCCGGTCTCCCAAGCCAGGTGCAGATGGCGTTCGTTGAGCAGGTAGATCGCCAACTGGCGTCCGCCGAAGGCCGGCAGCAACTCCTCGGTGACCACCGCCGAGACCTGTCGGGCCGTCATCGCCTCGGTCAGCGCGATGGCCAGGGCGACCGGCCGGTACAGCGCGGACGCCCGGTCGGCGGGAGAACCGGCCAGACCGGCGCCGGGGTGCTGTACGGACCCGGGCGCGTAGGCGGGTGGTTCCGCGGCGCCGATCGTCACGGTCACCCCGCCGAGCCCGGGATGGAGTCCGACCGCGAGCCACTCCCCGGACGGATGGGGGCCGCGCCGTGCCGGGAAGTACACGGGGTCCGAGGCCAGGAACACGGCCCGGAAGTGGTCCTCGTACGCCGGATGCCCGAGCCAGGGGAGGGCCTCCCACAGCACCTTCCCGTGCGAGGCGTCGTCGATGCCGAGCATGGTCCGGGCGGCCGGGTTGAAGGTGACGATCCGGCCCTGTCGGTCCGTCGAGAGCACCGCCTGGGTGAGCCGGTCCAGGGCCTCCCGGGCGTCGTCGGTCGCCGAGGGCCCCGGCACGGACACGGGATCGTCGTCCCACACCACCCGTGCACCGGTCGCCGCGAGCGCGGCCAGTTCCTTCGCGAGCCGGTCCGCGGTCTGCCGCAGTCGCCTCCGATCGGCGGCGTCGACCGGCACGCCGGGGGTCGCCGGGCGCAGCACCAGCAACACCCCGAACCGCTCGCCGTCGCCGGTGGTCACCGGCTCGTACAGCGAGGCGAAGGGGTACGGCAGCCCGGCCATCAGCTGGGGGAAGCGCCGCATCGCCGACTCGGCGTCAAACAGGTGGACGGCCTGCCCGGACCGGTAGGCCTCCGCGACCGGGTACGGCCTGTTCACGTGCATCCGCCACCACGGCCGGAACAACCGCACGGGCAGCCCGCTGACCGCCGCCATGCGCAGCCTGCCCTCCGTGCCGGAGCGCAGGTAGACACCACCCGCGTACCCACCGACGGCCTCCATGGCCTTCACGGCCGCCCGCGCGAGCACCCGGGCCGTGGCGTCGGTGGCGGGGGTGCCACTGTCCGGTCCGGCCGTCACACAGCCAGCATGCGCCCGCGCCCGCGCCCCCGCACACCCGTCGGCGGGGTCATCCGCGCGTCCGCTCCCGGTACCCGGCCACCACCGCGACCGCCGCGATCAGCAGGACCACGGACACGGTCCGCAGCGCGACGCCCATGGCCTCGGTGAAGGCGACCACCTGCGCGGGGTCGCGCGGATCGCCGTGGAAACGGGAGGCCGACACGGTGCCCACCACCGCCACGCCCAGGGCCGCGCCGATCTCCCGGGCCGCCGTGTTCAGACCGGACCCCAGCCCGGCCTGGTGCGCGGGCAGCTCCGCGACCACCGTCAGGGTCAGCGAGGGCGCGCACAGCCCCGTACCGACCGACAGCACCAGCAGGTGGAGCGCGTACACGGCGTACGGGGTGTCCGCGTCGGCGGTGGACACCAGCAGCAGCCCCGCCCCGATCAGGCCCAACCCGACGCCGACCGGCAGCCGGGGCCCGGTGCGCTCCTGGAGTCGCGCACCCAGCCGGGGGACCAGCGCCATGCCCACGGTCAGCGGGACGATCGCCAGGCCGGTGACCGCGGGGGAGAAGCCCTTCGCGTACTGGAGGTACTGGGCGTTCACGAAGAACAGCGCGAACAGCCCGAAGAACGCCGCCCCGATCCCCAGCGTCCCGGCCCGCAGCTTGCGCGACGCGAAGATCCGCGGGTCCAGCAGCGGGTGCGCGCCGCGCAACGCGTGCCCGGTGAAGGCCGCCAGCAGCCCCGCCCCCGCACCGAACGCCGACAGGACCCGCGCCGACGCCCACCCGTGCCCGGGCCCCTCGATGATCCCGTAGACCACCCCGAACAGGGCCCCGGCCAGCAGCAGCGCCCCGACGGGGTCGACGGACGCGTCCGGACGGGAGGGCGTGCGCGGGACCGTGCGGGCCACCGCGAGCGCGAGCAGCGCGGCGAGCGGGACCACGGCCCAGAACAGGGCCCGCCAGGTCAGGAACTCGCCCGCGAGACCACCTCCGACGTTGCCCGCCAGGCCCCCGAGGCCCGCGGACAGCGTCCAGGTGGCCAGGGCCCGGCCACGCTGCTCGGGCGGGCTCAGGTGCACCAGGACCGACATGGTGGCCGGCATGATCAGCGCCGCGCCCGCCCCGCACAGACCGCGCCCGGCGATCAGTACGACCGGATCCCCCGCGAGCGCGCTCAGCGCCCCGCCCGCGGCGAACAGGCCGAGTCCGGCGAGCAGGGCCCCCTTGCGGCCGTGGCGGTCGCCGAGGGCTCCCGCCGGGATCAGCAGCGCCGCGAAGACGATGACGTACGCGTCCACCGCCCACAGCAGTTGGTCGGGGGTCGGACGCAGGGCGGAGGCGGCGAGCTGCGGGATCAGCAGGTTCACGGCGGCGACCATGCCCTGGGCGACGAGCACACAGGCGCACAGGACGAGCAGGGCGGGGCGGGTGAGGGCGGGGGCGGCTGCGGCCCGGGACGGCTTCTGGGCATGGCGGAGCACGGCTCCTCCTGGAGTCGGTCGGTGCGGGGTGGGTGCTGCTCGGGCGGTCCGGCCGCCCTGAAGGGGGGCCGGATCGGCCGCCCCGCTCACCGTAGGCTGGGCGTGACCTGCTTTCCAGTGCAATGTGTGCAAGGGATCGATGCGTGTGACGCAATCCGGGATGGACCTGAACCTGCTCGTGGCCCTGGACGTCCTGCTGGAGGAGTCGAGCGTGTCCCGCGCGGCGGCCCGCCTGCACCTGTCCGAGCCGGCCATGAGCCGCACCCTCGGCCGCATCCGCAAGGCCCTCGGCGATCCGGTCCTGGTCCGCGCCGGACGGAACATGGTGCCCACCCCGCACGCCCTCGCCGTCCACGGCGAGGTGCGGGCCGTCGTGGAACGGGCCCGCGCGCTCTTCCTCTCCGGTGGCCAGGTCGATCCGGCGACCCTGACCCGCACCTTCACCATCCTCGCGAACGACGCCTTCACGGCCGTGTCGGGCGCGGCCCTCTTCTCCCGGGTGACGAGCGAGGCACCGGGAGTACGGCTCCGGTTCCTCTCCGAGAGCCACGTCGACGTGCCGGCACTGCGGGAGGGCGTCGCGGACCTGGAGCTCACCGTCATCGACAGCCGGGCCCCCGAGGTCCGCGTCGAACACCTCGCCGACGAGCGGATGGTGGGGGTCGTCCGCGCGGGCCACCCCCTGCTCCGCGGCCGGATGACCGCACGCCGCTTCGCCGCCGCCGAACACCTGATCGTCTCGCGCCGGGGCCGGCTCCAGGGGCCCGTGGACGCCGCCCTCGCCGAACAGGGCCTCACCCGGCGGGTACGGGGCAGCATGGGCACCTACCCCGCCTCCCTCTTCGTGCTCCGCGACACCGATCTGGTCGGACTGATCACCACGCAGGGCGCGCCGCTGGCCCACGGGATGGGCCTGGAGACCTTCCCGGTGCCGCTGGAGCTGCCGACGCTGCCGTTCGGCATGGCCTGGCACGCCCGCCACGACGCCGACCCGGCGCACACCTGGCTGCGCGACCGTGCCCGCGACCTGATCACCTCGCGGGAGGCAGGCACCCGGACGGCCGCCGGCGACCCGGGCCCGGCGGCCTGACGTACCCGCCGCAAGCGGGAGTTCGACGGTCCCGCCCCCGGCGGGGCGTGGCGTCGAGCCCCGTACGCCGTACGGACCGACCCGAAACCCCGTCCGAGGGACGCACCCGCGTACGGCATCCTTCCCCGGCCCGCTCCGGGAAGGCTTGCGGACATGCGACAGCAGGACGACAGCCCGACACCCCCCACCGCCTTCTCGGCGGCCGACGCCTTCACCCTGCGCACCGCCCTGGACGCCCTCGGCGGGGTCCACGGGCTCGACACCCTCGACCTCGCCTGCGGACACGGCGGCACCACCCGACTCCTCGCGAGCGGCGGGGCCCGGCGGACCGTGGGCGTGGACAACTGCCCGGAACGCATCCGACGGGCCCGCGAGACCCGCCACGACGGCCCGGCCGGGCCCATCGAGTACGTCGTCGCCGAAACCGCCGCGATGCCGCAGTTGGGCCCCTTCGACCTGGCCACGGCCCTCTACCTGTTCAACCACGCACCCGACCGGCACGCCCTGCACTCGATGTTCCGGTCCATCCGAGCCAACCTGCGGCCCGGCGGCCGGCTGCTGGCCATCGTCCCGAACGCCGGGGCCTTCCCGCGCGTGGACTGGTCCCCGTTCGGGCTCCGCCTCCTGGCACGCGACCCCGACGGGGACGCGCCCCTGGTGCGGGCCCAGTTCCTCACCGAGCCCCCGGTGCACGTCGAGTTCCGCGAGTGGGCGCACGCCGACTTCGCGGAGGCGGCCGTCGAGGCCGGGTTCACCACCGCGGGATGGCAGCCGGCGCGGACCCCACCCCCCTGCGCCGAGCGCGACGAGGCCTTCTGGGCGTCGTACCGGGCCAGGCCGGTCAGCTCGCTGATGACCTGCGTGGCCTGAGGGCGTCCGGCGGTGCGAGACCTGCCCCGGGCGTCTCCCGCGCCCCGTACGCCCCCACCGCCCGGCACGTCACCGCGTGGCGACCGCCCGGGTCAGCGCCACGATCCGCTCGCGGGCGGCCCTGCCCTCCGGCACCGGTTGGAAGGGGTAGCCGTGCGACTGGCCCGCGGCCTCGTGGAACTCCACCTCGACGCCGGCGTCCCGCGCCCGACGGAGCAACTCGTGGCTGTCGGTGCCCAGCAGGTCCCGGGTCCCGGTGAACACCGTCAGGGGTGCCAGCCCCGCGAGGTCGCCGCGCAGCGGGCTGACCCTCGGATCGTCGGCGGCGAGCGTACCGGCGTACAGGCGCCCGGCCTCGATCAGTCCCGCCCGCCTCAGCAGCGGATCGCCCGGCTCCGCGGCCGCCTGACCGGGATGGCTCACGCTCAGGTCCAGCCAGGGCGAGACCAGGACGATCCGGGACGGCTGCGCCCCCGTGCGCTCCCGCAGGCGCTGCGCGGCGGCCAGGGCGATCCCGGCGCCCGCACAGTCCCCGATCAGCACCGTCCCGCCCTCACCGCCGCTCTCGATCAACCCGCTGAGCAGGTCGGCGGCCACTGGAACGGTCCGGTCGGCGGTCCCGCGCGGGGCCAGGATGTACGCCGGCACGACCACCCGGGCCCTCGCCCGCGTGACCAGGGTGCGGACCAACGACCAGTGGGGCCGGAGCAACTCGCCCACGTAGGCGCCACCGTGGACGTACAACACCCGCGCCGCGGGCTCGACGCCCCGCGGCGAGACGTCGTACACAGGCCAGGCCCCGACGAAGGCCCGCGAGACCTCGGCGACCCGGCCCAGTGAACGCGGCGGCAGATGCGACGCGGGCCTCCTGGCGGACTCCGCCACCCGGGCCCGCACGGCCTCGGCACCGGCGTACCGTCTTCGACGCCCCACCGCGATCAGCGCCACCGACAACGCCTTGCTGCGCAGACTCGGCACGCCCCTCACCTCCCCTTTTCCCCGCCCCCGGCGCTGCCCGCGCCGGCCCTGCCCCATCAGGTGAGGAGCATAGGCGTGAAGCTGCGCTGTCGGCCCGCTTAAGAAAGTCTCGATGGACCGATCACCACCGCGCTCGGCACATTGGTGCACGTCAGACACCACACGGGCCCGCACGCCCCGAGGTGCTCCCCTCCGCATGCCTGGAGCCACGTTCATGAAGGCACTCGTCAAGCACAAGGCCGAGCCCGGGCTGTGGCTCATGGACGTCCCCGAGCCCGAGTACGGCCCCGGCGACGTGCTCATCAAGGTGCTCCGCACCGGCATCTGCGGCACCGACCTGCACATCCGGGCCTGGGACGGTTGGGCGCAGGGCGCGGTCAAGACCCCTCTCGTGCTCGGCCACGAGTTCGTGGGAGAGGTCGCGGCGCTGGGCGCCGACGTGCGGGACATCGAGATCGGCGCGCTGGTCAGCGGCGAGGGCCACCTGGTGTGCGGGAAGTGCCGCAACTGTCTGGCCGGGCGCCGCCACCTGTGCCGCAGCACGATCGGCCTCGGCGTCGGACGCGACGGCGCGTTCGCCGAGTACGTCGTCCTGCCCGCGCAGAACGTGTGGGTGCACCGCACCAAGGTCGACCTCGACGTGGCGGCCATCTTCGACCCCTTCGGCAACGCCGTGCACACCGCGCTGTCCTTCCCGCTCGTCGGCGAGGACGTGCTGATCACCGGCGCCGGTCCCATCGGCATCATGGCGGCGGCCGTGGCCCGGCACGCCGGCGCCCGCAACGTCGTCATCACCGACGTCAGCCCCGAGCGTCTGGAGATCGCCCGCAAGGCCGGCGCCACGCTCGCGGTGGACGTCCGCGAGTCGACGATCGCGGACGCGCAGGCCACGCTCGGACTGCGCGAGGGCTTCGACATCGGCCTGGAGATGTCCGGGCGCGGCGAGGCCATGCAGGACATGATCGCCAACATGACGCACGGCGGCCGGATCGCGATGCTGGGCCTGCCCGCCCAGGACTTCCCCGTCGACTGGGCGAAGGTCGTCACCTCGATGATCACCATCAAGGGCATCTACGGCCGCGAGATGTTCGAGACCTGGTACGCGATGACCGTGCTGCTGGAAGGCGGGCTCGACCTCAGCCCCGTCATCACCGGCCGGTACGCGCACACCGACTTCGAGGCCGCCTTCGACGAGGCGTCCACCGCCCGCAGCGGCAAGATCATCCTCGACTGGACGGCGTAGCCCCCCCGCCCGACCCCGGACGGCCCGCGGCCGTCCCCCCGAACCATCTCCCTCCGGCCGGGCCCCGCCCACCCCCCCCC
>NZ_LGDE01000414.1 GCF_001279725.1 Streptomyces sp. WM4235 | reverse complement strand
GTCGGCCGGGGCGCCCCCGGCGCCCCGGCCGCACCCGACCGGATCGGCGTCCTCGTCGTCGGCCTGGTGGGCGGGTCGTGCGGGGAGTGCGACGCGGGCGGGGGCAAGGGCCTGGCGGCCGGTGCCGTGCGTGGCGCGCTCGATGTAGGCGTGGGCCTGGTCCGGGCCGGTGATGAGAAGGGTGGGGCCGGCGACGGGTACGACGGTCCATGAACCGTCGGCATTGGCGG
>NZ_LGDE01000413.1 GCF_001279725.1 Streptomyces sp. WM4235 | reverse complement strand
CCCCCACCCGCCGAGGCCGACACCGGCGAACACCCCGAGTCGACGTCGGGCCGGCGCACCCACGGACCCGACACCACCACCCACCGGTAAGTCACCGGTGAGTTCACCGGTGACTGGTGACTGGGCAAGCCCGGCTTGCCCACCCGCGAGTTCACTCACCGGTCACGTCACCGGTGAGTTCAGCCACCGGCGAGCTCGCCACACAAGACCGGTGACTGGGCCGGTGACTGG
>NZ_LGDE01000412.1 GCF_001279725.1 Streptomyces sp. WM4235 | reverse complement strand
CGCCGGTGCGGCCGGGCTCGTTCCCCCCGAGCCCCGCCGCACCGGCGTTCGTGTCGCGCCGGGTCCCCCGGATCCCGGCGAGGGACGAGGGCCCGGTCCCGCTCCGCGGCCCCGTGTCCGCGGTGCGGGACCGGGCGCCCGGTCCGTGCCCCCAGTCTGCTGTGTGCGCAGGTGGGAACCCATCCGTACTCGTACTCATCCGGAGGGCTGGGTACGGATACTCAGTTCTATGCCG
>NZ_LGDE01000411.1 GCF_001279725.1 Streptomyces sp. WM4235 | reverse complement strand
AGAGCCAGAGACCTCTTCTGGCTGTCGCAGAAGAGGTGTCGGCACCGTTGACGGGCTTGCCCACGGGGTCTGACCTGCACATACGAGGGGTGTCCGTTTGGGAGGCTCCCACCTCCGGTCCCGCTTGCGGTGCGCCTCTGGGTCCCCCGCCGCATCCCCCTGTCCGTGCATCCTGCGGTGCAACCCCGGTTACCTAGCCGCGCAAGTGCCCCCTGTGGGGCGCCTTTCCCCTGGTCAGACC
>NZ_LGDE01000410.1 GCF_001279725.1 Streptomyces sp. WM4235 | reverse complement strand
ATCGGCGCGGCCCTGGGTGCGGCGTTCGGCGGCGCCCTGGGGGTCACGACCACCTCGGGTCCGGGGGTGGCGCTGAAGTCGGAGACGATCGGTCTGGCGGTGTCGCTGGAGCTGCCGCTGCTGATCGTGGACATCCAGCGGGGCGGCCCCTCGACGGGGCTGCCGACCAAGACCGAGCAGGCCGACCTGCTCCAGGCCATGTACGGGCGCAACGGCGAGGCCCCCGTGCCGATCGTGGCCCC
>NZ_LGDE01000409.1 GCF_001279725.1 Streptomyces sp. WM4235 | reverse complement strand
TGGCGCGCTCGATGTAGGCGTGGGCCTGGTCCGGGCCGGTGATGAGAAGGGTGGGGCCGGCGACGGGTACGACGGTCCATGAACCGTCGGCATTGGCGGTGACCGATCGGACGGGGCCGGCGATCACCAGACCGGCAAGGGCGGCGTCCGGGCTGCCGGCGCCGATGGCGCGGGTGGTCTGCTGCATGGCTGTGCTCCGAGCGTGTGAAGGGGTGTTCGCGGCGCTGCCGCCGCTCTGTGGCGCCC
>NZ_LGDE01000408.1 GCF_001279725.1 Streptomyces sp. WM4235 | reverse complement strand
GGGCGCCACAGAGCGGCGGCAGCGCCGCGAACACCCCTTCACACGCTCGGAGCACAGCCATGCAGCAGACCACCCGCGCCATCGGCGCCGGCAGCCCGGCCGCCCCCCTTGCCGGGCTGGTGATCCCGGGCCCCGCCCGACGGGTCCCCGCCAATGCCGACGGTTCATGGACCGTCGTACCCGTCGCCGGCCCCACCCTTCTCATCACCGGCCCGGACCAGGCCCACGCCTACATCGAGCGCGCCA
>NZ_LGDE01000407.1 GCF_001279725.1 Streptomyces sp. WM4235 | reverse complement strand
TTGTTCGGCGGCGTCCTACTCTCCCACAGGGTCCCCCCTGCAGTACCATCGGCGCTGAAAGGCTTAGCTTCCGGGTTCGGAATGTAAACCGGGCGTTTCCCTAACGCTATGACCACCGAAACACTATGAAGTTAACCAACCGGATATGAACACAGTTCGTTACTTCAGAACTAACACAGTGGACGCGAGCAACTGAGGACAAGCCCTCGGCCTATTAGTACCAGTCAGCTCCACCCGTTACCGGGCTTCCACA
>NZ_LGDE01000406.1 GCF_001279725.1 Streptomyces sp. WM4235 | reverse complement strand
CGGCCGAGGTAGTTGAAGGCGATCTGGCCGGTGGGGTGCGGGGCGAGGACGGCGGCGGTCTCCTCGTTGAGGTGTCGCAGCAGCCCGTACCCGAGTCCCTTGCCGGGGACGGCCAGGAGCTGTTCCTTGACGGCCTTCAGAACGGCGCCGGCCGCCGGACCCCCCTCGAACACCTCGTCGAGGTCGACGTCACCGACGTCGAGCCGGACCGGGAACACGGTGGTGAACCAGCCGACCGTCCGCGACAGGTCCGC
>NZ_LGDE01000405.1 GCF_001279725.1 Streptomyces sp. WM4235 | reverse complement strand
GGCGGCGGCGGACTCCGGCGCGGACGCGATCCATCCCGGGTACGGCTTCCTGTCGGAGAACGCCGACTTCGCCCAGGCCGTCCTCGACGCCGGTCTGACCTGGATCGGACCGCCGCCGCAGGCCATCCGTGACCTGGGTGACAAGGTCGCCGCCCGTCACATCGCCCAACGCGCCGGCGCCCCGCTGGTCGCCGGGACCCCCGACCCGGTCTCCGGGTCGGAGGAGGTCGTGGCGTTCGCGAAGGAACACGGCCTC
>NZ_LGDE01000404.1 GCF_001279725.1 Streptomyces sp. WM4235 | reverse complement strand
GGGATGCAGCGGTACGGGGGTACCTGGTCGGGGGACGTGGAGAGCGGGTGGGAGGGGCTGCGGGCTTCGCTGGCGTTGGTGTTGGGGCTCGGTTTGTGCGGGGTGCCGTACTCGGGGCCGGACGTGGGCGGGTTCGGGGGCTCGCCCTCACCGGAGTTGTACCTGCGGTGGTTGCAGTTGGGTGCGTACCTGCCGTTGTTCCGGACCCACTCGGCGATCTGGGCGGGGCGGCGGGAGCCGTGGGAGTTCGGGCCGGAGGTGGCGGAGCACGCGCGGGGGGTGTTGGCGGAACGGGAGCGGCTGCGGCCCTACCTGGTGTCGCTGGCCCATCTGGCGCGGCGGACCGGGGCCCCGTATGTGCGGCCGTTGTGGTGGGGGGCGCCGGAGGACCGGGTGTTGCGGGACTGCGAGGACGCGTTCCTGCTGGGGGACGCGCTGTTGGTGGCGCCGGTGTTGGAGTGCGGGGCGGACCGGCGGGCGGTGCGGCTGCCGCGCGGGCGCTGGTACGACACGGTGACGGAGGTGGTGTACGAGGGGCCCGGACAGGTGCTGTTGGACGCTCCGCCGGGCCGGATGCCGGTGTTGGCGCGGGCGGGTTCGGTGGTGCCGGTCCGGGGCGGGGACGGGTCGGTGGTGTGGGAGGTGTGGGCTCCGGCGCGGGGGCGCACGGGCGGGGGGGTGGTGATCCGGGATCCGGGGCCGGGGTTCGAGCCGGGGGTGGTGGAGCGGTACTCCGTGCGGTGGGTCGGGGAGTCGGTGGTGGTGGAGGACGAGGCCGGGGAGGTGGTGGAGGGGGTCGTGGTGCGGGGGCTCTGAGGGCCCTCGCCGGGGGCGTCAGGCGTAGGAGCCCGCGAACCAGGCGGCCACCGCTTCGGTGTGCAGGGGGAAGGCCAGGTCGGTCGGTTCGCGCAGGAGGTGCCAGCCGGTGGTCTCGTCGGTGGCGACGGACTTCGGGAGGGCGGCGGCGGGGCGGCGGGGCAGCAGGCCGAAGAGGAGCAGGTGGCCCGCCGGTGAGCTCTTGGCGTCGGCCAGGGTGACGTCGGAGGCGGTGGCCTCGATGCCGGTCTCCTCGCGCAGTTCGCGGACCACCGCTTCCCGCCAGTCCTCGCCGAAGTCGATGAAGCCGCCGGGGAGGGCGACGCCGCCCAGGGCCGGTTCGATGGTGCGGGTGATGACGACGAGGCCGGTTCCGTCCGCGTCCTCGACGGGGAGGAGGGTGATGGCCACCGGGAGCGGGTTGCGGTAGGTCGTGGCGCCGCACGTGGCGCACCTACGGGGCCAGGCGGTGGTGTCGAACGGTGCTCCGCAGGTGGAGCAGTGGGCGTTCCTCGGCTGTTCCGGCATCCGGTGATGGTATGCCAAGGCGTATGAGGACGATGGTGGTCGTGGCGTTGTCGGGTGCGCTGGTGACGGGTCTGGCGGGGGCCCCGCCGCCGGGGTTGGTGGCGGAGGAGGTCGCGCCGCCGGGGTTCGTGGCGCTGGTGGACGTGGATCCGACGATCGGTCAGGACGTGCGGTACGCGTCGGCGCGGAACTTCACGGGCCGGCCCGTCGAGGGGTACGAGGAGCCCGTCTGTCTGCTCGCGCGCCCGGCCGCCGATGCCTTGCGGCGGGCTCAGGCCCGGCTCTTGCGCGAGGGACTGTCGCTGCTCGTGTACGACTGCTACCGGCCGCAGCGGGCCGTGGACCGGTTCGTGCGGTGGGCCGCGGACGAGGGGGACCAGTCGACGAAGGAGGAGTTCCATCCGCGGGTGGACAAGTCCCGGCTGATCCCGGAGGGCTATGTGGCCCCGCGGTCGGGGCACAGTCGCGGGAGCACGGTGGACGTGACGCTGGAGCGGGTGCCGGGCGGGGAGCCGGTGGACATGGGGACGGCGTTCGACTTCTTCGATCCGCTCTCCCACACCGACGACCCTCGGGTGGTCGGGGCGGCGCGGGGCAACCGGGAGGCGCTGGGGCGGGCGCTGGCCGGGCAGGGCTTCGTGAACCTTCCGCAGGAGTGGTGGCACTTCACGTACCGGCCCGAGGTCTTCCCCGACCGGTACTTCGACTTCCCGGTCTCTGTCGCGGCGGTGCGGCCCTGAGTACGGTGCCCGCATGACTTTCGGTTCGTACGAGGAATTCTGGCCCTACTACGTCGCCATGCACTCCAAGGCCGCGACCCGCTGGGTGCACCTCACGGGGACGCTCGGCGGGCTCGCGCTGTCCGTGTACGGGGTGGCGCGCGGTCGCGGGCGCTACCTCGCCGCCCTGCCGCTGATCGGTTACGGGACGGCCTGGCCGGCGCACTTCCTCATCGAGGGGAACAACCCGGCCACCTTCGGGCATCCGGGGTGGTCGCTGCGCGGGGACGCGCGGATGATCCGGATGATGCTGGCCGGGCGGGACGCGGAGTTGGACGAGATCGCCCGGAAGTGGCTCGCCGAGAACCGGTGACCGGGAGCGAGCCCCGTGCGAGACTTTCTGACGATCCGTCAGGAGTCGATTCGGGGAGGGGTCTTGGAACGCACACGCACACCCGTCGTGAGCGGATGGTTCACGGGCACGGAGGCGGGCGGCGATTTCCGGCTGCTCGGCACCCGGTGTTCCGCCTGCGCCGCCGTGTTCTTCCCGCGCGAGGACGCCTGCTGCCGCAACCCGCACTGCCCGGGTGACGGGCGGCTCGCGGAAGTGCCGTTGTCCCCGCGCGGGCGGGTCTGGTCCTTCACGGACGGGCGGTACCGGCCCCCCGCGCCCTATGTGTCCGACCCCGCCGAACCCTGGGAGCCGTACACCCTGGTCGCGGTGGAGCTGGAGGCCGAGGGCATGGTCGTGCTCGGGCAGGCGGCGCCCGGGGTGACCGTCGCCGACCTTGCCGTCGGGATGGAGGTCGAGGTGGTCGGCGGGGTGCTGAACGAGGACGCCGAGACCGTCTGGACCACATGGCGGTTCCGGCCGGTGGAGGTGCGCGCGTGAGCGCCGACGTGGCCGTCCTCGGTGCCGGGATGCATCCGTGGGGCAAGTGGGGTCGGGGGTTCGTCGAGTACGGGCGGATCGCCGCCCGCTCGGCGCTGGCCGACGCACGGCTCGACTGGACCGACGTGCAGTCGATCGTCGGGGCCGACACCGTGCGCTCGGGCTATCCCGGCTACGTGGCCGGGGCGACCTTCGCGCAGGCGCTCGGCTGGCAGGGCGCGCGCGTGACCAGCGTGTACGCGGCCTGCGCCTCCGGTGCCCAGGCCATCGGGGCGGCCCGGGCCCAGATCCTGGCCGGGCTGGCCGACGTGGTGCTGGTGGTGGGCGCGGACGCCGCCCCCAAGGGGTTCTTCGCCCCTGCGGGCGGGAACCGGCCGGACGATCCGGACTGGTTGCGCTTCCGGGTGCTGGGCGCGACCAACCCGGCGTACTTCGCGCTGTACGCCCGTCGGCGGATGGCCCTGTACGGGGACACCGGTGAGGACTTCGCGCGGGTCAAGGTGAAGAACTCCGTCGCCGGCGCGCTCAACCCGCACGCCCGCTACCGCAAGACCGTGACCGCCGAGGAGGTGGCGGCTTCCGCGGTCGTCGCCGACCCGCTGCGGCTGCTGGACATCTGCGCCACCTCCGACGGGGGCGCCGCGCTGGTGCTGAGCAGCATGGACTACGCCCGCTCGCGCGGGTTCGCGGACCCGGTACGGATCCGTGCGGTGTCGACGGTGACGCCCACCTACCCCCGTACCGTCCTCGACCTGCCGGACATCGCCACCGATTCGATGACCGCCGTACGGCCGGCGGCCGGGTCCTTCCGGGCGTCCATCGCCCGCGCCGCGTACGAGGAGGCGGGGCTGGGACCGGACGACCTGTCGCTCGCGGAGGTGTACGACCTGTCCACGGCCCTGGAGTTGGAGTGGTACGAGGACATCGGCCTCTGCGGTGAGGGCGAGGGCGCCAAGCTCGTCCGGGAGGGGGCGACCGCGCTCGGGGGTCGGATGCCGGTCAACACCAGCGGCGGGCTGGCCTCCTTCGGGGAGGCGGTGCCGGCGCAGGCGATAGCCCAGGTGTGCGAGCTGACCTGGCAGTTGCGGGGTACGGCCGGGGAGCGGCAGGTACCGGGCGCGCGGGCCGGGATCACCGCGAACCAGGGGCTGTTCGGGCACGGATCGGCCGTCGTCGTCGTACGGTGACCCGCGCACGACGACGAGCGCGGTCCGGGGGCTTGACGACCCCTGGTGGCGGGTTCACACTCGCTGCACGGTCCCGCGCCGCGACCGGGATCCCGTGACCCCCCATGAGAGCTGCGGCCCGTACCCCAGTCGGCGGGGGTACGGGCCGCCTCCATGCGCGGGGAGGGCCCCGGTGGTGGGGATCCGGTCGGCGGCGTCCCTCGCGGGACGCTCGTTCAGGCGCCGGCGGTCGTCATCCGGCGGCGGGCCCGGGCCAGTGACATCGCGTGCTCCACGACCCCCACCAGCACGTCCTTGACGGACTCGCGGTCGCGGGCGTCGCACAGCAGCACCGGTACCCCGGCGTCGAGGTCGAGGGCCTCCCGGACGGTCACCACCGGGTGCCGGTCGGCGCCGTCGAAACAGTTGACCGCGACCACGAAGGGGATGCCGCGCCGCTCGAAGTAGTCGACCGCGGCGAAGCAGTCGGCGAGCCGGCGGGTGTCGGCGAGGACGACCGCGCCGAGGGACCCCTGGGCCAACTCGTCCCAGAGGAACCAGAAGCGGTCCTGTCCGGGCGTGCCGAACAGGTAGAGCACCAGGTCCTCGCGGAGGGTGATGCGGCCGAAGTCCATGGCCACGGTGGTGGTGGTCTTCCCCTCCACTCCTCCGATGTCGTCGATGCCGACGCCGGGTTCGGAGAGTTGTTCCTCCGTCCGCAGCGGTCTGATCTCACTCACCGCACCGACCAGGGTGGTCTTGCCCACCCCGAAGCCACCCGCGACCAGGATCTTCAAGGTCAGCGGCTCGACCGGCGACACGGCATGCATCGCGCCGGTGCGGCTAGAGCGCCCGAAGGCCATTGATCACCTCACGCAGAATGGATTCGTCGGGCAGTTCGGCCGGGGGCACCGGCCGGGTCACATGGACCAGTTCGTCGTCCACGAGATCGCCGATCAGGACGCGGACGACCCCGATCGCCAGGTCCAGATCGGCGGCGAGTTCCGCCACCGACTGGGGGCGACCCCGGCAGAGCCCGAGGATGTGGGCGTGTTCCGGGGACAGGGTCACGTCCCAGACCGGGTCGTCGGCCGCCGATTCGGCGACCACGAGGGCGATCAGGTCGAGGCGGTGCTGACCCGAGTGGCTGGTCCGGCCGCGGGTCATCGCGTACGGGCGGACGACCGGGCCCGCGTCGGCGTCGAACCAGTGCGTGGGCTCGGGCACCGTCTCGGGGCCGCTGCCGGGGGTGTCGGCGGGGTGGTCCTGACCTGAATCGCTCATGCCGTCCTACTCACCCTCCGGCTGGCAGCCCGGTGCGCGGGGTGGTCGCCAGGTGGTCGCCCACTCGCTTGACCATCAGGGTCATCTCGTAGGCGACCTGGCCGACGTCCGACTCGGCGTCGGCGAGCACGGCCAGGCAACTGCCGTCGCCGGCGGCCATGACGAACAGGAAGGCCTCGTCGAGCTCGACCACGGTCTGGCGGACCCGGCCGGAGTCGAAGTGCCGGCCCACGCCCTTGGCCAGGCTGTGGAAGCCGGACGCCACGGCGGCCAGGTGCTCGCTGTCCTCGCGCGTCAGGTCCTTGGAGCTGCCGGTGGGCAGGCCGTCACCGGAGAGGACCACCGCCTTGCGGATGCTGCCGACCTTGTCGACCAGCTCGTCGAGGAGCCAGTTCAGCGGGCCGGAGCCGCGGCCCCTGGTGTCGTTGCCGGTCTGCGGTGCGGTCATCGACCGTCCCCTTCGTTCTCGTATCCGGGATCCGCGGCGGCGGGCGTGCCCGCCGCGGCCGCGGACTGCTGCGATGCGTGCTGATTGCGTCCCGCGGTCCAGCCGCGCTGGAGGGCGGACATGCGGGTGCGTACGTCCTCCGCGTCCCGGTCCTCGACCGGTTCGGCGGCGGCTTCGGCCGGGGCGGCGGCCGGGGAGTTCTTGAGCTGGGGCGCCAGGTTGGCCTGGCGCACCCGGCGGGGCAGGCCGGCGGGGGCCTGGGCCGGCCTGGGGACCCGGGCGGCCCCGGCGGCCTGGGGGGATCCGGGCGCCTCGGGTCGTGAGCTCTCGGGTCGGGGGGTCGTCTCGGGTTGGAGCCGGCCGGCCTTGCCGCCCGGCGAGAACGGGGGCACCGGGCGCGGTTCCACCCGGCGGCCGTGCTCCGCCACCAGGGTCGGGGCGGGACGACGGCGGGGCAGGGGTACCGTGCCCGAGCCGCGCGGGGCGTCCGGGCGGGCCGCGGACACGGTGTCCGGGCGCGGACGCGAGGGCCGAACGGGGCCGGTCGGGGCCGGCGGCTCACGGTCGCCGTCGAGCTCGCGGTTGAGGTCCCACCGGCGTTCCGTGCCGCGGTCGCCGATCCGGTCGCCCTTCCAGGCCGCGCCGCGCTCCGGGAGCCGGTCGGTGCTCGGACGGCCGGCGGGGCGCAGGCCCAGCAGGGCGCTGCGCGAGATGCCTCCGGGCGGGGTCTCGTCGTCGAGGGTGGCCATCGGCGGCCGGCCGCCGACTCCGGTCAGGCCGGTGATCCCGGCGGTGACCTCGTCGGGGGCGGCGGGTTCGTCGATGCCGTCCAGTCCCAGGAGGCCGAGGGGACTCTCCAGCTCGACCGGGCCGTTCAGGACGGCGGGGGGCAGCGGCCGACCGGCGGGCGCGCCCTCGATGGCGGTGGATCCCGGCCGGCCCGCGCCCTTGCCGAGCTTCGCGGCGGCGGCGGGCTTGAGTCCGTCGAGGCGGATGCCGGTGCCGTTGGTGTCGGGGGCCTCGGTGAGCAGTTCCACCGGGAGGAAGACCACCGCGGTGGTCCCTCCGTACGGGCTGTGCTGGAGGACGACCCGGATGCCGTGGCGGCGGGCGAGCCGGCTGACCACGAACAGGCCCAGCCGGTCAGTGTCGGACAGTTCGAACTCGGGGGTCTCGGCGAGCCGGAGGTTGGCGTCGAGGAGCGCTTCCGGGTTCATGCCGAGGCCGCGGTCGTGGATCTCCAGGGTGAAGCCGTTGGCGACGCGTTCGCCGTGCACCTGGACCGCGGTGTGCGGCGGCGAGAAGACGGTGGCGTTCTCCAGGAGTTCCGCGACGAGGTGGGTGACGTCGGCGACGGCGGGGCCCTCGATGCCGATGCGCGGCAGGCGCCGCACCTCGATGCGCTCGTAGTCCTCGACCTCCGCGACGGCGGCGCGCACGACGTCCATCAGCTGGACCGGCTTGCGCCATTGGCGGGAGGGGGCGGCGCCGGAGAGGATCACCAGTCCCTCCGCGTGGCGGCGCATGCGGGTGGTCATGTGGTCCAGGCGGAAGAGGTCCGCGAGTTCCTCGGTGTCCTCGGTGCGCCGTTCCATGGTGTCGAGCAGGGTCAGTTGGCGGTGCAGGAGGACCTGGTTGCGGCGGGCGAGGTTGACGAAGACCTCGGAGACGCCCCGGCGCAGTTCCGCCTGTTTGACGGCCGCCTCCACGGCGGCGCGCTGGAGGCTGTTGAGGGCGAGGGCGACCTGGCCGACCTCGTCCTTCTCGAACTCCAGCCGGGGGGCTTCCGTCTCCACGTCGACGTGTTCGCCGGCGGCGAGCCGGCGCATGACGCCGGGGAGGCGGACGCCGGAGGCCTCGTGGGCGTCCTTGCGGAGCCGGGACAGGTCGCGGATCAGGTCGCGGCCGATGCGTACGGACAGGACGAGGGAGACGAGCAGGGCGATGAAGCCGAGGATGCCGGCGACGGCGGCCTGGACGAGGACGTTCATGGCGGCGGGTTCGACCCGCCGCTGGTAGCGGTCTCCGGCCTCGGTGCCCATCGTGGCGAGGCCGTCCAGGACCTTGCCGGCGGCCTCGTCCCACTGGGCGGCGGTGAACGCGCGCGGGTTGCGGCGGGCGCCGTCGGTGATGAACCGTTCCTCGGCGTCGCGCAGGGCCTTGGTCTCGGGACCGCTCCAGTAGTGCTCGAAGAGGGTGCGGTCCTCGGCCGGGAGGATGGCGAGGTTGAACTCGTAGAGCAGGGCGCGGTTGGCGGCGAGGTCCGAGACGCCGCGGACGTCGACGGGGCTGACGACCTTGGCGGCCAGGGCCGCGGCGACGACGGCGTCCTCGCGGGAGAGCGTCTCGCGGGCCCGGGTGATGCCGACGAGCGCGCGGCCCTGCTTGTCCATCTCCACGTTCTCCAGGGCGTGGAGATTCATGAGGAACTCGTGGCAGGGGTCGACGAGGCGGCTGTAGAGCTCCAGGGCCTGGTTCGTGTCGAGGCTGTTGCGGTCGACGGACCGGCGCAGCGCCTCGATGCCGCGGAAGGCTTCGAGGATGGAACGCAGGCGTTGGGCGGTCTCGGGGGCGAGCTCGTCCATCACCTCCGGGTCCTTCGCGTTCTCGGTGATGGTCCGGACGGCGGCGTCGGTGGCGGCGCGGCTCCTGGTCAGCTCGGCGGTGGCGGCCGAGGCCCGCGGGTCGCCGATGAGGACGAGGGTCTGGCGCCGTTCCTTCTGGATGACCCGGACGACGTCCTCGATGGGGTATCCGACCTTCTCGATGACGTACGCGACGTCGAGGAGTTGGACGGCCTGCCGACCGGTGATGACCGTCGAGAAGCCCCAGAGGGCGGTCAGGGAGACGAGCGGCACAAGGAGCAACGCCACGATCTTCCGGCGGATGGACTTCCCGCGAAAGCGCATGGCCTCCCCAGCCTCCCCCAGCTCAACCCCGTTGCCGGGGGTAGGTGTTCCGTCATTTAAACGGCGTGAGCCTACTACTGCCACCGGGCGCCTTCGAAGGCCTGTCCGGACGTTTTCGGCCGACACCTCCGGTGAAGATCGCGAGTTGTCCGATAGATCCGGTCAAGTCCAGCCCGATATGTGGCACATGACACCTGGTGGGCCATCGGTTCCCGCAAGGGAGCGGATGGCTGGAACTCTCCGTTCCGTGCCGTTCGGGCACTCGGGAGAAGTCCGCGATGCGGGAATCTCCGGGCCGTCCCGGACGTCTGTCTGTTCGAGGGACGTTTTGGGGACACTTTGGTGGAGACGTTCGGATCGTCATCGTCGGGGACGCATGGCGGACCACGTTGTGGGGAGTGAGCGGAACATGAGGATGTACGAAGAGGACGGCGCGGTGACGGAGGGGTCCGGGCACGGGCTGTGGATCGAGGAGCCCGCCAGGCGGTACCGGTTGCCCGACCCGGTGCGGACGTCCGCGGTGCGGGCGGTGCTGATCGTCGCGGTCACCCTGACCCAGTCCACGATCACCTTCTTCCTCGCGTTGACCGGGTCCTGGCTGGTGCTGCCGATGGCGCTCGTCGCGATAGCGGGCACGGTCGTGGCCACGTGGGGCGTACTGGACGTACTGATCACCCGGCAGACGTGGAACCAGCGGTACGGGGTCGTCTCGGCGCCCGGCAGCGCCGCCCGCGCCGGGCGCCGGGAGCGGGGGCGGGGGCGGGGGCACGCCGGTGCGGGACCGCCGGTGTCCCGGCCCGCCCGCATACGACACCCCGCCCCCGGCCGGGGGTAGTCCGGCCCGGAGCGGGGTGACGGGGTACGAGGCGGCCGTGCGGCCGGAGCGGGTGCGGTCAGGCGCCCACCGCGGAGCGGCGGTACATGCGGGTGGCCGTGATCTCGCCGTGGATCGTCTCCTCGTCGGGCGACTGCTGGGGCAGGCCCGGACGCAGGTGTTCCTCGACGCTGATGTACTTCAGGCCCGCGCGCAGGTCCGCGTCGTTGCGCAGCCGGATGACCAGCGGGAACTCCGCGAGCGCCGTGGTGTCGAACAGGCCCGTGGTGTAGAGGAGCTGGACGCCGAGCGCGTCCGAGACGGCCCGCTGGAGCTCCAGCAGGTAGGTGGCGTTCGCGCGGCCGATCGGGTTGTCGAGGAACAGCGTGCCCGCGTGGCGGTGCTTGTCGCGGCCCCGGTCGTTGCTGCGCAGCGCCGCCATCGTGCAGTAGAGGGCGATGGCGGCGGTGAGCAGCTGCCCGCCGGAGAACACGTCGCCCATCTGGCCGACCGGGACGCGCTCGGCGCGCAGGACGGCGTCCGGCTTGAGGATCTCGACCGCGATGCCCTTGGGCTCCAGTGCGGCCTGCACGCCGCGCAGCAGCAGTGACATGCCGTCGCGCCGGCCCTCTCCGAAGGAGGCCGCGCTGTTCTTCTTCACGGCCGCGCGGGTGGCCTCGTCGATGACCTCTCCCAGCCGCTCGGTGAGCGTGGCCTGGTCGGGCTCCTCGAAACGGATACGCAGGAACTCCTGACCCGACCACTCCCCCAGGCCCTCGGGCAGTTGGGAGAGCCGTTGGGCGGAGCGCAGGGTGGCGAGGGCGGACTCCACCAGGCCGCGCAGTCGGTCGACGATGCTGCCCCGGTTGCGTTCCAGCTGTTCCAACTCGTCGGTGAGCACGCGCAGTCGGGGCGCGAAGGCGGTGGCCCAGGCGGCGGCGTGTTCGGGCAGGGCGGAGGCGGGGAGTTCGCGGATCTGCTGGCGGGCGGGGGTGCGCACCTGCTCGTAGCGGTTGGCGTTGGCGTGCCGGACGAGGATGTCGCTCGCCTCGCGCACGGCGGATTCCGCCGCGGAGAGGTCGGCGGCGCAGCCGCGCAGGGAACGGCGTGCCTCGGTGGCCGACTGGCGGGCCTCCTCCAGGGTCCCCGGGTGGGGCACCGGCTCCTGTTCGTCGTCCTGGTGGGTGTGGTCGCGCAGCAGGTCCCGGAGCAGGGCCGCGGTCTCGTCGAAGCCGCCGGCGCCGTCCTCGGCGGTGCGGTGGGCGCGCAGCAGGTCGGCGTGGGCGGCCCGGGCGCTCTCGACGGCGGCGGTGTGGGCGGCGAGCCGGGCGGTGGCGGCGCGCAGCAGGCCCTGGGCCTGTTCCACGTTCTCGGGGACGAGGTCCTCGGGGAGTTCGGTGTGCGCCTCGCCCTCGGCGGGTGCGTGCCGTTCGGCCTCGCCGCGCAGTCGGCCGAGCTGTTCGCTCGCGGTCGAGGCGCGGGTCTCCAGCATCTGTACGAGGGATTCGGCGCGGGCGGCGGCGGCCTGCCGGGACGGGCCGTCGGATCCGTCGGTGCCTTCGAGGAGTTGGGCGGCGCGGGTGCGGACCTTGTTGGTGAGGCGGTCGAGTTCGGCGAGGGCGGCGCTTTCGGCGCTCTCGGCGCGGGCCTGTTCGGCGCGCAGGTCGGCGCCGACCCCGACCTTCTCGTAGAGCTGTGAGGCGGCCCGGTAGGCCTCGCGCAGGTCGGGCAGGGGGGCCTTGGCGGAGCCGTCGTCCGCCGGGAGCGGCTCGGGGGCGCCGGCGATCTCGGAGCGTTCGGCCCGCAGCGCGCGGGAGGTGCGGCGGGCGTCGTCGGCGGCGCGTTGGGCGGCGCGGCGGTCCTCGTCGGCGGCGCGGGCCCGGTCCAGGCAGACCTCGGCGCGGGCCTCGGACTCGGCCGCGTCGTCGGCGAGTTCGCGCAGCCTCGCCTGCCAGCCGGCGCGCTCGCGCAGGCGGTGGGCGAGGCCGGCGAGGGCGTCGGCGACGCGGCGGGCGCGCTGGGCGGTGTCCTGGCGTTCCTCGCGGACGCGGGCGGCGTCGGCGGCGGCCTCGTCCGCCTCGGCGCGTACGGTGCGGGTCTCGGCGAGTTCGGCGTCGGCCTCCTCGGCGAAGGCGCGGGCGGCCTCGGCGTGCCGGGCGAGTTCGGCGAGGCGGCCGGGCGGGCAGCCGGTGCGCCAGGAGGCGAGTCGGGCGGCGAGTTCGCGGTCGCCGGAGAGGCGGGCGGCCAGGTCCCGGATCTCGGTGTCGCGGGCGGTGGCGCGGGTGCGCAGGGCCTGGCGCTCCGCGTCGGCGGCCTGCTCGTCGTGCATGGCCGGGTTCGGCGACACGATGAAGATGCCGGAGACGTCGCTGTCGGCGTCGGTCGGGGGCAGGGGCGCGAGCAGGGCGGCGGCGGTGCCGACCGCGACGGTGGAGCGGGGCAGCAGGGCGGCGCCGGACAGGACCTCGCGGGCCCGGGCGTGGGTGTCGGGGTCGGTGATGACGACGCCGTCGACGAGTTCGGGGCGGGCGGCGAGGACGGCGGTGTGGTCGGCGGGGTCCACGGACTGGGCGAGGTAGCGCCAGCCGGGGAGGGCGGGGATGCCGTGTTCGCCGAGGTACTCGACGGTGGCGAGGACGTCGGGTCCGGGCGGCAGGAGTCCGCCGTCGCCGAGGGCGCCGAGGATGCGGGCGTCGTCGGCGGCGGCGGTGCGCAGCTCGAAGAGTTGCCGTTCGGCGGCGGCCACCCCGTCGGTGAGCAGGGTGCGGAGGTCGTCGGCGCCCCGGTCGAGGTCTTCGACGGTGAGGCCGCCGTGAAGCGCGGTCGAACCGTCGGAGGCGGGGCCCTGTTCGGGGGTGGTGGGCGTGTCGTTCGGGGTGCCGTCGTCGCCGCGCGGGTGCGGGACGGTGGCGTCGGGGGCGCCCGGGAGGCCCAGGAGGGCGGCCAGGCGCGGGGCTTCGGCGAGCGAGGCGGCGGCGCGGGCCTCCGCCTCGTGCGCGGACTCGGCGGCGTCCGCGGCGTCCGCGGCGCGGGCGGCGGTGAGTTCGGCGCGGGATTCCGCGGTGGCGGCCTCGCGGGCGGTCTCGGCGGCGGCGCGGGCGGCCTCGCGGGACTCCTCCCAGGCGGCGACGGCGGTCTTCTCGGCGTCGCTGGCGGCGAGCGCGGCGCGGGCGGGGTCGGCGTCGGGTTCGGAGTCGTCGAGCCATCCGGCCTCGACGGCCTCGGCGGTCTCCTGTTGGACCTCCGCGAGGCGGGCCCGGAGGTGTTCGGCCTCGCTGCGGGCGCGCTGGGCGGCGGTGGCGGCGGAGGTGGCGTCGCGGTGGGCGGTCTCGCCGAGGGCCTGGAGTTCCGCGGACCGTTCCTCCTCCTCGTTGGCGAGGGTCTCGCCGTGTTCGGCGGCGGTGTGCAGGGCCCGTACGAGTTCGGCGGCGGCGGTGGCGCGTGCGGCCAGCGCCGGGGCGGCGTCCCGTTCGGCTTCGAGGATCGCGGCGGCGACGCGGGCGGAGCGGTCGGCGGCGGCCCGGTGGCGCAGCACGATCTCGGCGGCCTGCCAGGCGGAGTGCAGGGTGCGGGCTTCGAGGAGTTCGCGGCGCTGGGCGGCGGCGGCCTTGTCGGCGACGGTGAGGGCCAGCGAGGCGTGCCGGTAGGCGAGTTCGGCTGACACGGCGGCGCTACGGCCGCGGGCGGTCTCGGCTCCGGTGACCTGGTGGGCGGCTTCGGTGACCCGCTGGGCGAGGTCGGCGGCGCGGCCCCGTTCCTCGACGGCGCGGGCGGACAGCCGCCGGGCGAGGGTGCGTGTGCGGCGTTCGGCGCCGGCGTGGACGTCGCGCAGCCGGGAGCGGGTCTCGGCGGCTTCGACGATGCGGTGCAGGAGGTCGACCGAGCCGGCGGTGAAGTCGCGTTCGGCCATGAGTTCGGCGCGGCGGCCGAGTTTGTTGCCGAAGCCGTGGACGAGGTCGGCCAGTCCGTCGGTGTCGCGGGTGTCGGTGACGGCGCGCAGCAGCAGGTCGGTGAAGTCGGAGTCCTTCTTGACGGCGAAGAGGCCGGCGGCCTCGCCCTCGTCGGCGTTCATCTCGCGCTGGTAGCGGAACAGTTCGGGGTCGAGGCCGACCTCGGTGAGGTGTTCGTTCCAGCGGTCGTGGATCTCCTCCCAGTACACCTCCAGGTGCGGGTACGCCTTGCCGGCGTCGGTGAGGGCGTCGCGGAAGCCCTTCATCGTGCGGCGGCGGCCCTGTGCGCCGGACGCGCCCTCGACGGGCGGTCGGACGGCGGTGGCCTCGGCGACGGGGAGGTTGTCGAGGCCGAGTCCCGGTCCGGGGCGGAAGGAGTACCAGGCCTCGGCGAACTTGCGGGGGTCGTTGGAGACCTGCCGGCCCCGCCATTCGCTGACCTTGCCGACGACCACGCACTCGCCGGTCTGGGTGTGCTGCCATTCCAGGGCGACGTGGCCGCAGTCGTCGGCGAGCAGGAACTTGCGCAGGACGCCCGAGCTGGCGCCGCCGAGGGTGTTGCGGTGGCCGGGCAGCATCACCGAGAAGATCAGTTTGAGGAGGACGGACTTGCCGCCGCCGTTCTCCAGGAAGAGCACGCCCGCGGGCGCCGGGCGCCGGGGCGGGCCGGTGGGCTCGTCCTCGAAGAACTCCGCCTGGGCGGGCGCCGGGTGGGGCACCGGTTCGCCGACTCCGCGCAGGTCGAGCACGGTGTCGGCGTAGCGCGCGCCGGCGGGCCCGATGGAGTAGAGGCGGATCCGGGACAGCTCGTACATGGCGGCGGACTCTCGTGGTCTCTCGTGGGTCGTACGGAGGACAGGTGGCGCGGGGCTCGCTCAGGCGTGGAAGGGGAGCCCGGCGTCGGCGGCGAGCTCCAGGTCGTCGCCCTCGGGCGGCGGCAACAGGGTGGCGGAGCCGTCGCTGACGGGGACCACGCCGAGTTCCAGCAGTTCGGCCATGGCCGCGCTGCCCGCCATGTCGCGGACCTGGAGCTGGTAGCGGGGGGTGGTGCGGTAGGTGCCTCCGGCGTCGTCGCCGGTGCGCTGGAGGAAGCCGGATTCGGTGAGGAAGGCGGCGGCCTTGCCGACGATGCCCGTGGTGGAGCCGGCGAGCCGTCGGGCGTCCTTGGTGGCGCCGGTGGCGGAGCGGCGGGCGTAGACCCGCCAGCCGGCCTCCAGGCCGGGGGCGTCGGAGGCGGGGTCGGTGTTCTCGCCGAGTTCGTCGGCGCGCTCTTCGAGGCGGCGGCAGGTCTGCCGGACGAAGGCGTCGACGCCGTTGACGGTGATCCGGCCGATGTAGCCGTCGTCGGCGAGGTCCTCGGGGCGCGGGAAGGCGAGGGCGGCGACGGCCAGGTGGGCGAGGCCGTGCAGGAAGCGGTCGCCGCCGTCGGCGGTGGTGCGGCGGGCGTAGTCACCCATCCGGACGGCGAAGACGGAATCCTCGCCGGCGGCCACGGCCATGCCGGCGCGGGGCGAGACCTCCAGCACGATCAGGCCGAGGCCGGTGGCGACGGCGTCGGCGAGGCGGCCGAAGGCGGGTTCCTCGCGGTAGCGGCGCAGCAGTTCGGCGTACTCGGCGTCGCGGGCGGGCAGCAGCTTGGGCTGGAGTCCGAACGCGACGAGGCGCGCCGCGTCGGCGGCGTCCGCCGGGGTCACGGGGTGGGTGGTCCCGGTCGGAGCCGATGCCGCGTCGGGCTCGCTCCACGCGGGGTGCTCGGCGTGGGTCTCGCTCACGGGTGCGGCTCCTCGGCAATGCGGTACGGGTGGTGGTCTCGGGGGGCGCGGGCCGGGTCGGCGGCGGGGCGGGCGGCGGGGCGCCGCCGGGGCCGCGGGAGTCCGGGCGACGAGCGCGTCGGGGTGTCCGCGCGGCGTTCGGTCGGCGCCGGGGCGGTGGTCGCGCCGGTGGTGGTCGCGCCGACATGGGTGACGCGGGCGG
Source organism: Streptomyces sp. WM4235 (assembly GCF_001279725.1). Lineage (GTDB taxonomy): Bacteria > Actinomycetota > Actinomycetes > Streptomycetales > Streptomycetaceae > Streptomyces. The sequence goes on along the minus strand of NZ_LGDE01000404.1, from coordinate 40,983 downwards.
TGGTCGCGCCGACAGCGGTGACGCGGGCGGTGCTCACGCCGCCTCCGTGCGGTCCGCGGTCATCGCCGCGGAGTCGAGGAGCGCGGTGCCGACGATCAGGTCGGCGCCGCCGAACTCCGGGTCGTCGAGCTCGGCGCCGTCGTCCACGGCGAACAGGAGTCGTTCCTCGCCCTGGCGGTAGGCCGTGCCCACGGCGGGGCTCGCCGCGTGGACAGCCAGCAGTGCCACCAGGTACGGCAGGTCGGGGTCCTCGCGACGGGCCTCGGCGAGCAGGCCGGAGAGCCGGCGCGGGGCGTCGTGCGGCAGGTCCAGCAGCTTCATGGCGGCGGCGAGCTGCTCGTCGCTGAACCGGCTGTCGTCGGGGGTGGCGATGAGGTCCGGTTCGGGCATCTCCACGCCGAGGTGTTCGCGTTCCTGGGGCGGGGTCAGCAGGATCTCGACCAGGTCCGCCATCCGGACCGAGACGGGGGTGCGCAGTCCCGTGCCCGCCGCGAAGAAGGCGTCGGTGACCCGTGTCGCCTGCTCCAGCGGCAGCGGCAGGACCGGGGAGACGAGTTGTCCGTACAGGTCGATGCCGGTGCGCGGCGCGGGGGCGGCGAAGGCCTGGCGGTCCTGTTCGGCGCGGAAGAGCGGACCGGCGTCGAGCAGCCGGGACTGGAGCTGGGTGTGGCGGCGGATGCAGTCCTTGACGATGTCGACGAGTTCGGCGGCGCGCCGCTTGTTGTCGGGGTCCTCGGCCTCGTCCCGTGCCTTGCGGATGTTGGTCAGGATCGCGTTCTCGTGCCGGTAGCGGTCGGCGACGTGGTCCAGCGCTTCGGCGATCATGTCGGGGACGGCCTCCAGCCAGTCCACGGCGCGTACGTTGCGGCGCGTGGCGTCCAGGGTGCGGCGCAGCGTCTCGGCGTACTGGACGGTCCGGTAGCGCGCCTGTTCGGCGGCCAGTTGGGCGTCCGCGAGGCGGCCCCGGCTGATCAGCACCTCCAGCTTGACCTCGGCGGCGATCTGGGCGCTCGTGACGTCGGTGTCGAGGGCTCCGACGAGGACGTTGACGGCCTCGTCGGTGGTGCGCAGGTAGACGACCCCGCCGTGGCCGGGGACCTCTTCGATCAGCTTGAAGTCGTAGTCGCGGCGGACGTACACGCCGTCCGGGCCGAAGGTGCCGTACATCGCGCGGAAGCCCCGGTCGACGCTGCCTACGTTGATCAGGTTCTCCAGGACCCAGCGGGCCACCCGCTCGTGTTCGGCGACCGGCCGGGCGGGCGCCTGTGCCGCGACGCGCGGCAGCAGCCTGGCCACTATCTGCTCGTGGTCCGCGCCGGTGTCGAAGTCCATGTTGAGCGTGACCAGGTCGATCGCGGACAGGGCGACCTCGGCCATCGCGTAGACCCCGTACTCGCCGGCCAGATTGGCCTTGCGCACGTCGAGGTCGTGGAGCGGGGCGGTGCAGGCGAGGGCGCGCAGCCGCCGGGCCAGGCCCTCGTCGGCGGCCGGGCCCGGCGCCGGGGACGGAAGGGTCTTCGCCGGGGCAGGGAGAGTCACGACGGAAAGACTAGGCGCTGACACGGACAACATCCCAAACGGCATGGTTCGGCCGGATCGTCCCCGGTCGCTCGGAGCGGGCGCTGTTCTACGCTCACCGCATGGCTTCCATGATCACACCGATGGCCACGCCCGCGCACCCGCCCGTGATCGACCTCAACGCCGACCTCGGCGAGGGATTCGGTCGCTGGACGCTGACCGACGACGAGGCGCTGTTGTCCGTCGTCACGAGCGCCAACGTGGCCTGTGGTTTCCACGCCGGGGATCCGTCCATCATGCGTCGCGTGTGCGAGCTGGCCGCCGAGCGGGGGGTGCGGATCGGGGCGCAGGTCTCCTACCGGGACCTCGCCGGTTTCGGCCGGCGGGCGATGGACGTGCCGGCGGGCGAACTGGCGGACGAGGTGGCGTACCAGATCGGGGCGCTGGAGGTGTTCGCGCGGGCGGCCGGTTCCCGGGTGTCGTACGTGAAGCCGCACGGCGCCCTGTACAACCGCACCGTGCGCGACGCGGGGCAGGCCGGGGCGGTCGTCGCGGGCGTGCGGATGGCCGCCGGTACGGGCGGGCTGCCGGTCCTGGGGCTGCCCGGGTCGCTGCTCCTGTCCGCCGCCGAGGAAGCGGGGTTGACGGCCGTGCCGGAGGCGTTCGCGGACCGGGCGTACACGGCGGAGGGGACGCTGGTGCCGCGCGGGGAGCCGGGGGCGGTGGTGCACGACCCGGACGCGGTGGTCGCCCGCGCCGTGCGGATGGCCGCCGAGCGGTCCGCGACCGCGATCGACGGCTCCCCGGTGGCCGTGCCGGCGCGTTCGCTGTGCCTGCACGGGGACACCCCGGGGGCGGCGGACCTCGCCCTGCGGGTGCGTCGGGCCCTGGGCGCGGCCGGGGTACGGGTGGAGGCCTTCGCGTGAGGGCGCTCGCGGTGGGCGACCGGGCCCTGCTGCTGGAGGCGGACTCGGCGCAGGAGGTGGCCGCGCTCCACGCCGAACTGCTGCGGCGGCGCGCGGAACTGGGCGGCGTACGGGAGATCGTGCCGGCCGCGCGGACCGTGCTGCTGGACGGGGTGGTGGAGCCCGCCGCGCTGGCGGCCCGGATCGCCGGGTGGGAGGTGCCGCCGCTCGCCAGGAGCGAGGGGCCGCTGATCAGCGTCGCGGTCCGCTACGACGGGCCGGACCTGGCGGAGGTCGCGCGGCTGTGGGGGGTGGGGCCCGGGGAGGTGCCGGGGATCGTGGGGTCGGTCGAGTTCCGCGTGGCGTTCTGCGGGTTCGCGCCCGGTTTCGGGTACCTGACCGGGCTCCCCGAGCGCCTCCACCTGCCCCGACGGGCCACGCCGCGTACGGCCGTGCCGGCGGGCTCGCTGGCCCTGGCGGGCGCCTACACGGGGGTCTACCCGCGCTCCTCCCCCGGCGGCTGGCAGTTGATCGGAACCACCGGGGCCGTGTTGTGGGACCCGGGGCGGGAGCCGGCGGCGCTGTTCGCGCCGGGGGTGCGGGTGCGGTTCGAGGAGGCGGGGTCGTGAGCGGGCTGCTGGTGGTGCGGGCGGGTGCGCTGACCACCGTCCAGGACCTCGGCCGGCCGGGGTACGCACACCTGGGCGTCCCCCGTTCGGGTGCGCTGGACGTCGGGGCGCACACCCTGGCCAACCGGCTGCTGGGCAACGCCCCGGGCGCGGCGACGCTGGAGACCACCCTCGACGGGGTCGCGCTGCGGGCGTCGGGCCCGGTCACGGTGGCGGTCACGGGGGCGCCCTGCGCGGTACGGGTCTCGGGCCGCCCGGTGGCCTGGGGGGCGCCGGTCGCGCTGCGGGAGGGGGCGGAGCTGGAGGTGGGGGCGGCGGAGTCGGGGCTGCGCGGCTACGTCGCGGTGCGGGGCGGGTTCGCCGTGCCCCCGGTGCTGGGGAGCCGGGCCACGGACCTGCTGTCGGGCCTGGGGCCGCCGGTGCTGTCGGCGGGCGTACTGCTGCCGGTGGGGCCGCCGGGCCGGGACCCGGTGCGCGGGGTCGACGCCCTGGGGGTGCCGGGGCCGCCGACGGAGCTGGTGCTGCCGCTGGGGCCGGGGCCGAGGGCCGACTGGTTCGAGGCGGAGTCGGTGGCCCGGCTGCTCCGGGCCCCGTACCGGGTCTCGGCGATGTCCAACCGGATCGGGCTGCGCACGGAGGGGGGTCCCGCGCTGGTCCGGCGCCGGGTCGGGGAGCTGCCGAGCGAGGGGATGGTCCTGGGCGCGGTCCAGGTCCCGCCGGACGGGCTCCCCGTCGTCTTCCTGGCCGATCACCCGGTCACGGGCGGCTATCCCGTGGTGGGCGTGGTTCCCGCGGGCCCCGCCCTGGACGCGGCGGCGCAGGCCCGGCCGGGGGTGACGGTCCGTTTCGTGCGGGGTCTGTGAGGCGCCCGGGGTGTCCCCGGGGTGCGGGCGGCTTGGCGAGCCGCCCGCCATGGCCCGGCAGGGTCCGGAAAAAGGGTCCGCCGGGGTCCGGAGGGGACGGCCTACACCGTCGACTCCGGTGCGATGCGACTGCGCACCGCCGACTGCACGTCCTCCTCCTCCGCCGGGTCCGCCGCCAGGCGGCGCAGCCGGGGGGCGACGCGGGCGTCGGCCGTCTCGGCGTGGTGGGCGGCCACCTCGCGGGTGGTCTCCTCGCAGTCCCACAGGCATTCCACCGCGAAGCCGGCCGCGAACGACGGATCGGTCTGGGCCAGGGCCCGGGCGACCCGGCCGCGCAGGTGGGAAGAGGCGGTTTCCCGGTAGACGTGGCGCAGTACGGGCGCCGCGCAGCCGATGGCGAGGCGGCCGGCCCCGTCGACGAGGGCGAACAGGTGCCGGGTGTCCGGTCCCGAGCCGCGCACCGTGGAGCGCAGGGCGCCCAGGACGAGCCCGGCGTCCTCGGCTCCGCCGCGGGCCGCGAGAAGGGTCGCGGCGGCCGCTCCGAGGGCGTCGGGGCGGTGGACCCAGCGGCGGGCCCGTTCCACGGCTCCGGGGCCGCACATGCGTTCGTAGGCGGCCACGGCGGGCTCGTCCCCGGCGGCTTCGATGAGGTCCAGGACGGCCGGGTTCTCCGGTTCGGCGAGGACCAGGTGGTGCAGGGCGGTGGCCCGGGCGGCCTCGCCCGAGGCGCCGGCCGCGGCGGCGAGGATCGCGGAGCGGTCCTCGGGAGCGGCCACGGCGGCCAGGCAGCGGGCCGCGGGGACGTGCAGCGGGGTGCCGCGGCTCAGTCCGTCGGCGGCCCAGTCGAAGACGGCCTGGACTCCCCAGCCGGGCTGGGGTCCCTTGGGGGTGAGCTGGCGCTGCCAACGGTCGAAGGAGCCCTGTCGGCGGGCGGCGCGCAGTCGCTCCCCGTGGGGGGCGGACTCCTCCCACAGGCACCAGGGCCGGGGTTCGTAGGCGTCGCGGATGGCGGCGGCCAGCCGCGCCTCACCCTCGGCGGTGACGGGGAAGCGGGCGACGACGGGCCCGGCGAGGGAGCGCAGTCCCTCGTCGTCGTCGCGCAGGGCGAGCTCGTCGAGGGCCCAGGCCCAGTTCGCGCCGGAGGCGGCGTAGCGGCGCAGCAGCATGAGCGCGTCGTCACGGCCGTACGAGGCGAGGTGGCCGAGGACGGACAGGGCGAGCCCCGTGCGGTGGTCCTCCTCGTCGAGGAGGTCGTCGGCGCTGAAGAGGTGGCTCTCGATGGCGCCGAGGGGACCGTCGAGATCGAGGTAGAGCCGGGCGTAGTAGAGCGAGCGGTTCTCGACCTGCCAGTCCTGGCGCGGATCGCTGATCACGCACTGGTCGAGGGCCTCCAGGGCCTCCGCCCGGGGCGCCGCGAGTGCGTGCAGCGTGCCGTCGCCGCGGCCCCTCTGGAGGAGCCCGAGCAGGGTGCCGCTTGGCGCTATGACTGGTTCGAACATGGGAATGGCCTCAAATCAAGCTGGGGACGCAACCGGGAATCGGGATTCACAGGGCCGCGTAACAGCATGTGAGGACGTTCGCCGTCATGTTCCGCTCGATGTAGACCATTGCCTTCTCACTCTCGTCGGTGCTTCGCGACCGTGGCGGCCGGTTCGGCAGGGAGGGTATGGACACCTCTTGTGTCCAGCCCGCTCCTGCCCGTCCGTCAAGTTCGCGAATCGAATCCGACGCCATGATGACCCAGTCGGTTTGTGCACCGCGACCACATTTACGGCCGCCGTGACCAACCCGTGAGGTCCGGGGCCGGTCAGACCTTGCCAGGTCACGGCCAAAACCGGACTACTTGGCTCCGAACAGTTCCAGCAGATCGGCCTTGGCGAACATGCGCGCCGTGTCCACGGCGGAGGGGGTTCCGGCCTCGGGGTCGGCTCCGCCGGCGAGCAGCGCGCGGATGACGGCCTCCTCGCCCTTGAAGACGGCGCCGGCGAGCGGGGTCTGGCCCCGGTCGTTGGCGCGATCGGCCTCGGCGCCGCGGGTGAGCAGGGCCGTGACGGCCTCGGCGTGGCCGTGGTAGGCGGCGAGCATGACGAGGGTGTCGCCGCGGTCGTTGGTGAGGTTCGCCGGGACCCCGGCGTCGAGGTACGCGGCCAGCGTCTCGGCGTCACCCTGACGGGCGAGGTCGAAGATCTTGGTGGCCAGTTCGATGACGTCCTCGTCGGGAACGCCCTGCGGGCCGGCGCCTTCCGGGGTGTGCTCGCTCATCGTTCGTACCGCCTTTCGCTTCGCCGTCACGGCACCCGTTTCCCCAGGCCGGCGGGCTGGGGGGCGCACGGTGCCGCGTCCGTGCGGGTGAAGCGTCAGAGTAGCGCCCGATCCGGAACATGGCGGGTGCGGTCCGAGGCGAGGATCATCCCGCCCCCCTGACCGCCCGGCGCGCCAGTCGGGCGGGTCCAGTCAAGTGAAAAATTACAGGATTCACCCGTATGCACCTTTTGTCGCATTGATACTTGCTGTGAGCCTGGAAGGACTGATGGTGACCGTCCTCACCCACCAGGAGAACTTCTCATGGTCCTGTCCATCTCAGGTGTCGTCCTGCTCGGAATCATCTGCTTCCTCTTCTTCAAGAAGGACGGGATGAAGCTGTCGCACGCGTTCGTGTGCGCGCTCTTCGGCTTCTTCCTCGCCGGCTCCGCCATCGCACCCAGCATCACGGCGAGTACGGCGAGCCTCGCGAGCCTTCTCGGCGGGATCAAGCTCTAGGGAACGTCGTCGAAGCGCGCCTGCCGGCCGCCGGCAGGCGGGACTTCGACGACATGCCCCAGGCCCCCGACCGCACCGTCCGCCACCACCCCGACTCCAGGAGACGCCCGTGGCCAGGCGCCCACTCCCCCGCATCCTCAGCAGCGGCACCGTGTCGCTGTCCCGGGGCCGCGACTTCGCCCGCACGGCCGCCGACAGCGCCACGGACGTCCTCCATCCGCTCCTCGTCATCGGGCGCGGCCTGCGCGTCCTGGCCTCCGCCGGGCGACGCAAATGGTCCGACACCCCCAAGGACAAGCGTGGTCCCGGGCTGTTCCTGGGCGCCGCCTGCGTCCTCGTCGTCGCGCTCGTCCCGTACGGTCCCCTGATCGCCCTCGTGACCCTGATGGCGGCGGCGGGCTGGCACGGACGCGACCGCACCCCGGTGAAGACCGGCCCCAGCGACGCCGAGACGGAGCGGCTCGCCTCCCTCTACGAGGCCCTCGTGCCGTACTTCTCCATCCCCGAGGACCCGAACCCGCTCTTCGCCCACGGCGGGGAATGGGACCGGGCCTTCAGCGGCCACGTCTTCGACGACGCGGGCCGCGTCACCCGGCTCCGCATCCGCTACCCGGCCTACTTCGCCGACGGCGAGCTCGCCCCCCGGGCCCGCATCGAGGCCCTGCTGCACTCCAAGTCCGGGCGCGGACGGGAGTACCGCTTCGACTGGGACGAGGAGGCCAACCAACTCGACCTGAGCGTGCTGGAGGCGCTGCCGACGGGCATCGCCGCCCAACGGTTCGTCACCTCCCCCGGCGAGACCGTCCTCGGGCTCACCGACGCGGGCGGCGTACAGCGCACCCTGCCCGTAGCGGAGGGGGAACAGACCCGGGACGTGCCCCCGGTGATCTGGCGCACCGGGCCCCGCTCCACCGAACCGCACCTGCTGGCCGTCGGCCAACCCGGCAGCGGGACGTCCACCCTGCTGCGCTCCATCGCCCTTCAGGCACTCCACCACGACGGCGACGTGCTGATCGTCGAGGGCGGCGGCAGCGGCGAGTACTCCTGCCTCTCCGGCCGCGCGGGCGTGCTGGCCGTCGAGTGCGGCCCCGCGGGGGCCCCGGCCACCCTGGAGTGGGCCGCGCACGAGACCGAGCGACGGCTCGTCGCCACCCACCGGGCCCGCGAGGCGGGCCGGCCCCTGCCCGAGGACACCCGACGCCCCCTGTGGATCCTGCTCGACCGCCCCAGCGTGCTCACCCACCTCGCGGCGGCCGAGGGGCGGCCCGACCCCCTCGCGCGGCTCCAGGTGCCGTTGCGCCACGGTCGGGCCGCACACGTCACGGTGGTGGTCGCGGAACAGTTCGAGCACCTGGAACTGCTCGATGACGCCGTGTGGCAGCACACCCGGGCCCGCGTCGTGCTCGGCTCCGCCTCCGTCCAGCAGATCGCCGACGTGCTCGGCCTGCCCCCGCACACCACCCCGACGGCGATGGTGCCGCCCGGGCGCGGCTACGCGCGGCTCGGCACGGGCCCCGTGCACCGGGTACAGGTGCCCGCGACCCCGGACCCGTACGACGACGCCGCGCATCCCGCGCACCGTCAGGCGGTACGGGAGCTGCTGCCGGAGCGACAGGCCCGGCCGACGGCGGTCGCGGAGCACGGCACGCCGGCGACGCCGCTGCACATCGTCCAGCCCCCGGCCCAGGCCCAGGGCCCCTCGATCGAGGGGCGGGAGATCACGGAGGTGCCGGCGGAGACACCGCCCGCCCGCGGCCCGTGGCCGGTCGGGCCGTAAGCCGTCTCTTTCGGATCTTGCCGGGCCGTGGGTGGCGCCTCGCCGACAGGGCCGGGTCCGGTGCCACTTCGACGACGGGCCTACGCGACGAACGTGCGCGGGGGTTCCGCCCCGCTGCCGCCGGCGCCCGTACCGACCAGCCGGGCCGCCGCCGCGAGGCGCGAGGCGGCCTCCTCGGCGACCGGGCCGCCGACCGTGAACGGAAGCCGGACGTAACCCTCGAAGGCCCCGTCCACGCCGAACCGGGGGCCCGAGGGGACCCGTACGCCGACCCGCTCCCCCACCTCGGCCAGCCGGGACCCGGACAGTCCACCCGCGCGGGCCCACAGGGTGAGGCCGCCCCGGGGCACCTGGAACTCCCAGTCGGGCAGTTCCCGGCGCACCGCGGCGACGAGCGCGTCGCGGTTCTCCCGGGCCTGGTCGCGGCGAATCTCCACGGCCTCCTCCCAGCCTCCGGTCCGCATCAGCCAGTTCACCGCGAGCTGTTCGAGCACGGGTGTGCCGAGGTCGGCGTACGCGCGGGCCGCGACCAGGCTGCGGATGACGTCCGGGGCCGCGCGGACCCAGCCGATCCGCATGCCGGCCCAGAAGGCCTTGCTGGCGGAACCGACGGTGACGACCGTGGAGCCGGCGGGGTCGAAGGAGCAGACCGGACGGGGCATCTCCACGTCCGGGTCCAGCCGGAGTTCGGCCATGGTCTCGTCGGCGACGAGCACGGTGCCGGCCGAACGGGCCGCCTCCACCATCGCGCGGCGCTGCTCGTCCGAGGCGAGGGCGCCGGTGGGGTTGTGGAAGTCGGCGACCACGTAGGCGAGCCGCGGGGCGGAGTCGCGCAGCACCTGCCGCCAGACGTCCATGTCCCAGCCGCTCAGCCCGGCGGCCATGGCGACGGGCACGAGGCGCACCCCGGCGGCGCGCATGAGCTGGAGGATGTTGGCGTAGGACGGGGATTCGACGGCGATGCGCTCGCCGCGCCCCGCGAAGAGGCTGCAGATGGCGTCGATGGCGCCCATGGCACCGGTGGTCACCATGATCTGTTCGGGCATCGTGGGGATGCCGCGCTCGGTGTAGCGGTCGGCGAGCATCCTGCGCAGGGCGGGCAGGCCGGCGGGGTAGTCGCCGTGGGTGTGCGCGTACGGCGGCAGTTCCTCCAGGGCTCCCTGGACGGCCTTGGTGAGCCAGGGCTCGGGGGCCGGCAGGGCGGCGCAGCCGAGGTCGATCATCGAGCCGAGGGACTCGGGCGGCAGGGGTTCCAGGCCCCGGGCGGGAAGCGGGTTCCCGGCGGGCACGGCGGTCCAGCTGCCCGCGCCCCGGCGGGATTCCAGGAACCCTTCGCCGCGCAGCGCCTCGTAGGCGGCGGCGACGGTGGTGCGGCTGACGGTGAGCGCGACGGCCAGCTCCCGTTCGGCGGGCAGCCGGGCGGCGACGGGGACGCGCCCTTCGAGGACGAGGAGGCGGATGCCGTCGGCGAGGCTGCGGTAGGCGGGCGGTTTGCGCGTGCCGGACGTGGCGGAGCGCCCCTGCTGTGAGGTGATGAGGCGGGCGAGCTGGGCGGCGCCGACCGCCGAGGTCCACTGAGCCATGCTGTCCGGTCCACCTTCGTCGAATTGGCCCCGTCCGACCCCGAGGGGCGACCGGTATTGGATTGGTTCCGCGCGATCCAGGGTGTCACGGGGCGGTCCACTCCGGCCAGGGGGCTCCGGAGACGGTCCACGGAGGGGGCGGGGAGGGGCCACCGGAGCGCCCCCGCCTCGTCGCGGGCGCGTTCACCCCGCGGCCATCCGGACGCTCCCGTCCCACCGGCGGCAGGGGGCATACTGCCGCCGTGACGCACGTACGCCTTCGGCACCCGTATCTGGACCACCCGGCTCCCATCCCCTTCGCGCACCGGGGAGGGGCCGCGGACGGGCTGGAGAACACCGCCGCCGCCTTCCACCGGGCGGCCGACGCGGGTTACCGCTACTTCGAGACCGATGTGCACGCCACGGTCGACGGGAAGCTGGTCGCCTTCCACGACTCCACCCTGGACCGGGTCACCGACGGTCGGGGGCGGATCGCCGAACTGCCGTGGAAGCGGATCCGGGAGGCCCGGGTGGCGGGCACCGAGCCCCTGGCCCTGTTCGAGGACCTCCTGGAGGAGTTCCCGGAGGCCCGCTGGAACGTCGACGTGAAGGCGGAGAGCGCCCTGTACCCGTTGGTGAACCTGATCGCGCGGGCCCGGGTCTGGGACCGGGTCTGCGTGGGCTCCTTCTCGGAGAGCCGGGTGGCCCGGGCCCAGAAGATCGCCGGCCCCCGACTGGCGACCTCGTACGGGGTGCGCGGCGTGGTGGGGCTGCGGCTGCGGTCGTTCGCGATCCCGGCGGCGCTGCGCGCGGGGGCGGTGGCGGCGCAGGTTCCGGAGACGCAGGCCGGCGTCCGGGTGGTCGATCGGCGGTTCGTCCGGACGGCGCACGAGCGGGGACTGCAGGTGCACGTGTGGACCGTGAACGAACCGGAACGCATGGACTCTCTTCTCGACATGGGAGTCGATGGCATCATGACCGACCGGATCGACATCTTGCGCACGGTGCTGGACCGGCGCGGAGCCTGGGCCTGACGGCCCTTTCGGGCTCCGCGCGGGCCGCGGCGGCACGTACAGCGAGGGGGCACCGGAGTGAGCGCGCGAGACATATCTCCACCGGAGGAAGCGGAACCGGGAACGGAGGACGGCAGAGCCGGCGCCGCCGCCCGCAAACGCGAACAGCACGGCTGGTACTTCTACGACTTCGCCTGCTCGGTCTACTCGACCAGCGTGCTCACGGTGTTCCTCGGGCCCTACCTGACGTCGGTGACCAGGGCGGCGGCGGACGTCGAGGGCTATGTGCACCCGCTCGGCATCCCGATCCGGGCCGGTTCCTTCTTCGCGTACGCGGTCTCCGCGTCGGTGCTGCTGGCCGTGCTGATCATGCCGCTGGCCGGGGCCGTCGCGGACCGCAGCGGACGCAGGAAGCCGCTGCTGGCGGTGGCGGCGTACACGGGCGCGGCCGCGACGACCGGGATGTTCTTCCTCGACGGTGACCGCTATCTGCTCGGCGGGTTCCTGCTCGTCGTGGCGAACGCCTCGCTGGCGGTCTCGATGGTGTTGTACAACGCCTTCCTGCCGCAGATCGCCACTCCGGACGAGCGGGACACCGTCTCCTCGCGGGGTTGGGCCTTCGGCTACACCTCGGGCGCCCTCGTGCTCGTCATGAACCTGGTGCTCTACCAGGGCCACGACTCCTTCGGGCTGTCCGAGGGCGCGGCGGTGCGCATCTGTCTGGCGTCCGCCGGCCTGTGGTGGGGCGCCTTCGCGATCATTCCGCTGCGTCGGCTGCGTGACCGGGGGCCGGCCCGGGAGGCGGGTGCGGGTGCGCCGGTCAGCGGTTGGCGGCAGTTGGTGGCCACCTTGAAGGACATGCGGCGCCATCCGCTGACGCTGTCGTTCCTGCTGGCCTATCTGATCTACAACGACGGCGTGCAGACGGTGATCTCCCAGGCCTCGGTCTACGGGTCGGAGGAACTGGAGCTGGAGCAGTCCACCCTGATCGTGGCGGTGCTGCTCGTCCAGGTCCTGGCGGTGGCGGGCGCGCTGGGCATGGGCCGGCTGGCCCGCGTGTACGGCGCCAAGCGGACGATCCTCGGTTCGCTGGCCGGGTGGACGGTGACCCTGGCCGCCGGGTACTTCCTGCCGGCCCGGACACCGGTGTGGTTCTTCGTGCTGGCGGCGATGATCGGGCTCGTGCTCGGCGGCAGCCAGGCGCTGTCGCGTTCGCTGTTCTCGCACCTGGTCCCGGCGGGCAAGGAGGCCGAGTACTTCTCCGCCTACGAGATGAGCGACCGGGGGCTGAGCTGGATCGGACCGCTGGTCTTCGGGCTGACGTACCAGGTCACGGGCAGTTATCGGGACGCGATCATCTCGTTGGTGGTGTTCTTCGCACTGGGTTTCGTGCTGCTCGCGAGGGTGCCGGTGCGGCGCGCGGTGGAGGCGGCGGGCAATCCTGTTCCCGAGAGGATCTGAGAGCGGGTCCGAGAGACGAATTCGGAACGAATTTCGACGTTCAAGCTAAGGGCCGGTAGTGTACGCCTTTGGCCTGCCAGGCGGACCGTTACTGCGCGCTCAAGAAGAGCGGACGTTGGGTGACATCTGCTGCCAGATGTGACAAAACGGGCACTGGTGGGTACAACAAGGGGCGGTACGACGGGCGACGCATGACCCGGAGCGGGAATCTATACCGCCGACCGGACGTTGACCGGATGACGACGACAGCGACACCTGTCCTGTGGGCGACAAGCCCGGGAGGCACGATTCATGAGTGAGCGAGCTCTCCGCGGTACGCGGCTCGTGGTTACCAGCTACGAGACGGACCGCGGCATCGATCTGGCCCCGCGCCAGGCGGTGGAGTACGCATGCCAGAACGGACATCGATTTGAGATGCCGTTCTCGGTTGAGGCAGAAATTCCGCCGGAGTGGGAGTGCAAGGCGTGCGGCGCCATGGCACTCCTGGTGGACGGGGACGGGCCCGAAGAGAAGAAGGGCAAGCCTGCGCGAACGCACTGGGACATGCTCATGGAGCGACGCACCCGCGAGGAGCTGGAGGAAGTGCTTGCCGAGAGGCTCGCGGTCCTTCGTTCCGGCGCCATGAACATTGCCGTGCATCCGCGGGACAGCCGCAAGTCCGCCTGACAACCGGACTGAGAACGAAGCCGAGGGCCCCCGCCACATCCGTGGCGGGGGCCCTCGGCTTGTCCGGCTCCGGAGCCGACCGGCCCGGGGATCGGCGCTTCAGTGGGTCAGCGGCGGCCGGTGACCGGTGTCCGGGCCGGCCTGGCCCGGTCCGGGCGCCGGCCGGTCCTCGCGGATGACCTCGCCCTGGACGACCTTGCCGTCGGGCTGATGGATCCGGGCCTGCTGGAAGGCGTCGCCGAAGGTGCCGGCGGGCGCCGCGGCCATCCTGCGCTCCAGGGAGCGTGTGGCACGGCGGCTGATCAGGGCCCGGACGGGCGGGAGCAGCAGGAGCAGTCCGGCCGCGTCGGAGATCAGGCCCGGCAGCATCAGGAACAGGCCCGCGAGCATGATCAGGCCGTTGCCCTGGCCGGGCCGCTGCCCGGCCTGCTCGGGCCCTTGGCCCTGCTGCGCCCGCTGGAAGGAGTCGGTGAGGTTCTTGAAGGCCCGTCGCCCGGCGCGCTTGATGACCACGGCGCCGAGCAGGATCCCGCCCGCGATCAACAGGGCGACGGTCAATCCGCCGGCCGCGCCGGCGACCAGGCTGAGCAGCCAGATCTCCAGGATCAGCCAGGCGGCGACCGCCAGGGGAAGCAGAGTGCGGGCGGGCGAGCGCCGTCGTGGGGCCGTCGAAATGCCGGTCGTCATGTCACCAGTGTGCCTGGGGCGGTGTAAAAGCGACCTCAGTCGGAGGTACCGGACATCCCTTAGGGGGCGTCCGGGAGCCGGGTCTCAGTACGGGGGCCGGCCGGTCAGCTTCGCCGCCCGGGCCTTGATGCCCCACTGGGTGACCCGCCACAGGGCCTCCACCACGATGTCCTTGCTCATCTTGCTGTCGCCGAACTCTCGCTCGACGAAGGTGATGGGCACCTCGACGACCCTGAAGCCCTGGCGGATGGCGCGGCGGGCCAGGTCCACCTGGAAGCAGTAGCCGGCGGAGGCCACCTCCTCCAGGCCCAGGCCCTCCAGCGTCTCGCTGCGGAAGGCGCGGTACCCGCCGGTCACGTCCCGGATCGGCACGTCCAGGAGCAGTCGGGAGTACGTGGAACCGCCGCGGGAGAGCATCTCGCGGCTCTTGGGCCAGTTGACGACGCGGCCGCCCGGCACCCAGCGGGATCCCAGGACCAGGTCGGCGTTGCCGAGGGCGGTGAGCAGCCGGGGCAGTTCCTCGGGTCGGTGGGAGCCGTCGGCGTCCATCTCCACGAGGACCCCGTAGCCGCGCTCCAGGCCCCAGGCGAAGCCGGCCAGGTAGGCGGCGCCGAGGCCTTCCTTGCCCTTTCGGTGCAGCACGTGGACCTGCTCGTCGGCGCAGGCCAGCTCGTCGGCGAGCTTGCCGGTCCCGTCGGGGCTGTTGTCGTCGGCGACCAGGACGTGCGCTGCGGGGACGGCGGCCCGGACCCGGCCGACGATCGGGCCGATGTTCTCGGCCTCGTTGTACGTCGGAATGATCACCAGGGTGGTGCCGAGCGGCCCGTAGGTCCGCTGTCCGCCATCGCTCACTGGGTCCCCTTGCGTGTTTCTCGTCCGGCCGGCCTCGTACGTCCCGTCACAGCAGGATGATTTTAGAACAGCGATCGGAGCCGGCGGTCCTTCGGGCCGGCCCGGCTCCCGCTGGCTGCGGGTCACCGTGACCGTTGTCTACTGGACCGCCGGGCCCCGACCTGGGGCCACCAGCCGCCGGCGAAACCTTCCCTCGCCCCCGAGGCGCGGGTGCGCTGAGCGGACGGATCCGTCCGGTACGGACGTCCTGTGGTGGACCCGGCCGAACCTATCCGGGTCCGGCCGCCGGGACCGAACCGAGGCCGGTCGGATCACCCCTGTGGGCGTACGAAAACCTCCCGGCCGCCGACGACCGTCGCCAGGCACACCGGCAGATCCCCGCCGGGGGTCAGGTCGGGCAGCCCCGGGGTGCCCGAGCGCGGGTCGGTGGACCAACGGGCGACCCGGTCGTCGGGAGCCTGGACGACCAGTTCCTCGGTCCGCCAGACCGCGTAGTCGGCCGGGGCACCGGGGACGAGGATGCCGGCGTCGTCCCGACCGAGGGCCCGCCAACCGCCGCGGGTGTGGGCGGCGAAGGCGGCCCGTACGGAGATCCGGTGCTCGGGGGTCCGGTGGAAGGCGGCCGCCCGGACGGTGCCCCAGGGGTCGAGCGGGGTGACGGGCGCGTCCGAGCCGAAGGCGAGCGGGACGCCGGCCTTCAGCAGGGCCGCGTACGGGTTGAGGGTGCGGGCGCGCTCGACGCCGAGCCGGTCGGCGTACATGCCGTCCTCGCCGCCCCAGGCGGCGTCGAAGGCGGGCTGCACGGAGGCGGTGAGGCCCAGTTCCGCGAAGGCGGCGATGGTGGCCGGGGTCATCATCTCGGCGTGCTCGACCCGGTGGCGGGCGGCCCGCACCCGGGCGAGGCCCACGGTGTCGGCGGCGGCCCGGACGCCTTCGACGACGGCGCTCACGGCGGCGTCGCCGATGGCGTGGAAACCGGCCTGGAGGCCCTGTTCGGTGCAGGCGGCGACGTGCGCGGCGACGTCACGGGCGTCCAGGTAGCCGGTGCCGGTGTGCGCGGCGTCGGTGTACGGGGCGTGCAGGCAGGCGGTGTGGGAGCCGAGGGCGCCGTCCACGAAGAGGTCGCCGGCGGCGCCGACCGCACCGAGCCGCTTGGCCAGGTCGAGGTCCCGATCGGCCCAGTAGCCGAAGACGCGCGGGCCGGGGTGGCTGCGGGCCAGGTCGAGCAGGTCGGTGAAGTCCTCCGGGGAGGAGATCTCCGGGCCGCCGCACTCGTGCACGGAGCCGATGCCGAGGGACGCGGCCCGGTCCAGGGCGGCCCGCTGGGCCTCGGCGCGCTGGGTCGGGCCGACGGCGCCGAGGGCGACCGCGCGTACGGCGTGGTGGGCGTCGGCGGTCAACGGCTCGTCGCCGGCGACCGGGCCGAGGCCCCCGGGGACCAGGTCGAGGAGCGCGGTGGTGACCACGGCCGAGTGGACGTCGATGCGGCTGAGGTAGAGCGGGCGGCCCCCGGTGGCCCGGTCCAGCTCCTCGCGGCGCGGGGCGCGTCGCTCCGGCCAGCGGGCGGCGTCCCAGCCGTGTCCGAGGAGCACCCGGTCGTCGGGACGACGGGCCGCGTGGGCGCGCACCCGATCCAGGGCGTCCGCGAGGGTGGGGGCGTCGGAGAGGTCCAGTCCGGTGAGGGCGAGACCGGTGGAGGTGGTGTGCACGTGGGCGTCGGTGAACGCGGGCGTCACGAGCGCCCCGTCGAGGTCGACGACCTCGTCGACGCCCTGGGCGAAGGCGTCGGCGGCGCCTTCCGAGCCGACCCAGGCGACGTGTCCGCGCTCGACGACCATCGCGGTGGCGAACGGGTCGGCGGGGCTGTGCACCTCGCCGCCGCGAAGGAGGACGGTGCGGTCGGGTACGGGGGCTCCGGCGGCGTCGGCGGAGGCGGTGCGGTCAGTCATGGGACCCAGTCTCCCGCCTTGGCCGGCCGGGCCCGACCTCGGGTCCCCCGGGGTGGGGAGCCGCGGCCGGGCGGTGCGGAGGACGGGTCAGGGGGCCGTCACACGCGGGGCGGACGGGACTCGTACGGGGTGGACAGCACCACCGTCGTGCGGGTCGAGACGTGCGCCAGGGCGCGCAGTCGGCCCAGCAGGTCCTCCAGCTCCAGGGGCGTGCCCACGCGAACCTTGAGGATGTAGTTCTCGTCTCCGGCCACGCTGTGGCAGGCCTCGATCTCCGGGACGCCCGCCAGGCGGTCGGCGATGTCGTCCGGCGCGCTGGGGTCGAACGGCTTGACCGAGATGAACGCCGTCAGGGGCAGCCCGACGGCCTCGGGGTCGACCACGGCGGCATAGCCGCGGATCACCCCGCGCTGCTCCAGGCGGCGTACTCGCTGATGGACCGCCGACGTGGACAGTCCCGTGGCCTTGCCCAGATCCGTGTAGCTCATTCGCCCGTCCCGCACGAGCAGATCAACGATCTGGCGGTCCAGCTCCTCCATTGCGCTCATAGCCGCTCAACCTATTGCCCAATGCCGCTCCAGGCACAGCGGTGTCCACGGGTTGGGTGGCACCTGCGGCGGGCATGTGACCAAGGCCACAGGGGTACGGAGGCGTACCGGGGGCGGTTGTGGTTACTCGTGCCGCGTGACGGGAAGTGCTTGGTGTGGCCGTGGCCGAAGAACCTGCCCGCCCGGCCCATTCAAGGGGGAGTACATCCATGCTGAACGCCAAGCGCGCCGGTCGCATCGAACCGGAGCCTCCGGAACTGCTCGATTCCGACGAGGACGGCTACCTCGACGAGGCCGAGGGGTTCGAGATCCACCACGCGATCTGCCCCGACTGCGGCCAGTCGATCGCCCTCGTCGCGGACGAGGAGTACCTGCCGCAGCACGCCCTCTGCCTGTCCCCGTGGAACCCGTTCGGGCTCACGGTGTGCGCGGGTACGGGCCGGCCGGCTTCCGACGCGCTGCCGACCGTGGGCGGATTCCAGCACGACGTGCAGGAACTCGACCCGATCGTGCACCTGTCGCTCCCGCAGGGCCTCGACTGGCGGACGCAGCCCTTCTCGCACGTCGGCGGTCCGGGCTCGCGTCCCGTGCGCGTGACGGCCCCGCTGCCGCCGCAGATGCGCCAGCACGCGCAGGCCGCCTGACGGGCCGCCCGCCCTACCAGTACGTTCCCCGCACCATGGCGTCGAGGGTGGCGTGGTGCAGGATCAGGCCGTCCGGGTCCGCCGGGACCTCGACCTCCCCGAAGTGCGCCTGCCGGTAGGCGATGCGCAGCATCACGATCCCGTGCCGCAGGGCCGCGTAGAGGGTGTGGAACTCCATGTCCCGCGGGGTGTGCCCGGTGAGTTCGGCGTACCGGCGTTCCACGTCCTCGCGGCGCAGGAAGTCGGGCAGGCCCGGCCGGCCGAACCCGACGGTCAGGTCCTGGAAGAAGCGGTGCAGGTAGACGGTCCAGCCCAGGTCGACCTCCCGGGGGGCGTACGAGGCCATCTCCCAGTCGAGGACGGCCACCGGCTCGAAGCCGTCGGTCTGGTAGACGACGTTGCCGATGCGGGCGTCTCCCCAGTTGAGGACGGGGTCGCCCTCGTCGGCGGGCCAGAGTTCCTCCAGTCGATCGAAGGCCCGCTCCAGGAGCGGTGAGGGGGCCAGTCCGGCCACCACCCATGCGTAGTAGGCGCGTTGGGCCTCGACGTGGCGGCGCAGTGGGCTTCCCTCCCCGGGTGGGAGGAGGAACCGCGCCTCCCCGGTGGGGAACTGGTCGTGGAGGCGGGCGAGCAGGGAGACGCTCGCCTCCTGGAGTCGTGCGCGTTCGGCGTCGGTGGCGGAGTGCAGCCAGTTGCCGTCGTACGTGTAGGGCATGACGTCGGGCGGTACCCGGCCCTCGGCGCGGGCCATGACGAGGAAGGGCGCGCCGAGCGGGCCCGGATCCTCCTCCAGCCAGCGCACGCGCGGCACGGGCAGGTCGGTGTGCGCGGCGACCAGGCTCATCACCCGGTACTGGCGGGGCAGGTCGTAGACGGGGAAGACGGTGTACGCGGCCGGGTCCGCGGCCAGGCGCAGGGCGCAGGCCCGCTCCGGGGTGTCGGGGTGTTCGATGTCGAAGAGCAGGGTCTCGCTGGACATGCCGTTGGAACCGGGGACGGAGATGTTGGTGACCTTCGCGCCGGGGAGAGTCGCGTCGAGCCAGGCGGCGAGGCGGCGGCCGAGTTCCTCGGGTTCGCGGGTGGAGGTGCGGGGACGTGGTGCCGTTGCCATGGCGGGTCCTGCCTTCCTTTCCGATGGAGCGTCGTCCTCGGGGCTCTCGCGAAGTCCGCTCGGGGTCACGGGGCCACGGAGGTGTGGTCGGTGAAGCCGCTCGGGTCGTGACGGCCGAAGCTGCCGTGCTCGAAGATGCCGTGTCCGACCCGGCCGTCGAGGGTGAAGCGGGCCGAGTGGTCGGTGACCCCGAAGGCGGCCATGGGGTGCGCGGTGGGATCGGAGAGGTCGTAGACGCGCCGGTCGGTCCAGGCGCGGCCCTGCCAGGTGCCGTGCTGCCAGTCGGCGGCGGGCGGGTAGCCGGCGCCGACCGCGAGGGGGGAGGAGTTGAGGACGCGGACGCCGAGTTCGAGTGGCTTGCGGGCCGGGTCGGTGAGGTGGACGACGGCGCTCTCGGGGTGGCGGCTGCCGGGACGGTAGCGGATGTCGGTGTGCGGCCAACCGAGTTGGACGTCGTGGCGGTCGTCGCCCTCGGGGAAGACCTGGACGGCCTCGTTGAGGATGCGGTGGCCGTCGGCGTCCTCTTGGACGACGACCATGAGGAACCGGTCCTCGAAGCGGACGGGTATCCAGAGCCAGTGGAAGCCCTCGGTGCGGTGTTCCTCCGCCGCCCGGCCGCCGTCCTCGCCGGGGATCGGGCGCACGCCCCAACTGCGGTCGCGGGTACCGGTCCACGCGCCGGGGGTCAGGGTGAGTTCCTCGCCCCTGACCCGGATGGTGCCGGTGACGTTGCCGGCCTGGACGAAGCGGCGGCCTTCCAGCATCAGCCGGTCGCCGCGGCGCTGCACGTGGTGGGGCTCCCAGACGGCGGGGAACTCGGCGGTCCAGGTGATGTCGTACGAGAGGCCCTCGGGGTCGGCGGGGTCGGCGTCGCAGTGGAGACCGATCCGCTTGAGCGGCTCGTCGACGGTGATGCGGAGCGGGCCGACGGAGAGGTTCATCCGGTCGTCGCCGAGGGCGTCGGAGGCGCGGACTGCGAGGAGTTCGTCCCCGATGCGCAGGGTGGCGTAGGCGTCGATGACGCCCGCGTTGGGGTAGACGCCGAGGCCGAGGATGAGGACGGCCCGGCCGGCGTGGTCGAAGACGTGGAAGATGCAGCGGTCGTAGGCGTTGCGGTCGCCGCTGACGAGGTGCTTCATCGACAACGGCGCCTGGTGGATGGGGTATTCGTCAAGCGGGACGGGCCGGTCGGCGGGCATGGCGGACCTCCTGGGCGCGGCGGCGTGGCGGCGCGTGACGTGGCGTGGCGCGGGTTGGCCTGGTGTGCGACTCAAACGGATATGACGGTACGTCAGAAACCGTTTCGAGGAACAGAGTTGTGGCACTACGCGACAGGAAGGCACGTCCGGCCACCTGGGCCGGGAGGGGGATGCCGGCCACCGACCGCGCGCCGACAGGACGCCGACCGACCGCCGGCGGGGCGGCGAGTGGTCGGCGGCGGCGTCGGGGACGCCTCGGGGACACGTCGAACGGATGGCCGTGGGCGGGGCCCGGTTACCCATGGGCTGATCTCGCGTTTTGCCGTGCATGACCACGCTTGAGACGTCCACGCCGAGAACGGGTCGCAGGCGGCGGCCCACGCCTCACGGGTACGAAGAATCGGTTCCGCTGCGGAACCCCGACACACCCGTCTACAACACGCTCCTGGCCGGTTGGACCGCCGAGGGCCGGACGGTGCCGGGGCGGCGCGATCCGGAGTGGTCACGGATCGCCTCGTCCCCGATCTGGCCCAGCGGCCCCCTGTACGGAGGCTGAGCGGACGGGCCGAGGTACCGTCGGGCCGGGCCGACACATCGCCGGGCCGGACCGGCCGTCCGATGAACCGGGCCGGACCGACCGGGCGTCGGCACGGGCCCGGATCGACCGGGCGACGGTGGCGGCGGCCGGGCCGGCGCCCCGGCCCGGGCGCCTCAGCGGGTCTCGGGGCCCGCGAGGTGGCGGGCGATGACCATGCGCTGGATCTGGTTGGTGCCCTCCACGATCTGGAGCACCTTCGCCTCGCGCATGAGCCGCTCCACCGGGAAGTCCGCGGTGTACCCGTAGCCGCCGAGGACCTGCACGGCGTCCGTCGTGACGGCCATCGCGGCGTCCGTGCAGAACAGCTTGGCCATGGCGGCCTGGCGGGAGAAGGGCTTGCCGGCGTCCCTCAGGCGCGCGGCGGCGAGGTACAGCGCCCGACCCGCCTCGATCTTGGTCGCCATGTCGGCCAGCATGAAGCGCAGCCCCTGGAAGTCCGCGATGGGGTGCCCGAACTGCTTGCGGTCCAGGGCGTAGACCAGGGCCTCGTCCAGGGCCGCCTGGGCGACGCCGATCGCGCAGGCGGCGATCCCGAGCCGGCCGGCGTCCAGGGCGGCCAGGGCGATGGTGAATCCCTGCCCCTCCTCGCCGATGCGCCGGGTGTCGGGGACGCGTACGCCGTCGAAGTGCAGCTGGGCGGTGGGCGAGCCCTTCATGCCCATCTTCTTCTCGGGGACCGCCGCCGTCAGACCGGCCGCGTCGCCGGGGACGAGGAAGGCGGTGATGCCCTTGGGGCCGCTCACACCCGTGCGCGCGAGGACGGTGTAGAAGTCCGCGACCCCGCCGTGCGTGATCCACGCCTTGGTGCCGGTGATGACCCAGTCGTCGCCGTCGCGGACGGCCTTGGTGGTCAGTGAGGCGGCGTCGGAGCCGGCGGCCGGCTCCGAGAGACAGTAGGCGCCGAGCAGACCGCCGCCGAGCATCGCGGGGAGGTGGGCACCCTGCTGCTCCTTGGTGCCGTAGCCGGCGAGGCCGTGGCAGGCCAGGGAGTGCACGCTGACACCGAGGCCGACCGTCAGCCGGGCCGCGGCGAGCTCCTCCAGCACCTGGAGGTAGACCTCGTACGGCTGCTCGCCGCCGCCGAACTCGCCGGCGTACGGGAGCCCCAGCAGGCCGGCCTCCGACAGGAGGGTGAAGACCTCCCGGGGGAAGCGTCCGTCGTCCTCCTCCTCGGCGGCCCGGGGGCGGATCTCCCGCTGCGCGATCTCTCGTACGAGCGCGAGCAGATCACGGGACTCTTCGGTGGGCAGCTGTCGGTCCACCGGCTGCGGGGCGCGGTCGGTCATGGCGGCGCTCTCCTCCCTGGTCGGGCACGGCGGCGACGCGTGAGGTGTGGGACGCGCCACCGGATCTCGGTGTTCTCACAGCCGATACTGCCCTCCCGGATCGCGGAAGGGCCTGTTCAGTGGCTGCGGCGGCTTGAGTATGCCCGATCAGGGGCTTCCCGTCACCGGTGCATGATCATCGAGATTCTCCGGGACCTCGCGCGCGGGTGGGGCGGGGTGGTCGGGGGCGAACTCCTCGATCACCGTGAGGGTCGCGCGCAGCTGCCGCACGAGCAGCGCCGCGACCTCGGCCCGGCCGGGCTGCCCCTCGGCGCCGAGGGCGCCGATCCACTCCAGGGCGATCCCCTCGACCCCGGAGAGCCAGCCCACGAGCGCGAGCCGGGCGAGCGGGGACACCGTGCGGCGGCCGTACGCGGCCTCGGCGATGGTGGCGACGAGTTCCTCGCGGACCGCGTCGCGGATGGCGAGCACCTCGGCGTCGGAGCCGACGCCGCCGGTGACGATGGTGCGGTAGGCGGCCCGGTGGTGTTCGGCGTAGTACAGGTAGCCGTCGATGGTGCGGCGGGCGCGTTCCGGGCCGGCGAGTTCGGTCTCCGCGGCCGCGCGGGCGACGAGTTCGGCGACGGACTCCTCGACGATGGCGAGGTAGTAGCCGCGCTTGCTCTTGAAGTAGTAGTAAATCAACCCCTTGGCGACACCGGCGTGTTGGGCGATGTCGTCCATGGAAAGCGCGTCGTACGAGGTGTCAGCGAACAACTTGCGCCCGATCGCCATGAGTTCGGCCCAACGGACCTGCGAACGGCCGGTCGCGCCGCGCTGTTGACTATTATTCAAATTCGGCCCTAGCCTCGAACTCCCACAGGATGCCCGCAGTATGGCAGACCTGTCTCATGCACTTCCCTGCGCACGGACGACGTACGGGAGGCACCTCCATGAGCACGAACAGCGGCCGCGAGGGCCGGGTCGAGTGGAAGAGGACGGCGGCGGTCGCGCTGCCCGCGGTGATCGCGGTCGGGGCGATGGGCATCGCCATGGCACAGGGCGCGCTCGCCTCAAGGGCATGAGGCTGAGCGTCGGCCTGAACGGCAGGCAGCGCTTCCAGGGGCGCGCCGACCCGCGGATCCGGGCACGGGGCGGTGGGCGCCGCGGCTCCCCCTGCCCGGGCCCCGGCGACGGCTGCGCGTCTGGCGGCGGACCCGGCCGTTCGGGGGCGGACTGCTGCTGGTGTCGGGTGGGATCGAGTTGCTGATGGTCCCGCTCTCCCCGCTGACCGTGCTGGTCGGCCTGGGGCTCGGCGGGATCGCGGCGATCGGGATCGGGGCGGCGCTGGTGGTGGCCGGGCTGTTCCTGTGGTTCCTGCCGCAGGCCAGGGCCTATGTGTCGATCCCGCGCTGCTGCTCTCGGTGCTGTCGTTCGTGGCGACGAACCTGGGCGGGTTCCTGGTGGGGATGCTGCTCGGCATCGCGGGCAGCGCGCCGGCCTTCGGCTGGACCCCGCTGCCGGAGACGAAGGAGGAGCCAGAGGAGTCCGCGGACGGGGAGGGGGCGACGGATCGACGGACCGCGCAAGGTGCTGGTGCTGAGGATGGCGGCGGCCTCGTTGTACGACTACCGGCTGCGCACCCGGGACGGCGGGGAGGAGTACGGTCCGGCGGCCCGGTCCCTGACCCCGCGGGCGACGTCACCTTGTACCTGACCCGGTTCAGCGGCTGTATCGAGGGGCTGCTGTGCGTCGCGTTCAGCCCGGAGGGGTTGCCCGCTCCCCCGGTGATCCCGCCGTTCGCCTTCATGACGCGGGTGAGCGCCGAACAGGCGCTGGTCACCTCGGACGTGATCGTCACCGACGGGCTGCGGCTGGACGCCTCGTGATCCGTCGGGCGGCGCCGTTCCGCGCGCCGCCGAGGCCCGCTAGAGCCAGCCGACCTGGGTGACGAACATGGCGATGACGACCACCAGGGTCCAGCCGAGCACGTGCTCCAGCAGGCCGGAGCCGTCCTTGGGACCACCGGTGCGGGCGAGGCTGCGGGCGCGGTCGGTCGGGGCTGCGGCATGTGTGGTCATGCCGTCCAATGTGGCAGCATTCGCGGCTCTCGCGGTAGGGACGAGAGACGAGCGTCACGGGTGGCACACGTCACGCCCGCCGGGGTCCGGCGGGCGTGACGGGGCGGTGCGGTGCGGTGCGGTCAGCCGGCGCGGCGGTCCCGACCGGCCATGCCCGCCATGGCCAGTGCCAGCAGCAGGGCGACGGCGCCGGCGATGACGTTGCTCAGCACGGTGCGGGTCGTGGAGACGTCTCCCGCGATGACCCACGGGGCGACGATCGTCCAGGCCGCGATGACGACGGCGGTCCACGCCATCGCGTGCGTGCGCTCGTAGGCGGACCCCAGGCCGCCCATGCACAGGCAGTACGCCAGTCCGGCGATCAGGTTGTTGACCGCCAGCGAGCCGAAGCCGCTGAACCCGGCGATCCACGGCGATGCCGCGATGTAGAGACCGGTGATCAGGGCCATCGCCTCGACCGCCTGCGCGCGGGGCGTACTGGTGACCTGCTCGAAGCGCGTGCGCATCTCGGCGAGGTCGGGGTGTTGTTCGATGTTCGGGTGGGTGGTCATGGCGGGCCGCCTCCTGTTGAAGCTGAATCTGCCCTGTGCCTACACACGTTGTGTGCCCTTTATGTTCCACTTACAACCCATTCGGGTCAACGGAAACGGGCGCGGACTTTTTCGTACTTCCCACAAGCGGTGCGCGCGTCCCACAAGCGGTGCACCCTTCCCACAAGCGGTGCGCACGTCCGACGAGCGGCCCGCCGACCCCGTCAGAGCACCCCCACCGTCCGCAGTGCCCGGATCGCGGCCGCCGACGGGCGGGCGGGGACGTACAGGTAACAGATGCCGCCGGTGCCCGAGACCGCCTTGCCCGCGGCGTTGCGGCGCTTGGTGCGGAGCCAGATGGTCTCCCACTCCTTGCGCCGGTAGACGCGGCGGACGGAGGGGTTGTCCGCCGAGTTCGGGTCGTTGGCGATCACGTCACCGGCGGCCGTGAAGCCGATGACGGTCATCAGGTGGCCCGCCGTGCCGTAGCCGGCGCCGGTCAGTTCCTCGGCACGGAATGACTGCGAGGTGATGGCGGGGATCCCGGCGCGGACCAGGACCTCCAGGTCGGCGAGGGACGTCAGCCGGGTGACGACCCCGGCCATGTCCGGGTACGTGGCGGCGTAGGCGGCGTTGAAGGGCCAGTTGCCGCAGCCCTTGTACGCCGCGTCGTACGTGGAGCGGGCGGCGTGGCAGACCTGCGGGTCGGAGTACCCCTTGCGGACCCAGCCCAGGGCCGCCGGAGTTGCCCTGCGCCCCCAGAACTCGATGATCATCTGGGAGGAGGTGGGGCTGCACCAGGCCTCGCCGCCGTTGTCGTACTCGGGGTACCGGCCGATGTGGACCTCCTGCGAGTACCTCGGGACCTTCAGTTCGTGGGCCGAGCCCGACGGGGTGGAGGCGGGGACGGTGAAACGGTCCGGGACGTCGGAGACCATCGCCCCGGCCAGCCAGACCGTCGGCCCGTGCTCGGCTCCGGGCTTGCGGTGGAGGGTCAGGCGCAGTTGCCAGTCGCGCAGGCGCAGGCCGGCGGCCTTGGCGGGTCCGTCGAGGGCCAGCGTGTCGGTCCACACCGTGCTGCGCCCGTCGCTCTGGCCGTCGACCGAGGTGCGCCGGATGTCGCCGTCGCCGGAGGCCCAACGGCCCATGACGTACCACGGGGTGGCGGTGCCGTCGGTGTACGTGCCGCGCAGCTCGATCCGGATCCAGGTGCCGGCCGGGGTGCGGGCGTTCCAGGACGCGATGGCCTCGGTGGCGGGAACGGTCGAGCGGTGCACCGGCGAGGTCCAGGAGGCGTACTCCCAGGTGGCCTTCCGCGCGGTGTGCGGGTCGGTGTACTCGGTCCGGCCGGCCGGGGTCCTCATCTCCAGTCCGGGTCGGGCGCCGCCGACCGCCGTGGTGCCCTGGTGGGTGCCGGCCGACCAGTGCGCGTGGGAGTACCAGAAGCGGTTGTCGACCCTCCGGCCCGTGGCGGCCTCGGCGGACGCGTCGGCGCCCGGGGCAGAGGGGGTCTTCGCTCCGCTCCGCGACGCGCCGGCGGCCGAGGCCGCCCCGCCGGGAACGGTGGCCGCGGCGGCGGCCGCGAGGGCGACGGCGAGCAGGGCCCTGCGTGGGGTGGGTGCGGTCATCGGTGGTGGCCCCCATGGGTCGGTGCGGTGGCTCGGCTGGTCCACCCTTCCAGTTCCCGGCCGCCGGGCGGCGAAGCCACGGGCCCCGTGTCGGCCCTGCCACTCGGCCGGTCCCGCGGGGCGGACTCCCCCGCCGCCACGGCCTAGGCTGGCCGGGTGGAACCGCACCCGTCACACCCGTCACCCGACCCCCGGTCGGCCGCCGTCGAACCCCTCGGGCCCGCCCGGGCGGGCGGTTGCCTGGGGCGGCTCGCGCGGGAGCTGGCCTCCCTGTCCCCCTCGCTCGGTCCGGTACGGCTGATCGGCATCGACGGGCACGCCGGCTCCGGGAAGAGCACCTTCGCGGAACGGCTCGCCGAGGCCCTGGGCGGGGCGCCGGTGATGCACCTGGACGACGTGGCCACCCACGAGGAACTGTTCGCGTGGGACGGGCGACTCGGTGCCCAGGTGCTGGAGCCGCTCCGCACCGGCCGGCCCGCGCTCTGGACGCCGTACGACTGGGTGGAGCGCCGGTTCGGCCCCGCGCGGGAGCTGGAGCCGGCCCCGGTGCTGCTCGTCGAGGGGGTCGGGGCCGGGCGGCGGACGCTCCGTCCGTGGCTGGCGGGACTGCTGTGGATGGAGACACCGCGCGCGAAGTCCTGGGGGCGCGGGCGAAACCGGGACGGGCGCGAACTCTCCGACTTCTGGGACGGATGGGAGCGCGCGGAGCTCGCGCACTTCGCGGACGACCCTTCGCGCCCCTTCGCCGACACCCTGGTACGCCAGAGCGGTACGGGATACGAGTGGAC
Organism: Streptomyces sp. WM4235; assembly: GCF_001279725.1. Taxonomy (GTDB): domain Bacteria; phylum Actinomycetota; class Actinomycetes; order Streptomycetales; family Streptomycetaceae; genus Streptomyces. Next base: position 13,949 of record NZ_LGDE01000404.1, on the reverse strand, counting down.
TTCCGGGGCCGGTGCGACAGCGGGAACCACCTCTTCCGTCACGGAAGGTGACGGGCTCCCCCGCGCCTGAGCGGGTCCGGAAATCCGTCCGCACCGGCCCTCTCCGACCGGCTTGACCTGGCGCCCGCGGCGGCCTTACGTTCTGAATGCCCGGTCCGCGAGGACCGCGGCGGACGTCAAGCCCCCGGTTGTTCCCCCGTGACCGGGGGCTTCGTTCCGCCCTCTGCGGGGCCCACCGCACCCGGACCTTCACCCTGTGTCACGACAGGAGCCGGAAACGCGCCCCCGACGCACACCCCCCGCACCCTGGGTAAGGTGCGTGACCGCAGGTACGATGCAGCCCTGATTTCATCTGGCGCGGTAGGCAACTCGCGGGACTGACGCGGGGGTTGCCGCGTACCACGGGGGCAGGCTTGTGGGGGATGTGATGGACTTCGGCACGCCGGGCAGCGCGCACGCCCCGGCCGAACTCGCCTGGCTGCGCGGAGTGGACGCCTGCACGATGGGTGCCTATCCGCAGGCCGAGGAGGAGTTCCGGGCGGCCGTACGGCTCGATCCCGCGATGGCCGACGCCTGGCTGGGTCTCCACGCGCTCCGGGTGGACACCACCAACGCGTTATTGCGCATGTACGCCCATCGGGACCGGTTCGGCGAGCAGCGGGCCCGTCACCGGCGCATGCTGAACTCCTGGTACTGGCTGGGCTGGTGGGTACAGCCGGTGTTGGAGAGCCGCCGGGACCTGCTGTTGGCCCATGCCTCGCACTGGCTGGACGGCCGTCACGTGCCCGAGTTGGACCAGGCGTTGGCGGCCCTGCCGCCGGTGGACACCGATGCCCAGGTGCGGTTCCTGCACGCCTGCCGGGCGTATCTGGTGAAGGACTGGGACCAGTTGGTCCGGCACACCGAGCCGCTGGTCGACGATCCGCTGCTGGGCATCGAGGCGGGTCTGTTCGGCGGGATGGCCCGGGTCCGGCTGGAGATGTACGGGCAGGCCGAGCCGATGCTGTCGGCGGCGCTGATGCGGTGCCGCAGCGAGCAGCCCCAGCGCAAGGAGCTGCGGTACTGGCTGGCGCGGGCGCACGAGGGCACGGGGCGCAGCGCTGCGGCGTTGCCGCTGTACCGCGCCGTGCACCGGGTGGATCCGGCGTTCATGGACACGGTGGCGCGGCTGACGGCGATCGAGGACGCCGACTTCGTCGACGGGGCCGACGGGTACGCGGGGTACGGGCACTCCGGCGAGGGCTTCGCCGGGCACGGCCTCTCCCCGTCCGGCGGGGATTTCGCGGCGGTGGCGCTGGGCGGCGGCTCGGGCCCGGTGCAGGACATCGCGGCGGACGGGCAGATCGAGCCGGACCCGCCGGTGGTCCTGGAGCCGCCGGACCAGCGGTTCGGGCCGGGCGGCGGGCCTCCCGGCCCGAACCGGCTGGAGGGAGTGCGCCGCAAGGTGGTGGTTCCGCCCCGGGCGGCGGGGCTGCCGGCCGGGCCCGCCGATCCGCAGGCGTTGGCCGAGGCGCTCGCGGAGTTGGAGCGCATGGTGGGTCTGGAGCCCGTCAAGCGGCAGGTGAAGGCCTTGTCGGCACAGCTGCACATGGCCGGTCTGCGGGCGAGCCAGGGGCTGCCGGTACAGCCGCCGAAGCGGCACTTCGTCTTCTCGGGGCCCTCGGGCACGGGCAAGACCACGGTCGCGCGCATCCTGGGCCGGGTGTTCTACGCGCTCGGCCTGCTGGGTGGCGACCATCTGGTGGAGGCCCAACGAGCCGATCTGGTGGGTGAGTTCCTGGGTCAGACGGCCGTGAAGGCGAACGAACTGATCGACTCCGCGATCGGCGGGGTGCTGTTCGTCGACGAGGCCTACAGCCTGTCCAACTCGGGCTACAGCAAGGGTGACGCGTACGGGGACGAGGCCCTCCAGGTCCTGCTGAAGCGGGCCGAGGACAATCGCGACCACCTGGTGGTGATCCTGGCGGGCTATCCGGCCGGGATGGACCGGTTGCTGGCCACGAACCCGGGGCTCTCGTCGCGGTTCACCACCCGGGTGGACTTCCCGAGTTACCGGCCGCCGGAGCTGACCGCCATCGGCGGGGTGCTCGCGGACGCGAACGGGGACTGCTGGGACGAGGAGGCCCTGGACGAGCTGCGCAGCATCAGCGGGCACGTCGTCGAGCAGGGCTGGATCGACGAGCTGGGCAACGGCCGCTTCCTGCGGACCCTGTACGAGAAGAGCTGCGCGTACCGGGACCTGCGGTTGGCGGGGTTCGCCGCGGATCCCTCCCGGGAGGACCTGGCCACGCTGCGGTTGGCCGATCTGATGCAGGCCTACGGGGAGGTCCTCTCGGGCCGCGGCCCCCAGGACCGCACGGAGCCCCCGCCGCTGTAGGCGACGGGGGCTCCGGGGCGGGCCGGCGGGTTCAGCCCGCCATGGCCTCCTCCGAGACGGGCGCCCGGCGGGCCGGCGGGGCGGTGCGGTGCGCGGGATCGCGTACCTCTCCGACCAGCATCTCCAGTACGTCCTCCATCGCGACCAGGCCCAGCACCCGGCCGGCCGGGTCCGCGACCTGGGCCAGGTGGGTGGCGTCCCGGCGCATGACGGTGAGGGCGTCGTCCAACGGGAGGGTGGAGCACACGGTGGTCATTCGGCGCCAGACCCGCTGGGGCACGGCCCGTTCCCGGTCCTCCAGGTCCAGTACGTCCTTGACGTGCAGGTAGCCCATGAAGGCACCGCTGTCGGACTGGACGGGGAAGCGGGAGTAACCGGTGCGCACCGTCAGCTGTTCGATCTGGCGCGGGGTGACCGCCGGACTGACCGAAACGAGCCGGTCGTGGGCCAGCAGCACGTCGGTGACCGGGCGGCTGCCCAGTTCGAGGGCGTCCTCCAGCCGTTCGTGCTGCACCGGCTCCAGGAACCCGGCCTGCCGGGAGTCCTTGAGGAGGCGGCCGAGCTGGGCGCTGGTGTAGACGGCCTCGACCTCGTCCTTCGGCTCGACCTTGAAGAGCCGCAGGACGAGCGTGGCGCAGGCGCCGAGGGCGGTCGTGACCGGGCCGCAGACCCGGGCGAAGGCCACCAGGCCGGGGCTGAACCACAGGGCGGTCTTCTCGGGGGCGGCCATGGCGAGGTTCTTGGGGACCATCTCGCCGATGACCAGGTGCAGGAAGACCACGGCGGCGAGCGCGACGGCGTAGCCGAGGGGGTGGATCAGGCCTTCCGGCACGTGCGCGGCGTGGAAGACGGGCTCCAGCAGCCGGGCCACGGTCGGTTCGGCGACGGCGCCGAGGGTGAGCGAGCACATGGTGATGCCGAACTGGGCCGCCGCCATCATGCGCGGCAGGTTCTCCAGGCCGTGGAGGACCTGGCGGGCCCGCTTGGACCCGGCCGCGAGGGGTTCGATCTGGCTGCGGCGTACGGAGACGAGAGCGAACTCGGCGCCGACGAAGAAGCCGTTGGCCAGGACCAGGAGCAGGGCGAAGACGAGCTGGAGCGCGTTCACCGACCCACCGCCTGGGGCTCGGCCGGGGCGGGGACGGGGGCCGTGCGGACCAGCCTGACGCGGTCGGCGCGGTAGCGGCGGACCTGGCGGACGGACAGCTTCCAACCGGGGAGCTCGGCCCGGTCACCGGGGGCGGGGATCCGGCCGAGCAGATCGGCGACCAGTCCGGCGACGGTCTCGTAGGGGCCCTCGGGCACCTCCAGGCCTATGCGGCGCAAGGTGTGCACGCGGCAGCTGCCGTCGGCCTCCCAGGAGGGGCGGCCGTCCTCGGCGGGTACGGCGGCCAGTTCGGGCGTGCCGTCCTCCGCGAGGTCGTGCTCGTCGCGGACCTCTCCGACGAGTTCCTCCACGATGTCCTCCAGGGTGACGACTCCGGCGGTGCCGCCGTACTCGTCGACGACCACGGCCATCGGTTGTTCGCTGCGCAGCCGCTCCAGCAGGGGCTGGACCGGCAGGGAGCCGGGGACCAGCAGCGGGGCGACGCAGATCCGGCCCACGGTGGTGCGGGAGCGCTCGGACTCGGGCACGGCGAGGGCGTCCTTGAGGTGGACGACGCCGGTGATCTCGTCGATGCGTTCGCGGTAGACCGGGAAGCGGGACAGGCCGGTGGCCCGGGTCAGGTTGAGCACGTCGGCCGCGGTGGCCGTGTGCTGGAGGGCGCTGACCTTCACCCGGGGGGTCATGACGTGCTGGGCCGTGAGCTCGCCCAGCGAGAGGGTTCGTACGAAGAGGTCGGCGGTGTCCTGTTCGAGGGCGCCGGCCTGGGCCGAGTGGCGGACCAGGGAGACCAGTTCGCCGGGGGTGCGGGCGGAGGCCATCTCGTCGGTGGGTTCCACCCCGAGCGCCCGGACGAGCCGGTTGGCGACGGCGTTGAGGGCCGCGATGACCGGTCGGAAGGCGCGGGAGAAGACCTGTTGGGGACCGGCCACGAACCGGGCCACCTGGAGCGGCCGGGAGACCGCCCAGTTCTTCGGTACGAGCTCGCCGACGACCATCTGGACGGCGGAGGCGAGCAGCATGCCGATGACGACGGCGACGCCGGAGACGGCTCCCCCGGGCAGGCCGGTCGCGGCGAGCGGCCCGGACAGCAGGGCCGCGAGGGCCGGTTCGGCGAGCATGCCGACGACGAGGGAGGTGATGGTGATGCCGAGCTGGGTGCCGGAGAGCTGGAAGGAGAGTTCCTTCAGGGCCTCGACCACCGTGCGGGCACGGCGGTCGCCGTCGGCCGCGGCGCGTTCGGCCTCGGGTCGCTCCACCGTGACGAGGCCGAATTCGGCTGCCACGAAGAAACCGTTGGCGAGGATCAGGACGAAAGCCGCCACGAGCAGGAGTAGCGGGATGGTCATGCCGCCGCCTCCATCGGGAGGGCGGCGCGGGTACTACCGGACGATCCGTCCATTGCTGGAGGGAGTCACTCCTCGAGTCGCAGTTGCCCACGGGCCACGGGGTCCCGGGGCCGGTGGGAGGGCGCACGGCTGCGCCCCGCCACCAGGGTAGTCACTGGGATCGCCGCCGCAATGGGACGCAGCGACGATCCTCGGTGGGGTCAGTGGTCGTGTCCGCCCGTTCCGCGGCTCTCGGCCAGGGCGCGCAGGGCTCGGGCGTCGCCGATCGCCCGGGCCTTGGCGACGCCGGGTTGGATGCCGAGCGCGGGCAGGCTGGTGCCGTCGTTCAGGTCGAGGAACACCCACGGGTCGCCGGGGCGGAGGTTGACGCGCAGGATCTGCGCCCACTCCAGCCGGCGGGTGGTCGTGAGGTTGACGACGGTGACGCCGGCCTCGTCCGCGACCACCTTGGGGCGGCTGAGCAGGACCAGGACGGAGCTGAGCAGGATCGCCACGAAGATGAAGCTGATCCGTTCGCCCGGATGGAGGGTGTCGAGGATCAGGGCGATGGCCGAGATGGTCACGAACATGGCGAGCCCGACGCTCAGCAGCACGACCCGGGTGCGGGTCGGCCGGAAGGTGACCGGCAGGGCGGGCGGTGCGGGCGGGGCGGCGGGCTCGGCCATGGTGTGCGCTCGGTTCTGCTCGGAAGGTGGTGAGTCGGCTGGGCCGGTGGACTGGCGGATCCGCGGTGACGGCGGATCCGCCGGACGGGACGTGTCAGAGGCGGCAGGCGTGGATCGAGGTGGTGAGGATCGCGCGCGCGCCGAGCTCGTACAGGTCGTCCATGATCCGCTGGGCCTCCTTGGCGGGGACCATGGCGCGGACGGCGACCCAGCCCTCGTTGTGCAGCGGGGAGACGGTCGGCGACTCCAGGCCCGGGGTGAGGGCGACCGCGCGCTCCAGGTGCTCGGCGCGGCAGTCGTAGTCCATCATCACGTAGCTGCGGGCCACCAGGACGCCCTGGAGGCGGCGCAGGAACTGCTGGGTGCGCGGGTCCTCGGCGTCGGCGGTGTTGCCGCGGATGACGACCGCCTCGGAGGTCATGATCGGCTCGCCGATGACCTCCAGGCCGGCGTTGCGCAGGCTGGTTCCGGTCTCGACGACGTCCGCGATGATCTGGGCGACGCCGAGCTGGATGGCGGTCTCGACCGCGCCGTCGAGGTGCACGACGGAGGCGTCGATGCCCTGGTCGGCGAGGTGCTTGGCGACGATTCCCTCGTACGAGGTCGCGATGGTCATCCCGGTGAAGTCCTCGGGGCCCTTCGCGGTGCCGGGGATCGTGGCGTAGCGGAAGGTGGACCGGCCGAAGTTCAGCGGCAGGATCTCCTCGGCGCTGGCGCCGGAGTCGAGCAGCAGGTCGCGGCCGGTGATGCCGATGTCGAGCTTCCCGGAGGACACGTAGATCGCGATGTCCTTGGGGCGGAGGTAGAAGAACTCCACCTCGTTCTCGGGGTCGACGACCACGAGCTCCTTGGACTCCTTGCGCATCCGGTAGCCGGCCTCATGGAGCATCGCCGACGCAGGTCCGGAGAGTGCACCCTTGTTGGGGACGGCGATGCGCAGCATGGGGCTTCCTTTGATGCGTGGGTTGCGAAAGGTGGGGGCTGGTGGCGGGCGGGGGCCCGCGGGAGGGTCTGCCGGTCTAGAGGTGCGCGTAGACGTCGTCGAGGGTGATCCCGCGCGCCACCATCATCACCTGGACGTGGTAGAGCAGCTGGGAGATCTCCTCGGCGGCGGCTTCCTTGCCCTCGTACTCGGCGGCCATCCAGACCTCGGCGGCCTCCTCGACGACCTTCTTGCCGATGGCATGCACGCCCTGCGAGACGAGCTCGGCGGTGCGGGACGTGCCGGGGTCGCCGTTGGCGGCCTTGAGCTGGAGCTCGGTGAAGAGCTCTTCGAAGCTCTTGGGGGATGTGTTCGCCATGATGGTCCTCAGAATAAGGGGTCCCCCGCCGCCACTCAGCGCCAGGGTTCGCTGACGGTCCGCAGGGTCATGGCGGTGGAGACGGCGGCGGTGACCGCTTCGTGCCCCTTGTCCTCATTCGACCCCTCAAGCCCGGCGCGGTCCAGCGCCTGCTCGTCGTTGTCGCAGGTCAGTACGCCGAAGCCGACGGGGACTCCGGTGTCGATCGACACCTGTACCAGGCCCTGGGTGACGCCCTGGCAGACGTAGTCGAAGTGCGGGGTGCCGCCGCGGATGACCACGCCGAGGGCGACGATGGCATCGTAACCGCGACCGGCGAGTACCTTCGCCACGACCGGGAGTTCGAAGCTGCCCGGGACCCGCAGGAGGGTGGGCTCGTCGATGCCCAGCTCGTGCAGGGCGCGCAGGGCGCCGTCGACCAGACCGTCCATGACCTTCTCGTGCCACTGGGCCGCGATCACGGCGACTCGCAGGTCTCCGCAGTTCTTCACGCTCAGTTCGGGTGCGCCCTTGCCGCTCACAGCTCTGCTCCTCGGGTGTCGATCGGGTGGTGCTCGGGGTGGTGTCGGGTTGGCTCGTACGTGTTACTGGTTGCCGCAGGCGGAGGTGGACACGGCCTCGTCCAGCCAGGGCAGGTCGTGGCCCATCCGGTCCCGCTTGGTGCGCAGGTACCGCAGGTTGTGCTCGCCGGCCTCGACGGGCATCGGCTCCCGGCTGTCGACCGTGATGCCGTGGCGGACCAGGGCCGCGGCCTTGTCGGGGTTGTTCGTCAGCAGCCGGACGCCGTGCACGCCCAGGTCGGCGAGGATGCGGGCGCCGGCTCCGTAGTCGCGGGCGTCGGCGGGCAGGCCGAGTTCGAGGTTGGCGTCGAGGGTGTCGCGTCCGCGTTCCTGGAGCTCGTAGGCGCGCAGCTTGGACAGGAGGCCGATGCCGCGGCCCTCGTGGCCGCGCAGGTAGACGACGACGCCGCGGCCCTCGGCCTGGATGCGGGCCATGGAGGCGTGCAGCTGGGGGCCGCAGTCGCAGCGCTGGGACTGGAAGATGTCCCCGGTCAGGCACTCGGAGTGCATGCGGACCAGGATGTCCTTGCCGTCTCCGACCTCGCCGCGGACGAGGGCGATGTGCTCGACGCCGTCGACGGTGGAGCGGTAGCCGTACGCGGTGAACTCGCCGAAGGCGGTCGGCAGGCTGACCTCGGCCTCGCGGCGCACGGTCGGCTCGGCCGAGCGGCGGTAGGCGATCAGGTCCTCGATCGAGATGATCGTCAGCCCGTGCTTGCGGGCGAAGGGGATCAGTTCGGGCAGGCGCAGCATGACGCCGTCCTCGCCGGCGATCTCCACGATGGCGCCGACCGGGCGCAGGCCCGCGAGGCGGGCGAGGTCCACGGCGGCCTCGGTGTGGCCGTTGCGGACCAGGACGCCGCCGGGCTTGGCGCGCAGCGGGAAGACGTGGCCGGGGCGGACGAAGTCCGAGGGCTCGGAGGAGCCCGCGGCCAGCAGGCGCAGCGTGGTGGCGCGGTCGGCGGCCGAGATCCCGGTGCTGACGCCGTGGGCGGCGCTCGCGTCGACGGAGACGGTGAAGGCCGTCTGCATGGACTCGGTGTTGTCCCGGACCATCTGGGGAAGTTCGAGCCGGTCGAGCTCGGGGCCTTCCATGGGGGCGCAGATCAGGCCGCGGCACTCGCTCATCATGAACGCGATGATCTCGGGGGTGGCCTTCTCGGCCGCGAGGACGAGGTCCCCCTCGTTCTCGCGGTCCTCGTCGTCGACGACGACGATCGGGCGGCCCGCGGCGATGTCGCGGATGGCCTGCTCGACCGGGTCGAGGAGGAAGGTCTCCTCGGCTGCGGCGGGCATGTCCGGCACGGGCTTGAGGGTGGTCATGCCGTTGCTCCTTCGAGGGCCGGGGCGGGGGTGGCGCGCGAGCGCTGGTACCAGTCGTACGCGCCCCACAGGACGAGCGCGAAGTAGAGGACGTAGACGAGACCGGAGAAGGCCAGGCCGTTGTTGAAGGCGAGCGGCACGCCGACGAGGTCGACGAGGAGCCAGGCGAACCAGAACTCCACCAGGCCGCGGGCCTGGGCGACCATGGCCACGATGGTGCCGACGAAGATGTAGGCGTCCGCCCACGGGCTCCACGACAGGTGCGGGAACAGCGTGAAGAGGCCGCCGACCGCGAGGGTGCCGAGGGCCGCGCCGGCCAGGAGCAGTCCGCGCTCCTTCCAGCTCGCGGTGCGGACGGCGATGGAGCCGTCCTGGGCCTGCTGTCGGCCCTTCTGCCAGGCCCGCCAGCCCCAGACGGCCACGCCGATGACGAGGAGCTGCTTGCCGACGCCGCCGGCGAGGTGGGCGGAGGCGTAGGCGGCGATGAGGATCAGGCCGGAGAGGAGCTGGGCGGGCCAGGTCCATATGGAGCGGCGCCAGCCGAGCGCGAGGGCGGCCAGGCCCATCAGGTTGCCGATCATGTCGGACCAGATGACCTTCTGGCCGACGACCTCGAAGGCCTCGGTGTTGAGCCAGGTCAGGGCGCTCACTTCGACTCCTCCTGGGCGTGCAGGGGGTTCACTCCGGCGGCGAGCAGGCGTTCCACGTACTTCGCGAGGACGTCCACCTCCAGGTTGACCGGGTCGCCGCTCCGCTTGAGGCCGAGGGTGGTCAGGGCGAGGGTGGTCGGGATGAGACTGATGGTGAACCAGTCGGCGGCGGCCTCGACCACGGTGAGGCTGACGCCGTCCACCGTGATGGAGCCCTTCTCGACGACGTACCGCGCGAGGCCGGCGGGAAGGCCGACCTTGACGATCTCCCAGTGCTCGGAGGGGGTGCGGGAAAGGATCGTGCCGGTGCCGTCCACGTGGCCCTGGACCAGGTGGCCGCCGAGGCGCCCGCCGAGTTCCATCGGACGCTCCAGGTTGACCCGGGACCCCTGGGTGAGGGCGCCGAGGCTGGAGCGGTTCAGGGTCTCCTGCATGACGTCGGCGGTGAACTCGCCGTCGCCGGTCTCCACCACGGTCAGGCAGACGCCGTTGACGGCGATCGAGTCGCCGTGCTTGGCGCCGTCGGTGACGAGGGGGCCGCGCAGGCGGAAGCGGGAGGCTTCCGCGAGCTGCTCGACGGCGGTGACCTCGCCCAGTTCTTCGACGATTCCGGTGAACACTCAGTGCTCCTTGGGGGCGGTGGGGACGGCTTCGGGGACTGCGGTGACGCGGATGTCGGTGCCGATGCGGGTCGTGTCGGTGATGCGGAGACGGAGCGCGTCGGTGAGGGTGGCGACGCCGGCGTCGGCGAGGGCGTTCGGGCCCGCTCCGAGCAGGACGGGGGCGAGGTAGCCGACGACCTTGTCCACGGCGCCCGCGGCGACGAAGGCGCCGGCCAGGGTCGGGCCGCCTTCGAGGAGTACGGAGCGGGTTCCGCGCCGGTACAGCTCCGCGAGCAGGGACTCGACGGAGAGTCCGTGCGCGTCGCCGGGGAGGCGGACGACGTCGACTCCGGGCAGGTGCCGGGTGTCGGCGTCCTCGCCGACGGCGAGGAGGGTCGGCGCGGCGTCGTCCAGGACGCGGGCGCCGGGCCGGATGCGGGCGTGGGTGTCCAGGACGACCCGCAGCGGCCGGCCCGCGAGGGCCCGCGCCGCGGGTCCGCGCACGGCGAGGTGCGGGTCGTCGGCGCGCAGGGTGCCGGCGCCGACGACGACGGCGTCGACCTCGGCGCGCAGCCGGTGGACGTCGGCGCGGGACTCGGCGGAGCTGATCCAGCGGCTGGTGCCGTCGGCGGCGGCGACGCGGCCGTCGAGGGTGGCGGCGTACTTCCACAGGACGTGGGGCCGGCCCAGGCGTACGGAGGTCAGCCAGGCGGCGTTGCCGTCCTCGGCCTCGTCGGCGAGGAGGCCGGCCTCGGCGGTGATCCCGGCCTCGCGCAGGGTGGCGGAGCCGCCGCCGGCCTGCGGGGTCGGGTCGGGGACGGCGTAGAGGACGCGGGTGACGCCGGCGTCGACGAGGGCCTGCGCGCAGGGGCCGGTGCGGCCGGTGTGGTTGCAGGGTTCGAGGGTGACGTAGGCGGTGCCGCCGCGGGCCGCGGCTCCGGCCGCGCGCAGGGCGTGGACCTCGGCGTGCGGGCCGCCGGCGCGTTCGTGCCAGCCTTCGCCGACGACGGAGCCGGTGGCGTCCGTGACGACGCAGCCGACGACGGGGTTGGGGCTGGTGGAGCCGAGTCCGCGGGCCGCGAGCTCGATGGCTCGGCGCATGGCGGTTTCGTCACGTACGGCGTGCGCATCACCTGCGGATGCGTCGTCGTGGTGTGGATCGACGTGGGGCGCCACCGGGTCTCCTGCCTCAATCGGGCACGGACTCCGGGGCCTGTCGGGATACGACAGATGAAGCGGGTGGCACACGCGGGGACGCCGAGGCCGGATGAACGGTCCCTTCGAGACGCATCCGCTGGATACGCCGATGGACCGCCGACGGCGGCGTACCGGTGACTCGCCCGCCGCGCACTGCCTCCCATCCGGACTTTAACCGTCGGTCCAGGAATTTCACCTGGTCAACCGGCCGCTGGCTGCGGACGGGTCGCGGACTATAACCGCCGGTTCGGAATTACACCGACCCCGGAGTGCGCTGCTACTGGTACTCAGGCCAGTGTGCCACGGGTGATCGGCGGCCATGCGGGTGAGCGCGTGTGGCCTGGATCACAAACCGGCCATTCTTGAGCGTCGCTGTCGCGCCGGCCGCGCGCGGCCGGCGCGGGGCGCGCACTTCCCACCGAGCGTTGGTCCAGACCTATTGACGGGTTGGTCTAGTCCTCTTAACGTTCCCTTCATCTTCCCAGGGAGCCGGCCCGTCGGATGTGCGCACGTCGCGGGCCAACCAGCGTCACCCTTCCGCATGTTGATGCACGTCGTGTCCTGCCATCCTCCCCTCCCCAGGAGGCACCATGCCGTCCCCCACACGTACGAGAGCGATGCTCCTGGCATCCGGCGCCGCAATCGCCGGACTGCTGGTCGGCGGGCTCTCGGCCGGCGTCTCACACGCCGCCGACAACGAAACATGTCGCCCCGACGGGCTGTACAAGACGGCCGGCGTCGACGTCCCGTACTGCTCGGTCTACGACTCCGAGGGCCGCGAGAAGATGGGCGCGGACCACCAGCGCCGCGTCATCGGCTACTTCACCGGATGGCGCACCGGCAAGGACGGCACCCCCGCCTACCTCGCCAACAACATCCCGTGGTCGAAGGTCACCCACCTGAACTACGCCTTCGCCCACGTCGGCGGGGACAACAAGATCTCCGTGGGCGCGGACAACGCGAACAACGCGGCCACCGGGATGACCTGGCCGGGTGTCGCGGGCGCCGAGATGGATCCGGCCCTCCCCTACAAGGGCCACTTCAACCAGCTGACGAAGTTCAAGAAGCAGTACCCGAACGTGAAGACCCTGATCTCGGTGGGCGGTTGGGCCGAGACCGGCGGCTACTTCGGCGACGACGGCAACCGGGTCGCCTCCGGCGGCTTCTACTCGATGGCCACCAACGCCGACGGCTCGGTCAACCAGGCCGGCATCGACACCTTCGCGAACTCCTCCGTCGAGTTCATCCGCAAGTACGGGTTCAACGGCGTCGACATCGACTACGAGTACCCGACCACCATGAAGGACGCGGGCAACCCGCTGGACTGGCAGCTCTCCAACGCCCGCCGGGCCGGGCTGGTCAAGGGCTACGCGGCCCTCATGAAGTCGCTGCGCGAGAAGCTCGACCGCGCGGGCGCCACCGACGGCAGGCACTACCTGCTCACCGTCGCCGCCCCCTCCTCCGGCTACCTGCTGCGGGGCATGGAGACGTTCCAGATGCAGAAGTACCTGGACTACGTCAACATCATGTCCTACGACCTGCACGGCGCCTGGAACGAGTACGTCGGCCCCAACGCCTCGCTCTTCGACGACGGCAAGGACGCCGAGCTGGCGGCCGCCAACGTCTACGGAAGCTCCCAGTACGGGGGCGTCGGGTACCTCAACACCGACTGGGCCTACCACTACTTCCGCGGCTCCATGCCGGCGGGCCGCATCAACATCGGCCTGCCGTACTACACCCGCGGCCACAAGAACGTGCAGGGCGGCACCGACGGCCTGTGGGGCAAGGCGTCCGCGACGACCTGCCCGGCCGGCGCCGGTCTGACCAAGTGCGGTGACGGCGCGGTCGGCATCGACAACCTGTGGCACGACAAGGACACCAACGGGGTCGAGTCCCCCGCCGGTTCCAACCCGATGTGGCACGCCAAGAACCTGGAGAAGGGGATCGTCGGCGACTACGTCACCAGGTACGGCTTCCCCGCGAACACCACCCTGACCGGCACCTACGTCCGCAAGTACGACGCCAAGCTGGTCGCGCCGTGGCTGTGGAACGCGCAGAAGAAGGTCTTCCTCTCCACCGAGGACGAGCAGTCGGTGGCGGCCAAGGCCGACTACGTCGTGGACCGCGGCATCGGCGGCACCATGGTCTGGGAGATGGCCGGCGACTACGCCTGGAACGCCGCGAAGGGCCAGTACGAGATGGGCGACACGCTCACCTCGCTGATGTACGACAAGTTCAAGGCGGCCTCCCCGTACGGCGCGAGCAAGTCCAACACCGCGCTGCCGAAGAAGGCCGTGGACGTGGCGACGGAGTTCACCGAGTTCAAGCTCGGCGACTCCAACTACCCGATCACCCCGAAGATCAAGATCACCAACAACACCCGGACCACGCTGCCGGGCGGCACCGAGTTCCAGTTCGACTACGCGACCTCGGCTCCGAACAACGCCTCGGACCAGTCCGGGTTCGGCACGAAGGTGATCAGCAGCGACCACACCGGCAGCAACGTCGGTGGTCTGAAGGGCGACTTCCACCGGGTCTCGCTGAAGCTCCCGGCCTGGCAGACGCTGGCCCCGGGCGCCTCGGTCGACCTGGCGTTCAACTACTACCTGCCGGTCTCCACGCCCTCCAACTGGACGGTGAACATCTCCGGCACGACCTACGCCCTCGCCGGCGACCTGGCGCGCGGCACCACGGTGGTGGAGCCGGGCACCACGACCCCGCCCACCACGCCGCCCACCACCCCGCCGACCACTCCCCCCACCCCCCCGCCGACGACTCCCCCGACGACGCCTCCGGGCGGCACGTGCACCAACCCGGCGT
>NZ_LGDE01000403.1 GCF_001279725.1 Streptomyces sp. WM4235 | reverse complement strand
GAGGCCGTGTTCCTTCGCGAACGCCACGACCTCCTCCGACCCGGAGACCGGGTCGGGGGTCCCGGCGACCAGCGGGGCGCCGGCGCGTTGGGCGATGTGCCGGGCGGCGACCTTGTCACCGAGATCGCGGATGGCCTGCGGCGGCGGCCCGATCCACGTCAGACCGGCGTCGAGGACGGCCTGGGCGAAGTCGGCGTTCTCCGACAGGAAGCCGTACCCGGGATGGATCGCGTCCGCGCCGGAGTCCGCCGCCGCC
>NZ_LGDE01000402.1 GCF_001279725.1 Streptomyces sp. WM4235 | reverse complement strand
GGCGTAGCCGGCGCCGGTCTTGACGACGGCGAGCACGGCGATGGCGAAGTCGAGTCCGCGGTCGAGGAGGATGCCGGCCAGGTCCCCTCGGCCCAGGCCCTGCGTGGTGAGGTGGTGGGCGAGCTGGTTGGCGCGGGTGTTGAGTTCGCCGTAGGTGAGTTCCCGGCCGCCGAAGAGCACCGCCGGGGCCCCGGGTCGCAGTCGTGCCTGCTCCTCGAAGCGGTCTGGGAGGGTCGCCTCGCCGATCTCCGCACGGGTGCCC
>NZ_LGDE01000401.1 GCF_001279725.1 Streptomyces sp. WM4235 | reverse complement strand
GGCGTAGCCGGCGCCGGTCTTGACGACGGCGAGCACGGCGATGGCGAAGTCGAGTCCGCGGTCGAGGAGGATGCCGGCCAGGTCCCCTCGGCCCAGGCCGTGTGCGGCCAGGTGGTGGGCGAGGCGGTTGGCTCGGCTGTCGAGTTCCCCGTAGGTGAGTACTCGGCCGCCGAAGAGCACCGCCGGGGCCCCGGGTCGCAGTCGTGCCTGCTCCTCGAAGCGGTCTGGGAGGGTCGCCTCGCCGATCTCCGCACGGGTGCCC
>NZ_LGDE01000400.1 GCF_001279725.1 Streptomyces sp. WM4235 | reverse complement strand
CCCAGCTACCCGCGTCGTGATGACGACCGTGGTGGCCGTCCCACCGGTGGTGGCGACCGTCCCTCCTTCCGTCGCGACGACCGTGGCGACCGCCCCAGCGGCGGTGGCTTCCAGCGTCGTGACGACCGTGGCGGGGACCGTCCGAGCTACCCGCGTCGTGACGACCGGGGTGACCGTCCCAGCGGCGGTGGCTTCCAGCGCCGTGACGACCGTGGCGGCGACCGCCCCAGCTACCCGCGCCGCGATGACGACCGCGGTGGCT
>NZ_LGDE01000399.1 GCF_001279725.1 Streptomyces sp. WM4235 | reverse complement strand
ATCACCCTGACCCATACGGATCAAGTTCACTGGGGCCGGCATCGCGAAGATACAACCTTTACGGCCGTACCCTCAGATACCCAACAACGTGCCAGGCACCAGACCTCATCCGGATTCTCTTTCCACGCCGAAGCAGTACTCGAGAGACCATCAGATGATCTGGCGCCAAATAATCAACGTTCCACCCATGAGCTGACCGTGCAGAACATTTGTCTGCAATCGGTACTGTGCTCCTTAGAAAGGAGGTGATCCAGCCGCACCTT
>NZ_LGDE01000398.1 GCF_001279725.1 Streptomyces sp. WM4235 | reverse complement strand
AAGGTGCGGCTGGATCACCTCCTTTCTAAGGAGCACAGTACCGATTGCAGACAAATGTTCTGCACGGTCAGCTCATGGGTGGAACGTTGATTATTTGGCACGGTCTTCCAAGACATTCTGCAAGTACTGCCCTCGGGCGTGGAAAGCGGTGATGGTCGCGGAGGGTCGTGCCTGGCACGTTGTTGGGTATCTGAGGGTACGGCCGTAAAGGTTGTATCTTCGCGATGCCGGCCCCAGTGAACTTGATCCGTATGGGTCAGGGTGAT
>NZ_LGDE01000397.1 GCF_001279725.1 Streptomyces sp. WM4235 | reverse complement strand
GTCAGACCGGCGTCGAGGACGGCCTGGGCGAAGTCGGCGTTCTCCGACAGGAAGCCGTACCCGGGATGGATCGCGTCCGCGCCGGAGTCCGCCGCCGCCCGCAGAACCTTCGCGATGTCCAAATAGCTGGCGGCTGGGGTGTCACCACCCAACGCGAACGCCTCATCCGCCACACGCACATGCAGAGCGTCCCGATCCGGATCCGCGTAGACAGCCACACTCCCGATACCCGCATCCCGGCAAGCCCGAGCAACGCGGACAGCGAT
>NZ_LGDE01000396.1 GCF_001279725.1 Streptomyces sp. WM4235 | reverse complement strand
TCCCCCGCCGCATCCCCCTGTCCGTGCATCCTGCGGTGCAACCCCGGTTACCTAGCCGCGCAAGTGCCCCCTGTGGGGCGCCTTTCCCCTGGTCAGACCTGGTATCAGGCGCGGAGGTTACCGGCTGGGGTAACTGGCTGGGTAGCAGGTGCTTGCCCCGTCACCAGTCACCAGTCACCGGCCCAGTCACCGGTCTTGTGTGGCGAGCTCGCCGGTGGCTGAACTCACCGGTGACGTGACCGGTGAGTGAACTCGCGGGTGGGCAAGCC
>NZ_LGDE01000395.1 GCF_001279725.1 Streptomyces sp. WM4235 | reverse complement strand
GGTCGCCGCCATCGCCACCGTGGTGAGCATCCTCAGTGGACTGGCCATCTGTGACGCCCTGCGCCACAGCGCGGCACCTCAAACGGCCCGTGAAGTCGTGAACTGGTGGCCCCTGTTGATCTACGGCCCCTGGATGGTCGCCTCCCTGTCCATCCTCAGATCCGCCCTGCACCAGCGCCGCGCACTCCACTCCTGGTCCATCGTCCTGCTGTTCTCCACCCTGGCCACGCTCCTGTGCGTCGCCCAGGCACCCAGAACGATCGCCGCGGCGGCG
>NZ_LGDE01000394.1 GCF_001279725.1 Streptomyces sp. WM4235 | reverse complement strand
GAGCGCCGGGGAGTAGGCGGCGCCGCCCGCGCAGGGCCCGAGCATGACCGAGATCTGCGGGATGACACCCGAGGCCTTCGTGTTCCGCTGGAAGATGCCACCGTAGCCGGCGAGCGCGGAGACGCCCTCCTGGATGCGGGCACCCGCGCCGTCGTTGAGGGAGACCAGCGGCGCACCCGCCGCGATGGCCATGTCCATGATCTTGTGGATCTTCGTCGCGTGCGCCTCGCCCAACGCACCACCGAAGATCCGGAAATCGTGCGCGTACACGAAGACCGTACG
>NZ_LGDE01000393.1 GCF_001279725.1 Streptomyces sp. WM4235 | reverse complement strand
GACCGCGCCGCGCCCCCCCAGCCCGCCACGAACGAAGCCACCGCCACGACCGCGCACACTGCCACAAACGCACGCACTGACACGCCCGCGCCCAAGACCACGCCCGCGCCCTACACCACCTCGGAACCCGTGACCGAGGGGGCCGCCCGAATCGAAGCCGCCGAGGCGCGTGCGGCCTCCGCCCAGCCCCGCAGGCCTCGTACGGTGCTCCTCGTCGCGGCCGGCGTGGCGGCCTGCGCCCTGACCGCGGGCGGATTGACCTACGCACTGTCCGGCAACGACGGGGACACCGCCACCGGTTCGGGCGTACGGATGTCGGTGGCGGGCGCGAACACGACGTACACCGGCAGCTGCCCGACGCCCGAGGGCCGGGCCCCGGCGTTCACCGCGACCTTCACCGCATCCGAACCGACACTGATCTCCTACCGTTGGGTGTCCGGTGACGGCTCGGTGGTGGATCCGCACTGGCGCACCCTGTCCATCGGCGACAAGGCCAACCCGACGGGCCACGACACCGTACGCCTGACCACCTACACGAAGGCGGGCACCCTCACCACCGGAATGGCCGTGGAACTCCAGAGCCCCACCCGCACCCTCTCCAACCCGGTGCCCTTCTCGATCACCTGTACCGGCTGATCCGGCTGATCCCCCAGGAAGCGGAGTCGCGGAGGCCCGACGACGGCCCGATCCGTTCCCGCACCTTGACGAGGTGCGGACCCGCGCGCACGGGCCCCGACTCGTCGGGGCCCGCCTTCCCACAGGTGCCCGCCCGGCCGTGCGCCGTTGCGTCACTCACCGCAGGAGTTGCGTCACTCGCCGCAGGATCCGCCACCGCCACCGCAGGACGAGCCGCCACCGCAGGAGTGACCGCCGCCCCCCGACCCGCCTCCCCGGCCCCCTCCTCGCCAGGGGCCACCACGTCCGCTTCCCCGTAGCGCGGCGATGGCCAGCACGATGATGACGATCCCCAGGCTCACCAGATACTCCATGTGCCCACCCCCAGTCGATGCGCAACTGTCCGAAGGAGATGTTCCGCAGGGCCGGCCCGGTAAGCACGTCTTGAGGAACTCCAGAGCTACGGCGGGCGTGGGCCGTTGGCGGGTTCGGTGCGGGCCCGGCACAGGGTCTCCGCAGCAGCAGCAGCAGCAGCGGCAGCAGCCGCAGCCGAGACCGTGGACCACAGGCCGTTGATGCGACGTGACCGCATCAGAAGAGCTGCCGTGGGGCCCGAAGCGGCCCCGTTCACCGTGCGGAGCCGCTCGGCCGCTCGGCCGCCGACACCACGTCTGCGGCCGGGCGCATTCATCCGGCACGCCCTGAACCCACGAGGTCTGCAGGGCCCGGTGGGGACGCTGGTGTCCGTGGGTCACCCATGTGGCCGAGGAGTGAGAGGGGCTTCAGTCCCGCACCGGCGTCTTCGCTCTGGAAGGCCGCGTGGCCCACGAGGCTTTCCCCTGTCCGGAAGAAGGGTGCGTTGGCCGGCAGGAGGCCGGGGGCCGCCAGTCCGAACCTGCTCCTGCGGCCCTCATCTGCTCTTGGTGTGCCCGGGCCGTGGCCATCAGCGCGTCCAGAGTGTCCCTGGTCCGCAGAAGCTCGGCGATGTGCGCGGAGAGCCGCTCGCGCTCCAGTGCCATCCGCTCCAGCGCGGCGTCGGAGTGCTCTTCACTCGGCGCATCGATGCAGGGCATCAGCTCGGTGATGGTGCGACTGGACAGGCCTGCGGTGTACATCCGCTGGATGAAGGCGATCCGCTCGACCTCGGCGTCCGTGTAGTGCCGCTGCCCGCTGGCACTGCGCGTACTGGTGAGCAGCCCCTGCTCCTCGTAGTAGCGCACGGACCGGACGCTGACTCCGGCGCGTGATGCGAGCTCCCCGATCCGCATGTGACCCTCCCGGCGAACAATTCGTGTCGTAGGCCCTTGCCTCTGACATCGATGTGAGGTTTTAGCGTAGCTGCTGTCCGCGAACCGCGGGCACAACAGCTGCGAAGGAGTGCAGGCATGACGAGTCTGTTCACCAGTTACCAACTCGGCGGCCTTACGCTGCCCAACCGTATGGTCATGGCCCCGATGACCCGCGGCCGCGCTGTCGCCGACGGCCTGGCGACCCCGTCCATGGCGACCTACTACGCCCAGCGGGCCACGGCCGGACTGATCGTGAGCGAAGGGGTGCAGCCGAGCCTGATCGGGCAGTCCAACCCGGGCACACCGGGACTGCACACCGACGAACAGGTCGAGGCGTGGCGCCCCGTGACCGCCGCCGTCCACGCCAACGGAGGACGTATCTTCGCCCAGCTCATGCACGGAGGCCGCGTCTCCCACCCCGACACCACCGGCCTCCAGCCGGTCGGTCCGTCCGCGGTTCCCGCCGCCGGCGACGTGTTCACCCCCACCGGCCCGCAGCCCGCCCCGATGCCGCGAGCATTGGAGACCACCGAAGTGCCCGAACACGCGCGGTCCTACGCCCGGGCCGCCCGCCGCGCCGTGGACGCGGGCTTCGACGGAGTGGAACTGCACGGTGCCAACGGCTATCTGATCTCACAGTTCCTGTCATCCAACGCCAACCTGCGCACGGACCGCTACGGAGGCACGATCGCCAACCGCATCAGGTTCGCCGTCGAGGCCGTCGCCGCCACCGTCGAGACCGTCGGCGCGGAGAGGACCGGCCTCCGGCTCTCACCGGGCGGGACCTTCTGGGGAGTGGAGGAGAGCGAAGTCCGTGACCTCTACACCGCACTGCTCACCGAACTGGACCCCCTTGGGCTCGCATACGTACA
This sequence comes from Streptomyces sp. WM4235, assembly GCF_001279725.1. Lineage (GTDB taxonomy): Bacteria > Actinomycetota > Actinomycetes > Streptomycetales > Streptomycetaceae > Streptomyces. Next base: position 54,192 of record NZ_LGDE01000393.1, on the reverse strand, counting down.
CCTCGAAGCCACCAGCGACGAAGCCACGCTCGTCGCCCTGCGCCGTGCGTGGCAGGGCACGCTCGTGATGAACCCGGTGTTTCCGATGGGCCGCAAGCAGACCGGGAGGGAGGACGCCGACCACTGGCTCGGTTTGGGCGCCGACCTCATCAGCTTCGGCCGAGCATTCCTCGCCAACCCCGACCTGGTCGAACGACTGCGCGGTGGTCTTCCCCTCGCCCCCGTCGACGAGGCCACGTACTTCCAAGGCGGCGACACGGGCTACCTGACCTACCCGGCCCACCGGTACGCGGCGTGACTCCGAGCTGCGGCGGCCAGGCGAACCCACGGAGGTGAACAACAGCCGGCCTGCACGGTCATCGAATGCGCCCACGAGGTCGGCGACCTGGGCGGCCTCGGTACCGCGCCGTCGGTATCCGCCAGGCGTTCGCCGGACTGGGTCATCCCCCTCGATCCGGCCGCGCGGGCGCACCCTCGGGCAGCGACGCACGACCGCCCGTACCGGGTGGCTGTCCCGGTACGGGCGGGCCGGTGTGAGCGACTGCTACTTGCCGGTGGTGGCGGTGAGGTCGGCCGGGTCGGTGAGGGCGCCCGGGATGTCACGCCAGGCGGTCCACGAGCCGGTCGTGGTGTCGAGGGTGGTGCTCCGTACCCTGCCGCTCGCGCCGGTCGCGTAGACGAGGACGTTGTTGGCGGCGTGGGCGCTGGTGACTCGGGTCAGGCCGGTGCCGCCGACCTTGGTCCAAGTCGGCTTCCAGTTCCCGGCCAGGTAATCGCCCGCCTGCGCGTGGAGCGCGCCGTCAGCGCCGATGACCTGGACGTGGACGGTGTGGCCGGTGACGGACACCGCGATGTCCTTGGCGCCGGTGAAGCCACCGGGCAACTCGCCCCAGACGGTCCACTTGCCGGTGCGGGTGTCGAGGTCGCGGCCGTAGGCCTTGCCGCCGCTGACACCGTAGAGGCGGACGTAGGATCCGGCCTTCGCGCTGCTGATGGCGGTCATGTCCGCCATGCCCGCGACCGGGGTCCAAGTGGTGTTCCACCGCCCGGCGTTGTAGTCGCCGGCCTGGGTGTAGAGCGCGCCCTCGGATCCCAGGATCTGGACGTACATCACGTTGTTGATCATGGAGGCGGCGATGTCCCTGACACCGCCGGCGCCGCCGGGGATCTCGGTCCAGTTGCCCCACGTGCTGGTAAGCGTGTCGAAGTCGCGGCCGTAGACCTTGCCCCCGGCGACGCCGACGTAGCGGATGGCGGTGCCCGCGTCCACAGCGGCGAGCCGGGTGATCGCCACACCGCCCACGTTGGTCCACTGGGCGCCGAAGGAACCGGTGTCCAACTGTCCGTTCTGGCTGAACAGCGTGTTGCCGGCCGAGGCGGCCAGCGTCACCTTCGACGGGGCGGCGGCGACGGTGGCGGCGACGTCGGAAGCTCCGCCGAGACCACCCGGAAGCTCGGCGAAGGAGCTCCAGGATCCGGTGGCGGTCTCCATCGAGGCGTTGGTGATCCTGCCGCCGGTACCCACGGCGTAGAGCTCGACGGTGTTGCCCGAGGCAATGCTGCTGATGCGGGTCAGGCCCGTGCCGCCGGCCTTGGTCCACGCACTGTTCCAGCGGCCGGCGTCATAGTTGCCGAACTGTGTCCAGATCGCGCCGTCGGCGCCGATGACCTGCACGTGGACGTTGTTCCCGACGGTGCTGGAGGCGATGTCGACCGCGCCGTCGATGCCGCCCGGGACCGCACCCCACGAGGTCCAGTTGCCGGTGCGGGTGTCGAGGTCGCGGCCGTAGACCCCACCGCCGCCGATGCCCTGGACACGCACGGTGGTGCCGGCGGCCGCGCTGGTGATGTGTGTCAGGCCGGTCGCGCCGACGGGGGTCCAGTAGGTGTTCCAGCGGCCGGCCTTGTAGTCGGCGGCCTGCGCGTACAAGTTCCCTTCAGAACCGACGATCAGTACGTGGACGGTGTCGCCCACGAGCGCGGCCGTGATGTCCTTCGCGCCGGCGGCACCACCGGGGATCTGGCCCCAGACGGACCACTTGCCGGTCGCGAGGTCCAGGTCGTGGCCGTAGACCTGACCGCCCGCGATGGCGTAGGCGCGGACCGTGTCCCCGTGGCGGACCGTACTGATCCGGGAGATGTCGAGCCCGTCGATCTTGTCCCACGACGCGCCGTACTCCCCGTAGGCGAGGTCTCCGGTCTGCGACCACGAGGCCCCTCCGCCGGCGGCGATGAGCGAAACCTGCCCGCCCTGACGCGGAGCGACGGTCTGGTCGATCCAGCCGGCGATGTTGTCGGCGCGGGCGGCGATGGCGCCCGTACGGATCTCGGCCGGGTCGGTGCCGAGGCAGCCACCCTGCCAGGAACGGCTGTTGACGCCGACGAGCTCACCGGCGGCGTTCAGCAGCGGGCCGCCGGTGTCGCCCTTGCAGATGGCGTCGGCGCCCTTGCCGGTGAGGGCGAGGGTGGCGCCATCGGACGAGTTCAGCGTGAAGGCTCCGCTGTGGAGCTTGCCGGGCACCCACTCGGTCTTTGTCCTGCCGAAGCCGGCCGCGGTCACCTCCGCGCCCGACGCGGGGGCGGTGGCGGCGCGTTTGACGGTGGGGATGCCGACGGCCGGGGTGGCGAGGCGGGCGAGGATCAGGTCCCGGTCGGCGGCGCCGGCGGAGACTTCGACGATCTCGCGGCGCCGGCCGTCGCTCGATGTCGCAATGGTCTTCAGCGCGGGCTTGCCGGCCGGGACCCCCACGCCGGGAGTGGTGGCGAAGCAACTCGCCGCGGTCAGTACCCAGCGCGGGTCGACCAGCGTTGCGGTGCAGGCGCGGCCGGTCGCCTCGTCACCGAGGGCCAGCTGCACGATGGAGGCGTACGGTCCGGAGGCGGCCTCCGGCCCGGTGACGGCTTGGGCGGTTCCGACGGTGACCAGGGAGGTGGCGACCGCGACCGCGGCCACCACGAGGCCGGGCCGCACCGAGCGGGTATGGAGAACTGGCATACGGAACATCCTTAAGCAGACAGGATCAGGATCTGGTGCCCGAGCGCGCGGAGGAGCGGGCTCGTCGGCGCCGGGGACGACGGCGGGGACGACGGCGGCCCCGCGACCGGTATCGCGGGGCCGGAGAGTCGGATCAGCTGTGCAGGGTGGCTGTGATGGCGAGCGCCCCGGGAGCTCCGGGCAGGCCCTCCAGGGGCACGGTGACGGGAGCGCCCCAGGTACGGTCGGTGTGGCGGGTGGTGTGCAGGACCTTGCCGTCGGCGGTGGTGACGGCGATCTGGAGCTCGCCGTTGACTGCGGCGGCGGAGAGGGATGTGGCGGTGATGCTCCCGAAGTAGGGCTTCAGGTCTCCGAAGGCGGTCCACGTTCCGTCGGGATTGCGGAGCGTGTGGTACTGGCGGGAGCCGTTGTCGGTGGCTACCACGAAGTGCGTCCCGTCGCCGGCGCCGGCCATGCTGATCGAGGTGATGGGGCCGGTGCTGCCGGCGGCCTGGGACACGTTGCCCCAGCTCAGCCAGTTCCCGTTGGTCTGACGGATGCTGTGATAGGGCCTTCCGCCGCTGACGAGGCCGACCTGGAGCTCGCCCCGGACACTGGCGGTCGCGGCAGCGGTCACGTGGGTGAGGGAGCCGCTGCTGACGTCGCGGAAGGGGGTCCAACTGCCCGCGGCGTTGCGGACCGTGTGGAAGGCCTTTCCGTCGGCGACGGCCACGACGTGGAGGTCGTAGCCGATGGAGACGGCTGAGACCTGGGTGAGGTTGCCGAGGGTGTTTGCCGCGGCGAAGACGTCTCCGAACCGGCCCCAGGTGCCGTCCGCCTTGCGGATGGTGTGGGAAAGGCCGCCGCTGTTGCTGATGGCCAGCACGTGCGTGTCGCCGTTGATACCGGCAGCGGCGGAGCTGCGGATTCCGCCCAAGTCGTTGACCTTGGCCTGGACGTCGCTGAACCCGGTCCACGAACCGTCGGGCAGGCGAATGCCTTGGTAGAGGCTGCTGCCGGACTGTACGAGGGTCTCGGTCTGCCAGCCCGAAGTCGTCGCGCGGTATCCGTCGATCCACTCACGCAAGTCGTCGACGCGGGCGGCGATCGCGCCGGTACGGGTCTCGGCGGGGTCGGCGGCGTAGCAGCCACCCTGCCAGGAACGGCTGTTGACGCCAACCAACTCGCCGGCGCCGTTCAGGAGAGGCCCACCTGTGTCGCCCTTGCACAGGGAGTCGGTGCCCTTGCCGGTGATGCTGAGGCTGGTGGCATCCGCAGCGTTCACGTTGAACGAACCGGTGTGGGGCTTGTCGGGCACCCACTCGGTCCTGGTGCGCCCGAACCCGGCCGCCGTCAGCTCGGCACCGGCCACGGGTGCAACGTTCGCGCGCTTGACGCCGGTGAGGGCAGCGGAGGGGGTGGCCAGGCGGGCGAGGACGACGTCGCGGTCTGCGCGTGGAGCGATCTCGACGATGTCCACGGTCTTGCCGTCGCTGAGGGTCGCCGTGGACTTCAGCGCCGGCTTGCCGGCCGGGACCGTCGTACCCGGGGTGGTCGCGAAACAACTGGCGGCGGTCAGGAGCCAGTTGGCGTCGACGAGAGTGGCGGTGCAGCCACGGCTGTTTGCCTCGCCACCGACGACCAGCTTTGCGGTGAAGGCGTACTGACCGGCCGGTGTCTCGGGACCGACGACGGCCTGAGCCGGCCCGGCCGATACGAGGCCCACCGCAACGGCGGTGGCGGTGACGAGCAGACCGGTCGCCCGCGCAGGGCGGAGACGCGTTTCAGTCATGGTCTTCTTTCAGAACAGGAAAGGGAGCCGATGCGTTCGGCGGTGACACGCGGGTTTGCCCGGCGAGAAAGGGCGGCGACGCGACGAGGACTACTTGGAAGTCCTGATTTCGAGAAGCATGAAATCACGCCCCTGCTCGTCTGCGGTCTCACCAACGGCCGTCCAGGTGTTCTTGTCGACGTTGAACGTCTTCTCCTCGGAGCCGGTCGACATTTCGACCTGGGCGGCAAAATTGTTTCCCTTGATTCCGAAGACCGCCGGGATCTCCAGGCTCAGATAGCCCTTGTCTCCGGTGACTCGGAAGCAGACCTTCTCGTTCACATGGGAGAAGACTTCCATCAGTTCGGGCGCACCCGTGCACTCGGCGAGGAGGATATTCCCATTCCCGCTCTTGAGCTTGATCTTTTTCTCCGCGAGGATCTTGTCGGCGTTCGGGTAGGCGAAGTCCTCGACGGCATATCCGGGGCCCTCATCGGCGATCGACTTCGTAGAGATGCCTTCCGCGCCGGATCCTCCGGTCACGCCGCCCGCGACAGCGGCCCAGGCCAGAGCACCCGCACCCACAGCCGCGCCGACGATCCGCAGGATTGTGCCACGTGCCTTCATGTTCATCCTCAGTTTCGAATGTAGGTGATCCCGAACGTGCGTACATGCGCCGCGATCGGGGGAAATCGTCAGACCGGTAGATGGGTGCGCGCGTGCTTTCTGGGCGCCCCGGTAGCCGGCTGGGCAACGCAGTCGAATGAATGCTACGACGGAGCTTCGAGGTGGCTGACGATCTCCTGAATGAAACCAAGCCACACGCCATCCAGCCAATGGGATAGAGAGGGTATACAGGTACATAACCGCCATCGGTGGAGTGACTTGCGCCACTCCGCGAAATGGTTGTGGCGGTTTTGCGAAAACCTGAGGATGAGATCCGGCCATCTTTTGAATGTAGTGTCGGTGAGGTTCCAGCCAGGTGTGTTCAGGGCCTGTTGCTGCTTAAGGTCAGCTGACTGTCGTTCCGGTGATTGTCGATTTATCCCGGGCGTGATTGGGCCTCGACCTCGAGGAATCAACAGAGAGGTTCTTCCGTGCAGGAAACTTTTTGGAGCCGACGCCGGTTCGCTACCGCCGTCGCGGCGAGCGCGGCTGCCGTCTCCACTCCCTGGCTGTTCACCACACCCGTACGGGCAGCCACCAGCAGCGGCGCGGCCGGAGCGACCACCGCGGCCGGAGACGCGCTGTCGCTTCCGGACACGGAGCGGGCCCGGGTCGTCAAGGCCTGGATGCTGGGCGGTCGTTCGGTCAAGGAGGCGGCCACGTACGCACTCAGCGGCACCGACCAGGACATTGCGACCTTCCTGGCCGAGCAGCTGCCGAGGGCGACGCGGGTCGACAACCGTGTCGCCGCCTTCACCTATCTCGGCTACGGAGGCAAGAGTGTCCGCAGAGACGTCACCGCGGCCCTCAACGGTGGTGACGGGGCGATATCCGCATTCGTCAAGGACGGATTCCGCTCCTCGGTAACCGAGGACATGCGGGTCTCGACCCTCACTGTCATGGCCAATGGTGGAAAGAGCATCAAGCGGGACGGCAACGCCGCGCTGAGTGCCAGTACGGACCAGGCGCTGGAGCAGTTCCTGCTCACGTCCCAGTACAACGCCAGGCTGGAGGACATGCGGGTGGACATCCTCCGCAGCCTTGCCACGGCCGGACCGGAACTCAAGAAATACGCGAACCGCGCCCTGAGCGGTACCGCGGACGACGTTCAGTGGTATCTCGACACTGGCCAGCACATCGCGCGGGCCCGCGACCAGGAAGCCGCCACCATCGGGCAGTTGGTCGCCATCGTCGAGCGCGAGAGCGCGCGTGCGCGGGAACAGACCGACCTCGCGGTCGAGGCCTCCGCGCGTGCGACGACAGCCGCGAGCAAGGCGAAGGAGGCGGCTGAAACGGCAGCGGCCGAAGCCGAGAAGGCAAGGGACGACGTCCGCAGGTCCGCCGAGGCGGCCCGCCAGGCCGCCACCGCCGCCGGCGGCGCCGCGGCAGCGGCCCGCACGGCCATCCGCGCCTCCTCCGCGGCGGTCCAGGCGTCGCAGCGGGCGTCCTGGGCGGCCACGGCGGCCTCCCAGGCGGCCGCCGCCGCGGGATCGGCGGCCACGCGCGCCTATCACGCCGCCATCGCCGCGTCGAAGGACGCGTCGAAGACCAACGAGGCCAAGAACGCCGCCGTCGCCGCCCGTGACGCCGCCGCGAAGGCGTACTCCGCTGCCAAGGCTGCCGATGACGCGGCCGTCGCCTCGGAGCAGTCGGCCGGCGCCGGTCTGGCCGCGGCGGACGCCGCCCGCGACGCCGCGGCCGCCGCGAAGGCCTCCGCCCAGGCGGCCGAGGCCTCCGGTGTCGCCCAGGGTGAGGCGGCCGAGGCCAAGCGTCAGGCCGCGCTCGCCTCCACCGCCGCCAACCAGGCGACCAACGCCGCCTCCACGGCCCAGGCGCTGGCTTCGACCGCTGCCAAGGCCGCCCGCACCGCGAACAGTGCGGCCAAATCAGCCGCCGTACACGCCGAAAAGGCCGCTGACGCCGCCGAAGAAGCCGTCAAGTACGCAGGACAGGCGATCGACTTCGCCAACAAGTCCACCGCCTACGCCGACGAGGCGGTCAAGGCGGCCAACCTCGCGACGCAGGCCATCGCGGACGCGCTGAACGTGGAGAAGAACGCCCGCGCCGCCGAGGCGGCCAGGCTGGCGGCCGACAGGCTGCAAGGAATGAAGGAGGCTGCTCAACTCGCCCTGCTGGACAAGAGCGAACGCGCGGCCGTCCTGAACAAGCGCACACAGGCACAGCAGACCACCCAGGCCACCAAGGACCTCATAGCCAGGGCGGAGCAGGCCCTCGGCAGCGACAACCTGACCGTCGCCGCAACCCTGGGTCGCCAGGCAGCCACCGCTCTGCTCGAGGCCCATGGCACCTGGACCCGCCAGGCCGCACGCTTCGCTCTCGCCGGATCCGACTACGACGTGTTCTCCTGGATCGACCTCGATCGGCAGCTCGCCGCGGCCCAGGACGATCGCGAGACCATCCTCTTCATCGCCCAGGTCTCCGAACCGGCGGTCGCGAAGGCGGCGGTCCAGGCCCTCGCCGGCGGAGTCCCCGCGGAAGGGGACTTCAACACCGGCGGTGTCATCAAGGCACGTGCCGAGGACAACAGGGTCAACATCCTGAAGATCCTGCACGAGAAGCCCGGCAAGGCTGTCACCAAGGCTGCCAACGACGCACTGAACACCAATACACCGGAATCGCTCCAGAAGTTCTTCGACGAGGACCTTCCCAAGGCCGTCGAAGAGGACGACGCCGTCGCCACCATGAAGGTCATAGCCACCGCTGACGCGTACACCAAGGCCTACGCCGAAGTCGCCATGGAGGGCCCCGCCTGGATGCGCCGGCGCTTCGTGGAATTCGTCCAGCACCGAGCCACCCAGCTTGACTACGACTCCCTCAGCCACGCCGCCGCCATGCAGGCTGCCATCGCCGCAGCAGCCAAGATCGCCCAGGAGGCACAGCGAGACGCGGCACTCGCCTCCCAGGTGGCTGCGATAGCCCGGGATGCCGGGACCAAGGCCCAAGAATGGGCTGACAAGGCGGTGGACTCGGCGAAACTGGCCGACGGCTTCGCAGCCCAGGCCCGCCGGCACGCGGACGCGGCGGACAAATCCGCCGCCGACGCCCAGACTTCGGCGAACAAGGCCAAGGACGCCGCCGCCACCGCACAGAGTGCCTCCCGCGCGGCGAACCACTCCGCCAACCGCGCCATCGACGCGGCCCGCAGCGCACTGGCCTCTTCCTACAGCGCCCAGGCCTCCGCCGCCGATGCCCACCAGGCCGAGCTCGCCGCCGGCCGGGACGCCAAGACCGCCGCCGCGGCCGCCGCCGACGCACGCCAGATCGCGGCGGACAAGCGGACGGCAGAAGTGAGGGAAGCCGCGCGCGTCGCCGCCGAACAGGCACAGAAGGACCGGGACGCCAACCACAATCCCTCCGACACGACGACCAACGACACGGTCAATCCGAAGGGAAGCGAAGCAGGCAAGGACGAATGGTGGAACGACGCCAAATGGTGGGCTGACACCGCCGACAAGGTGAGCATGGCAGCCGGTCTCCTGGCAGCGGGCTTCGCCGTCTCCTGCGTGTTCTTCCCGGCGGCACCCGTTCTGGGCAGCATCGCCGCGGTCTGCCTCGGCATCTCTGTCGTAGCCGCTGGAGTCAGCGTGCTGGCCACGGGCATCGAATACGGCTTCACCAGCGGCGAGTTCGTCTCCTCGGCCGGCCGTACGGCACTGGGGCTCGTCACCCGCGGCGGCGGACGTGTTGCCTCCACCGTGGCCAAGCCGGTCGTCAAGAAGGTGGTCAAGGTCGCCGAAGACGTCGCGTCCGACATCGTCAAGGTATTCACCTGACAGCCGCTCACCACTGACCTTGCCCCCGCCGGCGGTGGTGCGTCTCCGCCCAATCGGTCGGAGACCAACCCGGGTATCTCTCCGCCCTGAGTGGCACAGACGATTCCGCTCAACTGATCACGCGGCCGGCCATGTGGTGGCTGGGGTGAGTTGCCACCGCAGGCGCCCGAGGCGCCCCCTGCCAGGTGCGGAGTATCGACCCGGCGATCTCACGCGTCTTCCCACCCCGGCCAAGACCCGGCCGGCTGCGGTGAACAGTCCGTAAGTGATCTCGCCGCACGCTCCGAGAGTGCCTGCCTCGGGCGCGTCACATGGAGTGCCACCCCTCGATACCCATCTACCAAGACAGAAGAGAGATCTGACAAGCATGCACAGCACACGTCCCAGAGGCAGCGTGCGAATACGGGCCCGGTCGACCCTGCTCTCGGTACTGATGGCCGCGACGCTGGGACTCACCACCACGGGCATGGCCACGGCACAGCCGGCCACAGACAAGCCCACGCAACTGCAGAGCACGGATCGGTCCGCCGCAACGGCTTCCGCGGCGACAGCCGGCGTCGCGCCGAGGACGTCCGGGGAACACTGCGAGGCCACGGCGCCAGACTCGAAGGAACGCAGGAAGGGCGCTGTCGAGGCCTGCCTCACCATCGCCTCCTCGCCCCGGCCCGCCGCCGCACAGCCGCGCGCCGCCGCACAGCCGGCCGCCGCCGCACAGTCGCTTGCCGGCGCCGGCTGCGCCGTCAGTGGTCTCGGCAACTACTCGTATGAGCGCTTCAGTTACTGCGTGTCCGGGCTGAACGTCCTCTACATCCTGCGCGACGGCAACGGCGCGGAGATCGGGCGAGGCACCCTGGAGGTCTCCACCAGCGCGTCGCTTCCGGCCAGTGGCACGACGTGGAGTGAGCAGGTCACCACGAAGATGACCTCTGCGCAGGGCGACGTCACCGCGCTCACCGCCAAGTTCCGCGCCGCCTGCGGAACCGGTTGCAAGGCGACGAAGGCCGCGCCCTGGTTCGGGGGCAACCTGACCGTGGGACAGTCCCTCACCGGCACCGTCTCGTACTCCTCGACCCCCGCGGCGGGAGCGGTTTCCGAGTTCGACACCTCATACCAGATGTACGTGACCATGCCGGGTGCCACGATCACCGACCCGAACGCCTCGTGGACCAACCCGCGCAAGATCCGCTGCGACGATGCCGTCGCAGACCCCGCGGGCACCCCGTCGCCGGGCTGCGTCATCCCCTCGGTCATGGCGCTCGTCGAGATGAACGCACAGGGCTCGGACCCCGGTGGCGCGGTCGCCGCCTACCAGTGGGCCCAACAGCACCTCAACGACGGGTGGGGAAAGGCCAAGCCGCTGACCCGGCAGAAGAGCGGCACGGCCGACCGCTCGGGCCGCACCTGCGGCAGCGCGGGAACGGAGCCCTTCGACGCGAACACCGACCTCGTCGACACCGACACTTGCGCCGAATTCCCCTTCGCGGAAGTCAAGGAAGGAGGAATCGACGGGGCCCGGTGCGTCGAGGTGATCCCCAACGCCAGCAGTGGCGGCTGGGACACCTACGTCCTCGGCAACAGCCTGGATCTGGATCCTGCGGCGCCGTGCGTGCGCGCTCATGTCCCGGCAAAGGAAAAGCAGTTCGCCGACGGGAAGCTCGCTGAGGGATTCCAGAGCCAGCGGGTCATTGACGCCGACCAGTTCAAGGTCGAATTCACGACGCCGGCCGGGGCTCCGCAGGCCGCATGTCTGGCGAATCTGCCGGCCGGGGCCCTTCCCAAGGGTGACGGCTGGTACCAGAACACCACCGAACCCGTCGCCCACGTCAACAAGACCACCACCCCGAAGGGCGGGGCGGGCACCCGCCCGACCAAGGCGACAGCCTGCCTGGGTAAGAACGTCGTCGAGGGCAAGCATGCCGGGGGTGACCCCACCGGCTGGCAGGACGCGAAGAAGTTCCGCGACGACTACTCTTCCGGAACCGATCTGGCCCGGTGTCACCTGATCGCCAACATCCTCGGCGGCCCGGGGAAAGTCAGGGATGGAGGCCAGAACAATCTCGTCCCCTGCTGGCAGGTGGGAATGAACACCGGAACGCCCAGCATGAGGAGCTTCGAGTACCAGGCTCAGGAGGAAGTGAAGAAGTCGTCCTTCGGCGCCAACGATGCGATTCTCTACCAGGTGACCCCCGTCTTCCGGGATGCCACGAGCACCATCCCGGTGGGCGTGACGATGACCGCTAACATCGAACGGGCGAACGGGACGACAGAGTTGCTGTTCCCCAACGTCTACGTCCCCAACACCTTGAAGGACACCGGGACTCTCAACCTCGGAAACTGATGACAACCCATTAGCACCCTAGGGGCCAGTATGAGTCGAACCACACCACCGCGGCCTCTCGAAGTCGCGGAGCTCTTCCCCCAGCTGGCCCCGCTCGAACGCACGGCGACCCGGCTGCACCCCCGCCCCGGATCGCCCACACCGCACGACAGTTCCGTCGGCGGGCCGCTCCTCTGGCCCGCCGACGAACCGTGGCCGCACTGCGAGGGACCGCACAAATGGGGCGGAAACGAGATTCTCTCCCCGCAGGACGTGAGGGAGCGGCGGCGCATCCGGGCACTGGTGGCGAACCGACCAGGCGGTGATCCCCCGGTCACCCGATACACGCCTGAGGAACTGGCGATCGAGGAGCGAATCAACGCAGGCCGCCCCTGGCCCGACGGACCGATCGCCATGCTGCCCGTCGCTCAGCTGTACGTGCGTGACGTCCCGTCGCTGCGCCCGCCCGGGCAGTCCGAGGCCGACCTGCTTCAAGTTCTCTGGTGTCCCTTCGACCACCCGGCACACCCCAGGACCGCACTGTTCTGGCGGACCGAAGCGACCGTGGCGGACGTGCTCGAGGCACCTCCCGAGCCGCCTGCCGTCCAATTCTCCGCCTACGTTCCGGAGCCGTGTCTGCTCACGCCGGAGCAGGTCACCGAATACCCGAACCACATGGAGCTGAGTGAGGAACTCCAACAGCAACTGGAGGACTGGAGCAGGTGGCAGGCGGCCGGAGCGGCAGTGGACAACTCCTACGAGGTCGCCCCGGAGGAGTTCTACACGGACGTGCTGTCGCTGGCACCCGGTTGGAAGATCGGTGGCTGGACCCGCTGGGGCCTCACTGATCCCGTCCCGCGGGCATGCTCCGTGTGTGGCGCCGAGGCGAAGCCGCTGCTCACCATCGCCACCACAGAATGGGCCGCCGACGGCGAGAGCTGGATCCCCGAGGAGGACCAGGCGGATCCCCCGCGACAACTCCCCGGCACCCCTCCGGGGAACTTCACCGGGCTCGAAGTCGCCCGTGGCTATGACCTCCAACTTCACACCTGCCCGGTAGCCGCCAACCATCCTCACATCGAGCTCATACAGTGAGGCGGCACGCGGTTCCCGCGCCTCACGCGTGACGCCGTGGGCCGGCTTCGTTGGGCCTTCCGGCGCAATTCTGGGCGTTCCGCCCGCACCTTCCCGGGAGGTGGGCGGTCCCGCGCCTAGGTTGGTCGGTCGAAGCAGAGGTCGTCGACCATCGGAGTCCTTGCATGAATGCGACCGTCACGCCGAACGGCATGCCCCGGCGTCAGTTTGTGGCGCTTTCCGGTGTCCTGGGTGCGGGTGCCCTGCTGGCCGGGGCGGGCGGCAGCGCGTCCGCGGCGGCGTGTCCGCCGCCCGGCTCCGGCGGTTCGTCGTGCTGCCCCTGCCCGACGGATCCGCCGCCTCCCGGCGGCCCGAGCCCGTGCCCCCCGGCCCAGATGCAGTCCCTGTGCGGCAGTCCCGCGGACACCGACCCGCTGTGGCAGGACGTGCAGTACTGCACGCAGGGGATCGTCCCGCCCAGCGGGCACAAGGCGGACTGCCTCAAGACCACCCCCAACTACGTGGTGCTGCACGGCGAGCCCGTGTCGACGCACAACTACCTGACCGTCCCGGCTTGCCGGATCACGGGCATCGAGTGCCCGTTCCTGCTGACGCCCAACGTCGCGAACTACTGGCACGAGGCCTGGGAGAACGCCCGCAGGGGCGGCGACGTGCCCGTGCAGTACCGCTACATCGGGCTGGGCATCAACTCGCAGGCCGCCCGGCGGCTCGACCAGCTGCACATCCACATGGCCGGCGTCCGAGACAGCACGCAGCTGCGGCTGCAAGCCCTGGACGCGGCGGGGCGGGTCACGACAAACCCGTCGCAATGGGGGGACACCCAGTACCAGTCGCTGGTGACGGGAACGCAAGGGGACCGCACCTACCGGATCCTGCGACTCCCGGCGTTGACGGCAAACCTGTTCGCCCTGCTGGACACGAACGTGGTGCGGCGGTTCGGGCTCCAGATGGCGGGCCAGACCTTGGTAGTCGTGCCGAGGATGACCCCGACCGGCTTCGACGGCGCCTTCTACGTCCTCAACAGCGACGCCTCACTCCCCAGCGGCACCACCACCTGCGACCGTCTGCTCGTGTACTGACGCCGGTCCGCGGACGCCCGGCTGCCAGGCGTGCGCCGGCGGACCGGCCGCGACGCTGAGCCTGGGAAGCCGGCCGGAGTGACCGGCGCCGGTCCGGTCGCCTTCCCGCACGGTTCCAGCTCGGCGGAGCTCGCGTTGGCCGGCGCCCGGGTCAACCGCTGCGGCAGAGCGAACACCTCAACGCCGTCGTTCAAGGGGGCAGTGACCCACTCCGGCCACACCCACCCAAGGAGCCGCTCAACTTTGTCGTGGGCCATCCGAGCATGATGTGTGACCGGACGCGGTAGTTGGAACCAGGAGGGTGTGGTGAACTTGCGATTCGGACCCCGCAGGTCACGCTTGTTGGAACCACATGGTCACACTGCTTGCAACCTGCGGTGCATTGCCATTCATGGTGGAACCCGCGTCGATACACCGGTTCGAGACGCGCGGACGAAGCCGCCTCATCCGGCGGCTGATGACGGCGGCCGTGCACATCACCAGGGGACTACGCCGGCGTCGTTGAAGAACTTGCCGGTCGGGCCGTCGTCCGGCAGGGTCGCCAGTTTGATGGCGATCGCCGCGCCCTGTTCGGGGGTGCGCACGCCGTGGAAGCTGTTGAGGTCGGTCGCGACGTAGCCGGGGCAGCCGGCGTTGATCAGGATGTTCGTGCCGCTCAGCTCCCGGGCGTACTGGAGGGTGACGGCGTTCAGGAACGTCTTCGACGGCGCGTACGCCACGGCGATCGGACCCGTCGTCTGCTCAGCAGCGGTTCCTGACTGCCGCGTGAGGGAGCCGACACTGCTGGACATGTTCACGATCCGCGGTGAGCCAGAGCGACGCAGCAGCGGCATCATGGCGTTGGTGACGCGGATGACGCCGATCACGTTGGTCTCCACGACCGTCCGGATGGTGGCGAGATCGACCCGGGTGGGTTCCTGCGGCATGCCGCCGGCGATGCCGGCGTTGTTGACGAGCACATCGAGGCGCCCGGCCTGTTCCTCGATCAGCCGTGCGGCGGAGGTCGCGCTCGCGTCGTCGGTCACGTCCAGTGGTACGCCGAACGCGTCGACGCCGGCGGCGCGCAGTCTCTCCACCGCGGCCATACGGCGCTGATCGTCGCGGGCGCCGACTCCGACCCTCCAGCCGAGGGCGCCCAGCCCCGCGGCGATCTCGTAGCCGATTCCCTTGTTCGCGCCGGTGACCAGCGCAATCGTTCGTTCGCTCATGGGGACCATCCTGCTCTCCGACCGCGGCGAAGGTCCAAGACCGATCGGGTAGGCAGCGATACCTTCAGGGTATTGATCCGGAGTACCGTGGCGGCATGGAGACCCGGGAACTGCGATATTTCGTCGCTGTCGCTGAAGAGCTGCACTTCGGGCGCGCCGCGCACCGGCTCGGGATCGCACAACCGCCTCTGTCACGGGCGATCCAGCAGCTCGAACGCCGGCTCGGGGCAGCTCTGCTGGAGAGGACCAGCCGCACCGTCACGCTGACCGAGGCCGGCTCGGTGCTGCTGGCCGAGGGCCGGGCCGCCCTCGACGCGGTCGACGCCGCTGAGCGCCGGACCCGCCGCGCAGGCCTTTCCCCAGCCGGCCGGCCTGGCCTGGTCCTGGTCACGAAGGCCAGCGCATCCAGAGAACTGCTGGCGAAACTGCTCGACGCGTACGCCGCCGAACCCGGCGCGGTCCCCGTCGACGTCATCCTGTGCGGCCCGGCCGAGCAGGAACGACTTCTGCGCGAGGGCCGGGCCGACGTGGCGCTGCTGCACCGGCCGTTCGACTCGACGGCCGGGTTCGACACCGAAGAGCTCGGCACGGAGGGCCAGGTGGTGGTCCTGCCGGCCGGGCATCCGCTCACCGTCCGCGCCCACGTGCACATGGCTGACATCACGGGGCTGCCAGGCCTGCCCCTGCCACGCTGGCCCAACCCCGACGGCACCTACCCGCCCGGCACCGGCCCGCAGGTCCGCGACCACGCGCAATTGTTGCAGCTCGTCGCGCTCGGCCGTGCTTGCGCGGTCTCACCGGAGTCGTGCCGAGCCCAACTGCACGGTGACCTCGCCGCCGTGCCCGTGCTGGACGCGCCGAAAGTCACCACCGTGATCGCCTGGCCACCGCACAGTCGGTCCAGAGCCGTCGCCGACATCGTCCGGACTGCGATCCGTCTCCAGTAGTTCCAACATGTCCAACATGCCCGGCCAGGTTCCACCGCCGTGGTTGTAGCTTTTGACTGATTGGCCGCCCGGTGCCCCGCGACGACACCGCCACTCAACATGCGCCGACCACACCGCTACCACCGTCGGTTCCTGCGCGTCTTCCATCTCTCCGCCCAGGTCACCGCCCGCTTCTGCCCCACCTCGAAGACCTTCCACGACCGCAAGAGAAACGAAGGCAAGAGCCACAAGCAGGCGATCCTGGCTTTGGCGCGCCCCCGTCTCGACGTCCTATGGGCTCTCATCCGCGACCACCGCACATTCACCACCGAACCGCCCCACCCCAGTCTCACCTCGGCATGGCGCGCCCATGCGCCTGTGCGCTTCATGTGACCTCTCGGCCTCAGCTGGTCGCTTCCAGGCCCCTGGCGGTCGGGATCAGAGGGCCCAGGGCAGTCGGAGGGCCTCGATTTCCGTGTCGTTCAGGAGCGCCTCGACGAGCGGGGCAGGGCCCGCCACTTTGGTGGCCCAGAGGTCGTAGTCAGTGCAGAGGACCCAGGACCGGTCCTGAGCCCAGAGGTTGGACGGGGTCCAACCGTCCTCCTCCGGGTGGTCGTACAACGCCTTGGCATCCGCGAGCGTGCCGGCCCGGACGTGCAGGTTGTCGAAGTCCTCAGCCCTCTGCAACAGCGGGTTGTAGTAGGCCAGGCAGCGGGTCGCAGCACCCCGCGGGCTGTGCTCGGTGAGGATATCGACCAGGCGGTTCCAGTCGGACCGGTCCAGGCTGCCCTCGGACGGGCCGGTGATGCCGACCGGCCAGCCGCTCGGCTCCCGGAGCGAGGGGAATGAGCGGTAGCAGGGCAGCCGACCCTCTGGCGCAACCGGATCACCGGTCCGCCGCGAGAGCTCCGCCCAGCGCAGTCGGCGCCAACGGGGGCCGCGGGGCTCGCCCGGCGTCCCCTCGAACACGTCCGCGGGGTCGAGGCCCGGGATGATCTCGGGCCCGCCGCCATTCAGCACGGCTCGTTGATACGCGACGTAGGACATGTCGGTGGGACCGAGCTCGTGTTCATACATGGAGTGAAGCACCCAGGCGGCGTCGGGCAGTGCCGGCGGCATGAAGCCGGTGAGCCCGTCATCGTCGGCCAGCTCCCGCAGCCAATCAGTCTCCCCAGCCGCGGTCAGCGGCCACCGAGCGGTCGCCAGAGCAGCGGATGTCTCGTTCATCCGTTCAGGATCTCACCAGTGAGGGGCCACCGAGACCGCCCCGGCCCCGGCGATCCAGGGTCGGGGCGGCACGGAGGGCTTTCAGAGCGGGGAGGTCAGCCGGCGGTATCGATGGTGTCCGGCAGGTGCGTGCGCGCCTTGGCCGGCAGCACCTTCTGGTCGGCCGCGCCGCTCGCCAGGGCGTCGGTCCTCCAGGGCGTTCATGAGGTGCTTGCTGACGCGCATGCCTGCCGTGTCGTGGTGGGCTCGGACCGTCATGGGGTCCATGGGGACCAGCGACAAGACCACGGTCCTACCGCGCCCAGCCCACAAGGAGGACAAACCCCGGGAACTGATTACGGCATCACACGGGCCCTCAGGGCGGAGCCGGGAGTCGATCAGCAATCGCATGACGATTGGTCAGCGCAATGTGAGAACGTTGGCGAGTTGATCAGTTGTGAAGGAGAGCCCGATGAGCTGCCAGACGAAGCTTGCCGACGCGTACGACGCCGTGTATTCGGCGGCTTCCCGGATGATGTGGGTGCAACAGAACCGCCTGTGGCGCCTGGACAGCCTGGGCGGAGGCTGGCCAGAGGAGCGTCGGCAGGCGTGGCGGGAGTTGGAGGCGGCACTGAGTGTCTCCGAGCACGGGCTTGAGCCGCGCGAGGGTGAACCATCCGATCCGGCACGTCATCTGATCTCGCGTCGGGCCGCGGGCCCGATTGACCGGCCAGTCACGTTTCCGGAGGCGGTCGGGGAGTGGAAGGCCCGGATGGCCGGCGATCCCGGTCCCTACGAGCCGCGGATGGAGCCGTATCCGGACGACTACCTGGTGCCGGGGCGGGCGGTGGTCGTTCCGGAGAACCACATGCTGACGCTGACCGCCCCGCTCTGGGACTTGGCCTACCGGCTGGCGCCGGGGCGGCCCCCGGTGACGATCGCCGGGGACACGGCAGAGCTCAGCCGGATGGTGCACGAGGCCGCCGACGGACTGCGGGAGGCGCTGGGAACGAGCGTGCCGACTCCGCACCCTGCCGATGCGGTGAGCGTGGCGCGCGTCTCCCACCGGCCGTCCGATGTGGACGACTTGCAGGTGCGGTACGAGGCACTGGCCCGGGCGGCCTGGCACGCGTCGGAGAACATGCCCACCCTGAAGGACATTCGGGAATCCGGGGATTACTCGGTGGAACCTGCTGCGTCGAAAGCCGCTCAAGTCCTTCAGGATCTTCTGGCCGGGAGGTCGGGCGTGTTCTGGCGGGAGAGTCACGAGCTGATCGATCCGCGCGTACACACGGTCTCGGGGGTGGACTGGCCCGAGGGCCGGCCGGTTCCCACGTTGATCGCAGCCGAGGCCAACAGTTTCGAGCTGAGCGTGGCGGCGGGGCTGAAGCCGAGTGCTCCACGTGCCGGCCAGCGCCGCTTCTATCGCGAGAAGGGAGAGTTGGAGAAAGTCGCCATATCTGCCGTCCGAGCAGAAATCCTGGCGGAGATTCTGGACGAGTACGCCGCCAGGATTCACCCGGGCGCGGAATCCGGCATCATGCACCTCTCCGCCTATGACCTGACGGAATTCATCACGTCGGGAATCGGCCGCGAGTTGGGGGAAACCGTCGGCTTCTGACGCAGGGCATGTGATGGGTGATGCATAGGGGGATCGGTGTCAGCGGCCAGTTCGGAATCCCCACGTACGGCCAGTTGTGATGTCACTCTTTGCTACGGCCCGGGCTCGACGTCTGATGCGACCAGCCGTATGCGGATGGACGCGATCGGCTGTCGGGTCACATCGGTGCCGGGCACAGGCGATCAGTGGTCTGCGGAGTGGGCATCTGCGAGGAGTTGTGCCGTGAGTTCCATACAGCGCATCCGGGCGGGAGAGAAGTCGTAGGGCATTTTGGTGATCGCTTCGTAGGGGCTCGTCTGTGTGTCCTCCTCCCCTTTCAGGTCGGCGTCGTAGATCTCGAAGAGCTTCTCCTCTGCCGCCTCCAGCCCAGCCGCCTCGATGGCCTGCTCCAGGGCCCCTTGTTGGGCGCATCGCTGTACGGCGAGTTCTTCGACGCGTGGGTCGTGGGTATCGACGCCGTTGTCGAGAGCGGCCTCGGCGGCATCGAGACGGTCGTCCTCGGCCCTCAGGTCGGGGTGGGTGGCCAGCACGATGAACACGCTGGCTTGGATGGCGGCGCCCAGCGGGCCGAAGACCCGTTCCGTGACCAGCAGGGCGTCGAGGTCGGAGGGGCGCAGTGCCCCCGGGGGCAGGTGGCTGAGCCGGTCCGTGACCAGTTCGGAGAGCAGCCCCAGCGGGTTGCCCACCGCCTGCAGGCGGTGGACAGCCGCGCGCTGACGCTCGATTTCGGCCTCCCGCGCCGCCAACGTTTCCTCCAGCCTGCTCAGGATCTCCTCGATGTCCCGGGCTTCGTCGAAGGCGGCCCGCATATCGTCCAGGCTGATGCCGACCGCTGCCATCTTGCGGATCCACAGCAGGCGGATCATGTCGTCGTAGCCGTAGCGGCGGCGGCCGTCTCCACCTCGCTCCGGCTCCGGCAGCAGGCCGATTTCGTGGTAGTGGCGGATGGCACGTGGAGTGGTCCCGGCGAACGCGGCCGCATCACCGATCTTGACCTGGCGGGGAGGCGTGATGGAGGGGTACATGAGACGGAGCCTTTCGTGCTGTGGTGCCTCGACCACACCACATGCCGCTACGGAAGGTGCAACAACACCATCCAGGTTCCACCAGAGCCGGGCCCTGGCTGCCGCGGGAACCGATCAAGAACGACGAAACATACGGCAACGCGGAGTGACCGTCGGCGGCCAGATTCCTCCCCATCAAGTGGCCGCCACTGGGGATTTCCAACTGGCCGCCGACAGCCGCCTCGTGGAGTGGACAAGTACGGTCCTCGGCCGCGAGCTCGCGATCGTGCGCAAGGCTCCGGACCCGCGCGGTTTCCAGGTCCAGCCAAGAGATGGGCGGTTGAGCCGCTGAGCATGGCGCATCCGAGCGGAGCCACGGCGACACGTCGACCGCCAGGACCAGGCGCCCGCCGTCGAAACGCGGCAGCGGCAGCCCGGCCAGCACCTTCCGGAGCCGGTCGACGTCGATCCGGCGGTGGTTCAACCCGCCGTACATCGCTCCGTGTCCGCGACGATGCTCGGGCAGCAGCGTCAAGTCCACCGGGGAATTCACCGCGCCGTCCGCGCACAGCACCGCGCCCACCAACTCGAACAACTCGTCGCGGCTGGCGATAAGACACTTGTAGAACTCGCCCCGGAAGCGTGACGCTTCCGCGAACGCCTGCCCTCGGACAGCATCACGCAGCAGACTCACCTGACGGCCTTCGTCGTGGTCACGTACACCTTGGTCGGAGCACATGATCAGACGAAGGCCGCCGCCACTGTCCGGCGAATCCCCATGCGAGCGAATCCGTTCGAGACGCCATTCGAGTCCATGGCACCATGTACCCCATGATGACGAACCGAAGGGTCGATGCCGCGTAGTAGGCCGGCACAGATCCGCGCCGGCGCCTTTGGCAGCCACCGGACAACGAGTGCAAGGCCAGTCATCGACGGCCTGTCTTCGCGCGCACTGTCCGAGATCACCCGTCTCGAGCACACCCGCAACTATCTGCAGCCAGGCGATGTCAGCACGGCTGTGGGCCTGTGGAAGGACTACGTCCACCAGCCCGAGCGGGATCTGTGGCACGACTACGAGTGGGGCAACGTGCACTGGAACTGCTGCGGCAACCCCCTCGAAGCCCGAGCCCTCCTCGACACCGTAATGCAGGCCGTATCGCCCCGAAGTGCCCGCGAACTTCGTAAGGTTGTCAGCCGGTCAGATGTCATCTGGAACCGCCCATCCCCGCCCTGTGACGCGGACAGTACGGGAGACGAGCAGGGGGCCGGGGCCCGCCGAGTACCTGCGGCCGGCCGTGCCTGCGAGGCGACGACCACCCATGGATGCACGTGATGTCGCGATGGCCGTCGGCGAGGTCTCCGGCCCGACCGGGCCCAGCAGGCGCGCCGTCAGAAGTTGTTGACGGACCGACAGCGGATCACTCGCCGTTCGCGTTTCGACTCGCGCTTCCTCGCGCGGCGGCGTTCGCCTCCCACTCGCGGCCGATGGAGCGGATCAGCACCGGGTACACCCCGAGGTACCGGAAGGGCTTGATGGCGGCCATGTAGAGGGAGCCGAACAGTCCGTTCGGCTTCACCAGGACGGTCATCTGGCCGCGGTAGCCGCCGGCTCCGTCCGGTACCCAGCCGATGTGCATCACCGCCCGCACGGTCTTGTTGGCCATCTCGGCCGCCCATTCGTCCTCGCGCTGGTAGAGCGAGGTGAACGGGGACGAGCCGAGGTCGGGACCCCGGGGCCCGTCGCGGAGGTCCGCCGGCAACCGGTCGACCAGGCCGGTCCGCCGGCCGGCGGTGTCGGAATCCGGCTCGTCCCAGCCGAACAGCGCGCCGAGCTTCCAGCGGACGGTGAAGAGGGCGCGGGAGACGAAACCGTCCCCCTTCACCCCGCTCTTCATGCCCTCGGCGAACTGGCGCACCAACCAGGCAAGGTCGTCCGGTCCGCCGGGGGTGGGCAGCGCCCATACGTCCTCGACCGTGAAGTCGTCGGCGATCTCGTGGATCCGCCAGGGGCGCTCGGTGTGGTCGGTTCGGGGAAGTCGCATGGTCGAACCCCTGTCTATACGGTGGCGTATATATCGAGTGTAGGCAGATCTATACGCCCCCGTATACTCGGCGGGACGTGAGGAGACACACAGGGAGAAGGCACACAGGATGGGCGCGACCCGCACACCCCGCGGAAGGTGGATCGAGGAAGGCCTGCGGGCACTCGTCGCCGGCGGTCCCGAAGCCGTGCGGATCGAGGCCCTGGCCCAGGCACTCGGCGTCAGCAAGGGTGGCTTCTACGGCCATTTTCGCAACCGGGACGCGCTGCTCACCGAGATGCTAGACACCTGGGAGTACGAGGTCGCCGAGGGCGTCATCGAGCAGGTGGAGAGCGGCGGGGGAGCGGCCAGGGTCAGGCTGAAGCGGCTGTTCGACATCGTCGCCGAGAGCACGGACGGGCCGGTGCGGGGCACCACCGCCGACATCGCGATCCGCGACTGGGCCCGCCGCGACGCGGCCGTCGCCGAGCGCCTGCGCCGCGTCGACAACCGCCGCATGGACTACCTGCGTTCGCTGTTCTCCTCCTTCTGCCCCGACGAGGACGAGGTCGAGATCCGCTGCCTGCTCGCCGTCTCGGTACGCATCGGCAACCACTTCAACGCCGCCGACAACGGCAGGCGCAGCCGCGCCGAGGTGATGGAGCTGATCGGTCGCCGGCTGCTGGAGTAGCCGCCGGACTCGGGGCGCAGGTGGGGGACGCGAGCGCGAGCGGGATCCCGCGGACATGATCGCCCGCGCGCACCGGCGCCAAGGGCATCCAAAGCATGTAGGTGGGGCAGGAGAGGCCCATGACCGCATCCACTTCCTCTCCCACACCCGCCGACGACCCGAAGCGCTACGTGGGTCTCGGCACCGACGAGGCCGAACGCCAGGCACACCGGCGCGGCTGGTCGACCGTACGTACGGTCCCACCGGGCGCGATCCTGACCATGGAATACCTCGCCGGACGGCTGAACCTCGAGGTCGAGGACGACACGGTGCAGCGTGCCTGGAGCGGATGACCACCCGCGCGCGGCTTCCCGGTCACGGGAAGCCGCCGTGCCGCACGGCGGACGTCCATGTCCATCGGCGATGCCACGATCTCCGAAGTCAGCGGTCCCCGACAGGCAGGTCGTCGTCGCACAGGCCCGTCCGGCAACACACGGGCAACCGGTCGGCCGCCAGCTCCCGTACGCGTTGCAGGCGAACCCTGTCCGGTTCCACCACCGTGAGGATCTCGAACGCGGCGCCGGCACCCCCGGGGGACCGATCCGACATCACCTCCTGGTACAGCAGCCAGATACCTTGCGCGGCAAGGCTCCGGCACCGCTCCGGAAGGTCGATTCCGCGTCGCGCGGAGTCCCAGTCCGTTCCCTCGCCGGCCACCATGGCCTGAAGGAGGTCCAGAAACCATCCGCGAGCCTCCGGTGACACATCGTCCGCGAGAGCCGCCAGAGCGACGGAAGTCACCGCGGGAGCCGGCTCCCACAGGATCACCGGACACCAGACGTGCTCTTCGAAGCTGACGTGGCTCGGTTCCCGAGAAGCCCCCTTGCCCGCGAGTCGCAGGAGATCCCCGACCAGATGCTCCGCCGAGTCGCCGCACCCGCACAGCATGCCCTTCCAGTCGTGCCGGGCGATCTCCATTTCGATCAGTTCATTCACGCCCACACACTAGAGGGCCCTCGCGAACGTCCGTCGACGCGCCCGGCCCGGTCGACACTCGCGCCCACCTCGGCCCCGGTGGGTCGACAACCCCGGCACGTTGCCTCAGAGGTACGACGCCGCGGTGCGGACCTCACCGATCCGGGGGAAGACCCGATCCACGGTCAGCCTGTGTTCATCGGCGGCGAACCCCGACATGGCGTCCGCCACGAACTCGACCTCGTACCCCCGGTCGGAGGCGGCCCACGCGGTTGCCGCCACCCCCATCGTGGTCACCAGGCCCGCGAGGACCACCGTGCCCACGCCTCGTTCGCGCAGCCGCCCGTCCAGATCGGTGCCCTCGAAGGCTCCGACCGTCCGCTTGACGATCTCGATGTCCCCGGGCCGTACCAGCCCCTCCACGTACCCGCTGCCGGGCGGCTGCTCGGCCACGTTCGGCCGCTCCACCCGCACCGCCACCACGGGAAGTCCCCGCTCCCGGAACGCCTCGGCCAGCCGGCGACAACGCTCCTCCACCTCCGCACCGGAGTACGGGGCCAGCGGCAGGGCGACGATACGGGGCATCAGGTCGATCAGCACCAGCGCAGGACTCATCCGCCGATCGTACGACCGCGCCGCCGGCCACCCGCCTCCGGGCCATGGTCACATGGGCACCGGCATTTCCTCCCCCGCGTTGCCGCTCCGGTAGTTGGATGGACCGGCAACACGACCGATCCGTTTGCTTCGCCGAAGGGACCCCGTGCGCACACCCACCGTCCTGATCTCCGGAGCCGGCATCGCCGGCCCCGCCCTGGCCTACTGGCTCAACGCCCAGGGCCGGCAGACCACCGTCGTCGAACGCTTCGACGAGCTTCGCGAGGACGGTCAGAACATCGACGTCCGCGGCGCGGGCCGCGAGGTCGCCCGCCGCATGGGCATCGAGGACGCGATCCGCGCCGCCTCGACCGGTGAGACGGGCACCGAGTTCGTCGACGCCACCGGCGCCCCTCTCGCCCGCTTCGCGGCCGGCACGTCCGACTCCGACGGGGCCACCGCCGAGCTGGAGATCCTGCGGGGCCAACTGTCCCGCATCATCATCGACCGCACCCGCGAGGACACCGAGTACCTCTTCGGCGATCGGATCGTCGCCCTCGACGACACCGAGGACGGGGTCACGGTCACCTTCGCCCACGGTCCGACCCGCACGTTCGACCTGGTCGTCCTCGCAGAGGGACTGCGTTCCCGCACCCGATCCCTGGTCTTCCCCGAGATCGACGCCGTGCGCGAACTCGACTTCTACATCGCCTATCTGACCATCCCCCGCACGGGCGACGACACCGACCTGTGGCGCTGGCACAGCGCCGGCCGCGGTCGCAGCGTCACCCTCCGCCCGGACAACCTCGGCACCATCCGGGCCACACTCGCCTTCCTGTCCGACGTCCGGGGCCTCGACGCGCTGGACCACCGCGCCCTCGTCACGATCCTGCGCCGCACCTTCGCCGACGTCGGCTGGGAGGCGCCCCGCGTGCTCGCCGCCCTGGACGACGCCCCGCTCTACTTCGACGCCGTCGGCCAGGCCCGCATGCCCTCCTGGTCCAAGGGGCGGGTGGCCCTGATCGGCGACGCGGCCCACTGCTCGTCCCCGCTCAGTGGAATGAGCACGAGCCTCGCGCTCACCGGCGCGTACATCCTCGCCGGCGAGCTCGCCGCTCACCCGCACCGCACGGCGTTCGCCCGGTACGAGACGCTCATGCGCCCCTACGTGGACCAGGCGCAGAAGCTGCCGCCCGGCACACCGCGCATCCTCAACCCGCGCAGCCGCGCCGGGCTCGCCACGATGAACACCGCCCTGAGGATCGTCGGCAGCCCGGCCGCCGCCCGACTCGGAGGCCTGGCGTCGAAGTGGTTCACGCCCCCCGCCGACGCGATCCACCTCCCGACCTACCCAGGCAGGGCCTGCTACAAGCCCGGTGAGCGGTCCCGACGTACCGGCCGGAGGTAATCGATGGCTGTCTCACGGCGACCGGTCTGACGCTCCGACCGGCCGACAACGCATCGAACCGGCGCGGACGACCGGGGGTGATGCCCTGTCGTCCCCAGGTTCTGGCGCGCGGCGGCGGCATCGTCCGGCCGACCGAAGCCACCCGCATGCTGTCCGGCAAACAGCCCGACATCACCCGATCAACTTCAGTGCCCCGGTCCGAGCCGCATAGACGGGTTCAGAATCCGGGGCCAAGGCTCCAAGGGTTCGAGCAACTGCGGACCACTGTTGACGGGGCCCGCATTCGGCTCGGTGAGGCCTGCGGGTTTCTACAGGTCGGTTCGATACACGGGGGCGTCAGCGCGGGTACCGGCGGCATGGTCGATGAGTTGGACTACGTGCGAATCACAGGATCGAGTTCGGGCCGTTCCTTGATATGCCGCCTGGATCGGTAGGGCGCGTTTCGGAGTCGTGGCCTGCCGAAGTGGCATAGCCCGAGATGGAAGCGGGGACTCCGTAGATTGAATTTGGCCATACCCAAAGTAATGGATGCTGACACCGGGTCGTGGTCACGTCATTGTTGGGGCTTCCGATTCCTAGGAGGCGTCATGGGCCGGCGTGAAAGGCGACTTACACGTAGAACCGCCCTCACCATTGCGACGGCCGGAGCTGGTGCCGCTGTCGTAGGCATATCGGCCGGTGGCAATGCCGTGGCCGATGAGCAAGAAAGCAGCCTGGGCAGCAAGGCGCGGACAGACCTGGCCCGGGTCCGGGAGGCGCGAGCGGGGGTGCTGCACGTCGACTTTCCGCGAGACGGCAGCCGTTCCCGCGCTCTGCTGGCGCCCGACGCAACGGCTTCCCAGGAGAGGGTGCCGATGGTCGGATTCCCTGAGGGTGTCACTCCGCGCCCTGGCGACCGCGTGATGGTGACCGACTGGTGGGACGGCTTGGAGCTCGCTGCCATCCCGGTCGTGTCATGGGTGACGGGCGTGCCCAAGGCACTCCCGGGCGGCGGGTATCAGGTTGGCGACCGGCGCACTGCCGAGACACCGCTGCTGAAGGCCGCAAGCGACAGGCGGAGCCGTACCGCTGTCTGCCTCTTGGACACCGAGCTGGAAACCGCTCAGGTGATGGCGGTCCGGGCTCCCGCACGATGACCGTGTACGACTCCCTGAACGCGGCCGTCCGGGTTGTGGCGGCTGCGCTGCTCATTTACGCGGCTGCGCAAAAGCTCGCATCACCTCGTTCGTTCCGGTTGACGCTGACGGCACTGCGCGTCCCTCGCGTGAAAGTCGTCTCGGCAGGAGTACCGGTGGTCGAACTCGCGGCAGGATTCATGCTGTTGAGCGCACCGCGGTTCGTTCTGACGGCCTCCTTGGTAACTGGTGTCGGCGTGGCGTTCGCGGTTGCGGGGGCCCTGGCTCTGAGCCGGGGAACGCGGGTCAAATGCGCCTGCTTCGGCGGGGCCGATGGCGGAGAACTGGGAGTGCGGCAGATCGTGATGCTGCCGTTGTGGTCTGGCGTTGCGGCGCTCGCCTGGTGGGCGCCGGACGGCTCACCGGCGGGGCCGGAACTGGGCATCGGCGTGATGCTCGCACTCGCAGTGTTCGCAGCCTGCAAGGTGGTTCCACTGACACGAAGGAATCGGGAGTACATGCAGGCGATGGTGCCGGAATGATCTTTCTCTGGGTCGTGGTCTCTGTCCTGTCCGTGCTGGTGCTGATCTGTCTGCTGGCGCTGGTCGACCAGTACCAGACGCAGCAGTTGATCAGGGGCAGACTTGAGCTGGACGACGCTCCTGCTCCCGTCGACATACCGGGCGACCGGGCGCTCATGCCGTCTGCGATCGGCCTTCCGGCAGAACTCGATGCGTATGAGCATCTGGTCGTTCTGTTCCTGTCGACCACGTGCGATACCTGCAAGACCATCGCCAAGAAGCTCAACGGCAGGCCGCCGAAGACTCTGTGGGTGGTGCTCGTGGAGGGGGACCAGGAGCGGGCGGAGGCATGGTTCGCCGGCACCGGGCTTCCGATGGACCGAGGGAGCGTGGACCTGGACGGACGCATCAGCGATGCATTCGAACTCGACGTCACCCCTGCGGCGTTCGTCTATCGGCGCGGCGAGGTGGCCCTGGGGCAGACCATCCCCTCGTTCCGCCAGCTCGACTCACTGCTCACCGCGGACGCCGTCCCGGCGCCCTTGCTCCCCGATTCCACGACGGAAGGAAAGACATCCGCATGAGCACCACCACCGTGTGTGCCGAGTCCACGGGCGTCGTTACGGAGCTTGAGGAGCTGAGCAGCCGGCCGGCGCGTCGACGCCGGGTGCTGCGCGCCTCGTCCACCGCCTTCGTCGCCGGTCTTGCGGCGCTGTTCATGGGAGACCGGGCCAATGCGGCCGACTGCCAGAACTCACCCTGCTGCAGTCTGGCCAAGTGCAACATGTGCAGCTACGCGGTCAACAAGGACCGTTACACCTGCCCGAACGGGTACAACCGGAGAACGTGGAGCTGCGTGAGCGGCAATGGCCGGTACTACTGCGGCGAATGCGCCAGGGGCACCGACTGCTGGACCGGGCCGTTCGCCTGCTCCATATGGTTCGGCCCCGACCCGGTCTGACTCGTCCGCACAAGTTGAAAGGCAAGGGGCCACCCCAATCCAGCGGTTGACGCGTCGCGGGGCTCTGGCCGGCCAACTCCCTGATCCATCCAACGGCTGCGCCATGCCGACCCCACCCCTCAGCCCTGGGACCGTCCGATCTTACGAATGAACAGATCAGACCCCTGTCAAGAAAGGTTGGACGCCAAGCATCATGACACTGATGGCGCTGTGGACAGTGAGCCTGGCAGCGGTGGCCGGGTTCGCCCAACTATTCAGTCCTTGAGGCCAGTCCTTCATCGGATTCGTCCGCCCCTTCGTGCAAGGGGATTCTGACCTCAGGCGGCGGAGGAACCTGCGCTTTGTCGTAATCCTCGCGTGGGCTCACATCGCCGCTGCTGGATTCATGGTCGCCCTTCTCCACCAGATCGGGACTGTCACCTTCGGTCATCTTCCCTATCAGGTGAGAGTCGTGGCGTGCGGGGTGGCCGCTGTCGTCGGCATCGCGCTCGATGCCCGTGCGATCAAGAGGGGAACCTTCACCGTGGGTCTGCGCCGGCAGACTGCAAAGACGCTATCCGACGGATCAGGCAATACTCCGGGCTGGATCACCCCCCTGCTGTGGGGACTGGACACGGGCTTGGTGTGGACGACGTTCCGCATGTCGTGCGCCTCTTGGATACTCCTGGGCGGTGCCCTGCTGACCGTCGTGCCCCAGTGGGTCGGACTGGTCTACGGTGTGTTCTTCGGGATTCCGTTGATCATTTCGACATTGATCGGAGACCCGTCGGGAATCGGGAGGCCTCGCAAGTACTCCCTCACTCGGATGACACAAGGGGCGGGCATCATCGTCTTGGTCATGTTGCCGTTGTGGTTGACAGGGAGACTTCATGGGGGCGTTTGACGCCAAGCTCCGGCGAAGAGTCGGTGTCGTCCCGCTGGCGTGCTGCGCTCTGTTGTTCAGCGCGTCCTGTACTGAACAACGGAGCACGCCGCCGTCCGCGTCCGCGCCGCACTCCGCCACGCCCTCTCCTTCGCCCTCACGGCTCAGCAGGGACGTCTGTGACGACGCCGTCGTCCCGGCCTCCCAGCCGCCGGACAAGCTGTCCCAGCAGGGGCTGAAGGCGGTGGGACAAGGCCCCATCTGGTTCATCGCCCCGCAGACCGACAACTGGAGCGACCTGCTGGAGCGGCAGGGCGCCGGCGGGCGGGGCAAGTTTCCCTTGTGGGTGGACCAGAAGGATCTCCCACACGTCACGGTCCAGGGGATTCGTGGCACCACCGGGACGGGCCGGGCGAACCTGACCCCCACGTCGGAGGGCACCCCCGGGCCGGTTCCCATGAGTCTCGAGCTGCCCGGGCCGGGCTGTTGGCAGGTGACGGCCCACAGCCCGCAAGGCACGGCCCGCATCCTCTTGAACGTCACATGA
The DNA here is from genome assembly GCF_001279725.1 of Streptomyces sp. WM4235. Classification (GTDB taxonomy): domain Bacteria; phylum Actinomycetota; class Actinomycetes; order Streptomycetales; family Streptomycetaceae; genus Streptomyces. Next base: position 24,857 of record NZ_LGDE01000393.1, on the reverse strand, counting down.
CCTTCGGTGTCTGCGAAGAGGCGTCCGAGAGGGGTGTCCGCACGCATGCGGACACCCCTCTGCGCGTCAGACGACTTCTCGGCGGTGGTCTTCCAGGCGACGCGTCAGCCGCCGGCCGTCGAGATGCCGCAGCAGAGGCAGGGAGACCCTCCTGGTCGTGTCGAGGGCTCCCGTGGCCTCGGCCACGGTGAACGGCTGCTCCAACAGCCGAAGCCGGACAAGCGCGCGGCGTGGTGCGTCGGGAAGAAGCGCGATCTTCCCCTCCAAACACAGCAACAGGCCCGCACGGACGGCCCTACGCAGTTCGCCTTCGCCCAGGTGCAGTCTTTGGAGTTCCTGGGCTTCAGGAGCCCGGAACGGAGCCCGACGCAGTACGTCACTCACCTGTTGTACTGACCTGGCGAGCGGCTCCGGCAACTCTGCGCTCCCGTGGACGATCCGCCCGTAGTGCAGCACAAGCGGTGGTCTGACGAGGGACTTCAGCAAGGCGAGGTCGGGAAGTCCGAGCTTCTGCCGTGCCGTCTCCGCCGGCAGACCCTCCGAGTGGGGCCGCGCGGCGGTGAAGTCGGACACCAGGGCGATGAGACGCCGGCTCAGGTCCTGCCAGTAGTCCGGATCGACGAGCCAGTCCGCGGTCACGGGAGCACTCGTGACGGTCACCCCCATGGCTTCGAGCTCGGGTCGTCGGATCAGTTGTCGCCGGGCGAGCTCCTGTGCCTCAGTCGGCGTCCCGGAGAGCGTAGTGAGGTGCCGGGCCCTCAGGGCCGCAGCTCCCCGACGGCGCAGTTGAGGCGGGCGTACATCAAGAACGGTCACTCCGGCGATGATCCGATGGCGGCCCGGATCACGCAGTAGGGCACGGTCGCCGATATGCAGCGGAAGGGCCGGGGCGAAGGACAAGCGGATGGTGTCCTCGCCGAGCGGGCGAACATGCACCGGCCGGACAGCTGCTCCGATGTGCAGCATGAGCGTGCTCGGCAGACGGTTGACGGTGACGGCGGTCTCGTGCAGGCGCACATCGCACTGCGTCGTGTCGAGAAACCTCTGTGGGGTGAGGAGAGCGTCGCCACGGCGTACGTCCTGGCGGGTGAGGCCGCGGAGGTTCAGAGCGACGCGTGCCACACCGGTGACACTGTCCGTCGCCCGCTCCAGCGTTTGAATGCCGCGGACCTTGGCGCGCGTTCCCTGCGGTGCGACAACGAGCTCGTCGCCGATCTCAATACGGCCCTGGGCCAGGGTGCCGGTCACGACCAGACCCGCTCCGCGCACGGTGAAGGACCGGTCCACCCACAGACGTACCGGCGCGGAAGCATCAGGTGGGTGCATGCCGCGAGCGAGCCGGGCAAGAGCGCGCCGTAATGGGCCGAGACCAGATCCGGTCGGTGCGCTGACTGCCGCGCATTCGATTCTGCCGAGTGACGTAGCACCGATTTCGGAGAGTGCCTGCGACCGGGCAGGTGCGGGATCGGCGAGGTCGCTGCGGGTGACGGCCAATATCCCGTGGCGGACGTGGAGGGCATCGAGAGCCGCCAGGTGTTCAGCGGACTGAGGCATCCACCCTTCGTCCGCCGCCACGACAATCAGCGCGGCCGGCACTGGACCGATACCGGCGAGCATGTTGGGCACGAAGTTCTCGTGCCCAGGCACATCGACGAACGCGATCTCCTCGCCCGTGTCCAGGGTGGTCCACGCGAACCCGAGGTCGATGGTCAGGTTCCGGCGCTGCTCTTCGGCGAGACGGTCGGGGTTCTGACCGGTAAGTGCTCGCACGAGCGTGCTCTTGCCGTGATCGACGTGCCCGGCGGTGGCGATGACGAGCATCAGACTGCCGCCGCCGCGATGACAGCCCCGAGGAGGATTCCGTCGTCGGACTCCGGGACACAGCGCAGGTCCAGGAGGAGTCGGCCGTGCGCCACACGGCCGACGACCGGCGGGGTACCGGTGCGCAGGCGAAACGCAAGCTGTGCCGGAACGCTCACGGCACAGGACGGCAGCACGGTGCCCGGGGCCCCACCGCCGCCGACGACGGCTTCTGCCGCAACCACCTGCGCTTCGATCCCGTGACCGTGCAGTGACTCGGCGAAGACCTGGGAGCGTTCCCGCAGCTCTGCCAGGGGAAGGTGCAGGGCTTGCCACACCGGCGGTCGAGGCCCGGTCAAGGTGGCTTCCAGCGCGGCGAGAGTGAGCTTGTCGACACGCAGGGCACGGGCCAGGGGATGGCGCCGGAGAATGCCGACCTCGGCCGCCGCGCCGAAGATGAGGCCTGCTTGGGGCCCGCCGAGGAGCTTGTCGCCGCTGGCAATGACGAGGCCGGCCCCTTCCCGCAAGGCCGTACTCACATCGGGTTCGTCGGGAAGTAGCCCATCGGGTACCAGTAGGCCGGAACCGATGTCCGCGACGACCGGCAGACCAAGGGAGGCGAGGTCCGCAAGGCTCGCCTCCGCGGTGAAGCCGCGCACGGTGAAATTGGACGGGTGGATCTTGAGGATGAAGCCGGTCTGGGGGCCTATGGCGCGGGCGTAGTCGTCCAGATGAGTCCGGTTGGTCGTTCCCACCTCACGGATTCGCGCACCGGTGGAGGTGAGCAGTTCGGAGATGCGGAATCCATCGCCGATCTCCACGAACTCGCCTCGGCTGAGGAGGATCTCCCGGCCGGCGGCCAAAGCTGTGGCAGCGAGGACAAGCGCAGCGGCGCCGTTGTTGACCACATGGGCTGCCTCCGCCTCGGGCACCGCCCGGCACAGCGCGGACAAGGTGGAGCGGCCGCGCGGGGCCCTGCGCCCGTCGGCCAGGTCCATTTCGACGTCGGTGTACCCAGCAGCGGCCACCACCGCGTCCACCGCACTCCGCGAGAGCGAAGCGCGCCCCAGGTTGGTGTGCACGATCACGCCGGTCGCGTTGTGGACCGCACGCAGGGATGTGGCCTGCTCCGGCAGCGCTGTGGTGATGGCATCCAAAGCGTCCTGCGGCGCCACGACTCCCTGCCGGACGCGTTGTTGAACCTCTCGGACGGCTGCCTTGACGATCGAACGGCCCAAGCGCCCGATGTGTACCTGCAGGCGGGGTTCATCCAGTACCGCAGACACACTCGGCAGATCACGCCGAGGATCCAAGCCCCCTTGAGCTGCATCCTCCATGGACGGTTCCCCCACTAAGAATGGCGGAGGCGGACGGGAATCGAACCCGCCTGACCCGGATACCGGATCACATCGATTTTGAAGATCGGGAGGGGCACCAGCCACCCAAACGCCTCCATGCTGGAATGTTCTGCGCCCTCTGGTACCCGAGCGACGAGGGTGAAACCATCCTGCCATGACCGATCAAGAACCGTCACCGATACGGAGATTGACGTCCTACGCACACGGGGGCGGCTGTGCATGCAAGATCCCACCCGGGGAGCTGGAGAGCGTGGTCGAGGGGCTGCGGTTCACCGGGCCCTCCAACCCGGAGGCCGAGTTGCTCGTCGGCCTGGAGTCCGGGGACGACGCCGCGGTGGTCCGGGTGTCCGGCGACACCGCACTGATCTCGACAGCCGACTTCTTCACTCCGGTCGTCGACGACGCCTACGACTGGGGACGCATCGCCGCGGCCAACGCGCTGTCCGACGTCTACGCCATGGGCGGGCGCCCCGTCTCAGCCATCAACCTGCTGGGCTGGCCGCGCGACGTGCTCCCCTTCGAACTGGCTGCCGAGGTCCTGCGCGGGGCCCTCGATATCGCCCACAGCGCGGGATGCCATGTCGCCGGCGGTCACAGCATCGACGACCCGGAGCCCAAGTTCGGCATGGCAGTCACCGGCCTGGTCCACCCCGACCGCATTCTGCGCAACAACACCGGCCGGGCGGGCCGACCGCTGACACTGACCAAGCCTCTGGGCGTCGGAATCCTCAACAACCGTCACAAGACAACAGGTGAGGACTTCCCTCACGCGGTGGCATGCATGACGGCCCTCAACGACCGGACCAGCGCCCAGGCCGTACAGGGGGGCGTGGAATGCGCCACCGACATCACGGGCTTCGGATTACTGGGGCATCTCCACAAACTGGCCCGCGCCTCACAGGTCACCGCGGTGCTGGACTCAGCGGCCGTGCCCTATCTCGACGGCGCGCGCACGTCCCTGCGCGCCGGCTACGTCAGCGGGGGTACACGCCGCAACCTGGAATGGGTCCGCCCACATCTTGACTCCTCATCCGTCACGGAGGAAGAGCTTCTCTTGCTCGCTGACGCACAGACCTCCGGTGGGCTCTTGGTCGTGGGCGAGATACCCGGCCACCCCATCATCGGTGAGCTGATTCCGGCCGCGGAGACAGGCAAGACCATCATGATCAAATAGTTGCCCGAGGGACCGGAATCAGCGAGCCCATGGCGGCCGCCGAGGGACTCCACCCGCGCACCCACCTGTCCCGCCTCGCCGGCGGACGCGGCCGGTGTTGCCGGCCGGGTACTTCCCGGCCGGCAAACCCCCGACACACCGCCCGCCTTCGGGCGGCCGCATGTCCACGTGGCCGCCACCCTCGTCGACGCGGCCGCTCGCATCCGCACCCTCCTGCACACCCTCGTCGCCCAGTACGTGCGTGCCACGAAGGCCCGCCGCGTGGTCCTGGTCACCGGGCACGGCGGCAACCGCGGCGTCCTGGCCGCCCTCGTCCACGAACTCCGCCACACCCACGACATCAGCGTGTGCGCCCTGCACCCCTGGCCCTGGCCCACCTCCCCGCCGGTGACCGGCCCGAAATCCACGCCGGCCTCCACGAGACGGCGCTCATGCTCCACCTCGCACCCCAACGGCTTCGGAAGCGACTCGACCCGCGCCGCAGGGAAGTACCCCGCGAAGAGTCGAGACTTCCAATTCGTGATCGAGAACCTTGTGGCGCACGCTGTTACCGCCGGGTACGGTGATCACCGCGTGAAACGGCGACCGTGACCTGGTCGTTGTTGCACGCGTTCACGGCGGCCGGGGGGACCAGCGCCGCTACGGGGGATGACATGATGCCGCGGGCCGCTATTCGGACCGCATCAACGGGCGCTGCCGGCTGCACATTTGTGCTGCCGGCTCGACCCCGCGCGCCACCTCGAAGCGAAAGATCCCCGTCTGCCTTCGCCTGCCACGAGGGAAGACGACACCACTTTGTACACAAGACCAGGCCGGAGCCTCCGCAGATCGCGCAGACCCGCCTTCCTCACCCCCGCGATCTCGGCCGCGGTCGCCGTCGCCGTGATCGCCGTCGGCGGCCCGCAGTCACCGCCCGGCCCCCTCGACCGGACGGAACTCGCGGGCAACTCGTACGACTGGTTCGACGACACCACCGCGGAGCAACTGCGGCAGGACCAGTGCCTGATGGCCGATGTGCTGCGGCTGGGCGGTCCGGCCATGGCAGGCACCGCTCAGGACGGGCTCAACCAGCCTGCGGACAAGCTGCGCGTGCTGGCGAACCGCCAGCACTGGCAGGACACGCCGCTCTCCCAGGCGTACGCGCTGGACCGGACCGCCGCCAACAAGGAACTGGCGGACATCAACGCCCTCCGGGACAGCTGGAAGAAACCCCTCGCCGGGCTGACGACCCCGGCCGGCATCAATGACGCGACGTTCCACTGGCCGCCCGGCATCAGCGAGGGCGTGGACTTCCACACCCAGACCGGGCTGACCTCGTGGATCGCGGACCAGTACTGGAAGAACGAGAGCGACTTCTACGCGGACCCCACCCCCAAGGCCGACGAGAAGACCCGCAAGGCCGTATCCGACCTGGGCACCCCTCTGTACGGCAAGGACCCGGACGCGGCGACGAGCACCAACTTGGACCGTGACCGTGCCGAGCACGCCGGGTTCGAGTGGCTGAAGGAAGCCACCTTCGAGCCCACGGGCGCGGACAACGCCCGGCTCTTCCTCGCCTCCGGCGGCTTCCCCCGTACCGGCCCCACGCCGGGCACGGCGGAGTACCGGGTCGCGGTCGAGGACATGAAGACCCGCTTCTCGACCTGCGCCTGGCGCGATGCGGTCGACCCGAACAAGGTCCTCGGCGATGTCTCCGCGACGGCCGCCACCGAGTGGCAGCAGGAGATCGGTTCCCAGGCCGCCCAGCGCAACCAGGTCGTGAACGCCGGCAAGGACGCCACCAAGGCGCTCGCCGCCGGAGCCGAGGCCCTGGGCCAGATGCTCGGCCACTCGTGGGTCGCCGACCACCTCACCCGCTGGCAGGACCACTGGTCGGCGGGCGGCGTCGGCTGGATCGGTGAAGCCGACGGAATCATCGAACTGCAGGGTGCGAAAGGCAAGTGCCTGGACGTCCAGGGCGGCGGGACGGCCGACGGCACCCCCGTCCAGGTCTACACCTGCAACGGCGGGGCCCAGCAGGGGTGGCGGGTGTGGGGTGACGACCACGGCCTGTACCTGCGCAACGCCAAGTCCTTCAAGTGTCTCGAAGTCGCCGGGAACGGCAAGACGGACGGTACGAAGCTCCAGATCGCCACGTGCAACAGCGGCCCCGCGCAGGTCTGGGCGTACACGCCCCGCGCGACCACCGCGCTCAAGCACGTCAGCTCGGGCAAGTGCCTGAACTTCCCGACGTACGACCTCAGCAGGGACGCGCTGCTCGCCACGTGCACCGGCGGAGGCCCGCAGCAGGTCAACATCAAGCCGTCCGGCCACACCGGCGAGGTCCAGCCCAAGGCGCACTTCGACCAGGCGACGAAGGGCATCGCGGACGCCCAGGCGAACGCGAAGAAGCAGCTCGCCCTGCTCAAGCAGCAGGCCATCGCCGCGAAGGCGGCGGCCACGACTTCGGACGCGGCCGTGCAGGCCGCTTACGCCATCGCGGACAAGAACGGCGCGCCGCGTGGCCGCGGCATGCTGGTTGGTCTGCAGAAGGCCCAGGTCACCAAGGGTGTCTCCGCCGCGCTCGACGCGATGGTGAAGGCCGGTGAGACCGCGGAGGCGGCCACCCGTGCCTCCGGCGCGGACAGCGACACCATCGCGCAGCGCGCTCTGGCCCAGGCCGCGCAGTCGAAGGCGGAGTTCCGCCGGGAGGCCGCGCACACGGCCGAGCTCCAGGCGAAGGCCGCCGCGGATGCGGCCAAGACGCACCGGGACAACGCCAAGAAGGAAGCGGACACCGCGAAGGCGAAGCTCGGTGAGGCGCTGAAGGCGGAGGCCGACGCGAAGGCGGCTGCCGCCAACGCCCACGCGAAGCGGCTCGCGGCCGAGGCCGAGGAGGCCACGGCGAAGAAGGAGAAGGAAACCGCGGCCCTCAAGCAGAGCGAAGCCGCCCAGCACAAGAAGAACGCGGAAGCGGAGGCGACGAAGGCAAGCAACGCCAGGACCAAGGCCGAAGCCGCCGAGGCGACCGCGGTCGAGCACAGGAACGGCGCCTTCAAGGCCCGCGACACCGCCAAGGCCAAGCGCGACGACGCCTGGGAAGCGGAACAGAAGGCCGACGCCGCGCGCGCCAAGGCGGACGCCAAGGCCGCCTACGCCGCCTCCCTCGATGCCGCCCCGGAGGCCACCGCCGCACGCGCGGCAGCCGATCAGGCGAACAAGTACGCGACGGACGCGGAGACGGCGGCCGGCAGGGCGCGCGGCGAGGCCGACGCGGCGACGAAGGCCGCCTCCGATGCCGACGCGGCCGCGACCCGCGCCGAGGCGGCGGCCAAGCGCTCGCGCGCCGACGCCGACGCCGCCCAGGCAGAGAAGCTGAAGGCGGACGCCGCCGTGCGCACCGCGACCAGCGCCACCGCAGACGCGATCGCCGCTTCACAGCGCGCCGCGTTCTCCGCGCGGGCCGCCGTCTCACAGGCCAACGAGGCGGAAGCACAGGCCAAGACGGCCAAGTCCCAGGCGGACATGGCGAGCGTGGAAGTCGGCAAGGCCCGGGCCGCATCGGCGAAGGCGGCGGGTTACGCCCATGTGACCGCCCAGGCCGCGGTGGACGCGGGCAAGGCGGCCGCGCAGGTCGCCAAGCCCGCGAACGACGCGATCCAGCTCGGTTCGCCCTACGTCACCACCGACTCGGCCGCGAGCCTCGTCGTGCTGACCGGGCAGGCGTCGAAGAGCATCGCCGAACAGCAGAAGGCCATCGCCGACGCGCACGCCAAGAACGCGCAGGAGGAGGCCGCCTCGGCCAAGGTCATAGCCGATCAGGCGCAGGGTGACGCGAAGGCCGCGTACGAGCACGCGGCGACTGCCGCGAAGCATGCCTCGGACGCCCGTACCTACGCCAAGGAGGCTCTCGGCTACTCGGCCGACGCGGCGAAGTCGGCGTCGATGGCGGCCGCGTCGCTGGCGCGCAGCACCGAGTTCGCCGGCCAGGCCGCGGCGGACGCCGTGGCCGCGGACCAGGCGGCCGGACGCTCCGAGGGCTACGCCAAGGCGGCCCGGGAGTCCGCCGACCAGGCGGCCCTCGACGCCGCCGCGGCCCGCGCTGCGGCGACCCGCGCCGAAGGGGACGCGAAGAGCGCCCGGGCGGCCGCCGACCGCGCCGCCATCGCCGCGACCGAGGCCGAACAGGCCGCGAAGGACGCGGACAAGTACGCCAAGGAGGCCCAGGAAGCCGCCGACAGGGCGGAGAAGGCCGCCCAGGCGAAGCAGATCGACACCGGAACGGTCCCCGACCTGGCCGGCGGGTCCATCGGACGCATGTTCTATCTGGTCAACCGCACCGAGCAGATCGGTGATCCGCAGACCCTGAAGAAGACGGCCGGCTGCGAAGGCTGGATCGACGCCCTCTTCTACAAGGGCGACTGCACGATGACCATCAGGATCCGGTACAAGGCCTTCCTCGACCTGTACCTGTGCGCGGCCGAAGCCCCGGACCCGTCGACCGGCAGATGCCCCGCCAACGAGACCAAGTATCTGGGCGAGTACCCGACGGACGAGCTGACCCAGGAGATCACGCACACCATCTCGATCGGCGAGTACCAGTCGGGCATCAACCCGGTGGACATCCTCTTCGGGCACTGGATCAAGTGCGCAAAGCTGTGGCCCGGTGGTGAGGGCGGCAGTTGGGGCGGATGCGCCTGGGCGGCCCTGGACGTCGCCCTGCTGTTCTCGGGGAAGATCCTCAAGCCCATCGCCGAGGGCATCATGGCTTCCGACGCCGCCATGCGCACCGGAATCGGCATCGCCGACGCCCTGCGGGCCCTGCGTTCGCTGAGGCTCAACCCGGAAGCCCTGGCAGCCATCGAGTACGAGGCCGGCCTGGCTGAATCGCTCTTCACCAAGTGCGAGACGAACAGCTTCCCGGCCACCACGCCCGTGCTGATGGCGGACGGATCACACCGCCCGATCAGCTCGCTTCGGGTGGGTGACGCGGTACTCGCCGGCGACCCGGCCACCGGAACGGTCCGCCCCGAGCCGGTCAGCGACACCTACCAGCACGCGGCCGACGACCTGGTCACCATCAGCCTTTCCGACGGCACCACCCTGGACACCACCCCCGGACACAAGATCTACGCCGAGAACCGCGGATGGATCCTGGCCTCGGACCTGCGCCCGGGAGACCGGCTGCTGCGTCCCGACGGCGAGCTGCTCACGGTGGCAGGAGTACGCGGCGACACCGACGCGGAATCCCGGCAGGTCTACGACCTCACGGTCAGCGGCCTGCACACCTTCTACGTCCGCGCCGAAGGATCACAGGCGTCGGACGTGCTGGTACACAACTGCCTCAAGCTCAGCGACGAACTCCTGCCGGCCCTCTCGAAGTACAAGGACTCGGGCGAGATGCACGCCCTGAGGGAGCACGTGCTTCCGACTCCGGCCGAAGCGTTCCGCATGGCGGCGGAACAGCGCGTGCCGAAGACGGTGTGGACCAGCCAGGACATAGCCCAGAAGGCCATCGAATACGTCTTCGAGGACTACTTCACCGTCGTGAGGAACGGCGAGAGGGTCCGGGACATGGAGCAGGTGAGAAAGTTCCAGCGGAAGCTCAGCAACGCGAGGGACGGAGAGATGGTTCTGGAGATCACACGGCCCTATCCCGCACTCCAGTCCTTGGGGAAGACGTACAGCACGGACGGCGTCACGGTGACCAACGCAGGTAACGTAGTCAAACTGAAACTGTTGAAGGTTACCGGTCACAGCGGCAACGGGCGCGGCGGATATGCCATCATGACCGCCTTCCCCACAGGGGTGGCTCCGTGACAGGCGAACGTCCCGCGTACTACGTACTCGGCTATGGCGAGGACTTCGGTCTGACCGCCCTGACCGAACGTCTCAGCCGCCCCGGCTCCGCCACCGACCCGGCCGCCGCGCTCGGGTTCGCGCAGGAGCTGGCCGACCAGTCAGAGGGCGAGGACGCCATCGAGCTGGGGGAGGACGCCCGCCGCCTGTTGGCGTCCGAGCTCCCGGAGCGAGTCCTGCGCACGGTATGGCTGGCCTCCACCGGCAACGCCTTCGACCCGACCGGCCACGGCATGACCTGCCGTGAATGGCTGGAGCGGATCTCGGAAGTGTCCACGGCACGGCTCCGGCGGGACAAGCCCTCCTACACTCCACCACCGGTGCGACCGGTGCGGGACGTGGGACTGTGCCAGGCGGTCGTGGCGGAACTCCGTGCCACGGCCCCGGCCCTTGTCGGCGCGTCGGCGCTGCCGGACCTCGTCGACGCCCTGGAAAGGGCGGTGACGGGTGCCGACGGTGACCTCGGCATGCGGCTGTTCCTCCGCGCGCTCAAGGCCCACGCCGTGCCCGTCCCGTACGGGCAGTACAGCCGCCTGGTGGCCCTCGGCTGGCAGTTCGGCTTCCCTCCGGGCGCCGTCCACGACGGCCTCGTGATCACCTGGCCGCCGGTCAGCGCCGCTTCCCGGCAGGGCATCAACGGGGACTTCGGGCTCTCCCGACTCGCCAGGCAGTTCACGGCGGGCTGGCACTACCGAACGCCCCGCGGGGCAGTCGCGGCCGCCGCGAAGGCCGACGGCTACGAGCGCCCTCCAGGCTCGGAGGCGGCGGTGCTCCTGGAGGACACCCGCCGGGTGCTCGACACCGGCCTCTCCGATGACGCGATCACCGTGTTGTGGCTGGCGGCAACGGACCGTGGCTACAACATCGACCGGTTCGGCATCGGCGGCCGAGAGTGGCTGGAGCAGGTCGTCGAAGTGTGCGAGGAGCACCTGACCGAGGTCGCACCCGCCTACGTCCCGGCGGCCCGTCCGCCGGCCACCGGTGCCGGCGACGAGGTCCTGCGCGAGATCCGGTGCATGTCCCCCCTCGCAGCGGGCACGGTGGTCAGCCCCGAATTCCACCCCATCGAAGGCACCACGGTGATGGAAGCCCTGGAACAGGTCACCACCCAGGTCGACCCCGACCTCGGGTTCCGGCTGCTGCTGCGCACGGTGGAGGTACTCCAGCTTCCGCTCACCGAGGAGCAGTACATGCGCTACGAGGCCCTCGCCGGCCGTTTCCACTACGACGAGGACCACCTCCACTTCTCGGTCAACCACCTGGTGCAGCGCACCTGACCCACCTGCCCGAACCGGTACGCACAACCAGAGCGCCCCTCCCTCCGGAGGGGCGCTCTGCGTCATCGGATCCTCAATCGGTGGCGTCGTTCGGCGTGCCGGGGAGAACGCGGACATGCGTATCAGGGCCGCGCCCGGATGTGCCTTGGAGATCCGGCGGGCCCGCCACCAAGCGCCATGCCCGCGCCGACCGGCCCGAGTGGAGGCTCCGCGTCACGAAATATCGGTCCAGCCTCGTCGATGCCCACCGAGAGCACCTGCGCAGACGCCGGGCCGAAGACCTCCTCGGCTCCTCGGATAGCGACATTCTCCGTCATTACCGTATGTGAGACAGAGCCGAAAACTTTACAGACCCGGGCCGTTCAATGGACAGACCCCGTCCAGGTCCTCGCGCACCTTCTTGGCACTGCCGTTCCATCGAGGTGGCGCCGGAGTTCAAGCGTAGGCAGCAATGGTCCTTCTACGCTGGTCGGAGCCGACCATTGGAGTGGCGCCCGAGCAGCCGCGCGACGCGCGGCAGACCGACGGGAGAGTTTCGAACGCCCCTTCGGCGAGCGCCCGGTGGCCCTGAAGCCACAGTGCTCGAACCGCCGCGGTGCCACACCAGAACCGCAACACCGCGCCGTGCGGTGCCATGATCGCCGCACGGGGCGCCGAGTAGAACAGGAGAAGTAATGGTTTCCGGAAAGATGAAGATGGTGCGCCTTCTGACCTCGGCACTGGCCACAGCAGGCGTGTTCACCCTGTTAGGGCCGTCCGGTATTGCCTTCGCCGGCAACGTCGACTGCCAGAGCGGTAATGACTTTCTGAAGATCTGGTCGCACGGTAGCCGCTTCGGCGATGTGAACTGCTTTGCCAACGCCGGCGTTTACAAGGTCGACGGATGGGTCGATCGGGTCTTCACCGGCAATAACGACATCAACATGTACGACTACAACGGCGCCACGGTGAGGGTGAACCGGTGGTACGACGTCACGTATCCGAACAGGCCGCTGCACATCTGGAAGGTTGAGATTCTCTAGCACGCGCGTCGCTTGGGGGCGCGACGCAACGACACCGGGTCGTGAAGAAGCTCACGTTCCGTTGGGGCGTCCGCCAGCAGGTGGTGGCAGCAGGGCAGGCACGCCTCGCCCGATCATGGAGTTCTCTACGCTTCATGCTCACTGGGGGATCCGTGCCTGCCGTCCCCTCATGCACTCTCGACCCGATCCGCGACCAATTCCTCGCGCTGTTGCCCGTGCGCGAGGACCGGCATCCGCTGGGCTGTCACAACCCGCGGATCAGCGACACCGTCGACTTCGGCTGTCTGGTACAGGTCCCGTTGATCACCGAGCCCGCACCGGCCAACACGCGCGACCACACCCTGCCGGCCGCCACCCTCGACCGCTTCACCGCCCTGGAGTCGACCCTCGGACCACTGCCGGAGCACATCCACCTCGCCGTGGACGCCGGATACGACTACCGAAAGGTCAACGACGGCCTGGCCGTCCGCCGGATCGACGCCCACACCGACGCCCACATCGCCGCACGCGGCGCGAAGACCCCGATCCAGACCGGACGTCTCTGGGTGGTGGAGCGCACGAACTCCTGGATGAACAACTTCGGAAAGCTCCGACGCTGCACCGAACGCCGGAGAGCGGTTGTCGATTTCTTCCTCGCCCTGGCCTCCACCATCATCACCGTCCGCTGACTGATACGTCGCGCCTGGTCCCTCCACCGCTGGGCCACCCCCCCCGGCCCCGGAACCCACGCACCCGATGACCCGCTGGCGGATGCCCTTGCCTGGCTGCGGATTCGCTGCAGGGACACACCCGCGAGGCGGGCCACGGCCGGGGCGGGAACCGCTGGATCGAGTTCGCCACGGTGGGACAACCCGCTCTTCCCCGCATGCCCGCCAGGCGATCCGGCTCAAGCGCCGCCGCGTGAACGACTGTTCTGGCGTCCGGGGCGTTTCAGAGTCCCGGTGATGACACGGGTCCGCAGGCCGGAGCGGTCCGGAGGATCCGGGTCGGTCCGTCACGTACGCATCGAAGCTCCAGTTGAACGAGGTGACCTTGCCAAGTCGCCTTGATCGCTGGAGCTTCGATGTGCCGTCAGCCTTCCATCGCCCGACTCGTGAGGTCGCCCGCGCTGGAGGGCATGGGGGAGGCTCTCGCCGGTGGAACGGTTGCGATTGCTGCCTGATCCGCGTCGGGCGGGGGGTGTGTCGCCCGCTCGTGGCGGTGCTGCTGGTTGCCGTCCGTACGGTGGTCGCCGGTGGGGCGAGAGGAGGGAGCCCTGAAGTTCGAGGCGGCGTCCCCGGGGGACGGCGAGACGCTTGAAGTGAGTGGAGCGGTGTGAAGGGCCAGGTGGTCCCAGCGAGCAGAACGAACCACACGCCTTGCAGGCACAGCCGGTCGTCCACCGGACGAGGGCCCGGGGACCGCTCCGGCCACGGCGGCAACACCGGCTCGATCGGCGCCCACAGCTCGTCATCGATCGTCCACGGCACACTTCCACCACCACCAACGGACGAACCTCAGTCGCTGCGGCACCCGACGCGCTGTCAGGCCGGATTCTCCTCGAGATTGGCGACGAGCCTCGTCAGCAGGTCCACCAGGAGATCGATCTCTTCGGCGCTGAAGCCTCGCAACGCCTGATCGTTGGTTTCGAACAACACCGAGCGCACCTGTGTGAGCTTTGCCAGTCCGGTCTCGGTCAACGAGAGCAGGGTGACCCGTCGATCATGCTGGGCGACCGTGCGCTGGATGAGGCCGTCGCGGTCCATCCGGGCGAGCAGCTGGGCCATGGACGGCTGCTCGATCCGGGCCAGCCCCGCCAATTCCTTCTGGGAGAGCGCGTCGGCCTTGCTCAGCGCCGCCAGCACGGGCATCTGCGCGAACGTCAAACCCAGCGGCCGCAGTCGCCGGTCATTGATCCGAGACAGCGCACGCGAGGCGATGTTGATCAACGCGGCGGGCGCGGAACCGAACCTGGAGTGCATCACGCGTCGAGTGTATAGGTTCCTATTGACCAACTACATAGGCACCTATACAGTCAAATGCATAGGGTCCTATGTAGTTGGGGCCGTGGAGCAAAGGGAGAAAATTCGTGATCATTCGCAACGTGACTGTCATCGGCGGGCAGGAGGCCGCCCCCATCACCGGTGCCGAAGTGGTGGTGACCGACGGACGGTTCAGCGCCATCCGGCCGGCGACCGACGCGGCGCGACCGGCGCCCGGCGGCACTCCCGTGCTCGACGCGCGGGGTGGCTACCTGGTGCCGGGCCTGTGGGAGAGTCATACGCACCTGGGTGGGCACGCCTGGTTCAAGCCCGAGAACGAGCGGGCGAAGTACGTCTCCCAGTTACTCACCGACTTCTTGAGCGCCGGGGTGACCAACGTCGTCGACCTCGGCGGCCCACTGGAGATGGAGCTCGCCGCCCGCGACTACCGCGACAAGGCCACCGACGTCGCCGCCGGGTTGTTCTTCGCCGGGCCGGTGTTCACCGGTGTCAAGGGTTGGCCGGTCCTGGACGATCCGGCACGTGCCCCCATCGCCTACCAGACCGACAATGCCGACGTCGCCTATCGTCAAGCACTGGAGCTGGCCGATCAGGTCGACTTCATCAAGTGCATCTACGACGGTGAGCCCGGTGCTGCGGACAAGCTGCCCCTCGACGCCCTCAAAGGCATCGTCGCGGCCGCGCACGAGAAGGGCAAGAAGGTACTCGTGCATGTCCACGAACGCATCGACCTGGAGGAGGCGGTGGCGTCCGGCGCGGACGGCATCGAACACGCCTTCCGGCCGGAGGACCCCGGTAGTACCGCAGAGGCCCTCGACGTCGCCGCACTACTTGCGGAGACGAACACCTACTACTGCCCCACCCTGGTCACCTGGGAGCAGATCGCGCACAACGGCGAGGCCGGCTATCTGCAGCAGTTGATCGATGATGGTTTCGCCACGCACGACGACATCCCGCAGATCACCAGCCGCCCGATCTACGGGCACCAGTTCCCCCGGCATTCCGCGCAGGACTCCCGCATTCGTTTCGACTACGCGATGCGCACGCTGGCGCTGATGCACGACGCGGGAGTGAAGATCACCGCGGGCAGCGACGTGGCCATGTTGATGCCCTCGCCACCCGTCGCCCTGATGCGAGAACTGCACTTGCTGGCAAAGGCGGGCCTGCCGCTGCCCGCGGTCCTGGCGGCCGGCACCCGGCATGCGGCCGAGAAGATCGGTCAGCAGGCGACGACACCGGGGACGATTACCGTCGGAGCCATCGCCGACGCTCTGTTGCTCGACGCCGACCCCTACGTGGACATCGCGCACCTGGTCGACCGTTCCCACCACATCGGCACGTTGCGGGCTGGTCGGCCGAGCTGGGAGATGGCGTCCAGCTGAGTGGTGCCCCGGGTCGACGCCAGCGTTCCCATGGCGACCGACATCCGGCAAGGACTCGACGCGGGCCGCGCGAGCTGAAGGCCGCTGCCGAGGCTCGCGCCGACGGTCGGCCCTGCCGAGGCGCTGCTGACGACCCCGCCTCGCAGCCGCTCACCTCACCGCAGCCCGGCAGGGGTCGATCTTCATGGGCGTCGTCGCGGGGTCCGGGCTCCTTCGCCCGGTCGCGGGCCTCCCTCACGTAGGCGCCGTGCTCGGCGGCCCCCGCGCCGAACGCTTCGAGGGGCTCCAGCAGCGTCCGCCCCAATGAGCTGAAGCAAGTACTCCACGTGCGCCGGCACCGCCGGCGTACCCGCGCCGGGGACCGCATGGGCATCCGGCTCACCCTCGACCTGCCGACTTGGATGCCCATGCTCGCCCTGACCGGCGACGTGCTCCCACTGGGGCCCAAGCGGCTGCGGCAGTTCTCCGCGACTTGGCTCGTGACCACCGGACGACACCGCCGGCTCCGCCTGGCCCGCCGCCGGCCCTGGACCGAGGTGAGCACCACCACGTTCGAGCGCCCCGAGCCCTGCCGCACCCTGGCTGACCAGCGACAACGTGCCTGTCTCAACGAGAACCGCAAACCCGAGCGGTGGAACCCGGCGCCCACCCGACGCGACGGCCGGGCCATCACCCTGTCCATCACCAACCGGAGAAGCCGAAACGGCCCGCCGGATGAACCGACGGACCGTCACAAAGGAGATCGAAGTCAGGCACGACACCAGTGACTTGAGAGTCCCGGGCGCGTGGACCTTTGGCCGGAGGATTGAACATCTTGCGTTTGCGACACGGGGGTTGGAACGTCCGCGACAAACAGGCAGGGGCGTTCGGCCATCTCACCGAGGCCGACGGTGATGGCCGTGGCCAAACGGTCGGCGGGAACCCTCCGCGCGGGAAGGCGGACCACTCTCCGCGGTGCGCCTTCGGACGGCCGAGCCGGGCAACGTTCTCCTGGCTGTCAGGGACGTCGAAGGTCGTTCCGTCGATCGCCACGACACGCCACCTCCCGCACCGAGCACCGGCCGTCGACGGGTGTGGCCAGAGGCCAGCAAACTCGCCGAGCAGAGCCTTCAAGGGGCGGTGGCCCCGGCTTCCCCCGGGACCGCGAGCTCACCGCGCTGGTCGGCGCCTGCCACGCCCCCGGCCAGCGCCTTGCCCAGGCCGGCCCACGGCCGGTCGGTGAACGGCCTCCTCGTAGCCCTGTCCGGAAAACAGGCACATTGAGATTGGGCATCATTCCATTTCCGTCAATGAATCCATGCTGAAGCTGCCATTGCGGCTGCACTGTGAACCTTTGCAGGATGGGGATGCATGGAAAGCGCGACCGGCGAGGCCTTCGTGACCGTCATGACTGCGCCCGCCGGGAACTTCGGCCGTCAGTCACTCCCCGGAAACATGGAGTCTGCCTCCGCGGTCAATGAGGTGCTGCGCGTGATCGGGCGTAACCCACGCGCGCTCAGGATTACTTCCTCGGGGACAACCCCCTCAGCATCAAGCCGTCCAGTAATCAGGGGAGGTCCAATGGTCAGGAACTCCGTGATCCCCTACGGCAGGAGCGCGAATCTGGCTACTACGCTCCATCTGCGGGTCGGTCCGGAGCGCCTGACGCACAACGCGCCTCCCCCACGCCGGCCGCGGTCTCCGACCCTGCAGGGCGAGCGGAAGCCTGCTCCCGAGCCGGCACACCGTCACTTTGGCGCCGTCCCGACGAACATGCTCTGGTCCGGTGACGTGACCGAGATCGACCCCGGCGGACGAAGGCCCTACCTGGCCACGACCTTCGACCTCTTATCCCGATGCCTGCTCGGCTACGGGACGGCGCCACAACGCCGTCCTGGCCAGTGTTTCGCTCACGAGGGCCCCGGCAGCCAGGGGTGGGCCCGTGGACGGCTCGATCCTCCACTCGGATCGCGGCAGCGAAGACAGCTCCGCGGCCTGGACCGTAGGGCGCATCGGGTCGGTGCTCGACGACGCCGGGGCCGAAGCTTTCCACTCCCGATCAAGGCCGAGTACATGCACCGGCACCACTTCACCCCCCGGACACCGAAGCCGGTCTTCTGAAACACCAGCCCCCCGACGCAGCTCAACCAGGTGCCTACCACCAGTGGCGTTCTAACTGATCGTCAGCAAAGCGCGAGCCGAAGCCCATCAGAAGGCCAGGGCCGCATGACGAAGAATTCCACGGTTGCAGGGATTGCCACGGCGTTCACGATCCTGTTACGAGATCCGAGGAGAGCAAGGATTCATGACCGCGGCCGACAAGCTCGAAACGGCAGTGGAGTTTGCTATGCACATCATTGCCCCGAAGACCCCGGAGGATGGATTCGTCATCTTTCGGTGCGGCCGGGAGGAGCAGACGGGTACGGCATATCCGGCTCCTGCCTTCGTTCCGGGCCGCAGCGGGGAATGTGAAATCAGCACTTGCGCCGTCACGGTGCTCGGCGCGGTCATCGCCGATGCGCTCAGCACGTCACTCCCGGGGACCTTACCCGGTGTGCCCTTTTGCGAGGAGAAGCGGGTGGTGGTGCACGTGGTGCGGCGCAACACCTGCTCGTTCGACCGGCACGGCGTCGGCCAGTCGACCGTCTCAGCGGGGAGGTTCCCGGTGCACCGCAGCGGCGCTGCCATCCACGAGGCAGCGCGCGACACCGCAGCAAGTGTGCTCATCCTGCCGGCCTCGTCGGTCGGTCCACTCAGGGGCGATCGGCAGATCACGGGATCGGCCGACGCCCCGGAGACGCGGATGTTCCTCGCCCACGTCCGGGTGATCGACGAGACGCTCACAGATCCGGCTCCGGCCGGGTTGCATGCCGGTCGCAACAGGCTGATCGAGTTGGGCGACGGAGTGGTGGCCGGGCAGCCCGACGGCTCCGAGCCGCAGCCGGCGTCCGTCCTGGTGCGCGCGGTGAAGGACATCATCGATCGTCGATTGACCGACCCCGACCTCTCCCCGGCGGCGCTGGCCCGTGCTCTCAACATCTCCGTACGCACCCTGCACCGGGCATTCGCGACCGCCGCTGCGGACCATTCGGGCATCAAGGGCGGGACCATTGCCGGCAGGGCGGAGACGGTAGCCGGGTACATCCGCGGCCGCCGGCTCGAACAGGCACGGTCCGCCCTGAGCGCCCGGGCCGGGCGGCCCAGCGTCGCAGAGGTCGCCGCCCGCTGGCAGTTCGCTGACAGTAGCCACTTCATCCGGGCCTTCAAGAGCCGGTACGGTCAGACTCCGGCCGCATATGCTCGCGACTGCGACCACGCTGAGCCTCCCGGGGAGTGACTGAGCCTTTCCAGAGTGGCCACCGATCGGGTGACGGCCGGGCAGTTGTGGACCGGGGGAGAACGGAGGGCCGGCTTCGAAAACAGCGTCGGCTTCTTCACGTTCACGCACCCGGTGGTCATCACGGAGGGCGCCTCGCCGCTGGCCCTGGCCTCGTTTGTCGTGAAGCAGCCGGCGGCGGGCACGCATGCCGAGCGGGTCTTGGTAGAGCTCACTGCGGTGAACGCGGCAAGCGCGCAGGTCGCATGGCGGCTGTCACTGGACGTTCCGGAGTGGGCGAAGGACATGCAGGACCCGCTGATCCCAACGGTCGCCGCGAGCTCGGGCCGCGTGGCGCTGCTGACGGTCGGCGCCTTCAAGCCCGCCGGCCGTACCACCTACGCCATCGACCTCGTGGACCAGCGGGTGCTGTGGACACGTGACCTGCTCGAAGCGAAGGAAATCGTCAAGGGCACCATGGTGGGTATCACGAAGGATGCGATCGACAGTGGCTACCAAGCCGTTGCCGGGTACGACCTGAACACGGGAGAACAGCGCTGGCGTGGGGAGGACAGCGAGTATCCGGTCGTGGGCACGGGAGGGCCTCAATTCGTCCACGTCGGCGGGCAGAGCAAGGCTGGTGTCAGCTTCGACCGGCTGGTCGATCCGCAGACCGGGGTGATCCAGAAGGAGCTCCCGCACATGGGCAGAGACTGTGAGTACGACGGCATCGGCACCCTGGTCTGCTTCCGGAACTGGCAGGGCCTCTCCGTATGGGCCTTCGACACCTCCAACGGCGAGCTCCGGTGGACACTGCCGAAGAAGGCCACGAACCGGATCGCACCCACGGTGACCGCCGTGTGGCACGGACGGATCTACGGCAGAACCGAGAGCGGCCCGCTGACACTGGACGCCCGCACAGGCGAGGACCTGCCCACGCCCCCGAGTGTCGCGCCCTACGCCGTGAACGAGTACGTCGGCCTGGCACTCAATGGAACAGACGCGATGGCCTACCCAGCCATCGGGTGACCGAGGCCGGCGAAGAGGCTGACGCTGCGGAGGGGCGACATCGGCGGCCGGGGGTGTCACGGCCGTCGAGTTCCTTCCTCACCCGAGCACCACCTCCATCGGGCTGGTCACGGGAACGGACGACGGCACGGTCAGCCTGTGGGACACCGTATCGGGCGGCCGGATCCGCGCCCTCTCGGGCCGCGGCACGCCGGTGGATGCGATCGCCGCGGCCCCCGACGGCTCCTGGCTCGCGTGCGGCGGCGGCGCCGACGGAACGGTATGCGTGTGGGACCCGGAGTCGGGGGAGCTCCGACACTCCTTCCCCCGGGGCGGCCGTGTGCCGGCCATGGCGGCCTCCCCGTACAGCAGGTGGCTCGCCACGGCCGGCCACGACGCGACGCTGCGGATCTGGGAGGCCGCGAACGGCCGCCCCGCGGCCTGCGTCCGCGTCGAGGACCGCCTGGAGGCCTGCGCATGGCACCCGGACGGCATCACCGCCGCCGGCACCGGAGGCCTGTTCGCGTTCGACTTCCACCCCTGACGCCCCGGTGCCTACCCCCGTGCGGTAGCGATCGCGCTGTCCTGTCCGCACGATGACGAATGCACCCGCCGGACCTGGGCGCCCGCGTATGGCGTCACCTGCCTCGCCCGCGCGCCCAACGGAGCACTGGACGACAGCGAGGACATCGTCCGCTCCATCCACGGAGGCTTCGACGACACGGACCAGGATCCCGACGAGCACGCCGCCGAACTGCCGTGCGAGACCGCCGGGAGCGCGCGATGACCTTCCTCCTGGAGAGCAGCAAGGCCGGCCACATCAACTGGGAGCCGGCCGTCCCTGGTTCCGGCCGTCACCTTCGGCCCGGGCTCCGGCCGCGATCCGCGCCCCGGGTCTGAGATGGCCCGGGAGGCGTGTTCGTGCGGGGCCGGCCGTGCTTGCGAAGGGCTGCGCGCCTCGTAGCCGCGGCGGCAGGATTTGAGCGCATGCGAGATCCCGGCAGCACCGGGGCAGTCCTGAGCAGGAGTTTGCCCCGGCAGCAGGCGTCGTTCCCCGGGAGGGGCAGCCCTCACGTCCTGCTCGGCTGGATCATCCTCCGGCCCGCGGTGCTTCCGCCGTCCACGCTGATCGACGCACCCGTCATGTAGGGGAAGTCGTCGGACGCGAGCCCGAGCGCGGCCCGCGCGATCTCCTCTGCTTCGGCCATCCGTTCGAAACCGTCGACGTTGAGCGGTCCCCAAGCCTGCTTGTACTTCACCCAATCCGCGTCCGGGATGCCCGGCGGGCGGACGAAGGGGGTATCGGTGGTGCCGGGCAGCAGGGCGTTGACCCTGATCCCCTTGGGTCCGTACGCGAGGGCCGCGGACTTCACCAGGCCCTGCACCGCCCGCTTGCTCGCGGTGTACGCGGCGCTGTTCGGCCGTGCCTGTTCGGCCGCGGATGACGAGGTGCAGATGATGACGCCGCGCTGCGCCCTGAGCATGTGCGGGATCTCGTACTTGATCGCGAGGAATACGCCCCGGGCGTTGGTGGCCTGGACGTCATCCCACTCCTCGACGCTCATCTCGTGGGGCAGTTTGCCGCCGCCGATGCCGGCGTTGTTGAAGGCGACGTCGATGCCGCCGTAACGGCTCGCGACCCGGTCCACGAAGCCGCGAACCTGGTCTTCCAGGCGGATGTCGGCCTCGATGTACGTGGCTTCGCCGCCGGCGTCCCGGATCTCGCGTTCCACCTGGCGCCCCAACTCGGCGCGCCTGCCGCAGAACCCGACATGGGCGCCCTCCAGTGCGAACGCCTTCGCCGCCGCCCTGCCTATGCCGGATGTGCCACCCGTGATGAGCACGGACTTCCCCTGGAAGCGGCCGGCCTTGTCACGGGACCTCGACGGGGCGCCGGCGGCGTGGGCGGTGGTGCCGAAGGCCGCGATCCCGAGCCCCAGAACGGCCGCACCACCGAGGACGGACCGCCGTCCCCTGGCCGGGGATTCAGCGTCTGCGTCGGAGCTCGTGGAGGTATGCGCATTGGTATCCATGCCGCTCACTCTCGCCGCCCGACCAGGGTCCCCGACTCCCTCCACGGGCCGGACATCCCGGCCGGTGGGAGGAGGCGGCCTCCTCCCATGGCAGGACCCCGGGCGTACGGGTGTCCGCCTATCGTGGGAGTGTGAACAGAGCTTGGATCGAGCCTGCGTTCGACAGAAGATTCGCCGGCCTGCGCATCCTGGTGCTTGCCGGCGTCATGATCGGCTACGTACTCCTCCTACAGCGGCCGTCCGGGACGCGGGACTGGGCCCTGGCCGCAGCCGGGCTCGCGCTGTGCCTGGCCGCGGGGAAATGGGTGTTCGGTGCGCTCCTGGCGCAGTCGGTTCTGCTCGTGGCCGCACACGCGCTGGGCGCGAGCACCGTCGCCTCGTTGAAGGTGCTGGCCGCCGTCACCCTCTTCGAGCTGGCGGTACAGCAGTCCGGACGCCGCCTCGCCGCCGCGGCGACGGCACTGGCACTCGCCGTCGCCGCGAACCGCCTTGAGGACCTGCCCGGCGAACTCCTGCCGGTGCTCTACAAGATGGGGATCGTCGCAGGTCTGCCGCTGCTCCTGGGCGCGTACGTACGCGTGACCCGCGACGCTGCGGTGCATGCCCGTCGACACGCGCAGCAGCAGGAGCTCCGTGCCGAACAACAACTGCTGGCCGCCCGCGAGGCGGAGCGCACGACCATTGCGCGCGAGTTGCACGACCTCGTGGCCCACCACGTCTCTTCCATGATGCTGCGCGTCGGTGTCGCCCGGCATGTCACCGCGGCCACCAGCACCCCCACCGACCCGCGGATCTCCGAGGTCCTCGACGACCTGCACACCAGTGCCGGCGCGGCACTGTCGGACCTGCGGCGCCTGGTCGCCGTACTGCGAGCCCCGGACCGGACCGGTCCCGGCACCGGCTCCCTGGTCGAGCCCGGAGCCCTGCCGGTGGCTTTGGAGGCAGTGGTGGAACACAGCCGCCGGACCGGCCTGACGGTAACCGCTTCCGTGGATCCCCGCCTCGCACGGCTCGACGCGGTACGTGGCCTCGCGGTCCTGCGCTTGGCCCAGGAGGGCTTGGCCAACGCGGCCAAGCACGGCGGGCCCGGCGCACACGCCGAGCTGGCCGTACGGGTGGCCGATGACGCCGTTCACGTGACGATCCACGACGACGGCGCCGGAAGGGCCCGGCCACCGGCCTCCGGCCCTTCCGGACACGGCTTGATCGGCATGCGTGAACGCGTGGACCTGCTCGGCGGCCGACTGGATGCGGGCCCCGCCGCCCAGGGCTGGCGGCTCACGGCCGAACTTCCCTCCCTCGCATCCGACATGGAGCCCCACCTGTGATCCGCATCCTCGTCGTCGACGACCAGCAGCTCGTCCGTATGGGACTGCGCATGCTCTTCGAGCAGGCGCGGGACATCGAGATCCTGGGCGAGGCGGACAACGGCGCGGAGGCGGTACGACTGGCGGAACACCTGACTCCCGACGTCGTCCTCATGGATTTGAGAATGCCCGGCATGGACGGCATCACCGCCACCCGCCGCATCCTGACCGCACGCCCCGCCACCCGGGTCGTTGCCCTCACCACGTTCGACGACGACGACCATCTGTATCCGGTACTCGCGGCCGGAGCCTGCGGTTTCCTCGTCAAGGACACCCCGCCGGCCGAACTCCTGGAGGCCGTACGCCGGGCCGCCAACGGAGAGGCGCCCTTCAGCCGGGACGTCCTCGACCGCCTCGTCGCCCAGGCCCTCCACACCCGTTCCTCCTCGGACGCTCCGACGGACATGCCGGTGCCGGCCATCACCCCGCGCGAACGTGAGGTGCTTGGACTGCTCGGCGTGGGCCTGTCCAACAAGGAGATCGCCGATCGGCTGCATCTCGGGGTCACCACGGTGAAGACGCACGTGGCCAGCCTGATGACAAAAACGGGCCGGGACAACCGCATCCGTCTCGCTGTCCTCGCCGTCCTCACCGGCATTACACCGAACTGACCCGCCGGACCGGGTGATCGCCGCGTGGCAGGGCATTGCGCGGCGCCGGACATGATCGCCTGCCCGGTTCCGTGGCCGTACGTAGACGGCTGTTGTCCGCCGCATCCCCGAACGCGGATAACTCCTCCACCCACTCCGGGGAATTGTGGCACTTGAGCGGGCGTCATCACCGCACTGTGCTCAGGCCGCCGACGTCATAGGACGTCGAAGACGGTCACGCTCCTGGCCTCAGGGCCGAAGGTACCAGTCCACGAGCGCCGGGGGAGGACCACCTCGGCCTTTCTGTTGGCCTCCCACGCCTTCTACTTCATGGCCTGGAGATCTTCCGCTTTTGCCGCGCGCAGGCTTGATTCGATGACGAAATGCCGCGCCCAATCGTAGTCGTCGGCTGTTACCTCCTCCAGGTCCTTTCCGACGGTAGAGCGCTCACTCCCGTCGCCGAAGGTGTGCACCTCGGGCGTCAAAATCTGGAAGCGAGCCATGCTCGGATAGTCGATTCCGAAACTGATGGCCATCAGTGTGTGTTGGGCAATCTCCATGAAAGTAAGGTGTGTGCTGCGGTAGTCGACGGGGCCGGCCATCACGAAGACGTCGTCCGGTACTCCTCGGTTGCGCCGGCGGCGATGACCCACATCGGCATGGCCCTGGGCGGACTGGCCGGACTGATCACGGCCGGGCAGATGGCGCACGCCTACGGGACCCCGCCTCAC
>NZ_LGDE01000392.1 GCF_001279725.1 Streptomyces sp. WM4235 | reverse complement strand
AAGGAGGCCGAGCGCAGCAAGAACATGTTCGCGCTGGGCCTGCTGTCGTGGATGTACCACCGCCCCACCGAGGGCACGGAGGCGTTCCTGCGGACGAAGTTCGCGAAGAAGCCGGAGATCGCCGAGGCGAACGTGGCCGCCTTCCGGGCCGGCTGGAACTTCGGCGAGACCACCGAGGACTTCGCCGTCTCCTACGAGGTCGCCCCCGCGACGAAGTCGTTCCCGACGGGCACCTACCGCAACATCTCCGGGAACCTGGCCCTGTCGTACGGCCTCATCGCCGC
>NZ_LGDE01000391.1 GCF_001279725.1 Streptomyces sp. WM4235 | reverse complement strand
GGGTGGAGACCAGGTTGCGGTGGGTGGACAGGATGCCCTTGGGGCGTCCGGTGGATCCCGAGGTGAACATCACGCACGCGGTGTCGGTCGGGCCGAGGGGCACGCCGAGGTTCCCGGACTCCCGAGCGGAGATGGCGGCGTGGTCGGCGTCGGTCCGCACGGTGGCCCAGGGGCCACTGATCCGTGAGCCCTGTCGGGTGTCGGTGACGAGTACGCGGATGGTGGCGTCGTGTGCGGTGCGGGTGAGGCGTTCGTCGGGGAACTCGGGGTCCAGGAGGGCGTAGCCGG
>NZ_LGDE01000390.1 GCF_001279725.1 Streptomyces sp. WM4235 | reverse complement strand
GCGGTTGTAACTGCGGCCCCACGTACTCCCTTCGCGGACCAGGGCACAGGTCTGTGCCTCCACGCCGTGGGGCGAGGCGACCACGGGACCGACCCGGGCATCCTTCCGCGGGTGCAGGGGGGGGGTGGCGGCGTCGGGGGCCGGGACGCCGGTGGGCCGGTCCGGGCGGGGAGCCTTGAGGCCGGGGGAACGGAAAGAACCGACCAGCTTGGTTTCTTCAACAAGGGAGGAGGTGACGGCGGCGAGCAGCCGCGCCAGTCCCTCAGGCAGGTTCTCCTCGGGCTAAGGCATGACCCAGCCC
>NZ_LGDE01000389.1 GCF_001279725.1 Streptomyces sp. WM4235 | reverse complement strand
GATGTACCACCAGCTCATCGGGAGACCGGCCGGCGTCTACGACCGCACCCCGGCCGCTTTCCGCGCCGAAATGGAGCGCCTCGCGCGGGAGGACTACGTGCCCGTGACGGCCCGGGACTTCCAGACGGGCCGCATCGACATCCCCGCCGGGACGCACCCGGTGGTCCTCACCTTCGACGACTCGACCAACAGCCAGGTGCGCCTCGGCCCGGGCGGCGTCCCGTCGCCCAACACGGCCGTCGCCATCGTGGCGGGCACGGCCGCGAAGCTCCCCAGCTTAAAGCCGGTGGCGACGTTCTTCG
>NZ_LGDE01000388.1 GCF_001279725.1 Streptomyces sp. WM4235 | reverse complement strand
GTCCCGGGGGTGGACCGGCGGCCGCCGCGTTGACCCGGGCGAGCGCCCCCTCGTCGGGCCCGGCGCCGGCCAGTTCGGCCCGTACGAGGCTCTCCCCGCCGGGAGCGCCTGCCTGGCCCTGCTGGCCACCGCCGGCGCCCACCGGCTCGCCGAGGCGATCCTGGGCCGGCACAAACTGCGCCTGGGGCTCGTGGGGGCCGGGGTGGTTCCCGACCGGACGCCGCGGGGCGGGTGGGGGCCCGACTGGGTGGAGGCCTTCCGGGGAGTGCGTGCCGACGTGGAGGGCCTCGTACGGGCCGAACT
>NZ_LGDE01000387.1 GCF_001279725.1 Streptomyces sp. WM4235 | reverse complement strand
GGGTGGAGACCAGGTTGCGGTGGGTGGACAGGATGCCCTTGGGGCGTCCGGTGGATCCCGAGGTGAACATCACGCACGCGGTGTCGGTCGGGCCGAGGGCCACGCCGAGGTTCCCGGACTCCCGAGCGGAGATCAGCGCCCCATCCGCGTCGACGCACACCGTCACCCACGCCCCATCCACCCCATCCGCCGTGAGCCGTCCCGCCTGTCGGGTGTCGGTGACGAGTACGCGGATGGTGGCGTCGTGTGCGGTGCGGGTGAGGCGTTCGTCGGGGAACTCGGGGTCCAGGAGGGCGTAGCCGG
>NZ_LGDE01000386.1 GCF_001279725.1 Streptomyces sp. WM4235 | reverse complement strand
CCGCGGCCGGCGAGGGCGGGGAGGCGACGCGGAAACGGCCTGCCGTGCTGCTCGGCCACGGCTTCGGCGGCAGCAAGGACGACGTCCGCGCGAAGGCGGAACGGCTGGCCCGGGACGGGTACGCGGTACTGACCTGGTCGGCGCGCGGCTTCGGCCGCTCGGGCGGCCGGATCGGGCTGAACGATCCCGCGCTGGAGGGCAAGGACGTCTCCCGGCTCGTCGACTGGCTCGCGACCCGACCCGAGGTGCGGCTCGACGCGCCCGGCGATCCGCGCGTGGGCGGGGCCGGGGCCGGTGACGGCG
>NZ_LGDE01000385.1 GCF_001279725.1 Streptomyces sp. WM4235 | reverse complement strand
AGACCTGCACCAGGTCTCCGGGCAGTAGGTCGTCCCACGTGAGCGGGCGTCCGTCCGCGTGGGTGTTGGTGAAGGCGGGTGCCTGGTCCATCGAATCTCCAAGGGGGAAGGAACCGGCTTTCGCCGGGGGTGCGGGTCCCGGGAGAGCCCCGGGACCCGACCGGGGGCTAGCGCAAGAACCGGCGTTCGGCCTCGCCCGGGGTTAGTACCTGATCCATATCCCTGCGGTGCCTCTCGGAGCGGTCCGGGCCCATGTAGCGTCAGCGCCAGGGCTTGAGCGGGGGCGTGAGTGGGGGACCGTGG
>NZ_LGDE01000384.1 GCF_001279725.1 Streptomyces sp. WM4235 | reverse complement strand
CTTCATCCTGGCCGTCGACGACTCCATGGAGTCGATCCTCGACTGGTACAAGGAAGAGGGCATGATCTTCAAGGGCGGCTCCGGCGCCGGCCTGAACCTCTCCCGCATCCGCTCCTCCAAGGAGCTGCTCTCCTCCGGCGGCAACGCCTCCGGCCCGGTCTCCTTCATGCGGGGCGCGGACGCGTCCGCAGGAACGATCAAGTCGGGTGGTGCCACCCGTCGCGCCGCCAAGATGGTCGTCCTGGACGTGGACCACCCGGACGTCGAGGACTTCATCGCCACCAAGGTGAAGGAAGAGGAGAAG
>NZ_LGDE01000383.1 GCF_001279725.1 Streptomyces sp. WM4235 | reverse complement strand
CGATACCGGGGCTGCCGGGCTCGTCCGCGGAGTCCAGGGACACGTCGATGTCGATCCGTCGCGGCTGCCCGGGCAGGGTGATCCCGTTCGCGGCGGGGGGGGCCGGAGAGAGCGGCCCGGACAGTTCACGCCTGCCGAGCCCGTCCCGCAGGGCCCCCCCGGGCGGGGCCCGCTCCGCGGGGGGGGGGGCCCCCCGCCCCCGCGGGGGGGGCCCCGCTCGGGGGGGCCCGGGGGGAGGGGCCGGGCATGGGGGAACTTTCCGGGCCGCTCTCTCCGGCCGCCCCCGCCGCGAACGGGATCACCC
>NZ_LGDE01000382.1 GCF_001279725.1 Streptomyces sp. WM4235 | reverse complement strand
GCCCCCGGCCCCCGCCCCCGCCGCGTCCCCGGTCGGTCGGGCCGAGGGGCGGTGGCTGCGCGGTGGCCGGCGCTCCGGAGGTGGTGCCCGGTACGCCGGGGCGGCGGAACCCGCGCCGCCCGTCGACACCGCGCCGCCGGGCGGGCCGGACGGCGCGGCGGCCGTCGCCCCGCGCGGGGCCCGGTTCGGCCACCCGGAACCGAGGCGGCCCCGTCCCCCGGCCCCGGAGTCCGCGCCGCCCGGTCCGGAGCCGCGCGCGCCCGGCCCCGCCGGCCCCCGCCGCACCGCCGTGTTCGTCGCCGCACTGGCGGACCTCCGGGCACGGGGCCGCACCGGCGAGGCGCACGTCCTGCTGTGCGAGGCGGCGGCCTGGCCGGCCGAACTGCTGCCCGGGCTCGCCGCCGCGTTGACCCGCGCCGGGCTCACCGCCGACTGGGCCACCCTGCTCTGGGAGGCCGCCTCGCTTCCGCCCGAACGGCTCGCGGCCGCGGCGGCGGTCCTCGCGGTGGCCGGCCGGGACGCCGACTGCGACGCGCTGCTGCGCCAGGGCGTGGCCCGGCCCGCCGCCGAGATCGCGGAGGCCGCCCTCGCGCTCGGCGCGGCCGGTCGGGAACGGGAGGCGGACGCCCTACTCGGCGCCTTCGTGCGGCTGCGCACGGCCGAGGAGGCGGCCGCTCTGGCGCGACGGGATCCGTACTGGTTCGCCCCGAGGTTGCTCCGGGCCGCGGGAGCCCTCCCGGGGACCCGACACCGGGACCTGACACATGCCCTGCGCGTGGCCGGTATCGCTACTCCGTAACCACTTGAGTACCAATTCGCCCGCCCGATGACAGGAAATGACCGCCTATCGACGTAGTGCGATCGACTACTCCAACCGCGCAAGGCGCTCTTGCCCCACGCTGTGACGCGGCCTACGTTCTACTCCCTACGCACACCGTCTACGTGCGTAGAAGTCGGCGTTCCCGTCGCGAGGAGCAGCTCATGGCCCAAGTCGTCCGCGCCGCGCTCGTCCAGGCCACCTGGACCGGAGACACCGAGTCGATGATCGCCAAACACGAGGAGCACGCCCGCGCGGCGGCTGCTCAAGGCGCGCAGATCATCGGCTTCCAGGAGGTGTTCAACGCCCCGTACTTCTGCCAGGTGCAGGAGGCGGAGCACTACCGCTGGGCCGAGGCCGTCCCCGACGGCCCGACCATCCGCCGCATGCAGGACCTCGCCCGCGAGACCGGCATGGTGATCGTCGTACCGGTCTTCGAGTTGGAGTCCGAGGGGTTCTACTACAACACCGCCGCCGTCATCGACGCCGACGGAAGCTATCTCGGCAAATACCGCAAGCACCACATCCCGCAGGTCAAGGGCTTCTGGGAGAAGTTCTACTTCCGCCCCGGAAACCTCGGCTGGCCCGTCTTCGACACGGCCGTCGGCCGGGTCGGGGTGTACATCTGCTACGACCGCCACTTCCCCGAGGGATGGCGTGCGCTGGGCCTGGCCGGCGCCCAGCTCGTCTACAACCCGTCCGCCACCTCCCGAGGGCTGTCCGCCTACCTGTGGCAGCTGGAACAACCGGCCTCGGCCGTCGCCAACGAGTACTTCGTCGCCGCCATCAACCGGGTCGGCCAGGAGGAGTACGGGGACAACGAGTTCTACGGCACCAGCTACTTCGTGGACCCGCGCGGTCAGTTCGTCGGGGAGGTCGCCGGCGACAAGGAGGAGGAACTCCTCGTCCGCGACCTCGACTTCGGCCTCATCGAGGAGGTCCGCAACCAGTGGGCCTTCTACCGCGACCGCCGCCCCGACGCCTACGGAGGGCTCGTACAGCCGTGACCAACCCGATCCCCCTGCACAGTCGCCACCGCACCGTCATGCCCGACTGGCTCGCGCTCTACTACGACCGCCCCATCGAGCTTACGCACGGCGAGGGCCGCCACGTCTGGGACGCGGACGGCAACCGCTACCTCGACTTCTTCGGCGGCATCCTCACCACGATGACCGCCCACGCCCTGCCAGAGGTCACCAAGGCCGTCTCCGAACAGGCCGGGCGGATCATCCACTCCTCCACCCTGTACCTGAACCGGCCCATGGTCGAACTGGCCGAACGCGTCGCCGCCCTGTCCGGCATCCCGGACGCACGGGTCTTCTTCACGACCTCCGGAACCGAGGCCAACGACACCGCCCTACTGCTCGCCACGTCGTACCGCCGCTCCAACCAGATCCTGGCGATGCGCAACAGCTACCACGGCCGGTCCTTCTCCACCGTCTCGATCACCGGCAACCGGGGCTGGTCCCCGACCAGCCTCTCGCCGCTCCAGACGTACTACGTCCACGGCGCGGTGCGTACCCGGGGCCCCTTCGCGGCGCTGTCCGACGCCGAGTTCACCGCCGCCGCCGTCGCGGACCTCGAAGACGTGCTCGGCCAGGCGCGCGGCGGAGTCGCCGCGCTCATCGCGGAACCCATCCAGGGCGTCGGCGGCTTCACCTCCCCGCCCGACGGCCTGTACGGGGCCTTCCGGGAGGTCCTCGACCGACACGGCATCCTCTGGATCAGCGACGAGGTACAGACCGGCTGGGGCCGCACCGGCGAACACTTCTGGGGCTGGCAGGCGCACGCCCAGAACGGCCCGCCGGACATCCTCACCTTCGCCAAGGGCATCGGCAACGGCATGTCCATCGGCGGCGTCGTGGCCCGCGCCGAGGTCATGAACTGCGTCGACTCCAACTCCATCTCCACCTTCGGCGGCTCCCCGGTCACCATGGCGGCCGGCGTCGCCAACCTCTCGTACCTCCTGGAACACGACCTCCAGGGCAACGCCCGCCGCGTCGGCGGCCTCCTCCTGGAGCGACTGCGCGCCGTCACCGCCGGCGTGCCCGCCGTACGCGAGGTACGCGGCCGGGGCCTGATGGCCGGCCTGGAGCTGACGAAACCCGGCACCGACCGCGCCGACCCCGAAGCGGCCGCCGCCGTACTGGAAGCCGCCCGCGAACGCGGCCTGCTGCTCGGCAAGGGCGGCGGGCACGACACCAGCGTGCTGCGCATCGCGCCGCCGCTGTCCCTCACCGTCGCCGAGGCGGAAGAGGGCGCCGACATCCTCGAACAGGCCCTGCGCACCGCCCTCTAGCCCTCCGGGGGAGACGTACATGACCACCCGCACCCTGATCCGCGACGGCCTCGTCATCACGGCCGCCGACGAGCTCCACGCGGACGTCCTCATCGAGGACGGCCGGGTGGCGGCGCTCGCGGCCCACGGCTCGGCCACCGCCGAGGCCTGGGCCTCACCCGACCGCACGACGGTGGACCGCACCATCGACGCGAGCGGGAAGTACGTCATCCCCGGCGGGGTCGACGCGCACACCCACATGGAACTGCCCTTCGGCGGGACCGCCGCGTCCGACACCTTCGAGACGGGCACCCGGGCCGCCGCGTGGGGCGGCACCACCACCATCGTCGACTTCGCGGTGCAGACGATGGGCCAGTCCCTGCGCCAGGGCCTCGACACCTGGTACGACAAGGCCGACGGCAACTGCGCCGTCGACTACGGCTTCCACATGATCCTGTCGGACGTCAACGAGGGCACCCTCAAGGAGATGGACCTCCTGGTGGGGGAGGGGGTCACCTCCTTCAAGCTCTTCATGGCCTACCCCGGGGTGTTCTACAGCGACGACGGCCAGATCCTGCGCGCCATGCAGCGGGCCTCCGGCAACGGCGGACTGATCATGATGCACGCCGAGAACGGCATCGCCATCGACGTCCTCGTCGAACAGGCCCTCGCCCGCGGGGAGACCGACCCCCGCCACCACGGCGAGGTCCGCAAGGTCCTCCTCGAAGCCGAGGCGACCCACCGCGCCATCCAGCTCGCCCGGGTGGCCGGCTCCCCCCTGTACGTGGTCCACGTCTCGGCCGAGGAGGCGGTGGCGGAACTCGCCGTCGCCCGCGACAAGGGCCTGCCCGTCTTCGGCGAGACCTGCCCGCAGTACCTGTTCCTGTCCACCGACAACCTCGCGGAGCCCGACTTCCAGGGCGCCAAGTACGTCTGCTCCACGCCGCTGCGCCCCCGCGAACACCAGGCGGCCCTGTGGCGGGGCCTGCGGACCGACGACCTCCAGGTGGTCTCCACCGACCACTGTCCGTTCTGCTTCCGCGGCCAGAAGGAGCTCGGCCGCGGGGACTTCTCGAAGATCCCCAACGGGCTGCCCGGCGTGGAGAACCGCATGGACCTCCTCCACCAGGCCGTCCTCGACGGACACATCAGCCGCCGCCGCTGGATCGAGATCGCCTGCGCGAACCCGGCCCGGATGTTCGGCCTCTACCCCCGCAAGGGCACCATCGCGCCCGGCGCCGACGCCGACATCGTCCTCTACGATCCGCACGCCGAGCAGGTCATCTCCGCCGAGACGCACCACATGAACGTGGACTACTCGGCGTACGAGGGCAAGCGGATCACCGGACGCGTCGACACCGTGCTCTCGCGCGGCGAACTCGTCATCGACCGGCGCGAATACACGGGACGAGCCGGCCACGGGGCCTTCGTCCCCCGCTCCACCTGCCAGTACCTGTAAGGAGCCGACCCATGGACTTCGGCCTCGTCCTCCAGACCGACCCGCCCGCCTCCGGCGTCGTCAGCCTCATGCGCCGCGGCGAACGCAACGGCTTCCGTTACGGCTGGACCTTCGACTCCGCCGTGCTGTGGCAGGAGCCGTTCGTCATCTACAGCCAGATCCTGGAACACACCCGGCTGATGCACGTCGGACCGATGGTCACCAACCCCGGGACCCGCACGTGGGAGGTCACCGCCTCCACCTTCGCCACCCTCAACGACATGTACGGCAACCGCACCGTGTGCGGCATCGGCCGCGGGGACTCCGCCATGCGGGTCGCCGGGCGCAAACCCAACACCCTGGCCCGGCTCGGCGAGGCCATCGACGTCATCCGCGACCTAGCCGAGGGCCGCGAGGCCGAGGTCGACGGGCAGCGCCTGCGCATCCCGTGGATCCGGGACGGCGAACTGCCCGTGTGGATGGCCGCCTACGGACCCAAGGCGCTGGCCCTCGCCGGCCAGAAGGCCGACGGGTTCATCCTCCAGCTCGCCGACCCCTACCTCACCGAGTGGATGGTCAGGTCGGTCCGCGAGGCCGCCACGGCGGCTGGCCGCGACCCGAACGCGATCACCATCTGCGTGGCGGCCCCGGCCTACGTCGGGGACGACCTGGACCACGCGCGCGACCAGTGCCGCTGGTTCGGCGGCATGGTCGGCAACCACGTCGCCGACCTCGTCTCCCGCTACGGCGAGCACTCCGCGATGGTCCCGGACGCCCTCACCGAGTACGTCAAGGCCCGCCAGGGTTACGACTACAGCCACCACGGCCGCGCCGGGAACCCCTCCGCCGACTTCGTCCCCGACGAGATCGTGGACCGGTTCTGTCTCCTGGGCCCGCCCGAGGCCCACATCGAGAAGCTGCGCACCCTGCGCGACCTGGGCGTCGACCAGTTCGCCGTGTACGCCATGCACGACGCCCGCGAGGCGGTGATCGACGCCTACGGCGAGCACGTCATCCCGGTACTCGCCGGCTGAGCCGTACCGACCGACGGGCGGGGGCACCGCGTACGGGCCCGGGCAGACGGCGAGGTGCCCGGGTCGGACGGGGCGGTGCCCTACACGGCCGTCTTCCGTTCCTGCCGGAAGATGACGGCGAGCAGGCCCATCGAGAGGAGCATGAACCCGCAGAACAGGGGAGCGGCGACCTCCGGGGAGGGGTGCCACAGGCTGACCTTGTGCAGGAAGAGATAGGTCGTCACCATGCCGAGGGCCCAGAACTTGAAGAAGAAGACGCGGCTGATGACGGCGAGCAGGGTCTGGTGGGCCACCAGGAAGACCAGGAGGTATCCCCAGAGCGGATCGGACGTGAGGGTGAGCCAGAGGACTCCGCCGAAGAGGGGCACGGTGACGAGGACGAGCAACGCGGTGCGCCAGAACAGCTCCCCCCGCAACCGCCTGTGGAAGCGGGCCTTCGACTTCCCGGTACCCGGCTTCCATCTCAGGAGCGTGGGCCACGAGAAACGGACGAAGGACAGGGTGACGTCCTCGTCGACGGTCGGGTCGTAACGGGTGACCGTCACCTCCCCGGACCGACAGTGGAAGACGCTGCCCGCGGGGACATGTGCCAGCGAGCGACGCACGCGCAGGAGCAGGTGGAGCGTCTTGATGTGGCCGAAGCTCATCAGGTACAGCAGCAGCGTCGATCCGATCCATCCGGCACTGGTGATCAATAGGGCGATCAGGGCCTGCTTGAGGAACTCCATCAGGCTCACCGGGGCCACCTGCTCTCAGGAGAAGAGATCGTCGATGAAGTCGCCGACGGCGTCGTGACCGGGGCCGTGAGAGGGACCCGCGCCGTGAGCTGGGCCCGCGCCGTGCGTGACGCGTCCACCTCCGCGATGCTGGTCGAGATCCTCGTCGTCGCCCATGTCGGGGCCGCCTGAACCGTGATGAGTGCTCCCGCGCCCCGTGTCGTGGAGCCACTGCCACGCCCGATCCGCGAAATCCACGGCGGAGGCGGCGCCGGCGCCGCCGACCGCGCCCACCGCGCCCGCACCCAGCAGCCATCCCAGCAGCGCCTTGGCACCGGCCTTCTGCGGCGGTTGGGCGTACCGGCCGGCCAGGGAGAGGGCCGTGAGACTGGCACCGCCACCGCGCGGGTCGTCCAGATCGTCCAACAGGGCCAGGATTCCCGGGGCGAACGGCTTGCCGGCGAGTGCGCGGCCGAACGCCTCCGGGGAGATCGGTCGCCCGCGCCCGGCGGCGTCCCGGGCTCCGGCGACGAAGGCGGCCAGTCGCGGGGTGGTGAGTTCCGCCAAGTGGTCCTGCCAGCCGCCGGGAAGCCGCGGGGTCTGGACCACCGGCCACAGGGCGAAGACCACGAGGTCGACCATGACCGCTTCCGGAAGTGCGCCGTCCGGTACCGGTGTGGCCCGGTCGAGGTACTGGACGGCGCCTGCCGCCAGTAGACGGCGCAGTTGTTCCTTGCCGTCCCGGTTGCCGGCGGTTCCGGCCAACTCGCCGTACAAGTCGTCGAGTTGTCGGTGGTGGGCCGCCGCCTGGCGACGCCCCGGTTTCACGCTCCCGTCGGCGATGAGCGTGCGGTAGTCGGATGCGAGCCGTTTGATCCAGAGCCGCAGCTCCGGGAGGCCGAGCGGCGGGGCGGGATTGCTGCCGGAGTAGTGGTGGTGGTGGACGATCTTCTGGGTGCCCTGGACGACCTGGTACGCCTGCCCCTGCCCCTGCACCCGGGCTTCGACGTGGATCCCCTCGGAGGGTTCGGTGCCGTCTGCCGGGAAGCGTGCGCTCATGCCCGCCAGTCTGTGTGGTGAACATGATCGAGTGCAGCCGGATCCGTACAAGAGGCCGTTGCCTGTGCCATGTTGGTCGGATTACCGGTGTCGGTCGACCGCTCGCGGGAGGCTGTCGGAGAGGGTGGTGGGCGATGTCGGATCCCCTGCGGCGGACGGTGGCGGCGGTTTCGTCCGTGGCCGCTTTCGCCTGCGTGGTGTGGCTCGTCCGGGCATCCTCCTGGGGGTGGCTGCCCGGCGACAGCGGAGATCGCTGGGCCCTGGCCGCCGCGACCGGCACCGTTGTCGCCGCGGCGTTGCTGTTCGGCCTGACGCGGTGGGGTTCCCCGGCGACCTCGCCCGCGCCGACGCCGGGCGGGGGCCGGTCGGTGGAGCAGATCGCCGAGGCCGGCGACCAGGCGGTCGTCGAGCAGGTCGTCGGCAACCGTGCGCCTCGACGCCGCGGGGCCGGGTCGGTCGCGCCCGCGGATCGGTTCAGGCAACGGGCGAAGGGCACCGGCAGCTCCCGGATCCGGCAGACGGGAGGCGACGACACCCCCTGACCGGAGCCGGACTCCCGGAGGAAAGCCGGCCGGACCGGAGCGGGGTTCACCCGGGTGTCACCTCGTGTCCGGGCCGCCGTCGGGGACCGTCGGTGGGGATTGTCCGACGGGCGTGCTTTGCTGGACGCATGATCGATGAATTCCTGGCCCGTGACCTGTCCGCCGTCGAGGAGGCCGTCCGCGAGGCGGCCGCGGTCGAGATCATGCCGAGGTTCCGGCAGCTCGCGGACCACGAGGTGGACCAGAAGAGCGGCCCGCACGACCTCGTGACCGTCGCCGACCGCAGGGCCGAGGAGCACCTGACGGTCGCCCTGACGAAGCTGCTGCCCGGCTCGGCGGTGGTCGGCGAGGAAGCGGTGCACGCCGACCCCACCGTGTACGAGGCGCTGCGCGCCGACGCGCCCGTCTGGATCGTCGACCCCGTCGACGGCACCCGGCAGTTCGTCGCCGGCGACCCCAACTTCTGCACCCTGGTGGCGTTGGCCGTGCGCGGGGAGATCCTCGCCTCCTGGACCTTCGCCCCGGCCCTGGACGAGCTGGCCACCGCCGTGCGCGGACAGGGCGCGCACGTCAACGGCGCGCGCATCCACAGCGGTTCGCCGGAACCGGGCGCCGATCTGCGGATCGCCATCGCGCACCCGTTGTACACCTCGGAGGAGGACAAGCGGCGGCTCGCCCGGCTCGACGTCCCCGGGGTCGCGGCCCGGCCGTGCGGTTCGGCGGGCCTGGAGTACCTGAAGGTGGCCCGCGGCGAGATCGACGGTCTGGCCTTCACCTGGCCCTCGGCATGGGACCACGCGGCGGGCCTGCTGCTCGTCGCGGAGGCCGGTGGCGCCCAGACCACGGTCGACGGGGTCCCCTTCCGAGTGGACCGGGACAACGCGCTGCCGTTCGCCGTGGGCCGCGACGAGGCCACCGCCGCCCGGGTCCGCGACCTCCTGCGCGGAGCGTGACCGCGCCGCCGCACCCCGGATCCGTGCGGACGCGACCCATATCCTGGACGTGATACCGCATCCTGTGGGCGGAGCCGCCGCCGGACGAAGGAGCTGTCAGTGTCGTCGATTCTCGACGCAGTCGTGGTGGGGGCGGGGCCCAACGGCCTGACGGCCGCCGTCGAACTGGCCCGACGTGGTTTCTCGGTGGCCGTGTTCGAGGCGAAGGGGACCGTCGGCGGGGGAGCCCGGACGGAGGAACTCACCCTCCCCGGCTTCCGACACGACCCCTGCTCGGCCGTGCACCCGCTCGGCGCCGGCTCCCCGGTGTTCGCGACGATGCCGCTCAAGCGCCACGGCCTGGAGTGGCTGCACGCCCCGCTGCCGATGGCACACCCCTTCGACGACGGCACGGCCGCGGTGCTGTCCCGCTCCGTCGCGGAGACGGCCGCCTCCTTCGGGCCCCGCGACGCGGGCACCTACCGCCGGCTCGTCCAGCCGTACCTCGGCAAATGGGACACCCTGGCACGGGACTTCATGTCGCTGCCCTCCACCGCGCTGCCCCGCGACCCGCTCACCCTGGCCCGGTTCGGGCTGGACGGACTACCGCCCTCCACCTGGCTGCTGCGCCGCTTCCGGGACGACCGGGCCCGCGCCCTGTTCGCCGGGCTCGTGGCCCACGCCATCGCCCCGCTCGGCGGCATCGGAACCGGTGCGGTCGGCCTGGTCTTCGCCCTCGCCGCGCACGCGGGCGGCTGGCCGATGCCGCGCGGCGGTTCGCAGGCCATCTCGGACGCCCTCGCCGCGTACCTGCGCGACCTCGGGGGAAGCGTCCACACGGACTTCGAGGTCAAACGGCTCGACGACCTGCCGCCGGCCCGCGCGTACGTCTTCGACACCTCGCCGACCGCGCTGG
Source organism: Streptomyces sp. WM4235 (assembly GCF_001279725.1). GTDB lineage: Bacteria > Actinomycetota > Actinomycetes > Streptomycetales > Streptomycetaceae > Streptomyces. Next base: position 47,295 of record NZ_LGDE01000382.1, on the reverse strand, counting down.
CCCGCATCGCCCGCCTGGGGCGCGTCTACGACGGCTACCGGTACGGGGCCTCCGTGTTCAAGATCGACTACGCCCTGGACGGTCCGGTGCCCTGGACCGCCGAGGAGCCCCGCCGGGCCGGCACCGTGCAGATCGGCCCGCGCACCCGCGACATCGACGCCGCCCTGCAACTGGCCTCGGGCGGCCGGGCCCCCCGTACCCCGTTCCTGATCACGGCCCAGCCCAGCCTGGTCGATCCCGGCCGGGCCCCCGAGGGCAAGCACACCTTCTGGGCGTACGGGCACGTACCGGCGGGCTGGGAGGGCGACCTCACCGACGCCGTCGAGCGCCAACTGGAGCGCTTCGCTCCGGGGTTCCGCGACCTGGTGCTGGCCCGCGCCACCGCCGGCCCGCCCCGGATCGCCGCCCGCAACGCCAACTACGTCGGCGGGGACATCGCCTGCGGCGCCGCCTCGGGCCTGCAACTGCTCATCCGCCCCAAGATCAGCCTCTTCCCGTACACCACCGCCCACCCGGCGGTGTTCCTGTGCTCAGCCGCCACGCCGCCGGGGCCCGGGGTCCACGGAATGTCGGGGCACAACGCCGCCAAGGCCGTCTGGCGCCACCTGCGGAAGGAGCGCTGATGTCCACGCGCATCACCCTGGTCCGGGGGGACATCACCACCGAGGAGGTGGACGCGGTGGTCAACGCGGCCAATTCCTCGCTGCTCGGCGGCGGGGGAGTGGACGGCGCGATCCACCGGCGGGGCGGCCCGGAGATCCTCGCCGCCTGCGAGGACCTGCGGCGCTCCCACTACGGCAAGGGCCTCCCGACGGGCCGGGCCGTCGCCACGACGGCGGGTCGGCTCCCGGCCCGACACGTGATCCACACCGTCGGACCGGTCTGGTCCCCGAGCGACGACCGGTCGGAGCTGCTGGCGTCCTGCTACCGGGAGTCGCTGCGCGTAGCGGACGAGCTGGGCGCCCGTACGGTCGCCTTCCCGGCCATCTCCACCGGGATCTACGGCTGGCCGATGGACGACGGGGCGCGGATCGCGATCGAGACGGTGCGGGCGTCCGGGACCTCGGTGGAGGAGGTCCGCTTCGTGCTCTTCGGGACCGACGCGTACGAGACCTTCGCCGCGACCCTGTGATCCTCGTCCCGGCCCGTTCCGTCCCCTGCTGACGGACCGGGTCCGTCAGCAGGGGACGGAACGGGCCGGCCGATCATGGACCCCGGTGTCGGAGACGGTCGCTAGGCTTCCGGTATGACCCTTTCGGACGCGCCCACTGAGATCCCCGACGCCTTGCAGGTGCTCCACCGGGTCTTCGGTTACGACTCCTTCCGCGGCGAGCAGCAGCAGATCATCCAGCACGTCGTCGACGGTGGCGACGCCCTCGTGCTGATGCCCACCGGCGGCGGCAAATCGCTCTGCTACCAGATCCCGGCGCTGGTCAGAGAGGGCACGGGCGTGGTGATCTCGCCCCTGATCGCGCTCATGCAGGACCAGGTGGACGCCCTCACCGCCCTCGGCGTGCGGGCCGGGTTCCTCAACTCCACCCAGGACGCGGACGAGCGCCGCGGGGTCGAGCAGGCCTTCCTCGCCGACGAGCTGGACCTGCTGTACCTGGCACCCGAGCGGCTGCGCACCGAGGGGACGCAGCGGCTACTCGACCGGGGCAAGGTGTCGCTCTTCGCGATCGACGAGGCGCACTGCGTGGCCCAGTGGGGGCACGACTTCCGCCCCGACTACCTCGCCCTGTCGATGCTGCACGAGCGCTGGCCCAAGGTGCCGCGGATCGCGCTGACCGCGACGGCCACCGAGGCGACGCACGGCGAGATCGCGGGGCGGCTGGGGCTGGAGGAGGGCCGGCACTTCGTCGCGAGCTTCGACCGGCCGAACATCCAGTACCGGATCGTCCCCAAGAACAACCCGCTCCGGCAGCTGCTGGACCTGATCCGCACCGAGCACCCCGGGGACGCGGGGGTCGTCTACTGCCTGTCGCGTGCCTCCGTGGAGAAGACGGCGGCGGCCCTGGCGGAGAACGGCATCGACGCCGTGGCCTACCACGCGGGCATGGACGCCCGCACCCGTGCGGCGAACCAGTCCCGGTTCCTGCGGGAGGACGGGGTCGTGGTCGTCGCCACCATCGCCTTCGGCATGGGCATCGACAAGCCGGACGTACGGTTCGTGGCGCACCTGGACCTGCCGAAGTCCGTCGAGGGCTACTACCAGGAGACCGGCCGCGCCGGTCGCGACGGCGAGCCGGCCACGGCCTGGCTGGCGTACGGCCTCCAGGACGTGGTCCAGCAGCGGAAGCTGATCGAGGGCTCCGAGGGCGACGACACGCGGCGCCGTTCGCTGGCCGCCCATCTGGACGCGATGCTGGCGTTGTGCGAGACCGTCGACTGCCGGCGCATGCGGCTCCTGGCGTACTTCGGTCAGTCCGGCGAGCCCTGCGGCAACTGCGACACCTGTCTGACACCGGCCGAGTCCTGGGACGGGACCGTCGCCTCGCAGAAGCTGCTGTCCACGGTGTGGCGGCTGGCCAACGAGCGACGGCAGAAGTTCGGCGCCGGCCAGATCATCGACATCCTCCAGGGCAAGAAGACCGCGAAGGTCATCCAGTTCGACCACGACGGCCTCTCGGTGTTCGGGGTCGGCGCGGATCTCGGCACCGCCGAGTGGCGCGGGGTCGTACGGCAACTGCTCGCGCTGGGACTGCTGGCCGTGGAGGGCGAGTACGGCACGCTGGTCCTCACCGAGGCCAGCGGCGAGGTGCTGGGGGGCCGGCGCACCGTCCCGCTGCGCAAGGAGAAGGCCGCGCCGGCCGGCGCGGGCCGCAAGGAGTCCGGGTCCCGTTCCGGGAAGGGCGCGCGCGTGCCCGTCGACCTGCCCGCGGCCGCCGTACCGGTCTTCGAGGCGCTCCGCGCGTGGCGGGCCGAGACCGCGCGGGAGCAGGGCGTGCCGGCGTACGTCGTCTTCCACGACGCGACGCTGCGGGAGATCGCGACCCGGCTGCCCGGCACCGCCGGCGAGCTGGGGGAGATCAACGGCATCGGCGAGGCGAAGCTCACCAAGTACGCCGAGGGCATCCTGGCCACCCTGGCCGAATCGGGCGGTCATCCGTCGGCGGTGCGGGACGCCCCGACCCCCGGAGCCCCCGCCCCCGTGCCCGCCCCCGCGCCGGCTCGGGACGGGTCGGAGCCGCCGCGCGACGAGGACGAGCCGCCCTTCGACATGGACGAGGTCGACGCCCCCCGGGACGACTGGCAGTAGGACGCGGGGGAGCGGACGGGCTCCCCGCAACGGCCGCCCGGCCCGCCGTCGCCCCTCGACGGCGGGCCGCGCTCGCGCGTGGCCGGATGGAACCCACGCCACGCGGCGGTCAGTTGTGCGTGTGGCATCATGACCGCGTTGTCTGCCCGGGGATCACGAACCTCGGGCCGCGAGGGCGGCCGCCGAGTTTCGCCGGAGGACTGAGGATGAAGGTGCCTGGCTCTGCGTTACCGGCCTCGGAGGACAGGCGACTCAGGCGGCGACTCAAGAAGGTCCGCCGCGCCTGCGAGGAGATGCTCGCGGAGTGGGGCATGGAGCACGGCTGCGGAATCGAGGAACTCCACGGGTACCTCAGCGAACGGCGCGGGCGGCCCATCCACCTGGTTCCGACGACCTTCCCCGAACGCCATCTCCTCGGCATCTGGCTGAAGTTGGACGACTTCGACGTCGTCGCCTTCGAGAAGTCGGCCTCGCCCGCCCACAAGGAACACATCATCGCCCACGAGCTGGCCCACATCGCCTTCGCGCACCGGGGGTCCGTGCGGCTGGACGGTGTCGAATCCGGTCCGCTGTTCGCGGACGTCGACCCCGCGGCCGTACAGGGCGCGCTCATGCGCTCCCGCTACAGCGACGGCGAGGAGCAGGAGGCCGAGACCATGGCCTCCCTCATCCTGGCGCGGGCCACGAAACGGTGGGTCGAACAGGCCTGGGCCGTCCCGGAGGAGGCCGCCGACGTCCTCGCGCGCATCGAACGCGGCCTGGGGAAGCCGGACCAGCAGTGACCACCCTCTACACCGTCCTCGCCTGGGTCTGCGCCTTCGTCGGGCTCGCCGCGTTCGCCTACCGGCTCCCGGACCTGCTGCGCCGACGGCACGACGTCGCGCTGTGGGCGCTGTGCGTGTACTTCCTGTGCTCCGGCATCAGTTTCCTCGTCGACCTGGACCAACTCCGCCTGCACATCTCCGGCTTCTTCGGCCTGCCCAACATCACCTCGCTCATCACGCAGGTCGCGGTGGTCGTCCTCACCGCCGCGCAACAGGTGGTGCTCGTCCACTGGTCGGCGCCCCCCGACCAGGCCCGACGGATGGCCCGACAGCGGGTCCTGTTCTTCGGCGCGGCGCTCGCCGTGCTCGTCGTCGCCTCCTTCGCCGTCGGCCCCGTGGCACAGTCCGAGACGGCGACGTCGACGATCCTGCTGAGCATCCAGGACGGCCGATACGCCCTGTACATGTTCTTCTACCTGCTGATCTGCGCCGTGGGGCAGGCGGAGACCGTGCGGCTCTCGCTGCGGTTCACCAAGGTCGCCAACCGGCAGTGGCTCGCGGCCGGCATGCGCACCGTCACCCTCGGCGCGAGCCTCATCCTGGTCTACTGCGTCACCCGGAGCATCCAGATCGCCGGCACCCGACTGGACTTCGACGGAGCGGCGCTCGACCCCGTCCAGTGGACGTGCGGCAGCGTCGGGGCCCTGCTCCAGGTCACCGGATGGACCATCCCCTCCTGGGGGATCCACCTCACCCGCGTACGGGCCTGGGTCCGCAGCTATCGCGCGTACCTGTGCCTGCGCCCCCTGTGGGGCGCGCTCCACCAGGCCCTGCCCGACATCGCGTTGGCCCCGCCCAGGTCCTGGGCGCGCGACCTCCTCCCGCCCAGGGACCTGCACTACAGCCTCTACCGGCGCGTCATCGAGATACGCGACGGACAACTGATGCTGCGCACCTCGCTGTCCTACGACGAGTTCTCCCGGGTCGCCCGCTCCCTGGACCTCCCGGACGACCCGACCTCGCCCCTGGGCGAAGCCCTCCAGGTCCGGGCCGCCCTGAGCCGTTCCCCCGAGGAGAGGGCGGAACAGGACGACGCGTCCGGGATCCCCGCGCGCCCGCCGCACGAGGACTTCCGCGACGAGGTGCAGTGGCTGACCGAGGTCGCCTCGTCGTTCACCGCCCTGGGCCAGGACGGCCGGTGGCCCGCCGTCCGGACCGGCACGCCGTGACCCCGACCGCCGCCCGCACCGTGGAGCGCCTCGTGGCCCTGGACGCCGCGCACGGCGCGACGGCCGCGCTGCCCGCCGTACGCCGGGCCCTGCGGGACTTCCCCGAACTCTCGGGCGACCCCGCGCCCGACCGCCGCCCGGACGTCGACCGGGTCGCCGCCCTGGCCGAACTGAGCGAGGTCGTCGGCTGGATCCTCTTCGACGCGGGGCTCCACCGCCAGGCCCACCGCGCCAACACGCGGGCCCTCACCCTCGCGGGGCGCTGCGGCGACCGCTGGACCGAGCGGCTCACCCTGCTGAACCACAGCATGCTCCAGACGGCCGCCGGAGACCCCCGGGGCGCCCTGGAGACGGCGGCCCGGGTGACCGGTCCGCGCCCCCTGCCCGCCCGGGTGGACAGCCTCGTCCTGATCCGGCGCGCCCACGCGACCGCCCTGCTGGGCGGCCGGCGCGAGTCCCGCCGGCTGATCTCGCGGGCCCGCAGCCGGTTCCTCGACGGCCTGTCCCGGCACGACCCGCACTGGGCCTGGTGGATCGACGAGAACGAACTGCGCGGCCACGAGGGCTGGGTCCTGGCCCGGCTGGGTGACTGGGACCGCGCCCTGCCCCTGCTGCACCGGGCGGCCACCGCCCCCGGGCCGTCCTACCGGCACCTCTTCGGCGCGGAGCTCCTCGCGGCCCTGGCCCGCGCCGGGGCCTGGACCGAGGCGCGGGACCTCATCGCGGACCTGGCCCCGCGCGCCGCCGCCATCGGTTCCGTACGCACCACCCGGACCCTCGCCGACGCCGCGACCGGGCTGCGCCGAGGCCCGCGCGTCCCCGCGTCGCTCAAGGACGCGGCGGCCCACCTCCTGGAGTGCCTGCCCGCACCGGTGGCGCGGAGCGACCGCCCGGCCTGAGACCCCTCCTCCACCAGTACACCGGGACTCCCGGGCATCATCGCGACCCACACACAGACAGGGATCACATGCGCCACATCCGAATATCCATGCCCGCGGCGGCGGCCGTGCTCACGGCGGCCGTGCTCTTCTTCGCCGCCGGCAGCCCCGCGCTCGACACGGCCCCGCAGTCGCCGGTCGCCGCCTCGGTGGCGAACCAGGAACTCGCGCCGGGCAGCCGGGGCAGCGCCTACGTGTCCACCCACCTCTACTTCGGCACCGGGCGGCACAACGGCAACCCGCCGATCACCGAGGCGCAGTTCGACAAGTTCGTCACCGACGTGATCACCCCCCGCTTCCCGTCCGGCCTCACCCTCCAGGAGGCCCGCGGCCAGTGGAGGGACAAGGAGGGCGACATCAACCGGGAGAAGTCCTACGAGCTGACGGTCCTCTACCCGGTGGGCGAGGCCCGGGCGCGGGACGCCGACATCGAGTACATCCGCCGCCTCTACTGCAAGACCTGGGAGCTGGAGTCCGTCGGCCGCGCCGACGCCCTGGTCCGCGCCGACTTCTGACGGGGCCCGGCCGGCCGGCGACTCCCGACCATCGCCGCCGGGCCGGGGCGCCCGGTCGGGGCGCCCCGCCCCGGTGCGACCGCAGCGCCCCGGGGCGAGCCCTCGGCTAGGGTGATTCGGAAGGAAACAGGCCCACCAGCGACGAGGTCGGTGCGTTGGACACTTACCGGTCGGCGAGCGAGGTGCCGGACCCGCCGGTGGCGGCGGTCGGCTATGCGGGAGTGCTCCGCGAGCTGCTGCCGATCGCCCTGTGGCGGGAGGACGCCGACGGCCGCGTCGTGGAGTGGTCGCTGGCCGCGCAGGACCTGCTCGGCCACCGCCCCGAGGACATCCTGGGCCGGCCCGGCACCGCGGTCCTGGTCCCCGACGCCAACCGGGAGCTGGCCGACGACCTGACCCGGCGGGTGCAGGCGGGCGAGACCGTCGTCGGAACCCTTCCCGTGCGCCACCGGGACGGGCACCGCGTGACGATGGAGATGTGGATCGTGCCCGCCGCCGACCCGCAGGGCCGCACGGGTGCCCTGCTCATCGCCGTGGAGACCTCCGAGGTCCTGAACATGCGGGACTCCCTCGTCGCCCTCCAGAGCCTCTTCACCCAATCCCCGATAGGCCTCGCCACGCTCGGCCCCGACCTGCGGTTCCTGCGCGTCAACGACGCCCTGGCCCGCATGAACGGGGTCTCCGCGGCGGCGCACCTGGGCCGGCGTCTCACCGAGGTGGTCCCCGGGGTCAACGCGGTCGCCCTGGAGGCCACGATGCGGCAGGTCCTCGACGGGGGCACCGCCGTCGTCGACGTCCGGCGCACGGGCCGTACCGCCGCCGACCCCGACCACGACCGGACGTGGTCCTGCTCGTACGCCCCGCTGCTCGACGGGAGCGGTCGCAGGCTCGGCCTGATCGCCTCCCTCATCGACATCACCGAGGGCCAGCGGGCTCAACTGGAGGCCGAACGGGCCCGGACCCGCTTCGCCCTCCTCGCCGAGGCCGGCACCCGCATCGGCACCACCCTCGACCTCAACCAGACCGCCCGGGAGATCGTCGAGCTGCTCGTGCCCCAGCTCGCCGACTCGGCCGACGTACAGCTCCTGGAAGCCGTCCTCGACCCCGACGAGATGACCGGCGGGACCTCCACGCGCGGACTCCTGCGCAGACTGGCCGCCACCTTCCCCGACCCGACCGCGCCCACCGCGAAACTCGTCGCCGGGCAGACCTTCCAGATCCCGGTCGGGACGGTCTACGAGCGGGTCATCTCCGACGGCCGGCCCATGAACCTCTACCTCTCCGACATCCCGGCGCTGATCACCGACCCCCGGGCCGAGCCCCTGCGCGCCTACCTCGCCACCCTGGGATCGGCGCGGCTGGTCCCGCTGGTCGCGCGCGGCAAGGTGCTCGGCGCCGTGGCCGTGACCCGGGTGCGCGAGCGCGAGCCCTTCGACGAGCAGGACTGCGTGCTCGTGGACGAGCTGGTGGCCCGCGCCGCCCTCAACATCGACAATGCACGCATGTACACCACCCAGCGCCAGGCGGCCCTCACGCTCCAGCGCAGCCTCACCAACAGCGCCCTGCCCGAGGTCACCGGCCTCGAACTCACCGGCCGCTACCTGCCCGCCAGCGACCACGACGTGGGCGGCGACTGGTACGACGTCATCCAGCTGCCCAGCGGACGGACCGGCCTGGTCATCGGCGACGTGATGGGCCACGGGATCCACGCCGCGGCCGTCATGGGCCAGCTCCGCACCGCGGTGCGGACCCTCGCACGACACGACGTGCCGCCCGCCCTGATGCTCCGCTCCCTCGACGCGGTGGTCGCCGACCTGGGCGAGGACGAGATGGCCACCTGCGTCTACGCCGTCCACGACCCGGCCACCGGCGGCTGCGTGATCGCCCGCGCCGGCCACCCGCCGCCCGCCGTCGTCACCGCCGACGGGACGGCCACCTTCCTCGACGGACCGCCCGGAACCCCGCTGGGCACGGGCGGGCAGGACTTCCGCACCGAAGAGGTGTCGCTGCCCCCGGGGACCCTGCTGGCGCTGTACACCGACGGGCTGATCGAGTCCCGGGACCGCGACCTCGACCACGGCATGGAACGGCTGGCCCGCGCCCTGGGGCAGGTGGGACGGCCCCTGGAACAGCTCTGCGACGACATCCTCGACCTGCTGCCCGCCGCCCCGCAGGACGACGTGGCCGTCCTGCTGGCCCGTACGGTGCGCACCCCGCCGGCCTGACCCGGCGCGACACCGTCACCGGGCCGGGCCCGCGCGACACCGTCACCAGGCCAGGCCCTCCAGCTCGTCCAGGTCCAGCGTGAGGGCCGCCAGCGGCTCCGCCGGGTTCCCGCTCAGCGGGAGCTCCGCCCAGATCACCTTCCCCCGCTCGGTGTACCGCGTGCCCCACCGCTCGGCGTACTGCGCGACGAGGAACAGCCCCCGACCGCCCTCGTCGGTGGTGGCCGCGTACCGCAGGTGCGGGGACGTGCTGCTGCCGTCGGACACCTCGATGATCAGCGTCCGGTCGCGGAGCAGCCGCACCCCGACGGGCGCGCTCCCGTAGCGGATGGCGTTGGTGATCAGCTCGCTGAGGATCAGCTCCGCCGTGAAGGCGATCTCCTCCAGACCCCAGGCGGCGATCTGCGCCGAGCCCGCGTTGCGCACCCGTGAGACCGCCGCCGTGTCGTCGGGCACGTCCCATTCCGCGATCCGCCCGGCGTCCAGCCGCCTGGTGTCGGCGATCAGCAGGGCGATGTCGTCGTTCGGCGTCGGGAACAGCAGCGCCGCCAGCACGTCGGCGCACGCCTGGTCGGGGCTGCGTCCGGGCCGTGCCAGGGTCTCGCCGAGCAGCCCCAGACCGGTGTCGAAGTCCCGGTCGCGGTCCTCCAGCAGGCCGTCGGTGAAGAGCGCGAGCCGGCTTCCCTCGGGCAGCATCAGCTCGGTGGTCTCGAAGGGCATCCCGCCCACGCCCAGCGGCAGCCCGGTCGGCAGCTCCGGGAACTCCACCCGGCCGTCGGGGTGGACCAGGGCCGGCCCGGGATGCCCGGCGCTCGCCAGCGTGCAGCGGCCCGACACCGGGTCGTAGACCGCGTACAGGCAGGTGGCGCCCGTGACCCCGGCCGCCTCCTCGACGGGCTCGCCGTCCTCCGCGTCGGGGCCGTTCTCGTTGCGGTCGATGCGGTCGATCAGCTCGTCGAGGTGTCCGAGCAGCTCGTCGGGCGGCATGTCCAGGGTGGAGAAGTTGTGGACCGCGGTGCGCAGGCGCCCCATGGTCGCCGCCGCGTGCACCCCGTGCCCGACCACGTCGCCGACGACCAGGGCGACCCGCGTCCCCGGCAGCGGGATCACGTCGAACCAGTCCCCGCCCACCCCGGCCTTCGCGGGCAGGTACCGGAACGCGACGTCCACGGCGGTCAGGTCGGGCAGCACCCGGGGGAGGAGGCTGCGCTGGAGCGTCACGGCGGTGGCGTGCTCGCGGGTGTAGCGGCGCGCGTTGTCGATGGACACCGCGGCCCGCGCGCCGAGTTCCTCGGCGAACGAGAGGTCCTCCTCGTCGAAGGCCTCGGGGGTGTCCGCCCGCCAGAAATTGGCCATTCCGAGGACCACCCCGCGGGCCTGGAGCGGTACGGAGATCAGCGAGTGCAGCCCGTACTCCAGCGCGATCCGGGTCCCGTCGGCGTCCTGGGCCCGCCAGCCGAAGGCGGTGCGCAGATCGGGGGCGAGCACCGCGCTCCCCGCCGCCAGGGCCGCCGCCATCGGCGCCGTCGGCACGACGAACCGGATGACCTCCCCGACCGGCTGGAGCGGCTGGTCCGTGCGGACCCCCGACATGGCCGCCCGGCGCATTTCCGTGTACGTCCCGGTGGGGACCGAGGGCTCCTCGCCGTGCAGCACCGGTTCCAACAGCTCGACGGTCACGAAGTCCGCGAACCGCGGGACGGCCACCTCCGACAGTTCCTCCGCGGTCCGGGTCACGTCCAGGGTGGTACCGATCCGCACCCCGGCGTCGTACAGCATCTGCAGCCGGTCCCGGGCCACCTCGGCCCGGCCGGAGAGCGCGGCGAGTTCGGTGGAGTCCCGCAGGGTCACCACGCTGCCGGAGGGGCGCCCCGCGTACGGCTTGGTGCGCCGGACGTTCACCGCGAGCAGGCGGTCACCCGCCGGGTGGACCTCGTCCGTCACCACCCGCCCCGACGTCAGCAGGGCCGCCGTACGGGGGTCCAGCCCGAGGTCTTCCACATGCTGTTGCTCGGCGTCGGCGGGCAGGCCCAACAGTCGGCGGGCCTCGTCGTTGGCGAGCTGCAGCCGGTGGTCGGCCCCGATGATCAGCACGCCCTCGCGCACGGCGTGCAGTACCGCCTCGTGGTGCTCGTTCATCCGCGCCATGTCGGCGGGGCCCAGGCCGCTGGTCTGGCGCCGCAGCCGGCGGCTGACGAGAGCGGCTCCACCGGTGCCGAGCAGCAGGGCGCCCGCGGCGGCGCCGATCAGCAGCGGGAGCTGGTTCTCGACCGCGTCACCGACGTTCTGGATCTCGATGCCGGTGGCGACGAGGCCGACGACCGCGCCGCTCGCGTCCCGCACCGGGACCACGGCGCGGACCGCGTCGCTCGGGGCGCCCTTGAAGGTCTCGGTGAAGGACTCGCCGCGGACGGCACGATCGAGGTCGCCGGTGGCCTTCCGGCCGATCAGCTCGGGCCTGGAGTCGGTGTAGCGCACGCCGTCGGTCTTCAGGACGGAGATGAAGTCCAGCCCGGAGGCCTTGCGGGCGCCCTCCGCGAGAGGCTGGAGCACGGCCGTCGGATCGGGACTCTTGAGGGCGGCGGGCAGGCCGGGCGCGCGCGCGAAGGCCTCGGCGGCCGCCAGCGAACGGTTGCCGGCGTCCTGCCGGCTGTCGTACCGGGCCTGGAACACCAGCGCCAGTGCCGCCGCGGCGATCACCATCAGAACGATCACGGCCTGCAACGCGAACACCTGACCGGCGACGCTGCCCGGGGCCAGGGAGAGACGCGCGAGCAGGCTCGGTGGGTGGCCCGCCGGCGGTGATCCCCGGGATCGACCCGAACGTCCGGTCATGAGCCATTTCTAACACTGTCGCCGCGGTTTGGGGGTGGCGGCGGCTTCCGCGCGGTACGCACGCGGACTCATGCCGACGTGCGCCGTGAACCGTTGGCGGAAGTTCACCTCACCGGAGAACCCGGCCCGCCGGGCCACCTCCGACACCGGGTGGTCGGTGCGTTCCAGCAGTTTGCGGGCCTCGTCCAGGCGGTGATGGAGGAGCCACTTGTGCGGGGTGGTGCCCGTGCCGGCCGCGAAGTGCCGGGCGAAGGAGCGGGGCGACATGCCGGCCCAGCGCGCCAGCGTGGCGACGTCCAGGGGCTCGTGCAGATGGCGCAGGGCCCGTTCGCGCACGGCGGCCAGCGCCTCGGCGGTACGGTCCGCCGCGGGGGTGGGCCGGTCCAGGTACTGGGCGTGGTCCCCGGTGCGGAAGGGCCCCGTCACCATGGACCGGGCGATGGCCGCGGCGACCTCCGAGCCGTGCGCCTCCCGGACCAGGTGCAGGCACAGGTCGATGCCGGAGGCCACCCCGGCGGACGTCCAGATGCCCGAGTCCTCCACGAAGAGGGGGGCGTCCTCGACCAGCACCCCTGGATGGCGCTCGGCCAACCGGGGGGCGAGCCACCAGTGGGTCACGGCCCTGCGCCCCTCCAACAACCCGGCCTCGGCGAGGATGAAGGCACCGGCACAGAGCGAGGCCACCGGCACACCCCGCGCGTGGGCCTCCCGCAGCGCCGCCAACACGGGCTCGGGGGTCGGGTCGCAGGGCTCGGACAGCGCCGGTACGACGACCAGGTCGGCGCGGGCCAGCCAGTCCAGGCCCCGGTCGGGCGCCAGCGTCAGCCCGCCGGGCAGGGAGATCGGCCCGGTGTCCAGGGCGCAGCGCCGCAGCTCGAAGCGCGGGACGCCGGCGCGGCTGCGGTCGGGCCCCCAGACCTCGGTGATGACGGCCAGGTCGAAGGCGCGGATGCCGGGCTGACAGACGATCGCGATCCGGTGCATGACTGCCATTGTGGCAGGATCCCATCGGTTCGGGTCCGCGGTGCTCCTGTCGGGTCCGGCGCCCGCCGCACAGGATGGGGCCATGACGACGAACGAGAACCCGAACCCGAACGACCCCGCGATCGAGATCGCCGACAACACCGCGCTGGTGGTCGTCGACGTCCAGCGCGGCTTCGACGACGCGTCCTTCTGGGGCCCGCGGAACAACCCGGAGGCCGAGGCCAACATCGCCGCCCTGATGGACGCCTGGCAGGAGACGGGCCGCCCCCTGGTCCTGGTCCGGCACACATCGGTGCTCCCCGGTTCCGTCCTGGCCGAGGACCAGCCCGGCCACGCGTTCAAGGACTTCGTCCGGGACCGCCGGGACACGGCCGCCCTGCTGGTCACCAAGACGGTGAACTCCTCGTTCCACGGCACCCCGGACCTGGCGCGCTGGCTCGAAGCCCAGGGCATCGGCGGGATCGTCGTCGTCGGGATCCAGACCAACATGTGCGTCGAGACCACCGCCCGGGTGGGCGGCAACCTCGGCTACGAGGTACTCGTCCCCCTCGACGCCACGCACACCTTCGATCTCGAAGGCCCGGACGGCCTGAGCCTGACCGCCGACGCGTTGGCCACCGCCACGGCCGTCAACCTCCACGGCGGCGGGTTCGCCCGCGTGACCACCACCGCCCGGCTCCTCTCCGCGGTCCGGGGCGCGGTCACCGCGTAGCCGGGGCGCGGGTGGGTCCCGGGCCGGTGGGGTCAGCGATCGGCCCAGGTCACCGCGTAGTGACGCAGCCGGCCGTCGTCCCGTAGGAACCGCATCCCGGCGGCGGCCAGCACCCGCCCGGAGGCCGCGTTCTCCCGGTCGGTGTCCCCGTCCACCCCGCGGGCGCCGTGCGAACGGGCATGGTCCAGCAGGGCGCGCAGCGCCTCGGCGGCATGACCGCGGCCCCGGGCCGCGGGGATCAGCCCGAAACCGACGGTGACCCGTCCGGCCGCGTTCGGCGGCCCGTGGAACCCGGCCCCGCCGATCGCCACGCCGTCGTCGCGGCCCCGTATCTCGTACGCGCCGAACGGCCCCGGATCGCCGCGTTCGGAGAGCAGTCGCAGGAACCGCTCCGCCCCCGCCCGATCCGCCTCCTCCGGATACCCGGGCCCCCACCGGTCGTCCGGCCGGGGGCTCCCGGACGCGAGGTGTTCGGCCGAGGCCCGGTCCAGGGGCGCGAGCAGCAGCCGCGCGGTCAGCAGTGTGGTCACGGGCCCTGCCTACCAGCCGGGCCGACCGGCCGGTACCGCACGGTGCGCGACGGTGCCCGCGAACGCCGCGGCCCCGGCCCCGCGAACGCCGCAGGCCCGGCCCCCGGACGTCGGTCGGGGGCCGGGCCTGTCGTGTGTCCGTCGGAGGTGTCAGAGCACGTCGGCGGCGATGTTGGCCGCGACCCGCTCCAGCAGGGGACCGGCGTTCGCGATGCACTTCGCGGGGTCGGGCTCGATCTCCGTCAGCGGGTACGCCCGCCGGATGCCGGCGGCCCGGAGGGCCTCCTGCTCCAGCAGCAGCCGCCCGCACACCGCGACGACCTCCTTGCCCGCCGCGCGCGCCGCCGCCGCCACCCCGGCCGGGGCCTTGCCGTGCAGGGTCTGCTCGTCCAGCGAACCCTCGCCGGTGATGACCAGCGTGGCCCGCTCCAGGGCCGGCGCGAAGCCGAGCACCTCCAGCATCAGCTCGATGCCGGGACGGAACGTCGCACCGAGGAGCAGCGCCCCGTAGCCGATGCCGCCCGCGCCGCCCGCGCCCGGCAGCACCGCGCACTCGGCGGCCTTCGGGCCGATCGACTTCTCCAGCACGACCGCGAAGTGCGCCAGCGCCGCGTCGAGCGTCGCCACGTCCTCGGGCGAGGCGCCCTTCTGCGGGCCGTAGACCGCGGGCGCGCCCTTCGGGCCCGTCAGCGGGTTGTCCACGTCGCTGGCGAGGACGAAGTCCACGTCCGCGAAGCGCGGGTCGACGCCGGACAGGTCCGCCGAGGCGAGCGAAGCCAGCGCGCCGCCGCCCGGACCGACGGGTTCGCCGTTCGCATCCAGGAACACCGCGCCCAGCGCCGCGAGCATGCCGGCGCCGCCGTCGGTGGTGGCGCTGCCGCCCACGCCGAACACGATCGAGCGGGCGCCCGCGTCCAGCGCGGCCTTCAGCAGCTCACCCGATCCGTAGGTGGTCGCCGTCAGCGCGGCGAACACGCCCGGGGGCAGCAGTTGGAGCCCGGAGGCCTCCGCCATCTCGACCACCGCGGTGCCGTCGCGCAGCGCGAATGCCGCCGTGACCTGGTCACCGAGGGGTCCGGTGACCCGTACCTCCCGGCGTTCGAAACCGGCCGCCACGGCGGCCGCGACCGTACCGTCGCCGCCGTCCGCGACGGGGAGGGTCTCGATCTCCACGCCCGGGACGGCGGCGCGAAGGCCCGCCGTCACCCGCTCAGCGACCTGAACGGCCGTGAGCGAGCCCTTGAATTTGTCCGCGGCGATGAGCACGCGCGCGGTCTCAGTTACTGCTCCGTCCGTCACCTTGCTAATCCCTTGCTATCGAACAGTGCAGTCGCGCCCCCATGAGCGTATCCGGAGGATCCTCCTATGCCCATGGGTGGCCTGGGCCACACCCGGCGCGCCATGACCTTAAATCGGTATATACGCCTGCATAGTGTGGCCGCATGAGCGCCGATTCGCTGGAACAGCCACGTCCGGATCCCTCGGGCGCGGGTCCGGACGACCCGGGAGGCGGTACTCCCGACCTCCAGGTGGTCGCGATCGGAGTGCTCGCCGTGCTCGCCGTCGTGGCGTGGGCGGTGCTCGGGGAGGACTCCTTCGACACCGCGTCGAGCACGGCGCTCGCCTGGGTCCTGGGCAACTTCGCCTGGCTGTTCGTGATCGCCGCCGACGTCTTCCTCGTCATGTGCGTCGTCCTCGCCCTCGGCCGGTTCGGCCGGATCAGGCTCGGCGGCGACGACTCCGAGCCCGAGTTCACGAACCTGTCCTGGATCGCGATGATGTTCAGCGCCGGCATGGGCATCGGCCTGATGTTCTACGGCGTGGGGGAGCCGCTCACCCACTTCCTGCACCCGCCACCCGCCTCCGGGGCGGCCCCCGGCACCGGCGCCGCCGCCCGCGCGGCCCTCGACTACTCCTTCTTCCACTGGACCCTCACCCCCTGGGCCATCTACGGCATCGCCGGCCTCGCCCTCGCCTACGCGACGTTCCGAAAGGGCCGCGGCAACCGGCTCAGCTCCGCCTTCGTCCCGCTGATCGGCGAGCGGCGGGCCGACGGACCGCTCGGCAGGACCATCGACCTGCTCGCCGTCTTCGCCACGGTCTTCGGCACCGCGACCAGCCTCGGCCTCGGCGCGCTCCAGGTGGCCAAGGGGCTCGACCTCACCGCCGGCGTCGAGGACACGATCACCGTCCAGCTGATCATCATCGGCTCGCTGTCGGCCGCCTTCGTGCTCTCCGCCTTCTCCGGCCTGCACAAGGGCGTGAAGTGGCTGAGCACCATCAACCTCGTGCTCGCCGGCGTCCTCATGCTCTTCGTCTTCGTCCTCGGTCCGACCGTCTACATCCTCGACGTGATCCCGGCGAGCGTCGGAAGCTACCTGCACGAACTGCTGCCCCTGGCGACCGGGACCGGCGCCTTCACCGACAGCTCCTGGCTCGGCGCGTGGACCATCTTCTACTGGGCGTGGTGGCTCTCCTGGGCGCCGTTCGTCGGCACTTTCATCGCCCGCATCTCGCGCGGCCGCACCATCCGCGAATTCCTCATCGGCGTCCTGCTGGTGCCCAGCGGCGCCACCGTCGTCTGGTTCTGCGTGATGGGCGGCACCGCCATCCGGCTCGAATCCACCGGCGCCGCCGACCTCGCGGGCAAGGTCCGGGAGGGCGTGGAGGCATCGCTCTTCGCGATGCTCGACGCGCTGCCGCTGGGCACCGTCACCTCCTGGGTGGCCATGGTCCTGGTCATGACCTACTTCGTCACCAGCGCCGACTCCGCCTCCCTGGTCATGGGGTCGCTCACCAGCCGAGGCTCCCTGAACCCGCCCACCTGGCTGGTCGTCACCTGGGGCATCCTGATGGCCGGTGTGGCCGCCGCGCTGCTCCTCGCGGGCGGTCTGAAGTCCCTTCAGACCGCGACCATCCTGGTCGCGCTGCCCTTCGTCGTCGTCATGTTGCTGCTCTGCTGGGCCCTGGTGAGGGAACTGCGCGAGGACCCCGGCGCGGGCCCCGCCCGCACGCACCCGCTCCACGGGATGCGCGACGCCGTCAAGGCGATGGTCGGCGACGCCGTCACCGAACAGGGCCGGGCGGGCCACCGGCGGCTCAAGCGGGTCGCCGAGTCCAAGGGGCGGGACGGTACGGACGGCGAAGACGGCACCTCCGGGGCGTGATCCGCGCATCGGGCGGCGGCTGGGTAGGGTTGCGGGCGTGACCACCACCGATGCCTACGCCACCTACGTCGCGAGCCTGCCCCGGGTGCTGGCCGCCGCCGCCGCGCTCTATCGGGACGCCGAGGGACGGGTGCTGATCGTGGAGCCGAACTACCGCGCGGGCTGGGTCCTGCCGGGCGGCACCATCGAGTCGGACACCGGCGAGACCCCGCGCACGGCGGCCCGCCGCGAGAGCGCCGAGGAGATCGGACTCGACCTCCCGCTCGGCAGACTGCTCGCCGTCGACTGGAGCGTGAGCCCCGACCGCCCGCCGATCGTCGCCTACGTCTACGACGGGGGCGTGCTGGACGCCGGACAGTTGGCCTCGATCAGGCTCCAGGAGGAGGAACTGATCTCCTGGAAGCTGGTCGAGCCCGCCGAACTCACCTCCCACCTGCTCGGATCGCTCGGCCTGCGCACCCAAGAGGCGTACCGCGTACAGCAGTCGGGCGAGAGCACCGCCGAACTGGAGAACGGCCGCCGCCCGGCGACCGCGTAGCCACCGTTACCTCAGGCCTACTTCGACCAGGACAGAATTCAGCGAATGATCACGATGTACGCCTGGCCCAGCACGGCCGACGGTCCCGATGCCCTTCCCATGGTCCACTTCACCACCGACGACCAGTCCAGCGGCGAGTTCACCCCCGAGGGGACCCCGGTCTGGATGTTCGACGGCGCGATACGCGACGGCGGGTGGGCCGAGTTCAGCGACTTCGAGGGCTGGTCGACGCCCGCCGAGGGCTGGCAGGCCTTCTACCGCCGCGAGGACGACCTCCTCGCCGTCACCGGCCCCGGCGCCTGCGAAGGCTGGTACCAGGGCAAACTCGGCGCCGACACCGCCTGGGTGGCCGCGGCAGGGGAGCAGCAGAGCGTGGTGCTGCTCGCCGCCCCCGTCCAGCACCCCTCGCTGTACGCCTACGCGGTGGAGGCCGGCGCGGGCTTCGCCCTGCTGGTACCCCTGGTCGTCATCTAGAGCCCGCCATCGGGATCAGACCGGATCAGGCCAGTTCCTCCTGGGTGGGGGCGCCGGACTCGAAGGCCAGCAGCTTCACCTTGCGCTCCACCCCGCCGCCGTAGCCCGTCATGCCGCCCGAGGCCCCGATGACGCGGTGGCAGGGGACGATGATGCCGATCGGGTTCCTGCCGTTCGCCAGGCCCACCGCGCGCGAGGCGCCCGGCTTGCCCAGCTTGTCCGCGAGCTGCCCGTACGACCAGGTCTCGCCGTACGGGATGCGCACCAGCTGCTCCCACACGCTGCGCTGGAAGTCGGTCCCCTCCATGCGCAGCGGCAGGGTGAACTCGTTCAGCTCCCCGGCGAAGTACGCGGTCAACTGCCGCACCACTTCGGGGAACGGCGCCTCGGTCGGCGCGACCCGCCCGCCGAAGGACTCCTCGGCCGGTCGGTGGCGCTGCCCGACCATGTAAAGGCCGCTCAGGACGCCGTCGGTGGCGACGAGCGTCAGCGGGCCGTAGGGGCTCGCGACGACGGTGTGCTGCTTGTTGGTCATGACGGTCGGGCTCCTTCAGACGGGCAGGTGGTTGATGGCGTGGTCCTCGGTGGCCCACAGGTACTGCACGGCGTACGCACGCCAGGGCCGCCAGCCGGCCGCCCGGGTGGTCAGCGCCGCGGGCGTCGACGGGAGTCCGAGCCCCCGCGCCGCCCGCCGGACCCCCAGGTCCGACGGCAGGAACGCGTCCGGGTCGCCGAGTGCCCGCATCGCGATGACCTCGGTGGTCCACGGACCGAACCCGGGCAGCTCGCCGAGCCGCGCCCGGGCGAGCTCCCAGTCGCTGTCGATGCCGAGCGGCAGCGAACCGTCCGCCAGCGCCGCCACGAGCGTGGTCAGCGTCGTACGGCGGCTGCGGGGCAGGGCCAGGGACTCCGGGTCCAGCCCGGCCAGCGCCTGAGGCGAGGGGAACAGGTGCGTCAGGCCGCCCGCCGGGTCGGGATCGGCCACCGGCTCGCCGTGCGCGACGACCAGCCGGGCCGCGTGCGTACGGGCCGCCGCGGTGGACACCTGCTGTCCGAGGACCGCCCGTACGGCGAACTCGGCCGCGTCGACGGTGCGGGGCACCCGACGCCCGGGAGCCTTGTCCACGAGGGGGGCCAGGAGCGGGTCGGCCCGCAGCTGCTCGTCGATGGCCTCGGGGTCGGCGTCCAGGTCGAGCAGTCGGCGGCAGCGGCTGATCGCGAGGGTGAGGTCGCGCAGGTCGGTCAGGGCCAGCTGGCAGCCGATGTGGTCGGGCCGCGGGGTGAGGGCGACCACGCCGGTGCCGTAGGGCAGGCGCAGGGTTCGGCGGTAGGCGCCGGCCCGCCATTCCTCGACCCCGGGCACGGCGGTCGCGGCGAGGTGGCCGAAGAGGTTGTCGGGGTTGAGCGGGGACCGGTACGGCAGCCGCAGGCTTATGGTCCCCGGGATCCGGGGCGTGTCGCGGTGGGCCTTTCCGCCGCGGGCCCGCAGCTCGCTGGGGGAGAGGGCGAAGACCTCGCGGACGGTGTCGTTGAAGGTCCGGATCGAGGAGAACCCGGCGGCGAAGGCGACGTCGGCCATGGGCAGCTCGGAGGTCTCGATCAGCAGCCGCGCGGTCTGCGCCCGCTGGGCCCGGGCCAGGGCCAGCGGCCCCGCTCCGAGCTCGGCGTTGAGCTGTCGCTCCACCTGCCGCGTCGAGTAGCCGAGGCGGGTGGCGAGCCCCGGCACGCCCTCGCGGTCGACGACCCCGTCCTGGATGAGCCGCATGGCCCGGGCGACGGCGTCGGCGCGTGCGTTCCACTCGGGGGACCCGGGGGAGGTGTCGGGGCGGCACCGCTTGCAGGCTCGGAAGCCGGCCTGCTGGCAGGCGGCCGCGCTGGGCAGGAACGACATGTTCCCGACCTTGGGCGGCACGGCCGGGCAGCTGGGGCGGCAGTAGATCCGGGTGGTGAGGACGGCGGTGAAGAACCAGCCGTCGAAGCGGGCGTCCTTCGACTGCACGGCCCTGACACAGCGGTCGGTGTCGGTGTACATGGCTCCAGGATCCCGAGGCGAACGGGGCGGGGCTGGCGGTTTTCCGACATCAAGGCTACGCCCGCCCCCGTCCGGGAGGCCCCCGCGCGGGGAAGCCGGCGGTGTCGGGCTCGGACTCGGGGCCCGACCGGCGAGCACGGCGCCCCGAGCACGGCGGTGCCTTCCGGGGGCGGCCCCGGGAAGGCCCCCCGCGGCCCCGTCAGGGCGCTGGGGACACGGAAAGGGCCCCCGGCGCCTCGGCGGCATCGGGGGCCCTCTCGGACAGCTTCACGGCGTGGAGCCTACGGAGCCTGGGTGGCCCTGGCCTCGCGCCGGTTGTGGCGGAACGTGTTCGCGCGACGGGTCGTCGCGAACAGCGGGATCGTCGCCGCCATGGCGATCTGCAGCGCGCAGCCGGTCTGGAGCAGCAGCTGACCACCGGGGGCGTCGAAGGCCCAGGCGGCCAACAGGCCCATCGCCGCGACGATCCAACTCAGCATCGCCACCGCGAGGACACCCCGCGGCTTGGGGTACTCGACCCGGCTCACCATCAGCCACGCCACGCCGACGATCGCCAGCAGCGTCGGGACGAACGGCAGCTCCAGCAGCACGATCGAGACGACCGTCAGCGCGCCGAAGGGGCTCGGCATGCCCTGGAACATGCCGTCCTTCATCGTCACGCAGCTGAATCTCGCGAGACGCAGCACCACGGCCAGCAGCACCACGATCGCCGCCAGCGCCGACATCTTCTGGACCGCGTCGTCGGCGACCATGCCGTAGACGAGGACGAAGTACGCCGGTGCCAGCCCGAAGCTGATCAGGTCGGAGAGGTTGTCCAGCTCCGCGCCCATCGGCGAGCTCCGCAGCTTGCGGGCCACGATCCCGTCGAAGAGGTCGAAGACCGCGGCGAGCAGCATCAGTATCACCGCCGTGGCGGCGCTGCTGCGGGCCATGCCCGACTCGCCGCTGCCGGTGAGGTGCGGGATCAGGATGCCGGTGGTGGTGAAGTACACCGCCATGAAGCCGCAGGTCGCGTTGCCGAGGGTGAGGGTGTCCGCTATCGACAGCCGCAGGGAGAGCGGCATGTCCTCGGCGTCGTCCTCGTCCTTGGCCTCCGGCACCCAGCCTGTGGCAGGAGTCTCAGGGTCAGTCACGGTCAATTCGGGTCACCCCCGCGGTGGTGGCCTGTCCGACCTCGACCGCGACCTCGACACCCTCGGGGAGGTAGATGTCGACGCGGGATCCGAAGCGGATCAGACCGATGCGTTCGCCCTGCTCCACCTTGGTGCCGGCCGGCAGGTACGGGACGATCCGACGCGCGACCGCGCCGGCGATCTGCACCATCTCGATGTCGCCGAGCTCGGTGTCGAAGTGCCAGACGACGCGCTCGTTGTTCTCGCTCTCCTTGTTGAACGCCGGGACGAACCCGCCGGGGATGTGCTCCACGGACGTCACCGTGCCCGCCAGGGGCGCACGGTTGACGTGGACGTTCAGCGGGCTCATGAAGATCGCGACGCGGGTCCGTCCGTCCTTCCACGGCATGATGCTCTGCACCACACCGTCGGCGGGGGAGATGACCCGACCCTGCGTGATCTCACGCTCGGGGTCGCGGAAGAACCACAGCATGCCCGCGGCGAGCGCGGTGGCGGGCACGGCCGCCGCGGCCCAGCGCCCGGACTTGCGCGCCCGGGTGAGGCTGAGCGCCGCGGTGGCGACGGTCGGCAGAAGCCACGGCGATGCTCCGCGTGCGAGACGTCCACCGAGGAGGCCGACGCGAGGTGCAGAGGTTTGGCTGTGGGGCATGGATGACCTTCGTAGCGGGTGATTGCCGCGCCGCAAACGGGGGGACGGGACGGCGGCTTTACTGGAATGCTATCGGTTGCGCGCAACAACTGGGCAAGCCAGAAGCCGAGTCGATGGCCGTAAGTCGGTCACTGGTAGTGACTCTTGCGTGGGGAACCTTTGCGCGATTCCCCACGAAAGGGACTTTCAGCCCTGGAGTCGGTACTCCTCCAGCAGGCGCCGACCGATGATCATTTTCTGGATCTCGGCCGTACCTTCGCCGATGAGGAGCATCGGCGCTTCGCGGTAGAGGCGCTCGATCTCGTACTCCTTCGAGAAGCCGTACCCACCGTGGATACGGAAGGCGTCCTCCACCACCTCCTTGCAGTACTCGGAGGCGAGGTACTTCGCCATCCCTGCTTCGAGGTCGTTTCGTTCCCCGGAGTCCTTTTTGCGTGCTGCATTGACCATCATCGCATGGGCGGCTTCGACCTTGGTAGCCATCTCGGCGAGCTTGAACTGGATGGCCTGGTGTTCGGCGATGGCCTTGCCGAAAGTGTGACGTTGCTGGGCATAGGAGACACCCAGTTCGAACGCACGCTGGGCGACGCCGCAACCACGCGCCGCCACGTTGACGCGGCCGACCTCGACCCCGTCCATCATTTGGTAAAACCCTCGGCCGGTCTGGCCGCCAAGCACCCGATTGGCCGGAATGCGCAGTCCGTCCATGATGAGCTCGGTCGTGTCGACGCCCTTGTAGCCCATCTTGTCGATCTTGCCCGGGATGGTCAGGCCCGGACGGACCTCGCCGAAGCCCGGCTCCTTCTCGACCAGGAAGGTCGTCATGGACTTGTGCGGGGCGGTGCCTTCGGGGTGTCCTTCGTCACTTCGGACCAGAACGGCCACCAGCGTCGAGGTGCCGCCGTTCGTCAGCCACATCTTCTGGCCGTTCAGGACGTACTCGTCGCCGTCCTTCACCGCCTTCGAGGTGATGGCCGACACGTCCGAGCCGAGCCCGGGCTCGGACATCGAGAACGCGCCGCGCACCTCGCCCAGCGCCATGCGGGGAAGGAAGTGGTCCTTCTGCTCCTGCGTGCCGTGCTGCTTGAGCATGTACGCCACGATGAAGTGGGTGTTGATGATGCCCGAGACGGACATCCAGCCACGCGCTATCTCCTCGACGCACAGCGCGTAGGTGAGCAGCGACTCACCCAGGCCGCCGTACTCCTCGGGGATCATCAGGCCGAAGAGGCCGAGTTCCTTGAGTCCGTCGACGATCGCCTGCGGGTACTCGTCGCGGTGCTCCAGCTCGGTCGCGACCGGGATGATCTCCTTGTCGACGAACTCCCGGACGGTCTTGAGGATGTCCCTCTGGTCGTCCGTCAGGCCGGCGGTCTGGGCAAGTCGGCTCATGGTTCTACTTCCCCTGTTCCTTCAGCGTGGGCCGGCCGGGCTGCTCGCCGCCGCGCTCCTTGATGTAGGTCTCCGTCGGAACCATCACCTTGCGCCGGAAGACGCAGACGAGGGTGCCGTCCTGCTTGTAACCCTTGGTCTCCACGTAGACGATCCCGCGGTCGTTCTTCGACTTCGACGGGGTCTTGTCGAGGACCGTGGTCTCGCCGTAGATGGTGTCGCCGTGGAAGGTCGGCGCCACGTGGCGCAGGGACTCGATCTCCAGGTTGGCGATGGCCTTGCCCGAGACGTCGGGGACCGACATGCCCAGCAGCAGGGAGTAGATGTAGTTGCCCACGACGACGTTCTTGCCGAAGTCGGTCGTGTTCTCGGCGTAGTTGCTGTCCATGTGGAGCGGGTGGTGGTTCATGGTCAGCAGACAGAAGAGGTGGTCGTCGTATTCGGTGACGGTTTTCCCGGGCCAGTGCTTGTAGACAGCACCGATCTCGAACTCTTCGTACGTGCGTCCGAACTGCATGGGGATCAGGCCTCCGGGATCTCGAACTTGGTGGTGCGACGCATCCCGGCGGCGCGGCCCTTGCCCGAGATGACCAGGGCCATCTTGCGGCTGGCCTCGTCGATCATCTCGTCGCCCAGCATCGCCGACCCCTTCTTGCCGCCGGCCTCGGAGGTGCACCAGTCGTAGGCGTCGAGGATCAGCTCGGCGTGGTCGTAGTCCTCCTGCGAGGGGGAGAAGACCTCGTTGGCGGCGTCGACCTGGCCGGGGTGCAGCACCCACTTGCCGTCGAAGCCGAGGGCGGCCGCGCGGCCGGCGACCTCCCGGTACCCGTCCACGTTCTTGATCTGGAGGAAGGGGCCGTCGATGGCCTGGAGGTCGTGCATGCGGGCCGCCATCAGGATCCGCATCAGGATGTAGTGGTAGGCGTCCGCCCCGTACCCGGGCGGCTGCATGCCCACGACCAGGGACTTCATGTTGATCGAGGCCATGAAGTCGGCCGGGCCGAAGATGATGGTCTCCAGCCGGGGGGAGGCGCCGGCGATCTCGTCGACGTTCACCAGGCCCTTGGCGTTCTCGATCTGCGCCTCGATGCCGATCTTGCCGACCTCGAAGCCCATGGTCTTCTCGATCTGGGTCAGCAGCAGGTCCAGCGCCACGACCTGCTGCGCGTCCTGGACCTTCGGGAGCATGATGCAGTCGAGGTTCTGGCCCGCGCCCTCGACGACCGTGATGACGTCGCGGTACGTCCAGTGCGTGGTCCAGTCGTTGACACGCACGACCCGGGTCTTGCCCGTCCAGTCGCCCTGGTTCAGCGCGTCCACGATGGTGTGGCGGGCGCCTTCCTTGGCGAGGGGGGCGCAGGCGTCCTCCAGGTCGAGGAAGACCTGGTCGGCCGGCAGGCCCTGGGCCTTCTCCAGGAACCGGGGGTTGGAACCCGGCACCGCGAGGCAGGAGCGGCGCGGCCGGAGCCGGTTGACCGGGGAAGTGGGCGTGGTCATGCGGGGACCTCCGTGCTTTCGGCGATGTCAGCTGTGTCGACGATGTCGGCGTCGTCAAGGGGGTGGAGCTTGTTGGCCTTGCGGATCTCGTCGACGATACGTCCGATGATCTCCGTGATGCCGAAGTCCTTGGGGGTGAACACGGCGGCCACGCCGGCCGCCTTCAGTGTCACCGCGTCGGCATTCGGAATGATGCCGCCCACGATGACGGGGATGTCGCCCGCCCCCGCCAGACGCAGGCGTTCCAGCACGTCGGGGACGAGGGCGCTGTGCGAACCGGACAGGATGGACAGTCCCACGCAGTGCACGTCCTCGGCCAGCGCCGCCGAGGAGATCTCCTCGGGTGTCAGCCGGATGCCCTGGTAGACCACCTCGAAGCCGGCGTCGCGGGCCCGGACGGCGATCTGCTCGGCGCCGTTGGAGTGACCGTCCAGGCCGGGCTTGCCGACCAGCAGCCGCAGCCGGCCGGAGCCCAGCTCGTCGGCCGTACGGGAGACCTTCGCGCGGACCAGGGCCATCGGGGAGCCCGCCTCGGCGGCGACCGCCACCGGGGCCGAGGAGACCCCGGTCGGGGCGCGGAACTCGCCGAACACCTCGCGCAGCGCGCCGGCCCACTCGCCGGTGGTCACGCCCGCCCGGGCGCACTCCAGCGTGGCCTCCATCAGGTTCTCGGTCCCGGCGGCGGCGTCCTTCAGTCGGTCCAGGGACTGGCGCACCGTCGGGAAGACGAACGGGTCGCCGCCGCCCTGCCGGTCGGAGGACTCCTGACGCTCGGCCTTCCAGCGGCCGATGCGCTCGACGGTCTGCGCCTCCAGCGCCCCGTCCACCGTCATGATGGCGCCGTCCAGGTCGGCGGTGAGCGGGTTCTCCTCGGTCTGCTGGAAGCAGTTGACTCCGACGATCTTGTCCTCGCCGTCCTCGATCCGGGCCCGCCGCTCGGCGTGCGAGGAGACCAGCTGGGACTTGAGGTAGCCCGACTCGACGGCCGCCATGGCGCCGCCCATCTCCTCGATCCGGTCGATCTCGGCCAGGCACTCCGTCACCAGCGAGTCCACCTTGGCCTCGATGACGGTCGAGCCCGCGAAGATGTCCTCGTACTCCAGCAGGTCGCTCTCGTGCGCGAGGACCTGCTGGATGCGCAGCGACCACTGCTGGTCCCAGGGCCGGGGCAGGCCCAGCGCCTCGTTCCAGGCGGGCAGCTGCACGGCGCGGGCGCGGGCGTCCTTGGAGAGGGTGACCGCCAGCATCTCCAACACGATGCGCTGGACGTTGTTCTCCGGCTGGGCCTCGGTCAGCCCCAGGGAGTTGACCTGGACGCCGTACCGGAAGCGGCGCTGCTTCGCGTTGTCGATGCCGTAGCGCTCCAGGGTGACCTTGTCCCAGATGCGGCCGAAGGCGCGCATCTTGCACATCTCCTCGATGAAGCGGACGCCCGCGTTCACGAAGAAGGAGATGCGGGCGACCACCTCGCCGAAGCGTTCCTCGGGCACCTGGCCCGAGTCGCGCACCGAGTCCAGCACGGCGATGGCGGTCGACATCGCGTACGAGATCTCCTGGACCGGGGTGGCCCCGGCCTCCTGGAGGTGGTACGAGCAGATGTTGATCGGGTTCCACTTCGGGATGTGGTTGACCGTGTACGCGATCATGTCCGTCGTCAGGCGGAGGGACGGCCCCGGCGGGAAGACGTGCGTCCCGCGCGAGAGGTACTCCTTGACGATGTCGTTCTGGGTGGTGCCCTGGAGCAGGGCGATGTCCGCGCCCTGCTCCTCGGCGGCCACCTGGTAGAGCGCCAGCAGCCACATGGCGGTGGCGTTGATCGTCATCGAGGTGTTCATCTGTTCCAGGGGGATGTCCTGGAACAGCCTCCGCATGTCGCCCAGGTGGGAGACCGGGACCCCGACCCGGCCCACCTCGCCGCGGGCGAGGATGTGGTCGGGGTCGTAGCCGGTCTGCGTCGGCAGGTCGAACGCGACCGACAGGCCGGTCTGTCCCTTGGCGAGGTTGCGGCGGTACAGCTCGTTGGACGCCTCGGCCGTGGAGTGGCCGGCGTACGTCCGCATGAGCCACGGACGGTCCTTCTGGCGCTCTGTCATCTCAGGCTGTCCCTTTGGCCCTTGAACGATCTCAGACGTTACGGAAGCGGTTGATCGCGTCGAGGTGCGTCGCGCGCAACTCGTGGTCGCGGACGCCCAGGCCCTCCTCCGGGGCGAGCGCGAGGACGCCGACCTTGCCCTGGTGGAGGTTGCGGTGGACGTCGTAGGCGGCCTGGCCGGTCTCCTCCAGGGAGTAGACCTTCGAGAGGGTGGGGTGGATCTTGCCCTTCGAGATCAGGCGGTTGGCCTCCCACGCCTCGCGGTAGTTCGCGAAGTGCGAGCCGATGATGCGCTTGAGCGACATCCACAGGTAGCGGTTGTCGTACTCGTGCATGTAGCCCGAGGTCGAGGCGCAGGTGGTGATGGTGCCGCCCTTGCGGGTGACGTAGACGCTCGCGCCGAAGGTCTCGCGGCCGGGGTGCTCGAAGACGATGTCGATGTCCTCGCCGCCGGTCAGCTCGCGGATGCGCTTGCCGAAGCGCTTCCACTCCTTGGGGTCCTGGGTGTGCTCGTCCTTCCAGAACTTGTAGCCCTCGGCGTTGCGGTCGATGATCGCGGTCGCGCCCATCGACCGACAGATGTCCGCCTTCTGGTCGCTGGAGACGACGCAGATCGGGTTGGCTCCGCCGGCCAGCGCGAACTGGGTGGCGTAGGAGCCGAGGCCGCCGCTGGCGCCCCAGATCAGGACGTTGTCGCCCTGCTTCATGCCGGCGCCGTTGCGAGAGACCAGCTGGCGGTAGGCGGTGGAGTTGACCAGGCCGGGGGAGGCGGCCTCCTCCCAGCTGAGGTGGTCGGGCTTGGGCATCAGCTGGTTGGACTTGACGAGGGCGATCTCCGCCAGGCCGCCGAAGTTGGTCTCGAAGCCCCAGATGCGCTGCTCGGGGTCGAGCATCGTGTCGTTGTGGCCGTCGGAGGACTCCAGCTCCACCGAGAGGCAGTGCGCGACGACCTCGTCGCCCGGCTGCCAGGAGTTCACGCCGGGACCGGTGCGCAGGACGACGCCCGCGAGGTCGGAGCCGATGACGTGGTACGGCAGGTCGTGGCGCTTGCTGAGGTCCGAGAGGCGCCCGTAGCGCTCCAGGAAGCTGAAGGTGGACACCGGCTCGAAGATCGAGGTCCACACGGAGTTGTAGTTGACCGAGGAGGCCATGACGGCGACCAGGGCCTCGCCCGGGCCGAGCTCCGGCACCGGGACGTTGTCCAGGTGCAGGGACTTGCGGGGGTCCTTCTCACGGGTCGTGAGCCCCTCGAACATCCCCGCCTCGTCCTTGTGCACGGTGATCGCGCGGTACGAGTCGGGGAGCGGCAGGGCCGCGAAGTCGGCGGGCGTGGCGGCCTGCGACTGGATCGCTTCCAGGATGTCCTTCACGGTGTTGCCTCCGGCGAGCGCTGATGAGGGTGCGCTGAGGGATACGCGGGTGCGCGGAACGGGTGTGGTGTGTGTGCCGTCGGTTCGGCGATGCGGTGGTGCTGCGACGCCCGTGGTGAGGCGTGCTGGTGCCTGGTGACGCAGGCATCCGGGGCGCGGTTCGTGCCGAGTGGGCGAGGACCGCGGGGACATCCGGACGAGATTCAACGTATGGCACCCCGTGTCACTCAGCAAGGCACCGCGTGCCAAAACTTTCTCTCATTTGCTATTTGACCTGCGCAGATGAGCGATGATCGATCAGTGTTACCCGCGAGTAGGGACAAGCCGGACAAACGCAAATGGCCGCCCCCGGAATGGGAGCGGCCACTGTGACGCGGGTAATCGGCGTGATGACTGCGACTGGTGCGACTGCGACTACGGCGTGCTGTCCCGCTTGTTCCTGAGCGCCTCTTCGATGGTCCGCATGACCTCGTCGAGGGGGGCGTCCGTACGGGCCACCGCCACCAGCACCTCACCCTGCGCGCGAACGGCCGCCGCCGGCGCGGCGGGCGGGCCCGCCGCGGTGCGGCCGGCGCCGATCCCCGACCCGAAGGTCTTGCGCACGATCGAGAAGGCGTGGTCCAGCTGCGCCTCCACGTCCCCCTGCCCGCCCGCCCGCAGCCAGCGCCGCAGCACGTGGTTGTGGGCCGTGACCACCGCCGAGGCGGCCACCTCCGCCAGCAGCGGATCGTCATTGCCGTCGTGGTGGTCCTGCTCGTCGAAGTGGGCGAGCAGGTAGCGCGTGAACAACCGCTCGTACCGGGCCACCGAGGCGATCTCCCGCTCCCGCAGCGCCGGCACCTCGCGGGTGAGCCGGTAGCGCTCCACCGACACCGCCGGCGACGCGGCGTACATCTTCATGACTTCCTTGATCCCGCGGCACACCGTGTCGAGCGGGTGCTCGTGCGCCGGGGCCACGTCCAGCACGGCCTCGGCGCGGGTCAGGGTGTCGTCGTGGTCCGGGAAGATCGCCTCTTCCTTGGAACGGAAGTGCCGGAAGAAGGTCCGGCGCGCCACCCCGGCGGTCGCGGCGATCTCGTCGACCGTCGTGGCCTCGTACCCCTTGGTGGCGAACAGCTCCATGGCGGCCGCGGCCAGCTCGCGGCGCATCTTGAGCCGCTGCGCGGCCGCCTTGGTGCCGGCCGTGCTCTCCGGGGCGTCGGAGGTCGCGGCGGCACGGGGCGAGGTCTTGGCGGGCTGGGACATAGAGCGAAAGTACTTCATTCGCGCAGGAGAGCGCGCCTGAGGGGGGTGGGGCGGGGAGGGATGCGGGGGAGAGCCCGCACTGCGCACACAGTGCTCGTCGGGAGGGCTCGCCTGCCGTGAGGGTCCGGCAGGCCCGAGCAGCCCTCCCCACGCATCCGGCTCGGGTGTCCGCCGGTCCCGGCTCGGCTTACCGGCGGGCGTACTCACGGAAACCGCGGCCGGTCTTCCGGCCCAGGCAGCCGGCCGCCACCAGGTGCTCCAGCAGCGGGGACGGGGCCAGGCCCGGGTCGCGGAACTCCTTGTGCAGGACCTTCTCGATGGCCAGCGACACGTCCAGGCCGACCACGTCGAGGAGTTCGAAGGGCCCCATCGGGTAGCCGCCGCCCAGCTTCATCGCGGCGTCGATGTCGTCCAGGCTCGCGTAGTGCTGCTCGACCATCTTGATCGCGTTGTTCAGGTACGGGAACAGCAGCGCGTTCACGATGAACCCGGCCCGGTCCCCGCAGTCCACCGGGTGCTTGCGCACCTTCGCGCAGACCTCCCGGACCGTGGCGTGCACGTCGTCGGCGGTCAGGACGGTCCGGACCACCTCGACCAGCTTCATCGCGGGAGCCGGGTTGAAGAAGTGCATGCCGATCACGTCCTGCGGACGCGAGGTCGCCCGCGCCACCGCGATCACCGGGAGCGAGGAGGTGGTGGTCGCCAGGACCGCGCCCGGCTTGCAGACCTTGTCCAGACCGGCGAACAGCTCCTGCTTGACGGCCAGGTCCTCCGCGACGGCCTCCACCGCCAGGTCCACCTCGGCGAAGGCGTCCAGGGAGCCGGCCGGCGTGATCCGCTCCATGGTCTCGGCGGCGGCCGCCTCGGTCAGCCTGCCCTTGGACACCGCACGGCCCAGGGACTTGCCGATCGCGGCCTTGGCGGCCACCGCCTTCTCCTGGCTGCGGGCCGCCAGCACGACCGCGTACCCGGCCTGCGCGAAGACCTGCGCGATACCGCTCGCCATCGTCCCCGAACCGGCCACGCCGACCGAGGAGACCGGTCGACCCGAGCCGAGCAGGGAACCGTCCAGCGGCGTCTGGAGGTCACGGACGACGACCTGGCTGCCCGGGGCCTCGTACGTGTAGAACCCGCGCCCGGACTTCTGCCCGGTCAGGCCGGCCTCGGCCAGCTGGCCGAGGATCGGGGCCGGGGCGTGCAGCCGGTCGCCGGAGGAGGCGTACATGGCCTCCAGGACGGTCCGGGCCGTGTCCACGCCGATCAGGTCGAGGAGGGCCAGCGGACCCATGGGCAGGCCGCAGCCGAGCCGCATCGCCGCGTCGATGTCCTCGCGGGAGGCGTACTTCGACTCGTACATCGCGGCGGCCTGGTTGAGGTAGCCGAAGAGCAGGCCGTCGGCCACGAATCCGGGCCGGTCGCCGACCGCGACGGGCTGCTTGCCGAGCTCGCGGGCCAGCTCGGTGACGGCCTCGACGGCGGTCGGGGAGGTGAGCACGCAGGAGACGACCTCGACGAGCTTCATCGCCGGCGCCGGGTTGAAGAAGTGCAGGCCCAGGACCCGCTCGGGGCGCTGGGACTCGGCCGCCATCCGGGTCACCGACAGGGCGTTGGTGCCGGTGGCCAGGATCGTGTCCGGGCGGACGATCGCGTCGAGTTCGCGGAACAGCCGCTGCTTGAGCGCGTAGTCCTCCGGGATCACCTCGATCACCAGGTCGGCGTCGGCGGCCGCGCTCAACTCGGTGAAGGTGCGGAAGCGGGCGAGCACGCCGTCGCGCTCGGCCTCGGTCAGCCGCTCCTTGGCGACGGAGCGGGCCGTGGCCGCCGCGAGGGCGGCGCCGGCCCGACGGGTGGCGGCGTCGCTGATGTCGATGCCGATGACCTCGCGGCCGGCCCGGGCGAGGATCTCGGCGATGCCGGTGCCCATGGTGCCGAGGCCGACGACGGCGACGGTCTGCAGGGTGGACTGACTGGACGTGGACGGAAGGTCCATCGCGGGACTCCAGTGGAAGAGGGTGACGACTGAGGGAAGGCGCGCGGCCGCACGGCACGCGGACCGGAATTTCCGCACGAGATGCCCGAAGAGGGGGCGTGGAGCGGCGGATCCTGTCCCGGGGATCACGCCGAACACGAACATGCGGTACCTGGGGTACCTGGGGTATTGAACCGACTGGTACGAGGCGGCTGCGTCACCAGGCCGGCCCCGTACGTGTTGAAGCGAGAGTAACTCGCCGGTAACTGGCGCGCCATAGCGCGGAGATGTGACCTGTAACGCCCAAATGTACCGATCATCGATCATCGATCATCAGGGGTGCGCACATCTCGGGGAACCCGGCGTGGCGGCGGCCCCGTCCCCCTAGGGTTGGCCGGGTGAACGACGTGCTGGAGCGCCTGCGGACCGAGTCGGGGCAGTCGGCGGAGTACGAGGAGCTGCTCGCGGCGGACCCCGACGCGCTGGCGGCCTCCCTGACCCGCGCCGGCCTGCCGTTGTGGGCCCGCGAGCTGGCCGCCTACCGGCTGGGGCTGGCCGGGGACCGGCGGGCCTTCGAGTCGCTGGTGCTGCTCCTCAACCACCGCGACCCACCGCGCTGCGAGGCCGCCGCGCGGGCGCTGGCCGTCCTCGGGGACCCGCGCACGGCCCGGGCGGCGGCCGCCCTGGCGACGAACGACCTCCGCACCGCCTACGCCCTCCACCCGGTCCGGCTGTTGGCGGCGCTGCGCGCCCCCGAGTCGGCGCCGGCGCTGATCCGCACGCTGTCCCGGCTCCTCTCGCCCCACGACCCGTACTGGAGGGTCGCCCTGGCGTGCGTGGAGGGCCTGGGAGCCCTCGCCGACCCCCGCGCCCGGGAGGTCCTCGCCCGCGCCCAGTCCCACCCCCGCCTGGCGGTGGCCGCGACGGAGGCACTGCGCCGACTGGCCCCGGCCGACCGGGACCCGAAGGAGCCGGCCGGCCCGGAGCGGGTCGACCGGGACCCGAGGGAGCCGGCCTAGACCGGGACCACCGCGAAGGCCTCGATCTCCAGGAGGAGTTCCGGGTGGACCAGGGCGGTGACCTGGACCGCCGAGGAGGCCGGGAGGCGGTCCGCCGGGATGACGGCGGCCCGGGCGTCCCGTACCGCCGGCAGGTGCGCGACGTCCGTCACGAAGTACGTCAGCTTCACCACGTCCGCGAAGCTCGCGCCGGCGGCCGCCAGACAGCGCCGCAGGTTCTCGAACACCTGACGGGCCTGCGCCGCGGCGTCGCCGACGCCGACCACCCCGCCCTCCTTGTCGAAGGCGCACTGCCCCGAGATCGCGACGAACCGGCCGGTGCCCCAGACGACATGGCTGTACTGGGGGCTCGGGCCGACGCCCTCGGGTGCGGCGACGCGGGTGAGGTGGTCGGTGCGGGGTGTGGTCATGCGCCGATCCTGCCCTCCCGGGCTCAGCCGCGGAAGCCCAGCAGGCCGTGCAGGGCCGCCCCGCCGGCCGAGGGCGGGACCGCGCGCGTCGCGGCGGCCGGCGTCGGGGCGGGCTGCGCGGGGCAGGTGGCGTCGGCGGCCTTGCCGGTACGCAGGTACGCGGACAGCTTCTCGTCCAGGCACTTGTTGCCGCTCAGGACGATCCCGTGGTTGCCGCCGCCCTGCTCGACCACCAGGGCCGCGCCCTTGAGCTTGCCCTTCATGCTGACCGCGCCCTCGTACGGGGTCGCCGCGTCCTCCGTCGCCTGGAACAGCAGGGCCTGGGGAAGCTCGGTGTTGGTCACGTCCGGGGCCTGCAGGGGCTCCGTCGGCCAGAACGCGCAGGGGGCGTTGTACCAGGCGTTGTTCCAGGTCATGAAGGGTGCCTTGGCGTGCGTGCGCCACATGTCGGCGCGCCACTGGTTCCAGTTCCGGGGCCAGGCCGAGTCCCGGCACTGCACCGCGGTGTAGACGCTGTAGCTGTTGCCCGCCGAGGGCTCCACCGCGCCGAACCGTTCGTAGGCCGACACCAGCGGCTTGGGGTTCTTGTCCACCGCGTACGCGGAGAAGGCCTCGGCGAGGTGGGGCCAGTAGCCGTTGTAGTAGCCGCCCGGCATGAAGGTGTCCTCCAGTTCGGAGGGGCCCACCTTGCCGCCCGCCGGCGCCGCGCGCAGCGCGTCTCGCATCTCGTACCAGCGCGCCTCGATCCGGGCCGGGTCGGTGCCGAGCCGGTACTTCTCGTCGTACCGGGCCACCCAGGCGAGGAAGGCCTTGTGGCGGGCGTCGAAGGCCTGGTCCTGGGCGAGGTTGTCCTCGTACCAGACGCCGGCCGGGTCCACGACGGAGTCCAGCACCAGCCGGTCGACCCGGTCCGGGTGTAGCCGGGCGTACACGGCGCCCAGATAGGTCCCGTAGGAGTACCCCAGGTAGCTGAGCTTCGGTGCGCCGAGCGCCGTGCGCAGCACCTCCAGGTCGCGGGCGGCCGACACGGTGCCGATGTACGGGAGCACGTCCGCGTGCTTGGTCTGGCAGGACTCGGCGAAGGTCTTGACCCGCTCCAGGTTGGCCTGCTCGGTCGCCCGGTCCAGGGGCACGGAGTCGGGGCGCACGGGGGTGAAGTGCCCGGCGCCGCAGTCCAGGGCGGGCTCGCTCTTGCCCACGCCGCGCGGGTCGAAGCCGATCACGTCGAACGAGCCGGCCACGTCCTTGGGCAGCGCGGAGGCGATGTACCCGGCGAGGGTGCGCCCGCTGCCGCCGGGGCCACCGGGGTTGACCAACAGGGGTCCCCGGGACGTCGCGGAGGTGTGCGGGACGCGGGTCAGCGCGAGGGCGATCTGCCGGCCGGCGGGCCGGTCGTGGTCGAGCGGGACCTTGAGGGAGGCGCATTGGAGCGTGGGGTGGCGGGGCGTCTTGCAATCGGTCCAGCGCAGGGCCGGGGCCGTCGGGGCCGTGGCGGCCGCCGGGGCGGCGGTGACCGGGCTCGCGAGGGCGGCGGCCACGGTGGAGATCGACAGCAGGACGGCGGCGCGCTTCTTCAGCGGTCCGCGCTTGGTCACGGGGTGCAGCATGGGGCCTCCCAGCCGAGGGTTCTGGGCGGAATCGTCCAGGAAACCAAGGCCGGAATGCGGGATTGGGCTGCCGATTGGTCCGATGTGATGAGCCTTCAGGGGCCGTCCGGGATCACAGGAGGGTGAGCCGGGTCGGACCGGCGTGCGTCGCCTCGGCGGGTCGTTCGGGCATCGGGATCCGGCGGGACCCTCCCCGGCGGGAGGGGCCGATGCCGTACTCCGCCGCGGGTTCGTGGACGTGTCGGGTGATCCGGTGCGAGGTTCCCGTGAGCGCGTGGGACGGAAATCGGCCGGCCGGCGGGAACTCTTCGCCCACCGCGGTCCAGCTCGCCTCCGCCCCCGGATTTGGGCCCCCGCCCCGGAGGTGGTTGTCTAGCCGCGACGAGCGGACACAACTGCTGGAGGAACAGCTATGGCGCAGGTCGAGGCCACCACGGAGCGGATCATCGCGGCTGACGCGGAGACCGTGTTCGACGCGCTGGCGGACTACTCGGGGACCCGGGGCAAGCTGCTCCCCGAGCACTACAGCGAGTACGAGGTGCGCGAGGGCGGCGACGGCGCGGGCACCCTGGTCCACTGGAAGCTCCAGGCGACCAGCAAGCGGGTGCGCGACTGCCTGCTGGAGGTCACCGAGCCCATCGACGGCCGGCTCGTGGAGAAGGACCGCAACTCCTCCATGGTCACCACCTGGACGGTGACCCCGGCCGGCGAGGGCAGGTCGAAGGTGGTCGTCAGCACCGTCTGGAACGGCGCGGGCGGCATCGGCGGCTTCTTCGAGCGCACCTTCGCCCCGAAGGGCCTCGCCCGCATCCACGACACCCTGCTCGCCAACCTGGCCGGCGAAGTCGAGGGCTGAGCAAGGCCGTTGCCCGCCGGCGGCGCCGGGCGGCTCACCGGTTCGGGTGGTCTTCAGTCCGGGGGTGAGCCGCCGGAACCCGGGCGTGGCCCCCGGGGCGGGAGAGGCCCGGGCGGTTAGGGTGAGGAGTCCGCGGCCCGGTCCACCGGGGACGCGACCCGACCCACCGGGGGACCCGATGAAGATCCTCGTCTCCGCCGACATGGAAGGCGCCACCGGCGTCACCTGGCCCGCCGACGTGCTGCCCGGCACCCCCCAGTGGGAGCGCTGCCGGTCCATGTTCACCTCCGACGTGAACGCCGCCGTGCTCGGTTTCTACGACGGCGGCGCCGACCGGGTCCTCGTCAACGAGGCCCACTGGACCATGCGGAACCTGCTCCTGGAGAAGCTGGACGCCCGCGCCGAGATGCTCACCGGCCGGCACAAGTCGCTCTCCATGGTCGAGGGCGTCCAGTACGGCGACGTGGACGGCGTCGCCTTCGTCGGCTACCACACGGGGGCCGGCACGGAAGGCGTCCTCGCCCACACCTACCTCGCGAACTCGATCACCGGTGTCTGGGTCAACGGTGTGCGCGCCGGCGAGGGGCTGCTCAACGCCCACGTCGTCGCCGAGTACGGAGTCCCGGTCATCCTCGTCACCGGCGACGACCTGACCTGTGTCGACGCCGCCGGTTACGCCCCGGACGCGGTGACCGTCGCGGTCAAGGACCACGTCTCGCGGTACGCGGCCGTCTGCCGCACGCCCGCCCGCACCGCCGCCGACATCCGGGCCGCGGCGACGGAGGCCGTCGCCCTCGCGGTCCGCCACGAGCCCGTGGTGGGAGGACCGTTCACGGTGGAACTGGAGTTCGACGCCGAGCATCTGGGTCTGGCCGCCACCGTGGTTCCCGGCGTCGAACGCTCGGGCGAACGCAGGGTCGCGTACACCAACGAGACGATGTACGAGGGGATCCGGACCTTCAAGGCGGTCACGACGGTCGTCTCGGCGGCTGTGGAGGAGCAGTATGGCTGACATGCACGCAACGGAGACCCGCCCCTGCGAAGCCGTGGACCCGACGGCACTCGACGAGGTGGTCGATTACACCTCCGGCCTCATCCGCATCGACACCACCAACCGCGGCGGCGGCGACTGCCGCGAGCGACCGGCCGCCGAGTACGTCGCCGAACGGCTCGCCGGCGCCGGCCTGGACCCGATCCTGCTGGAACGCACCCCGGGCCGCACCAACGTGGTGGCCCGGATCGAGGGCAGCGACCCCGGAGCCGACGCCCTCCTGGTCCACGGCCACCTCGACGTGGTGCCCGCCGAAGCCGCCGACTGGAGCGTGCACCCCTTCTCCGGCGAGATCCGCGACGGCGTCGTCTGGGGCCGCGGCGCCGTCGACATGAAGAACATGGACGCCATGGTGCTGGCCGTCGTACGGGCCTGGGCGCGGGCGGGCGTGAAGCCGCGCCGCGACATCGTGATCGCTTACACCGCCGACGAGGAGGACAGCGCGATCGACGGGGCGGGCTTCCTCGCCGACCACCACCCGGAGCTCTTCGAGGGCTGTACGGAGGGGCTCGGCGAGTCCGGCGCCTTCACCGTCCACCCCGCCCCGGGCCGCTCCCTCTACCCGATCGCCGCCGGCGAGCGGGGCACCGCGTGGCTGAAACTGACCGCGCACGGCACCGCCGGGCACGGATCCAAGCCCAACCGGGCCAACGCCGTCAGTCGCCTCGCCGCCGCCGTCACCAGGATCGGCTCGTACGAGTGGCCGGTGCGCCTCACCGACACCGTGATCGCCTGCATCACCGAACTCGCCGCCCTGGAAGGCCTGTCGGTGGACCCGCGCGGCGAGGACCTCGACCTGACGGAGCTGCTCGCCGCGCTCGGCCCGGCCGCCGCCCTCGTGCAGGCCACCGTGCGACAGAGCGCCAACCCGACCATGCTCAGCGCCGGTTACAAACTGAACGTGATCCCGGGCCAGGCCACCGCCTACGTGGACGGCCGCACGCTCCCCGGCGGGGAGGCGGAGTTCATCGCCACCCTCGACGCGCTCACCGGCCCCGACGTGCACTGGGAGTTCCACCACCGCGAGGTGGCGCTCGAAGCCCCCGTGGACGGACGGACCTTCGGGATCCTGCGCGAGGCCGTCGAGCACTTCGACCCCGAAGGACACGTGGTCCCGTTCTGCATGGCGGGCGGCACCGACGCCAAGCAGTTCTCCCGGCTCGGCATCACCGGCTACGGCTACTCCCCGCTCAGGCTGCCGCCCGGCTTCGACTACTGGTCCCTCTTCCACGGCGTGGACGAGCGGGTCCCGGTCGACGCCCTGCACTTCGGCGTCCGCGTCCTCGACCGCGCCCTGCGCGCGCTGTGACGGGGACCCGGTGATGGCGCCGCTCACCCCGTCCCGGCCCTACGGCGGCTGGCCCTCGCCCATCGACGCCGCGCTCGCCGCCGCACTCGACGGGCGGCCCGAGTACGTGGGCACGATCGGCCCCGAGGTGTGGTGGACCGAGCCCCGGCCGGAGGAGGAGGGTCGCCGGACCCTCGTGCGGCGCCCCGCCGACGGCCGGCCCGAACGGCCCGTGCTGCCCGCGCCCTGGAACGTCCGCAGCAGGGTCACCGAGTACGGCGGGCGCCCCTGGGCCGGCGTCGAACGGCACTGCGGCGGACCGCTGTTGGTCTTCGTCCACTTCGCCGACCAGAGGCTGTACGCGTACGAACCGGACGCGCCCGGCGCCCCGGCCCCCCGACCGCTCACCCCCGTCGGCACGGTCGGCGGAGGACTGCGCTGGGCCGACCCGGTGCTGCGCGGCGACGAGGTCTGGTGCGTGCTGGAGGAGTTCACCGGACCCGCGCCGACCGACGTGCGGCGCGTCCTGGCCGCTGTCCCCCTGGACGGATCGGCCGCCGAAGACCGCCACGCCGTACGCGAGTTGACCGACGACCGGCACCGGTTCACCACCGGGCCCCGACTGTCCCCCGACGGGCGCACCGTGGCCCGACTGGTCTGGGACCACCCCCGGATGCCCTGGGACGGCACCGAGTTGCTGCTCGCCGAGGTCACCGCGACCGGCACGATCGGCGCCCCCCGCACCGTGCTCGGCGGACCCGACGAGGCCGTGGCCCAGGTGGAGTGGGCGCCCGACGGGACCCTTCTCGCGGTGAGCGACCGGGGCGGCTGGTGGAACCCGTACCGCGTGGACCCGCACAGCGGCGAGGCCGTCAACCTGTGCCCCCGCGAGGAGGAGTTCGGCGGACCGCTGTGGAAGCCCGGACTGAGCTGGCTCGCCCCGCTGCCGGACGGACTCGTCGCCGTCCTGCACGGCCAGGGCTCCTCGGTGCTCGGCGTACTCGACCCCGAGAGCGGGGACCTCGTGGACGCCGCCGGGCCCTGGACGTCCTGGCAACCCACCCTGGCCGTCAGCGACTCCCGGGTCTTCGGGGTCGCCGCCAGCCCGCGCAGCGGATACGAGGTGGTGGAACTCGACACCGCCACCGGCCACGCCCGGGTGATCGGCGCCCGGGCGGCCGACCCCGTGGACCCGTCCTACTACCCCGAGCCGCAGAGCCGGACCTTCACCGGCCCGGACGACCGCGAGATCCACGCCCACGTCTACCCGCCGCACCACCCGGACCGACCGGCCCCCGCCGACGAACTGCCCCCGTACGTGGTGTGGGTGCACGGCGGCCCCACCGACCACGTGCCACCCGTACTGGACCTGCACATCGCCTACTTCACCTCGCGCGGCATCGGCGTCGTCGAGGTCAATTACGGCGGCTCCTCCGGCTACGGCCGCGCCTACCGGGAGCGGCTGCGCGAGCAGTGGGGCGTGGTGGACGTGGAGGACTGCGCGGCCGTGGCCCGCGCCCTGGCCGCCGAGGGCACCGCCGACCCGGACCGGCTCGCGATCCGCGGCGGCAGCGCCGGCGGCTGGACCGCCGCGGCCTCCCTGGCCGCCACCGACCTGTACGCCTGCGCGGCGATCATCTACCCCGTGCTGGACCTGCGCGGCTTCGCGGCCGAGACGCACGACCTGGAATCCCGCTACATCGACGGCCTCGCCGGGCCGCCGCAGACCCTCGACCTGATCAGCCGCGAACGCTCCCCGGTGGCCCGCGCCGACCGGATCACCGCACCCTTCGTCCTGCTCCAGGGCCTGGACGACCCGATCTGCCCGCCGGCCCAGGCCGAACGGCTGCTCGCCGCCCTGCGAGGTCGGGCGGTGCCGCACGCGTACGTGACCTTCGAGGGCGAGGGGCATGGCTTCCGCCGCGCGGACACCATGGTCCGCGCCCTGGAAGCGGAGCTCTCGCTCTACGCGCAGGTGTTCGGGATCGAGCGGACGGACGTGCCGAGGCTGCCGCTGGAGCCCTGACGGACCCGCCGCGGTCGGTCCTCTAGCCTGGGCCGATGTCTCATGTCACCTACCTCGACGAGGGAGCCAGGGTCGGGATCAGGCCCTTTCGGCCGGCCGACGGACCCGAGTTCGTCACCCGCGTCCACGAGAGCCGCGCCCTGCACCGCCCCTGGATGTTCCCGCCCGACACCGTCGAAGCGTACGAGCCCTGGGCGGCCCGGCTCGGCGACGGCGACAGCCGGGTCGGATTCCTCGTCTGCGAGCGCGCCGGCGGGGCCATCGCCGGATTCGTCAACGTCAACAACATCGTCCGCGGGGGCTTCCAGTGCGGAGCCCTCGGCTACGCCGCCTTTGCCCACGCCGCCGGCCGGGGGCTCCTCGGCGAGGCCCTCGACCTGGTGATCGGGTACGCCTTCGCACCCGCCGGCCAGGGCCTCGGGCTGCACCGACTGGAGGCGAACGTCCAGCCCGGCA
Organism: Streptomyces sp. WM4235; assembly: GCF_001279725.1. Classification (GTDB taxonomy): domain Bacteria; phylum Actinomycetota; class Actinomycetes; order Streptomycetales; family Streptomycetaceae; genus Streptomyces. The sequence continues at coordinate 7,033 of NZ_LGDE01000382.1, read as the reverse complement.
ACGCCGCCTCCCTCGCCCTCGTCCGAGGCCGCGGCTTCCGACTGGAGGGCCTCTCCCCGGACTTCCTGCACATCGACGGGGCCTGGCGCGACCACGAGCGCTGGGCCCTGACCGCCGAAATGCCCGGTCCCGGGGGCACGCGTCGCCCAGGATGAGGGCATGCGAACCATCGTGTTGCTCGACGCCCCCTCCAACCTGGGCCTGCGCCCGCCCGCACCCGGCACCGTACCCGGGGTCTACAAGCTGGCGGGAGCCCTGCGGGAACAGGGGCTCCTCGCCCGACTCGGCGCGCGCGAGGGCGGGGTCGTGGTGCCGCCGCGCTACGACCGGGGCGACTGGAAGGAGGGCGACGGGGTCTTCCACGCCGCCGCCCTCGCCCGCTACACCGTCACCCTCGCCGACCGCATCGAGGCGCACCTGCGGGACGGGGAGTTCCCCGTCGTGCTCGGCGGGGACTGCTCGATCCAGCTCGGCGCCGCACTGGCCATGCGGCGCCTCGGCCGGTACGGACTGGCCGCCATCGACGGCTCCGCGGACTTCCGCCACCCCGGGAACACCGCGGTCAACGGACCCGTCGGCGCCGCCGGCGGCGAGGAGCTGGCCCTGTCCACCGGACGCGGCCAGGCCGACCTCGCCGACCTCGAAGGGCTCGGCCCGTACCTGCGGGACGAGGACGTGCGTCTGTTCGGCGTCCGCGACGGGGACGAGGACCTCCCGGAGCTGCGCGCCGCCGGGATCCGGGTGGCCACCGTCGGGGAGATCCGCGAACGCGGCGCCGGTCCCGTCGCCCGGGACGCCCTGGAAGGACTCCACCCGCCGGACACCGCCGGTTTCTGGGTGCACCTCGACGCCGACGTCCTGGACCCGAGCGTGATGCCGGCCGTCGACAGCCCCGACGCGGACGGACTGGTTCCCGACGAACTCGCCGAACTGCTGGGCGTGTTGGCCCGCTCCCCGCGCTGTGTCGGGCTCAACGTCACGATCTACGACCCGGACCTCGACCCCGACGGGCGCGCGGGGGCCCTGCTCGCCGACCTGGTGGCGGGAGCGTTCGCCTGACACCGATCGCGTCACCCGCAGGCCAGGGCTTTGCGTAATCCTGACCGGTGGTGATCCGCGGAACCCCTGTGCACCGACCCCCGTGGCGTGTTCCATTCCCTCATGGCCACCACCGTCCGACGCGCCGTACTGACCCTCCCCGGAGCCCCGTTGGGCCCCGAGAACCCCCTGCCCGCCCTGCGCGCGCCCGACGGGGTGCACGAACCGGACGAGCGGTCGCGCCGGGGCCTGCCCCGCGACATGGCGCGGCAGATCGGCTACGAGCCGCTGCGCTCGCTGCTGCCCGTCCGGATCCGCGACGGTTACGGACGGGAGCGGGCGCGGCGCGAGTACGAGGCGATCCTCATCGAGAACGCGCACCTGCGCGTCACCGTGCTGCCCGGACTCGGCGGCCGGATCCACTCCCTCGTCCACCTGGCGACCGGACGCGAACTCCTCTACCGCAACCCGGTGTTCCAACCCGCCAACTTCGCCCTCAACGGAGCCTGGTTCTCCGGCGGCGTCGAATGGAACATCGGAGCCACCGGGCACGGCGCCCTCGCCTGCGCCCCCCTGCACGCCGCGCTCGTCCCCGGGCCCGACGGCGCCACGATGCTGCGGATGTGGGAATGGGAGCGGCTGCGCGAGACCCCCTTCCAGGTGGACCTGTGGCTGCCCGAGGACTCGGAGTTCCTGTACGTCGGCGTCCGCGTGCGCAACCCGCACGAGCGACCCGCACCCGTCTACTGGTGGTCCAACATCGCGGTCCCCGAGGACGCCGGCACCCGTGTCCTCGCCCCGGCGGACGAGGCCTGGCACTTCGGATACGAACGCGAGCTGCGCCGTGTCCCCGTACCGGAGTGGGAGGGCGTCGACCGCACGTACCCGCTGCGCGGCACGTATCCGGCCGACTACTTCTACGAGGTCCGGGAATCGGACCGGCCCTGGATCGCCTCGCTCGACGCCGACGGGCGGGGGCTCGTCCAGAGTTCGACCGGGCGGTTGCGCGGCCGCAAGCTCTTCACGTGGGGCGCGGGCACCGGCGGACGGCGCTGGCAGGAGTGGCTGACGGAGCCGGGCACGGTCGGCTACGCCGAGATCCAGGCCGGCCTGGCCCGCACCCAACTCGAACATGTACGCCTCGACGGCGGGGCGGAGTTCAGCTGGCTGGAGGCGTACGGAGCCCTGTCGGCGGACGCCTCGGCGGTGCACGGGAGCGACTGGGACGCCGCCCGCGCCGCTGCCGGGGAGGCCCTGGAGGCGGCACTGCCCCGGGAACGGCTGGACGCGGCGTACGAGTCCTGGCGGGGCAGCGCCGACACCGAACCGGGCGAGCGGCTCGCGACGGGCTCCGGCTGGGGCGCGCTGGAGGTGCTGCGCGCGGGCTTCAAGCTGCCCGGCACCCCCTTCGACGAATCGACCCTGGGGGAGGAGCAGGCCCCCTGGCTGGAGTTGTGGCGCTCCGGGACGTTCCCCCGGCCCGGGCGCGCCGCCCCGCCCGGCCCCAGCCTGGTCGCCCCGCACTGGCGGGACATGCTGGAGACCGCGCCCGCCGACCCGCTGACCGAGTACCACCTGGGCGTGGCCCAGTGGCACGCCGGGGACATCGCCCAGGCCGTGCGCAGTTGGGAGCGCGGGCTCGCGCCGGCGGCGTCGCGGTGGCCGCTGCTGAGGTGCCTGGCGGAGGCCGACGCGTTGGCCGGCGACCTCGACCGGGCGGCCGACCGCTACACGGAGGCCTTCGCGAACCTGGCCGACGAGAGCGGGGCGGACGCCGGTTGGCCGGCCGCCGAGTCCGCGCTCGGGCGGGAGGCCATGACCGCCCTGCTGGCGGCCGGCCGGCCGGACCGGGCCCGCGCGGTGTGGGACCGACTGCGGCCGGCGCGCCGCGAGGAGGGCCGCTTCCGGCTCCTCGCGGCGCGGCTCCTCGCGGCTGAGGGCCATGTGGCCGCGGCCCGCCGCGTCTTCGAGGAGGGCCTCGAACTCGCCGACCTCCGGGAAGGCGAGGAGACCCTGGCCGAGGTGTGGGCCACGCTCACCGACCGCCCGCTGCCGCCCGCGTACGACTTCCGCATGCGCCCGCCGAAGCCGTCCCCCTGAGGCGGCGGCCGGCCCCGGCGGCGGTACGAGGGGGCGAGGGGGCCGCTACGGAGCGGGGTACGCGGGCGGGGCCGGCCGGCAGAGCGCGGTGGCCAGGACGCGGCCGATGGCCTCGTCCGCGCCCTTGGTCTTGGTGAGGTCGACGTTCACCGCGAGGGTGATCCGCCGCCGTCCGTCGGCCGAGGCGAAGCTGTAGGTGTTGTAGCCGGGCACGCTGCCGCTGTGTCCCAGGACCGGCCCCTGGCCCGTGCCGCAGACGGTGGTGTTCGCCTCCACACCGAGTCCGTACGAGCGTCCCGCGCGATCGGTGTCCCGCATCTCCCGCATCTCCCCGAGCAGTCGGGGCGGAAGCAGCCGGCCGTCGGACAGGGCCTGTTGGAAGCGGTTGAGGTCGGCCGTGGTGGAGATCATGTTGCCCGGCCCCCAGAAGGCGCCGGCGCTGAATTCGGTGAGGTCCGTGGGGGTGGCGCCGGGGCCGTCGAGCCACTCGTAGCCGTTCAGGTGCCGTCCGGGCAGGTTCGGGCCGGCCGGGACCAGGGTGTCGGTCAGACGCAGCGGGTGGATGACGCGCCGCTCGATCTCCCGGCCGAGGGAGTGGCCGCCGGCCCGCTCGATGAGCAGGCCCAGGACGACGTAGTTGGTGTTGGAGTACTGCCAGTGGCCCGGGGCACCCGGATCGAACGCCCGCGGCTCCCGCAGGGCCATCGCGACCAGCTCCCGGGGCGTGTACGCGCTGTGCTGGAGGGTTCTGATCGGGTCGGGCTGTCGGCGCAGCACGTCCGTGTAGTTCGGTATGCCGCTGGTGTGGCCCAACAGTTGGCGCACCGTGACCTCGGCGCCGTCGGCTCCGGCGGGTATCAGTCCGGGAAGGTGGCGGCCGATGGGGTCGTCCAGTGCGATCCGGCCCTCCGCGACCAGTTGCAGGACCACCGTGGCCACGAAGGTCTTGGTGACACTGCCCGCCCGGAACCGGTCGTCCGCCCGCGCCGGCCGGCCCGACAGGTCGGCGACACCGCTCGCCCCGCGCCACACCCGCCCGTCCTCGCGCACCTCGGCCACCGCACCGGGTACGCCCTGGGCGATCACCGCGTCCAGAGCGCGGTGTAAGGCGGCACCGTCGGGTTGGCCGGCGGCCGGGGCGGTCGGCCCCCGCCCGGGACCGGTGGGCGCGGCCACGGCCGGCGCGGTGACGGAGCCGGCCAGGCCGAGGACGAGGAGCAGGGTGGCGGTGGTGGTGAGGCGGCGCATGAGCGGGGACTGCCCTTCGTCGGCTGCGGGTGAGGTGCCGCCTCAACGTAGGCCGGAAGTGCGGGAGTCGACCTCGTGATCAGGGAGGAGGCCGCCGCACCCCACCCCTACGGGTCGCCCCCGACCGGCGGGTCAGGCGCGGGCCAGGATCTCGCCGTTCAGGACGGAGAACCAGGCGTCCGGCGCGGCGCCCCACGCGTGCCAGGCCTTCGAGATCGTCGTCAGTTCGGCCGGTGTCGCGTGGCCGCCGCTCGTGGCGATCGACGCGTACGTCGACGCCGTCGTACGGTCCGCCCACAGCGAGGACCACCACGCGACCTCCTCCGGGGTGGCATAACACCAGGCGCCGGCCGAGGCGGCCACCTCGGTGAAGCCCGCCTCCCGCGCCCACGACAGCAGTCGCCGCCCGGCGTCCGGCTCGCCGCCGTTCGCGCGCGCGACCGCGCGGTACAGGCTCAGCCACTCCTCCAGGCCGGGCGTCCCGGGGAACCAGGTCATCGCCGCGTAGTCGGCGTCCCGGGCCGCGACGATCCCGCCCGGCCGGCACACCCGCCGCATCTCGCGCAGGGCGCGCACCGGGTCCCCGACGTGCTGGAGCACCTGGTGGGCGTGGACCACGTCGAAGGAGTCGTCGGGGAAGTCCAGCGCGTGGACGTCCGCCGTGGCGAACTCGACCACCCCGGCCAGTCCGCGCTCCGCGACGTGGGCCCGGGCCCGGCCCAGTACGTCCGGCGCCGCGTCGACGGCCGTCACCCGCCCGCCGGGGGCCACCAGCGCCGCCAGGTCCGCCGTGATGGTGCCCGGACCGCACCCCACGTCCAGGACCGCCATGCCCGGTCGCAGCTCGCCGATCAGGTAGGCCGCCGAGTTCTCGGCGGTGCGCCAACGGTGCGACCGCAGCACCGACTCGTGGTGGCCGTGCGTGTAGACGGCGGTCTCCTTCATGGCGTTCATGGCGGTGACTCCTCCTCGTCGAGTTCGTCTCTGGGGTGCGCTGTGATCACCGTAATCGCTTGCCCGTCATATGAGATGTGCGTTTCGGCATGTGGACGTCAGGCTTGTGGCTCAAGGGGCCTGGCGGCGAGGCGGCCCATTCGGTCGCGCCGCCGCGTCTGCGGGCGAGGCTCGGCCGCCGGTGCGGCTCGGGTGCCGGGGTTGACGGGCGAAACCGGTCTAATAACCGTATAAAGGTCATGGTCGGTCGGTGGTGTGCACGGGAAGGACTGCGGGGATGGCGGGGACGGCGGGGTGGCAGCGAACGACGGCGGAGGGGCGCGGCCCCGTCCGGTACGTGCCGCCCGCACCCCCGCCCGGCCTGCCTGTCCTGCCCGAGCTGACCGCCGTGCTCGCCGGGGCCGCGGACCGCTCCGCGCCGGAACCGCCGGGCGGCGGCGCGTCCGTACGCGAGGCCGCATGCCGGCACTGGGCCCGGCGCGGCCTGCCCACCGAGCCCGAGAACGTGGCCGCCGGACCCGGCGCCGCGGCGCTGCTGCTCGCGCTGCTCGGCGCCTACGGCGGCGACGTGATGCTGCCCCGACCCTGTCCCGCCTGGTGGACCCCCCAGGTCCGCCTGCTGGGACGGCGGGCCTTCCACGTGCCGACCCCGGCCGAGTGCGGTGGCGTACCCGACCCCTACGCCCTGCTGGAGACGGTACGGAGGGTCCGCGCCGAGGGCGGCGACCCGCGCGTCCTGCTGCTCTCCGTCGCCGACGACCCGACCGCGACCGTGCCGCCGCCCGAGATGCTGCGCGAGGCCTGCGAGGCGGCCGAGGAGGCGGGACTGTTCGTCGTCAGCGACGAGAGCTGGCGCGACACCGTCCACCGGCCGCACCACACGCTCGTCCTCAGCCCCGCCGAGATGCTCCCCGCCCAGGCCGCCGTCCTCGTCGACCTGTCGGGGGCGCTGTTGCCCGCCGGCTGGCCCGCCGCCGTGATCCGCTTCCCCGCCACCGCCCGCGGCACCTGGCTGCGGGCCCGCACCCTCGACGTGCTGACCGCCACCGGCGCCCTGATCGCCGGTCCGGTCGCCGGAGCCGCCGCGCACGCCCTCGACGAGCCCGACGCCGTCGCCGCCCGCGCCTTCGCGGCGGCGGCCCTGCACGGCGCCGTGGCCGCCGCCGCGCACCGGGAGATCCTCGCCGTCGGGGCGCTCGCCCGCCCTCCGCAGGCCGGCCGGCACCTGTACGCCGACCTGACGCCGCTGCGGGCCGGGCTGGCCCGACAGGGCGTGGGCGACGCGATGGAACTGGAGGACTGGTTGGGCGGCCGGTTGGGTTCGCCGACGCCCGGCGGGCAGCGGTTCGCGGACGAACCCGTCGGGCTGCGCGTCCGGTTGTCGACGGGCCCGCTGCTCGGGGCCAACCCGCGGGAACGGCTGGCCGCCCTCACGGCCCCCGATCCCCTGGAGCTGCCGCACGTACGGGACGCGTTGGGCCGGCTGCGGTCCGTGCTGGGCGGGTTGGCCGAGTGAACCCCCGCCGGCGAACGGAGACTCCCCGATGGCGGACGGAGACTCCCCGATGACGGACCGCACGGATGCCGGTGCGGCCGGTGCGGCCGGGGGAGCCGCGAGATCGGGCGCGACCCGGCGGACACCGCTGCGGCCCGACCACCTCGACCGCCCCGCCCCCGTCGGCCCCGCCGCCCC
>NZ_LGDE01000381.1 GCF_001279725.1 Streptomyces sp. WM4235 | reverse complement strand
CTTCTCCTCTTCCTTCACCTTGGTGGCGATGAAGTCCTCGACGTCCGGGTGGTCCACGTCCAGGACGACCATCTTGGCGGCGCGACGGGTGGCACCACCGGACTTGATCGTTCCGGCGGACGCGTCGGCGCCGCGCATGAAGGAGACCGGACCGGAGGCTGTTCCTCCCCCGCTCACCGTTTCGCGGCTGGAGCGGATGCGGGACAGGTTCAGGCCGGCGCCGGAGCCGCCCTTGAAGATCATGCCCTCTTCCTTGTACCAGTCGAGGATCGACTCCATGGAGTCGTCGACGGCCAGGATGAAG
>NZ_LGDE01000380.1 GCF_001279725.1 Streptomyces sp. WM4235 | reverse complement strand
CGGGCCCGCCGTGATCGCCCGCCGGGTGCGCTGCACCGACGAGTACTCGGCGCAGGACACCGCGCGCCTGCGCGCCGGCGCCGAGCGGTCGGGCGTACGGCTCTCCCGACTGCTCGTCGCGGCCGTGGCCGCGCACCTCCACCGAGTCACGGGCGCGCAGGACCTCGTCCTCGGGCTGCCCGTCACCACCCGGGTGGACCCGGGGACGCGGGAGGTCCCCGGCATGGTCTCCAACATCGTTCCGCTGCGGCTGGGCGTACGACCGGACATGACCGGCACGGAGCTGCTGGCCGAGGTCGGCGAGGC
>NZ_LGDE01000379.1 GCF_001279725.1 Streptomyces sp. WM4235 | reverse complement strand
CCTGGCGGGCGCCCCCGGCGGTTCGGGCGAGATGCCCGGCGGGGAGAACCGCTCGTACACCGCGACCCCCTGGAAGTGGGGGTTCGTCCACGCCGCGCCGCCGGCGGAGGGGTTCACGCTCACCCTGACCGTACGGGGCCACGGTCCGGTGCGACTGCTCGCCATGACCGAGGAGGCGGGGCTGCCCGCCTCCGCCCTGGACCGACCGCTCCCCGGGGACCGGGCGTACTTCGCCGACGAGGCGGGCCTGTCCCTGGCGAGCCGCACTTACACGTTCTGACCACGGGGCGTGCCCGCCCGGCGGGC
>NZ_LGDE01000378.1 GCF_001279725.1 Streptomyces sp. WM4235 | reverse complement strand
GGGCGCTCTTCGCCATCCTGGCGCTCGTCTTCACCGTCGGCACCGTCAAACGATGGTTCAAGCGCCGCTTCTGACTCCCGCGCGCCCCGCCACGGCGGGGGGGGCCCCCGGCGAAACAGGGGCCCCCTGCCCCCCCCCCCCCCGGGGGGGGGGCGGACACAAAAAAGCGCCCCCGCCCCCCCGGAGTGGGGGGACTCCTCCTACTCCTCGAGGGCCGGCGCGTTGTTTCGTGTCCCGCCCCCCCCCGAGAAGGGGGGGGGGAGCGGGCCCCCGTTTCCTCGGGGACCCCACCCGCCGTGGCGGGGCGCGC
>NZ_LGDE01000377.1 GCF_001279725.1 Streptomyces sp. WM4235 | reverse complement strand
CGACACCGAGATCACCACCTGCCCCACCCTGCGACTCGTCGTCTGCAGCGGCGAAGCCCTCCCCACCGACCTCACCACCCGCTTCCACACCTCGGCCGGTTCGACCGGTGCGGTACTGGCCAACCTGTACGGGCCGACCGAGGCGGCCGTGGACGTCACGGCGGCGGACTGCCCCGCAGTGGTGGCGGGTCCGGGCGCGGGGGCGGGTTCTGGTTCGGGTTCGAGTTCGGGGTCGGCGGCGGCATCGGGTTCGGCGGCGGCATGGGCTTCAGGTTCGGCTTCGGCGTCCATCGGTGCTCCGGTGTGGAAC
>NZ_LGDE01000376.1 GCF_001279725.1 Streptomyces sp. WM4235 | reverse complement strand
CTGTCGGGATCGGTGCCGCCGCCGGTTGCGCGGGCGACGGCGACGCGCAGGAGGCCGGTGCGGGCGAGGATCCGAAGTCGGGAGGCTCTCCGTCGGGATCGCCGAACGCGTCGGAGTCCTCTCCCGGGGCCGGGTCCCGGGTGTTCGACGTCAAGGCCGAGAACGCCCGACCCGGAAACGCCGACTGGCACGTGGCCAAGGCCGGATCCGCTCGCGCCATCGAGGGTTTCGCCGACCGGGTCAGTGTCCTTCCCGGTGAGTCGTTCGGGCTGCACGTGTCCACCGCGGCGCCCCGGTTCACGGTCTCCGAC
>NZ_LGDE01000375.1 GCF_001279725.1 Streptomyces sp. WM4235 | reverse complement strand
CGCTCGCCGCCGCCGCGATCGGCATGGTCCTGCTCGGCGAGCGCCTCCAGGGCGGGGCCGCGGGCATCGTCCTCGCCGTGGCCGGCGCCTTCGCGGCCGGCCGCGGGGTGATGCTGCTCACCAGGACGACGCCCGGCACACAGGCTTCCGCGCCCACCGCCCTGCCGAGCCGGCATGTGGCAGCATGACCGGCATGATCGAGCGGTCGTTCCTCTCCCTGTGGTCCAAGGACTCGGTGCTGTCCATCGGTTCGGTGGACTCGGTGCTCTCCATCGGCTCCGTCGGCAGTGTGCTGTCGGTCGCCTCGATCGGC
>NZ_LGDE01000374.1 GCF_001279725.1 Streptomyces sp. WM4235 | reverse complement strand
GATGCTGGCCGCCCGCGTCCCCCCCACCTGGCCCCCCTTCCCCCTGGCCAACGGCCTGCTCACCGGAAAGATCCGACGCGGCGCCCCCGTCCCGCCCGGTTCGCGTCTCGAAGGCCGTGACGGCTACCTCACCGACGAGCGCCTGGACACGGTCGAGGCACTGGCCGGCCTCGCCGAGAAGTACGACCGCACGGTCCTGGAACTCGCCATCGGCTGGCTCTCCGCGCAGCCGGGCTGCGCCTCCGTCATCGCGGGCGCCACCTCCGCCGAACAGGTGCGGGCCAACGCGGCCGTCGCCGACCGCCCCCGGGGG
>NZ_LGDE01000373.1 GCF_001279725.1 Streptomyces sp. WM4235 | reverse complement strand
CGCCCGCGCCGAACGGGTCCGGGGCATGCTCGACCGGGCCCGCGCCCGCGGCGCGGAACCCCTGTACCTGCCGGATGGGCTGGCCGTCGTCCTGATGCCGACCTGTGCCCGGATGCTGTTCGGCGTCGGGCCGCTGACACCGGACTGCATCGACGATCTGGTCGGCCGCGTGCTCGCGCGCCGACCCGGGTGACGGCCCACCTCGTACAGACGCCCTGAGACCGCGCCGCATGTCCTCACAGAATCGGCTGCCGGCGTACGCGCCGGTCACGGTCAAGGCGGGCACCCAGAGGGCGCTGGTCGGCGCGCAGGTG
>NZ_LGDE01000372.1 GCF_001279725.1 Streptomyces sp. WM4235 | reverse complement strand
CGCGCACCTGGTCGGCGTCGAGTACGACAAGGTGAACACCGGATTCCCGACACCCCGCCCGATCGAGATCATCGCCCACTCCCCCGTGGGCTGCGAGGGCAGGCCCAGCCATCAGGCCACGGCGTATCACACCGTGGCGAGCGGCGCCGGGGTGTTCGCCACGGGGACGATGCGCTGGGTCGAGGCGCTCGACGCGAAGGGCGACGGACGCGGCGGCGGCAACCACGGTCTGGACGCGCGTGCCGGGGCGCTGACCACACGGGTGACGGAGAACCTGCTGCGGGTCTTCGCGGCGGGGCCGGCGGGGGCGACGC
>NZ_LGDE01000371.1 GCF_001279725.1 Streptomyces sp. WM4235 | reverse complement strand
GGCCTGGGGCGCCCCGACGCCCACGCCTGCCCCCGCCGCCCCGCCCGCCGCCCCCGCGGCCGCCCCCGGCGCCGGGAAGATCAACCTCGACAAGGGGCGGGTCACCCTCCAGAAGAACCAGACCGTCTCCCTCGTCAAGGGCGGTCGCCCGCTGCTCTCGCAGGTCAAGATGGGCCTCGGCTGGGAGCCCGCGTTCCGCGGCCGCGACATCGACCTCGACGCCTCGGTCATCGCGTACGGCCCCCAGCGCAACCACATCGACAGCTGCTACTTCGGCAAGCTGTCCATCCTGAACGGCGCCGTCAAGCACTCCGGCGACAACCTCACCGGCGAGGGAGCCGGGGACGACGAGGTGATCGTCGTGGACCTCGGCCGGCTGCCCGCCGAGGCGACGGGGCTGGTCTTCACGGTCAACTCCTTCTCCGGCCAGAAGTTCAGCGAGGTCGCGAAGGCCTATTGCCGTCTGATCGACGCCGCGAGCGGGGAGGAGCTCGTGCGCTTCGACCTCACGGGCGCCGAACCCCAAACCGGCGTGATGATGGCCAAGTTGATCAAGCAGTTCAGCGGTGAGTGGGAGATGACGGCCATCGGGGACTTTGTGAAGTCCCGCACAGTGCGCGGCATGGTCAAACCCGCCTCGCAGGCACTCTGAGCAGGTGGGCGGGCACATGGCGCTACCAAAGGCCGATTCGGGTGAGCGATTCCACCTCCGAATCGGCGGTGCCCGTCAGTGCCCGCCCGTAGCCTTGAGCCATGCACAAGACACTCCAGCCCGCGGGTCCGGCCCGCCCGTCCGCCGCAGAGGCGAACGAGGCGATCCGGCACCTCGTCGAGACCGGGGTCGGCGGTGAGTGGCCCTCCGACGCGTACGAATTCCTCCTGGAGGAATGGGCCGCCGCCTCCCGCTCGGAGACCGCGGCGACCCAGTAGCGCCCCGTCGGCCGTGGCCGCGCCCCGCCTAGCGGGCGCGCCGCCACGGTCCGGTGACGGCCAGCATGATGCCCGGGTCCTGGATGTTCGCGTAGAGGGTGCGCCCGTCGGGTGAGAAGCAGACGCCGGTGAACTCCGAGTACTCGGGCGACTCGTCCGTCCCGATGTTGAGCTCGTTGCGGGCCAGTGGGTAGGTGCGCCCCGATTCCGTCGCGCCGAACAGGTGCTGGAGCCCTGTTCCGTCCTCCGCGATGACCAGGCCTCCGTACGGGGACACGGTGATGTTGTCGGGGCCGTCGTAGGCGCCGTCCTTCGCCGGGTCGGCGTTCACACCGAGCAGCACGGTGAGCCTGATCGTGCGCCGCTTGGGGTCGTAGAACCACACCTGGCCGTCGTGCGGGGCGCCCGGGCTCTCCGCGCGGGCGAACGAGGAGACGAAGTACGCGCCCCCGTCGGCCCACCACATGCCCTCCAGCTTGCGCCCCCGGGTCACCGCGGTGTCCGCGAACTGCTTGCGTACCGGCGTCGTCCGCGCGTCGCGGTCGGGCACCTCCACCCAGTCCACCCCGTACACGGTGCCGATCGCGGTGGCGCGCGAGAGGTCGTCGACGAACCGGCCGTTGCGGTCGAAGCACTTGGCGGCGGCGAGCACGCCCGCGTCCGGCGCGAGGGTACGGAGCCTGCCCCGCCCGTGCCGGAAGCCGTGCGGCGGGGTCCAGCGGTAGAGCAGCCCGTTGGGGCCGGAGGCGTCCTCCGTCAGGTACGCGTGGCCCTGGCGCGGGTCGATGACCACGGCCTCGTGGTCAAAGCGCCCGAAGGCCTTGACGGGCCTGGGGTCGCGGTTGGCGCGCCGGTCGTGCGGGTCCACCTCGAAGACGTAGCCGTGGTCCTTGGTCATGCCGTTCTTGCCGGCGAGGTCCGAGTTCTCCTCGCAGGTCAGCCAGGTGTCCCACGGGGTGGCTCCGCCCGCGCAGTTGGTCGAGGTACCGGCGATGCCCACCCACTCGGCGACCTCTCCGCCGCGCCGGACCTCGACGACCGTGCAGCCGCCGGCGGCGGCCGGGTCGTAGACGAGGCCTTCCGCGAGCGGGACGGGCCGCTCCCAGCCCGTGCGCGGGCCCTTCAGCTCGTGGTTGTTGACGAGGAGGGTGACTCCCCGGTGTCCCTCGAACGCGGCCGTACCGTCGTGGTTGGACGGGGTGGTCTCGCCCGAGTCGAGCGTGGTGACACCGCTGTGGGTGATCACGCGGTACCTGAATCCGGCGGGGAGGGCCAGGATTCCGGCCGGGTCGGGCACGAGCGGGCCGTATCCGGGGCCGTGGGGGCGACCCTGCTCGTCGTGCCGCGTGCCGTCGTCGGCCGCGAGCGCTCCGGGAGCGGTGGCGAGGGCGCCGACGGTTCCGGTGAGGGCGACTCCGGCACCGGCGATCACGGTGCGGGCGGTGAAGTCTCTACGGGTGAGCGGCATCGGATCTCCTGGGGTGGGGAGGTGGGGCGCCTGTCGTGCGGTCGTCGGCGCACACGCTCCCGCCCGCACGTGAACGGCGGCTGAACTACCCCCGAACGCGAACCGTCCCCTCACAGCCGGCCGGAATGGCGAACTCCGGCCCATGATCGGCGCGTTGTGCACCCCGGACGAGCCGCCGGACGGGCCCCCAGGCGCACGATCGCCGTGCGCCCGGGCCCCGAACCCCGCCCGCCGTCAGCCCGTCCCGCCTGCCTGCCCGCCTGCCCGTCAAGCCGCCGGACCGCCCGGCCGCCGCCCCTCAGGGCTGTCGGGAGCGGGCCTTGAAGGCGGCCTTGCGGGCTTCCTTCGCCGCCTTCTTGTCCGGGTGCAACCGCCCCATCGCCTCCAGCACGTAGGCCGTGGCGGGGTGTTCCACCCGCCACGCCTGCTCGAAGAATCCGGCGTGGTGTTCGGTCAGGGTTCGCATGAGCAGGGGGAGTTCGTCCGTCTCGCCGTCGGCCGCGAGCTGCGCGGCGATCGTGTCGACCGTCAGCCAGAACACCATCGCCCCGTCCGGCGCCGGTACGTCCGTCGCCCCTCGCTCGGCCAGCCAGACCCGGGCGAGCCCGCCGAGTTCCGGGTCGTCCAGTACCGCCCGGACCGCCGGTTCGGCGGTGGGGCCGGCCGGGGCGAGGGCCTGCTGGCAGCGCAGCCGGCGCAGCGGGGCGCCCTCGTCGTCACCGCGGGCCGCGGCCAGCAGTTCGGCCACCGCGGTCGGCAGGTCCCGTCCGGTCAGCCACAACTCGATCTCGGCCTGCGCCGCGTCCTCCGGGTAGAAGGAGACCGCGTCGAGCAGCGCGTCGGCGCCCTTGTCGGCGAGTTCCCCGATGGCCGGGGCGTCGACCCCGGCCTCCAGCATCCGGGCCCGGATGCCGTACAGGCCGAGGGCCGTCAGCCGGACCATTCCGTACCGCGCCACGTCCTCCTCGGTGCCGTCGCCCTGCCCGGCGAGGAGTTCCTCGTCGTCGGCCTCCGCCATGAGCGCCTCGTCCACCGGGCGGAACTCGACCAGCCCGATCGGCTCCAGCTGCCGGAACTGGTCGTCGAGGCGCATCATCGCGTCCGAGACCTGTTCCAGCACGGCGTCGGTGGGATCGCCCATGTCGTCGGGGACGACCATCGAGGCGGCGAGCACCGGAAGCGGCACCGGGCTGTCGCCGGAGCCTCCTTCGGCGATGGTGAGCAGGTAGAGGTTGGCGAGCACCCCGTCGAGGAAGTCCGCCTCGCGCTGCGGGTTCCAGTCGAGCTGGTCGAAGTCGATCTCGCCGCCCGCGTCCAACGCGTCGACGAGGTCGTCGAGGTCGGGCACGGCCGCGTCCGCGAGGACGGCGTCCAGGGCCGCCAGCCACAGGTCGAGCACGTCGCCGGGCGCGCCGCCCGCGATCAGTGCCAGGTCCTCGCCGGGGGCGGCGGTCCCGTACCGCGGCTCCGCGCCGGCCGCGTCGCCCTCGCCCGCCTCACCGTCCGCCGCGCCCGCGTCCTCGTCCGGCTCGGTCACGTCGACCAGTCCGGTGTCCACGGCCACCCGCCAGGCCTGGCTCGCGAGCACCGGGCCCTCCTCGCCCTCGGGGTCGAGCCCCAGTACGGCCGCCGCCTCGGCGAGCTGTTCGGTGGTGAGTTCGCCGCCGACCTCCACGCGGGTGTGGGGGCCGGCCCAGCGGGCGAGGCGCACGGCGTGCGCGAACAGCGGTGTGACCAGGGCGTCGCGGGCCAGTTCCGCATCGGAGTGCAGCCGTACCGGCGGCAGTGTGGGGTGCGGCTCTGCGGACATGGGGCGGTTCTCCTCGCGGTCGCGGTGGGGCCGTTGGGTCGTACGGCGACGACCCAGCGTAGACGCAATTCGGGCATGCCCGAGGGGCCATCGTCCTTGGTTCATCCCACAGTCAGCTGCCGTCTTCCTCGGAGACCTTGACAACTTCCCGGTCCACACAGGAAATTGACGCGCGTAGATGTACTGAGCAGTACAGGAGCCCCGGACTTCCCGGCGTTCCCCCCCACCCTCACACCGGAGTTCCCGCCCATGCGCTCCTCGCATCCCCGTTCCGCCGCCGTCGCGGCCCTCGTCGCCACCGCCCTGGCCACCGGCCTGCTCGCGGGCTCCGCCGACGCGGCCGAAGGCGCCGTGTCCGCCGATCCGATACGCATCCACGACATCCAGGGCACCACCCGCATATCCCCGCTCAACGGCAAGCAGGTCGCCGACGTCGAGGGCATCGTCACCGGCGTGCGGACGTACGGCTCGCGCGGCTTCTGGATCCAGGACCCCGACACCGACGACAACGACGCCACCAGCGAGGGCGTGTTCGTCTTCACCAGCTCGGTACCGACCGTCGCCGTCGGCGACGCCGTCAAGGTGACCGGCACGGTCGGCGAGTACGTCCCGGGTGGCGTCTCCTCCGGCAACCAGTCCGTCACCCAGATCGCCAAGCCGGTCGTGACCGTGGTCTCCTCCGGCAACGCGCTGCCGGCCGCGACCGCGATCAACGAGTACACGGTGCCCGCCGCGTACGCCCCGGCCGGCGACCCGGCCGCCGCCGGCAGCGTCAACGGCCTGACCCTGGAGCCCTCGCGCTTCGCCCTGGACTTCTACGAGTCCGTCGAGGGCATGAACGTCAAGATCGGCAACTCGCGCGTGGTCGGCGCCACCGACCCGTACTCGGAGCTGTGGGTCACGGTCAAGGGCTGGGAGAACACCGCCAAGCGCGGCGGCACGATCTACGGCTCGTACGAGTCCCAGAACACCGGCCGGCTCCAGATCCAGCAGCTCGCGCCCGTCGCGCAGCAGCCCTTCCCCGTGGCCAACGTCGGCGACAAGCTGACCGGCACCACCGAGGGTCCGCTGGACTTCAACCAGTTCGGCGGCTACACCCTGGTGGCCCGCACCCTCGGCACGGTCAAGGCGGGCATCCTCGCCCCCGAGAAGACCAAGGCGCAGGCGGCCAACGAGCTCGCGGTGGCCACGTACAACGTCGAGAACCTCGACCCGAGCGACCCGCAGGAGAAGTTCGACGCGCTGGCCAAGGCCGTCGTCGAGAACCTCGCCTCCCCCGACGTCGTGGCCCTGGAGGAGATCCAGGACGACAACGGCGCGAAGAACGACGGCACCGTCGCGGCCGAGCAGACGCTGACGAAGTTCACCGCGGCGATCACGGCGGCCGGCGGTCCCGCGTACCAGTGGCGGACCGTCAACCCCGAGAACAACAAGGACGGCGGCGAGCCCGGCGGCAACATCCGTCAGGTGTTCCTCTACAACCCCGCGCGGGTCTCCTTCACCGAGCGTGCCGCGGGCGACGCGGTGACGGCCACCGGTGTCACCACGGTCGACGGCAAGGCCGCCCTGACCCACTCCCCCGGTCGGATCGACCCGGCGAACGCGGCGTGGGCCGACAGCCGCAAGCCGCTGGCCGGCGAGTTCGTCTTCCGCGGCAAGACGGTCTTCGTCATCGCCAACCACTTCGGTTCCAAGGGCGGCGACGAGGGTCTCACCTCGCACCACCAGCCGCCGGTGCGCTCCTCGGAGGCCAAGCGGCTGCTCCAGGCGCAGGCCGTGAACGGCTTCGTCAAGGAGATCCTGGCGGCCGACAAGAAGGCGAACGTCATCGCCCTCGGCGACATCAACGACTTCGAGTTCTCGGCCACCGCCGACGCCCTGGCGGACGGCGGGGCGCTGTACCCGGCGATCAAGTCGCTGCCGAAGGCGGAGCGCTACTCGTACGTGTACCAGGGCAACGCCCAGGTGCTGGACCAGATCCTGACCAGCCCGGCGATCAAGACCTTCACGTACGACAGCGTGCACATCAACGCGGAGTTCGCCAACCAGAACAGCGACCACGACCCGCAGGTGCTGCGCTTCCGCCCGTAGTCACGGGCGGATCGGCGGGGGTTCCGGGCGCCGTCCCGCCCGGACCCCCGCCACCCGTCGAGGGGACCTTCCGCCACCCGTCGAGGGGGCCTTTCCGGACAAGGTGGGGACTTTCGGCCCTGGCGTGACACTCGACACACCCCTGTCCAATTCGACCGTTCTGGTGTTGAGTGTCTGCACGCCCGATCTTGCACGCTCGATCCCGCACCCCCGGAGGACCGTGTGTTCCCCTCCATCACCCTCGTCCAGGAAATCGGCATAGCCGTCCTGCTCGTGGCCGCCCTCGTCTGGGTGATCGGCCTCGGCCACGTCCTCTGGGACGGCCGCTTCCACCACTCCGGGCAGGACGCCTTCGAGGGCCTGTCGACGATCCCGACCCAGCGCGGTCCGGCCGGGCACCCCATGGAGTCGGTGGAACTGACGGAGGAAGAGGAACAGGCCTTCGCCGGCCTGGTCCGCACGATCCCCCTGCACTGACCGGTTCGGCCCGTCGGACACCCTCCCCCGCTCGGGGCGGGAGGGCCGCCCGCGGCCGGCGTCCACTCGGGGACGCGCGACGCCCTCCCACCCGTTCGGGGTGGGAGGGCGTCGTGACGTCCGGCGCGGGCGATCCGGCCCCGTTCGGGGGTCAGTTGTGGCTGTGCAGGATCTCGTTCAGGCCGCCCCAGACCGCGTTGTTCGGGCGGGCCTCGACGGCGCCGGTGACCGAGTTGCGGCGGAAGAGGATGTTGTCGGCGCCGGAGAGTTCCAGGGCCTTGACGATCTGGCCGTCCGGGAGGGTGACGCGGGTGCCCGCGGTGACGTACAGGCCGGCCTCGACGATGCACTCGTCGCCGAGGGCGATGCCGACGCCCGCCTCGGCGCCGACCAGGGTGCGCTCGCCGATCGAGATGATCTGCTTGCCGCCGCCCGACAGGGTGCCCATGGTGGACGCGCCGCCGCCGATGTCGGATCCGTCGCCGACCACGACGCCGGCCGAGATGCGGCCCTCGACCATGGAGGTGCCGAGGGTGCCGGCGTTGAAGTTGACGAAGCCCTCGTGCATGACGGTGGTGCCCTCGGCGAGGTGCGCGCCGAGGCGGACGCGGTCGGCGTCGGCGATGCGGACGCCCTTGGGGGCGACGTAGTCGGTCATGCGCGGGAACTTGTCGATCGAGGTGACCTGGAGGTGCAGGCCCTCGGCGCGGGCGTTCAGGCGGACCGTCTCGATCTCGTCGACCGGGACGGGGCCCAGCGAGGTCCAGGCGACGTTGGTCAGCAGGCCGAAGAGGCCGTCGAGGTTCTGGCCGTGCGGCTTGACCAGGCGGTGGCTGAGCAGGTGGAGGCGCAGGTACGCGTCGTGGGCGTCCAGCGGCTTGTCGTCGAGCGAGGAGATGACCGTGCGGACGGCTACGACCTCGACCCCGCGGACCGCGTCCCGGCGGATCGCCTTCGGCGCGGTGGCCCCGAGGAGTTCCACGGCCTGTTCGGCGGTGAGGCGCTCGGTGCCGGCCGGGCCGGGCTCGGCGACGAGGCGGGGGGCGGGGAACCAGGTGTCGAGGACGGTGCCGTCGGCGGTGAGGGTGGCAAGGCCGGCGGCGACGGCGCCGGAGGTACGCGTAGCAGTCATGCCCGAAACCTAACCGGCGACGGGCCGCGGTCGCGAACCGGTCTCATGTGACGGTCGCGCCGCGTGTCGCGCTCGGCGCGCGGGAGTCGGTCCCGGCTTCCTGCCCGCCCGTCGCGCCGGCGGCGAGGCGGTCGGCCCCGGCGCCCTCCGCCCGCTGGAGGTCACGGCTCCCCGCCCGCCCGGGTCGCGGCTCCCGAGCCTGCCCGGGTCGCGGCTCCCGAGCCTGCCCGGGTCGCGGCTCCCGAGCGTGCCCGGGTCGCGGCTCCCGAGCGTGCCCGGCCATCGGATCCCGGCGCCGGGGCCCGGGCCGGCGCGGCCGGCGGGCGGTCCACAGCACCGCGACCCCGGCGCCGGCGGCCAGAACCGCGCACGCCGGCCACAGCAGCCCGGGGGCGGTGGCGTACAAGGCCCCGCCGAGCGGTGCGCCGAGGACGACGCCGCTGACCGAGACCCCCGCGTACAGGCTCTGGAAGCGGCCGACCGCGTGCGCCGGGGCCTGGTCGGCCACGTAGGCGGTGGCGGTGGTCTTGTAGAGGATCTCCCCGAGGCTGAGCAACACCATCATCACGACGGCGCTCGCGAGGCCCGCTCCGGCGATCAGCACCGCGTGACCGGCTCCGACGAGGAGCAGTCCGGTGCCGACGACGGCCAGGGGCGGGCGCTCGCGCAGGGCGACGGCGGCGGGCAGTTCCAGCAGCAGGACGACCCCGCCGTTGAGGGCGACGACCAGCCCGAAGGCGCGGATGTCGAAGCCGTGGTCGGCGAGGAAGATCGGAAGGGTGGAGTACTGCTGCCGGTAGACGACGTCCACGACGAGGACGGCGGCGAGCAGGACGAGCAGGGCGGGGCGGGCCCGCAGCTCGGCGGTGACGCCGCGGCCCGGACCCCCGTCCCGGGCCGCGGCGGGTCCGTGGCCGGCACCGCGGGCCGGGACGATCCGGGCGGTCCAGACGGCGAGGACGAGGGTGCCTACGCCGTCGGCGACGAACAGCCAGTCGTACGAGAGGCCGGCCGCGACCAGCGCCCCGAGTGGCGGGCCGAGGGTGAAGCCGCCGTTGGAGGCGCACCGTACGACGGCGTAGGCCTGCCGGCGGGCGCCCTCGGGGACGGTGACGGCGACGAGCGCGGAGTTGGCGGCGCGGATCACCCCGGACGCGTACTGGACGGCCGGCAGGAGGGCGCACAGCAGCGGGGTGGGCAGGAACGGAAGGCAGGCCAGGGCGAGGCCGCCGAACGCGGCGGCGGTGAGCAGTACCCGGCGGTGGCCGAAGCGGTCGCCGTACCAGCCTCCGGTGAAGTTGCCGGCGACCAGGCCGACGCCACCGACGCCGACGGCGAGGCCGGCCTGCGCGGCGCCGAGGCCGCGCGGTCCGACCAGGTACACGAAGACGAAGACGAAGGTGAAGCCGACGACGGCGTTGACGAACACCCCGGCCGCCAGGAGCCACACCACCCTCGGCACGTCCTTGAACCCTCGCAACATGCCGGCGCCCCCCACGAGCAGGTCAGTTCCCTTTGGGAACTGACTATGTCAGCATGGCAGCCTTGGGTCAACGGACAAAGGAGTTCCCATGGCCCAGCGCACGCACCTCGGCGACGCGGACTGCTCCATCGCCCAGGCCCTCGACGTCGTGGGCGACTGGTGGACGCTGCTCGTCGTGCGCGACGCCGCGCGCGGCGTGCACCGGTTCGAGGAGTTCCAGCGCGAGCTCGGCGTCTCCCGCAAGGTCCTGACCGAGCGGCTGAAACTGCTGGTCGAGGCCGGGGTGTTGACGCGCGAGCCGTACCAGGAACGCCCGGTGCGGCACGAGTACCGACTCACCCCGCGCGGCCGGGGGCTGCTGCCGGTGCTGGTGGCCCTCCAGGACTGGGGGGACACCTGGATCCTGGGAGAGGGAGAGATGACGGCGACGACCGAGGAATCCTCGCGGGAGGCGGCGCGGGTGCACGCGCTGCTCGGTACCCGGGTGCCGGAGCTGCTGCTGCCGGACCGGTTCGGGGAGCCCCGCGACCCCGTGGCGGACGCGCCGTTCACGGTCCTGTACTGCTTCCCGGGCGCCTACGCCCGGTCCGAGTCCTATCCGCCGGGGTGGGCCGGGATCCCCGGGGCGAAGGGGTGCACGCTGGAATCCTGCACGTTCCGGGACCAGTTGGCCGAGTTCACGGCGGCGGGCGCGACGGTGCAGGGCGTCTCCACCCAGCGGCCGGACGAGCAGCGGGAGTTCGCCGAGGCGGAGCGGTTGCGCTTCCCGCTCCTCTCGGACGCGGAACTCGCGCTGACCTCGGCGCTGCGGCTGCCGACCTTCCGCGCGGCCGGGGTGAGCCGGCTCAAGCGGCTGACCCTCGTCCTGGACCGGGACCGGACGGTGCGCGAGGTGATCTACCCGATCACGGACATCGAGGCCGGCGTCCGAACCGCCCTGGAGGCGGTCCGCGCCGCCCCCTGATCGACGCCGGACACCCCGGCGGACCCGGAGGCCACACGAGACCCCGGTCGCACCAGGGTGCGCGCGGGGCCCCGGCGGCGGCGACCGCCGTCCCCGGGCGGCGCCCCTTCACGCCCCGGCCAGCACCCGCCCCAGGATGTCCCGCGCGTACGCCGGGTCGTACTCCGCGTCCGTCAGCAGGACCTGGAGACTGATCCCGTCCATCACCGCCACCAGCGCCCGCGCCGTCACGGGGTCCGTCCGCCCGCCCAGCGCCGCCGCCACGGACGCGCACCACTCGGCGGCCACCGGCCGCAGCGCAGGGCGGCGCAGGGCCGCCAGGTACAGCTCGTACTCCAACTCCACCCGTCCCCGGTCCCGGCCCGCCGCCAGGAGTTCCCCCAGCAGCCGGGCGAGCGCCGTCGCGAGGTCCGGCTCCGCGGGGTCGGGCACCAGGACGAAATGCTCGTTCGCCTGGCGCAGGGCCGCCACGAGGAGGTCGTCCAGGGTCTTGAAGTGGTAGGTCGTGGATCCCAGGGGGACGTCCGCCTCCGCCGCCACGGTGCGGTGACTCAGGCCCGCGATGCCCTTGGCGCCCACCACCCGGATCGCCGCGTCGATGATCCGCTGCCGCCGTTCCGGGTCGTGGCGGCGCACCGCTCCGGCCGGCATCAGTGGGCCGCCCCGCCGAGGTTCAGCAGGACGACCCCGCCGATGATCAGCGCGATTCCGGCGATCTTCGCCGCGGTCGCCGCCTCCCCGAGGAACAGCATGCCGATGGCGGCGATGGCGGCCGTGCCGACGCCCGCCCAGATCGCGTACGCCGTTCCCACCGACATCGTCTTCAGGGTCTGCGCGAGCAGGGTGAAGGCGATGAGGTAGCCCAGGACCGTGCCGATCGAGGGCCACAGCTTCGTGAAGCCTTCGCTGAACTTCATGGCGGTCGTGCCGGCGACCTCGGCGGCGATGGCCGCGGCAAGCAGTACGTAGGGCATGCGTACAAGAGTACACATCGTTGCGTACGCCCGTACACATGCCCGGGCGCTCCCCGCGTACGCCCCGCCGGGAGACCGGTCCGGCGGGGCGAACGGAGATCAGTTCGGCGGATCGGTTCGGCGGATCAGTTCAGCGTGAACCAGGCCGCCCGCGCCTTCTTCCACTCCGCGTGCGTCAGGTCCTTGGCCTCGGTGCCGTCCCCGTACAGGTCGGCGGAGCCGCTGTCGGTGATCAGCTGGACCCGCGCCCCCGCGACCGACAGGTCGGGCACCTCCACGATGGCCTCCCAGCCGCCGGGATCCGTGGTCGGCAGGTCGGCCCGCTTGACCGGGGCGTGGCCCGCGACCCCGTCCCACTGGTACAGCGCGTACGGGTCCGAGTTGTCGTCGGCGGCCCACGAGCCGGCCAGGATCAGGTACTGGTTCGCCGCGTTCTTTCGGATGTCGCGGATCGCGAGGCCTCCGAGGTCGAGCTCGATGCCCGCGCCGAAGGTGGCCTTCGCACCCGTGGACAGCACCTTGTCGAAGTTGCTGACCGGCACCACCAGCGCCTTGCCGCCCGGCACGGCCGGGGCGAGCGGCGCCCGGAATCCGAGATAGGCGGTGGTGGTGGAGCCCGGCGCGAACTCCAGCCCCTCCACGTTGAACCCGTCGATCTGCTTCGGCGCCTCGCCGTCCGCCGTGCCGGCCGCGAAGCGGTAGCGGTTGCCGTTGCCCTTGTCCCAGGCCACCAGGTCGTCGCGGAGCTTCTTGTACGAGCGTCCGTACGCGAGTTGCGCGCCCGCCCCGGATCCGCTGAGCGTGGTGGTGAACACCGTGTTGCGGGGCGCCTTGTACTCGCCGTCCTTGTTGTTGCCGAGCGAACCGGTCCAGTAGACGGTGTCGCCGATCCGGGTCGCCCCCTCGATGTCCACCTCCTTGCTCACCCCGAGCTGTGAGCTGAAGTCCCAGGTCCTCAGCGGCGCGGCGGACCGGGAACGGTCGTACAGCCGCAGCACGTTCGACTCGTCGTCCGCGACCACGGTGTAGCCGCCGCCGACGTCCACGGCGGCCGAGGAGTCCGAGGCGCCGACGAGGTAGCGCGCGTCGGCGGGGTTCGCCACGGCGGCCGACGCCGCGTACGACAGGGTCTTGGTGGCGCTCTTGCCGCCCAGCCCACTCACCTTGACGGTGAGGTTGGTGTAGCCGCGGCCCCGTGCGGTCACGGCCAGTTGCCGGACCGCGCCCGCGCCGGTGACGGTGACGTCCCCGGTCCCGGCGACCGAGGCCTTGCTGGAGGCCGTCGCGCTGACGACCAGCGCGGACGCGTCCGCGCCGCTCTGTCCCACGGTCACGTCCACGACGGGATCCCCGACCCCGCCGACGGCCCCCGACAGGTAGGAGGCGGAGAAGGTGATGGTCGGTGTGCCGTAACCGGTCGCCAGGGCCGGTGAGTTCACCCCGGCGAGCGTCAGCGCGGCGAGGGCGGCGACACCCAGCCGCCGCGTCGCCCGCTGCCTGTTCCCCGGCGTCGTCCGTCGCGTCGTCCGCTTCATCGGTGTCCCCCACGAGTTCATCGGTGTCCCCCACACGGTCATCGGTGTCGCCACACGTTCATCGGTGTCCCCCACCCGGTCATCGGCGGCGCCACGCGTCATCGGTGTCCGCCACGCGTAGGGCCGAGCGTGAACCATGCGGAGCGGGCCTTCTTCCACTCCGGGTGGTCGAGGTCCTTGGCTTCCCTGCCGTCGCCGTACAGGTCGGCGGAGCCGCTGTCGGTGATCAGTTGCACGCGGGCCCCGGGCACCCTCAGGTCGGGCACGTTCACCACGACCTCCCACCCCCCGGGATCGGTGGTGGGCAGGTCGGCCCGCTTGCGCGGGGCGTGCCCGGGGACTCCGTCCCACTCGTACAGCGCGTACGGGTCGGAGTTGTCGTCGGCGGCCCACGAGCCGGCCAGGATCAGGTACTGGTTCGCCGCGTTCCTGCGGATGTCGCGGATCGCGAGGCCACCGAGGTCCATCTCGATCGGCTCGCCGAAGACCGGCGCGGCCGTGCCCGCGACCACCCGGTCCATGTTGGTGACGGGTACGACGAGCGCCTTGCCGCCCGGCACGGCCGGGGCGAGCGGCGCCCGGAATCCGAGATAGGCGGTGGTGGTGGAGCCCGGCGCGAACTCCAGCCCCTCGATGTTGAAGCCGTCGATCCGCTTGGGGACCTGCCCGTTCGCCGTGCCGGCCGCGAAGCCGAAGCGGTTGCCGTGCGCGGTGTCCCAGGCGATCAGGTCCTCGCGCAGGCCGTGGTGGGCGCTGCCGAAGGTGACCTCGGTGCCGGCGCCGGATCCGGTGATCGTCGTGGTGAAGACCGTGTTCCGCTCCGCCTTGTACTTGCCGTCCTTGTTGTTGCCCAGCGAGCCCGTCCAGTAGACGGTGTCGCCCACCCGGGCCGCCGCCTCGATGTCGACCTCCTTCTTCAGGCCGAGCGAGGGGCCGAGGTCCCAGGTCCTGACCGGCGCGCCGGTGCGGGAGCGGTCGTACAGGCGCAGGACGTTGGACTCGTCGTCGGCCACCAGCACGTGTCCGCCGCCCACGTCCACGGCGGCCGAGGCGTCCGAGGACCCGGTGAGGTAGCGGGTCGTGGGCGCGCCGCCGACCCGCGCCGAGGCGGCGTAGGCCAGGGTGGCCGTCGCGGTCTTCCCACCGCGTCCGGTGACCTGGAGCATCAGGTCGGTGTACCCCTGGCCCCGCGGGCGCACCGTCAGGCTGCGGTCGCCCGAGGGGGTCCGCTGCTGCCGTACGTCCCCCACGGCGGCCACCGCGGGGTTGCTGGAGGACAGCACCCGCAGCCGCAGGAAGCCGGCCGGCACCCCGGGCTGCTCGACGTCCACCGTCACGGCGGGGTCGCCGTACGCGCCCACGGCCCCGGTGAGGTGCGTGGCGGAGAGCGAGATCGTCGGATCGGCGTACCCGACGGCGTGCGCGGGCGCTGTCAGCCCCGCGACGAGGAGGGCCGCGGCCCCGGCGACGCCGAGGGCGCCCGCACGGCGCGCCGGCGATGGGCGAACGGTCACAGATGGTCCTCTCGACTGCTGCGCCACGGCATGAGCGTGGCGGCCATGGAGAAGATTCGGCCACCGCGGCCAACTTCCGGTGCACACCGCCCGACGGCCGGACGAACAGGCCGAGGAGCGGACGTCGCGGGAGGACGGACGACAGGAGGACGACACACATCACGACACACATCACGACATTCGCCACGACACGCGTCACGGCCCGCTCCGCCTCCCGCCCGGCCGTGCCCGAGCCCGTCCGCCCGGGCCCCGCGAGGGCCCGAACGGCAGGAGGGGCCCCCGGCACCGTGCCGGGGGCCCCTCCTCACACACGTCGACTCAGACGTTGAAACCGAGTGCGCGCAGCTGCTCACGGCCGTCATCCGTGATCTTGTCCGGGCCCCACGGGGGCATCCAGACCCAGTTGATGCGAAGTTCGTTGACGATGCCTTCCGTCGCCGACTTCGCCTGGTCCTCGATGACGTCCGTCAGCGGGCAGGCCGCCGAGGTGAGCGTCATGTCGAGGGTGGCGATGTTCGCGTCGTCGACGTGGATGCCGTAGATCAGGCCCAGGTTCACGACGTCGATGCCCAGCTCGGGGTCGACCACGTCGTAGAGGGCCTCGCGGACCTCTTCCTCGCTGGCCGGCTTGATCGACGCCTCGGGCGTCGCGTTCTCGGTCATGCCGTCTTCCTCTCCGCGTCGCCCAGGGCCTGGGCGGTCGCGTCCTTCCACGCCATCCAGCTCAGCAGAGCACACTTCACGCGGGCGGGAAACTTGGCGACACCGGCGAACGCGACCGCGTCCTCCAGTACCTCTTCCATGGCCTCGTCGGGCTCGATCTTGCCCTTGGACTGCATCAGCTCCAGGAAGGTCTCCTGGATCCGACGCGCGTCGGCGAGGTCCTTGCCGACCAGCAGCTCGTTCAGCACGGACGCGCTGGCCTGGCTGATGGAGCAGCCCTGGCCCTCGTACGAGACGTCGGTGAGCGTCTCGCCGTCGTACTTCACGCGCAGCGTGATCTCGTCACCGCACGTGGGGTTGACGTGGTGCACCTCGGCGTCGCCGTCGCGCAGGCCACGCCCGTGCGGGTGCTTGTAGTGGTCCAGGATCAGTTCCTGGTACATCGAATCCAGCTTCACTGCGTCCTCGTCCGCCTTCGTCGCTATCCGAAGAAGTTCCGTACGTGCTCCAGCCCGTCGATCAGCGCGTCGACCTCGGCCGGAGAGGAGTACAGGTAGAAAGACGCCCGCGTGGTCGCGGGAATTCCGTAGCGCAGGCAGACGGGGCGCGCGCAGTGGTGTCCCACGCGGACCGCGATGCCCTGCTCGTCCAGCACCTGGCCGACGTCGTGCGGGTGGATGTCACCCAGCGTGAAGGAGATGGCGGCGCCGCGGTCCTCGGCCGTGGTGGGGCCGATGATCCGCAGGTCGGGCACCTCCAGGAGGCGCTTGACGGCGTACTCCGTGATCGCGTGCTCGTGCGCGGCGATCTTGTCCATGCCGATCGCGCTCAGGTAGTCCACGGCCGCGCCGAGGCCGACGGCCTGGGCGATCGGGGGCGTACCCGCCTCGAACTTGTGCGGGGCCGGGGCGTAGGTCGAGGCGTGCATCGACACGGTCTCGATCATCTCGCCGCCACCGAGGAACGGCGGGAGGTCCTCCAGGAGCTCCTGCCGGCCCCACAGGACGCCGATGCCGGTCGGGCCGCACATCTTGTGGCCGGTGAAGGCCACGAAGTCGGCGCCGAGCGCCTGTACGTCCAGCGGCATGTGCGGGGCGGCCTGCGAGGCGTCGATCAGCACCAGGGCGCCGACCTCCTGCGCGCGCCGGACGATCGCCTCGGTCGGGTTGACCGTGCCCATGATGTTGGAGACCAGCGTGAAGGAGACGATCTTCGTCTTCTCCGTGATGACCTCTTCGATGTTGGACAGGTCGAGCCGGCCGTCGTCGGTGAGGCCGAACCACTTCAGCTTCGCGCCCGTGCGCTGCGAGAGCAGCTGCCACGGGACGATGTTGGAGTGGTGCTCCATCTCCGTGATGGCGATCTCGGTCTCGCGGTCGACCCGGTAGGGCTCGTCCGCCCAGCCGAGCATGTTCGCGACCAGGTTGAGCGACTCCGAGGCGTTCTTGGTGAAGATCACCTCGTCGCGGCTCGGTGCGTTGATGAAGGCGGCGACCTTGTCGCGGGCGCCCTCGTACAGCGCCGTGGCCTCCTCTGCGAGCACGTGCACGCCGCGGTGGACGTTGGCGTTGTGCTGCTCGTAGTACTCGTTCAACGCGTCGAGCACCTGGCGCGGCTTCTGCGAGGTCGCAGCGTTGTCCAGGTAAACGATCTTCTTCCCGTCGTGGACCACACGATCCAGAAGGGGGAAGTCCTTGCGGATCGCCTCGATGTCGAGGAGGCCAGGCAGCTGTGTCACGCGGTCGCGCCACCCTTCACGTACTTGTCGTAACCCTCGGCCTCCAGCTGGTCCGCCAGCTCGGCGCCGCCGGACTCGGCGATCCGGCCGTTCGCGAACACGTGCACGAAGTCGGGCTTGATGTAGCGCAGGATGCGCGTGTAGTGGGTGATCAGCAGGGTGCCGACCTCGCCGCTCTCACGGACCCGGTTGACGCCCTCGGAGACGACGCGCAGGGCGTCGACGTCCAGGCCGGAGTCGGTCTCGTCGAGGATCGCGATCTTCGGCTTGAGGAGCTCCAGCTGGAGGATCTCGTGGCGCTTCTTCTCGCCGCCGGAGAAGCCCTCGTTGACGTTGCGCTCGGCGAAGGCCGTGTCCATCTGGAGCTGCTCCATGGCGGACTTGACCTCCTTCACCCAGGTGCGCAGCTTGGGCGCCTCACCGCGGATGGCGGTGGCCGAGGTGCGCAGGAAGTTGGAGACCGAGACGCCGGGGACCTCGACCGGGTACTGCATGGCGAGGAACAGGCCGGCGCGGGCGCGCTCGTCGACGGACATCTCCAGGACGTCTTCGCCGTCGAGGGTGACGGTGCCACCGGTGATCGTGTACTTCGGGTGACCGGCCAGCGAGTAGGCCAGCGTGGACTTGCCGGAGCCGTTCGGACCCATGATGGCGTGCGTCTCACCCTGCTTGACGGTGAGGTCGACGCCCTTGAGGATCTCGCGGGCGCCGTGCTCGGCCTCGACGGAGACGTGCAGGTCGTGGATTTCAAGCGTTGCCATGGATACCTCAGGACTCCTGGGTGAGGGAGACGAGCACGTCGTCCCCTTCGATCTTTACGGGGTATACGGGTACGGGGCGCGTCGCGGGCAGGCCGGACGGCTTGCCGGTTCGCAGGTCGAACGCCGAGCCGTGCAGCCAGCACTCGATCATGCAGTCCTCGACCTCGCCCTCCGAGAGGGACACGTTCGCGTGCGAGCAGATGTCGTTGATCGCGAACACCTCCCCCTCGGTGGAGACGATGGACACCGGCGTGCCGTCGAGTTCCACCCGCTTGGGGGTGTCCGCCTCCAGCTCGCTCAGCGCACAGGCCTTGACGTAATTCATCAGACGGAACCCTGGAGCTCGGTCTCGATCTTGGAGAGCAGGCGCTCCTCGATGTCGTCGACACCGATCTGCTGGACCAGCTCGGCGAAGAAGCCGCGCACGACCAGCCGGCGGGCCTCGTCGGCCGGGATGCCGCGGGCCTGGAGGTAGAAGAGCTGCTCGTCGTCGAAGCGGCCGGTCGCGGAGGCGTGGCCGGCGCCGACGATCTCGCCGGTCTCGATCTCCAGGTTCGGCACCGAGTCGACCCGCGCGCCGTCCGTGAGGACGAGGTTGCGGTTCATCTCGTAGGTGTCGGTGCCCTCGGCGGTCTTCTCGATGAGCACGTCACCGATCCAGACCGCGTGGGCGTCCTGGCCCTGGAGGGCGCCCTTGTAGACCACGTTCGACTTGCAGTGCGGGGCGCTGTGGTCGACCAGGAGGCGGTGCTCCTGGTGCTGGCCGGCGTCCGTGAAGTACAGGCCGAAGAGCTCGGCCTCGCCGCCGGGGCCGGCGTAGGTCACGCGCGGGTGCAGGCGGACGAGGTCGCCGCCGAAGGTGACGACGATCGACTTGAAGGTCGCGTCGCGGCCCACCAGCGCGTTGTGCTGGGAGACGTGGACGGCGGTGTCGTCCCAGTCCTGCACCGACACGACGGTGAGCTTCGCGCCGTCACCGACGAGGAAGTCGACGTTGGCGGCGCGCACGCCGTCACCGGTGTGGTCGATGACGACGACGGCCTCGGCGAAGGCCTTCACGTCGAAGACCGTGTGGCCGAAGGTGGTGCCCCCCTCGCCGTGCAGCGTGACGCGCACGGGCTCGGTGAGGACGGCCTCCTTGGGCACGGTGACGACCGTGGCCTTGGCGAAGGACGAGAACGCCTGCGCGGCGACCCGGTCCACCGGGGTGCCCGCCTTGCCGATGCGCGCGTCGCCGCGCTCCACCGACTCGATCGTGACGACCTCGGGCGCGTCGATCTGGGCCTTCAGGGTGCCGTCGGCGACCGCGGTGCCGTCGTGCAGGCCCTTGAGGCGGGCGAGCGGGGTGAACCGCCACTCCTCCTCGCGGCCGTTGGGAACCGGGAAGTCCGCCACGTCGAAGGACGGGGGCGCGCTCATCCGGGTGGCGACGGTGGACTCTGCGGCCACCGCGATCGCGCCGGCGGTGGTCGAGCCCGCCGGAATGTTCTGAGCCTCAGCCATGGCTGTCGTCTTGCTCTCTTCCTACGTCTATGAATGTGCTGCGGATGGTCCGGCCGGGTCGGGACTAACCGACCGAGCCCTCCATCTGCAGCTCGATCAGCCGGTTCAGCTCCAGCGCGTACTCCATGGGCAGCTCACGGGCGATGGGCTCGACGAAGCCGCGCACGATCATGGCCATGGCCTCGAACTCGGTCAGACCGCGGCTCATCAGGTAGAAGAGCTGGTCGTCGGAGACCTTGGAGACGGTGGCCTCGTGCCCCATGGAGACGTCGTCCTCGCGGACGTCCACGTAGGGGTACGTGTCCGAGCGGGAGATCGTGTCGACCAGGAGCGCGTCGCACAGCACGTTGGACTTGGAGCCGTGCGCGCCTTCGCCGATCTCGACCAGACCGCGGTAGGAGGTGCGGCCGCCACCTCGCGCCACCGACTTGGAGACGATGTTCGAGGAGGTGTTCGGCGCCATGTGGACCATCTTGGAGCCGGCGTCCTGGTGCTGGCCCTCGCCCGCGAAGGCGATGGACAGGGTCTCGCCCTTGGCGTGCTCGCCCATCAGGTAGACCGCCGGGTACTTCATGGTGACCTTGGAACCGATGTTGCCGTCGATCCACTCCATGGTCGCGCCCTCGTACGCCACGGCGCGCTTGGTGACCAGGTTGTAGACGTTGTTCGACCAGTTCTGGATCGTCGTGTAGCGGCAGCGGCCGCCCTTCTTCACGATGATCTCGACCACGGCGCTGTGCAGCGAGTCCGAGGAGTAGATCGGGGCGGTGCAGCCCTCGACGTAGTGGACGTAGGCGTCCTCGTCGACGATGATCAGCGTCCGCTCGAACTGGCCCATGTTCTCCGTGTTGATGCGGAAGTAGGCCTGGAGCGGGATGTCGACCTTGACGCCCTTGGGGACGTAGATGAACGAGCCGCCCGACCACACGGCGGTGTTCAGCGACGCGAACTTGTTGTCGCCGACCGGGATGACCGTGCCGAAGTACTCCTGGAAGAGCTCGGGGTGCTCCTTCAGCGCGGTGTCCGTGTCGAGGAAGATGACGCCCTGCTCCTCCAGGTCCTCGCGGATCTGGTGGTAGACGACCTCGGACTCGTACTGGGCCGCGACACCGGCGACGAGGCGCTGCTTCTCCGCCTCGGGGATGCCGAGCTTGTCGTACGTGTTCTTGATGTCCTCGGGCAGGTCCTCCCAGGAAGCGGCCTGCTTCTCGGTCGAACGCACGAAGTACTTGATGTTGTCGAAGTCGATGCCGGAGAGGTCCGAGCCCCAGTTCGGCATGGGCTTCTTGCCGAACAGCTTCAGGCCCTTCAGCCGGAGGTTCAGCATCCACTCCGGCTCGGACTTCTTGGCCGAGATGTCGCGGACGACATCCTCGGACAGACCCCGCTTGGCGGTGGCGCCCGCCGCGTCGGAGTCGGCCCAGCCGTATTCGTAGGTGCCCAGGCCATCGAGCTCAGGGTGAGCAGTCTCCGTGGTCATGCGGGGTTCCTCCCGGCCGTACTTGCAGATACTGATGTGTCGGTCTGTGCGACGCCCTTGGCGCCGGTGCCCGCGCTGCGCGGAATGAACGTCGTGCACACCCCGTCGCCGTGGGCGATCGTGGCGAGTCGCTGCACATGTGTCCCGAGCAGGCGGGAGAAGACCTCGGTCTCCGCCTCGCAGAGCTGCGGGAACTGCTCGGCCACGTGGGCGACCGGGCAGTGGTGCTGGCAGAGCTGTTCACCGCTGTGCGGACCGGGAGCGCTCTTCGCCGTGGCAGCGTACCCGTCCGCGGTCAACGCCTTGGCCAGAGCCTCGGTCCGTTCCGCGGGGGCGGCCGCCTCGACGGATTCCCGGTAGGTCTCCGCCTGTGCGGCCAGTCGTGCGCGGGCGAACGCGGCGACCGCCGCCTCGCCCTGCTCGCCCCCGCCGGCGGACTGCGCGATCCAGCGCAGGGCCTCGACGGCGAGCGAGTCGTAGGACTGGTCGAACGCGTCGCGGCCGCAGTCGGTGAGCGCGAACACCTTGGCCGGCCGACCCCGCGTACGTGCGCCGTACACACGCTGCTCGCGGGGTGCGATCACGTCGTCGGCGACGAGTGCGTCGAGGTGACGACGGACGGCGGCCTGGGTGAGGCCGAGACGCTTGGCGAGGTCGGCGACGGTGGACGGACCGTGGTCCAGGATGGAGCGCGCGACCCGGTTGCGGGTGGACCGCTCCCCGGTCACGAGTTCCCCCTGGGGGGTCTCGATCATCCGTTCGCCGTATTTCACAACGCCATTGTTGCGTAATTAACCGAGCATCGACAAGCCGTGACCGGGGCCACCCCGGGTGGCCTCCATCACTAAGGGTTACCTAATTTGTCGACGCAGAGTTATTCGGAGGCCTGCATTCCACACTCTCGGACAGTGCCTCGGGAGCACCGGGCAACGGCCCCCACCAGCAATCCCCCGCCCGAGAGGGCCCCGGGACGGAAAACGCCGGGACCCGGAAAAGTTCACGGAAACCGACTGGGCCATCCAGGGCCATCGGGCCGAAAAGAGCCGTGATCGCGACGCGGTGTTCGAATCCGGGAGCCGGGAAATCCGCGCCGGCGGCCCTGGAACGGGGATTTCGACCACGTCGCGGCGCGCCGAGAAATCATGGACGGCCATGCCCGTGGCCCCGCCGCCCCCGGCACCGAGGACCCCCCTCGGCCCTCCGTAGACTCACCCGCATGAGCAACGACCCCGCCGTGGAGATCCGCGGACTGGTGAAGCGGTACCGCCCCCACCCCCACCGACCGGCCGTGGACGGACTGGACCTCACCGTCCGCACGGCGTCGGTCACCGCGGTACTGGGTCCCAACGGCGCGGGCAAGACCACCACCGTGGAGACCTGCGAGGGCTACCGGCGCCCCGACGCGGGCACCGTCCGCGTCCTCGGCCTCGACCCGATCACCCAGGCCGGGGCCCTGCGCCCGCGGATCGGCGTCATGCTCCAGTCCGGCGGGGTCTACTCCGGCGCCCGCGCCGTCGAGATGCTCCGCCACATGGCCAGGCTGTACGCGAACCCGCTCGACGTGGACACCCTCGTGGAACGCCTCGGACTCGGCGGGTGCGGCCGCACCGCCTACCGCCGGCTCTCCGGCGGCCAGCAGCAGCGCCTGTCGCTCGCCATGGCCGTCGTGGGCCGGCCCGAGCTGGTCTTCCTCGACGAGCCCACGGCCGGTCTCGACCCGCAGGCCCGCCGCGCGACCTGGGACCTCGTACGGGAACTGCGCGCCGACGGGGTCACCATCGTCCTGACCACACACCACATGGACGAGGCCGAGCAGCTCGCCGACGAGGTCGCCATCGTCGACGCGGGCAGGGTCATCGCCCACGGCAGCCCCGAGCAGCTCTGTCGGGGCGGTGCCGAGAACACCCTGCGCTTCACCGGCCGCCCCTCCCTGGACCTGGCCTCCCTGCTGAAGGCGCTGCCCGACGGCACCGAGGCCGCCGAGCTCAGCGCCGGCGTCTACCGGGTCACCGGTGACGTGCACCCGCAGCTGCTGGCCACCGTCGCGTCCTGGTGCGCGCAGAACGGGGTGATGCCGGACAGCCTCTCGGTCGAGCGGCACACGCTGGAAGACGTCTTCCTCGAACTCACGGGCAAGGAGCTGCGCGCATGAGCGCCGGTACGTTCACCCCCGACCCGGGGGCCGCTCCCCTGTCCCGCATGATCCGGGCGCAGACCGCGCTGGAGACCCGGATGCTGCTGCGCAACGGGGAGCAGCTCCTGCTCACCGTGATCATTCCGGCGCTGCTGCTGGTGCTCTTCTCCGCCGTGGACGTCGTGGACACCGGCGAGGGCAAGGCCGTGGACTTCCTGGCGCCCGGCGTCCTCGCCCTCGCGGTGATGTCCACCGCCTTCACCGGCCAGGCCATCGCCACCGGTTTCGACCGTCGCTACGGGGTCCTCAAGCGGCTCGGGGCCTCCCCGCTGCCGCGCCGGGCCCTGATGGCTGCCAAGACCCTGTCCGTCCTGGTCACCGAGGTGCTCCAGGTCGCCCTGCTGACGGTGATCGCCCTCGCGCTGGGCTGGTCCCCGCACGGGAACCCGATGTCGGTCGCGGCGCTGATCCTGCTCGGCACCGCGGCCTTCTCGGGGCTGGGCCTGCTGATGGCGGGCACCCTCAAGGCCGAGATGACCCTGGCCGCCGCCAACCTCGTCTTCCTGCTGCTGCTGGTCGGCGGCGGGGTGATCGTGCCGCTGGACAAGTTCCCCGACGCCGTGCGCTCCGTACTCGAACTGCTGCCGATCTCGGCCCTGTCCGACGGGCTGCGCGAGGTGCTCCAACACGGGGCCTCGATGCCCTGGGGCGACGCCGCGATCTTGTTCGGCTGGGCGGTGCTGGGGCTGGGCGCCGCCGCGCGGTTCTTCCGCTGGGAGTGAATCCCCTCCCTCGCGCGTTGGCATGGCAGGAGGATGACCACCTCCACGCATCAGTGACGCACGACGATGACGCCGGGGGGCGGGCATGACACAGCGGGAGGCCGTTCTGCGGCTGGACGAGCAGTGGGCGAGAGTCCGCTCGGGAGCCGCGCACGCGGAGCCCGGCGAGAGCGACCGGCTGCTGGCCGAGTTGATCGGCGCGCTCCGCGAGCCCGCCCGGACGGACGCCGAGTGCGCGGCCCGGCTGGGGCTGCGGCTGGGCGACCTCGCGGCCCGCCGGTTCGCCGCCGGGGACCGGGCCGGGGCGCTCTCGGCGATCGAGGAAGCCCTGCGGCACGCGCAGCAGGCCGCAGGGCACGCCCCCGAGTACGCTCGCTGGTACGCCCGGGGGCTGATCAACCAGGGAGTCTGGCTGGCCTGGCCCCTCAGCGACGACGCACGGCTCCCCCGGCACCCGCTGGGCACGGTGGCCGAGAGCGGCCCGACCCCGATGGAGCGCGCGGCCGGCGAGCGCGCCCGGGACCTGACCCGCACCGCCGTCGAGGTGTGGGCGTCCCTCGACCAGCACGACCCGGTCAACCGCCGGGGTCTGGCGCAGGCCAAGGTGTTCCTCGGGGACCGGCTCGCGGAGCTGGGGTCCGCCGAGGACGCGGTGGCCTGGGCCGTCGACGCGGAGGCGGGGTTTCGCCGCCTGCTGCTGGCCGCGCCCGGCGCCGAGGAGGCCCAGGAGGCCGAGGAGGCCCTGGACCACATCGGCCGGCAGTTGGAACTGCGCCTGCGCTTCCTGTCCTTCGAGTCGCTGGTGAGCCTGCGCGCGGGCGGCCTGCTGCCCGAACGGCTGCTGCCCCAGGCGGTGGTGGCGGCGCGGATCCAGGGCGTCGCGGAGCCCGAGATCGCGGCCCGGTTGGGCCTGGGCGCCGAGCAGGTGGGCACGATGCTGGAGGTCACGCCCTGGCTCGCGGTGTGGCGGCTGGAGGTCCGGGGCGCGGACGGGCTGTGGACCGTACAGGAGCGTCCGTGGCACGGCTCGACGGAGGTGCGCGACCGCACCGCGGAGGACGTGGCGGCGGAGCTGGTGCGCGGCTTCATGGATTCGCCGGACTACCCGGGCGACAACGGCCTGTGGCGGATCCGGCTGTGGTGGCACGAGGAGGGAGACCCGGCCGGAGCACGATTCCGCCTGGTCATAGGACCCGACTCGGCCGCCGGCACCCCCTCGTGAAAGTTTGCACAAGGCGCGGCCTACGATAGGGGCCGTGTTGACCCCTCTCTCCTTCATCGCCGGCCGCTGGACCCCGTCACCCCGGACCGTCCGGCGGGCCGCGCTCGCCGCGCTCGTCATGAGCGTGGTCATCGTCGTCACCGGCGGCGCGGTGCGACTGACCGGATCCGGTCTCGGCTGCGACACCTGGCCCAAGTGCACCGACGAAAGCCTGATCGTCACCCGGGAACAGGGCTTCCACGGGGCGATCGAGTTCGGCAACCGCATGCTGACGTACGTGCTCTGCGCCGCCGTCGGCTGGGCCATCGTCGCCGCCCGTTCGACGAAGCGGTGGCGGCGTTCCCTGTCCCGGATGGGCTGGCTCCAGTTCGCCATCGTGATGGGCAACGCCGTGCTCGGCGGCATCACCGTCCTGACGGGGCTCAACCCGTACAGCGTGGCCGGGCACTTCCTGCTCGCCACCTCGCTGATCACGGTGACGACGATCACCTGGCAGCGCGCGGCCGAGGGCGACTCCCCGGCCCGGCCCCGGGTGCCCGCACCCGTGCGCAGGCTCTCCTGGACGCTGATCGCCACCACCCTGGTCCTGATCGCCGCCGGCACGGTGGTCACCGGGTCCGGTCCGCACGCGGGTGACAGCAGCGAGATCAGGCGGATGCCGTTCGACTGGGCGGCCACGGCCCACGTGCACGCCATCGCCGCCTGGGTGGTGTGCGCGCTCGCCGTCGCGATGTGGCTGGTGCTGCGCGTGGTCGACGCCCCCGTCGACACCCGGGCGCGCGCCCGGGACCTGCTGATCGTGCTGCTCGCCCAGGGCGCCATCGGCTACGTGCAGTTCTTCACCCAGGTGCCCGAGGCCCTGGTCGCCGCCCACATGCTGGGCTCGTGCCTGGTGTGGATCGCGGTGCTCCGCGTCGCGCTGAGCCTGCGCGAGCGGCCTGCCGACAAGGCCGGGATCCCGGCCCAGGGCGACCCGCTGCTCGCGACCGTCTGAGACACCCGATCCGCCTGAGCGGCCCGGCCCTCGTGGGCCGGGCCGCTCAGGCGCGTTCGTCCAGTCGGTAGACGCGCCGGGCGTTCCCCGCCGCGATCATGGCCGCGACCCGGTCCGCGTCCCGCCGGGACCAGGACCCGTCGGCGACCCAGCCACCGAGCACGTCCTGGAGCGCCTGCCGGAAGACCAGGGCGCCGACGGCGTGCAGCTCGGGCAGTCGGCGACCGCCGCTGGAGAACATCAGCTTCCCGAAGGGGGCGGTCTCCAGCAGTTCGGCCAGTACCGTCGCCGCCCGCGCCCCGGTCTGCGAGAGGACGGCGCCCAGGTCGGCGTACACGTGGGGGAAGGCGGACGCCAGTCGCGCCGAGTGGCGGTGGTACGGATAGCCGCCGAGCAGCACGAGCCGGGTCCCGAGGCCCGCGGTGGCCCGTACGAAGTCCGTCAGCAGGGCCGGATCGGCCCGCCCCGGGTACTCCGCCGGCTCCCCCGCGCCCGTGTGCAGCTGGATCGGCAACCCGGACGCCACCGCGCTCCACAGCAGGTGCCGCAGGAGCACGGGGTCGCGTACGGCCTCGCCCTTGGCCCGGCGGGCCAGCCACCGCCCGGCCGCCCCGTGGACCTCGCCGGGACCGGGCGGCTCGGGGGCGAAGGCCAGCACGGCGGGGTATCCGGCGGCGGCCCCGCAGCTGAAGGCCGCGGCCCCGGCGGCGGCGTGCTGGAGGGCCTCGACGAGGTTGGAGAGGAAGGCGGTGACGGTTCCGGAGGTGTCGGCGACCTGCTCGGCCAGCAGCTCCAGCCGTACGATCTCGAAGGTCTCGGCGTCACCGGCGAGGGAGAGTTCCTTGGGCCCGGTGAGGTCCCCGGGGACCCCCGTGTCGACCAGGTACGCGGCGACCCCGGAGCCGCGCAGCAGGCGTTTGCCGGCCTCGACGACCCCGAGTTCACGCCGGCGGGCCAGGTAGCGGGCGGGCGTGCAGTGGGGCTCCAGCCCCAGCAGCGGCGGACACCAGCGGCGCACGGCGAAGCCGGTCTGGGTGTCGAAGAAGGTGGTGCCGGCGGCGGGCGGGCCGGCAGAGCTGATCAGGTGGGCCTCGAAGGTGCCGAGGCCCAGCTCCGTGCGGAGCACTCCCTGGCAGTACTGGTCCACCAGGGGCGGCGTTTCGATCATCCGGTCATCCCGTTGCGGACGTGAGGAAGGGGCTTCCACACGTCCTAACGGGTGAGCGGGGTGTGAGGTGTTGCTCGCGCTGTTGACCGAGCCCTCAGAATCCGGGATTGGCGGGTCCGCCCATCTGGATGCCGGCCATCCGGGTCCACTCGTAGGGCCCGGTCCGCACGCGCGCGGCGAACTCGCCGTCGAACTCCTCGTGCAGGGTCAGCCCGGCCTTCTCGGCGGCCAGCTCGGCCACGCCGTAGGTCGGGGCCACCAGGTCGCCCCAGCCTCCGTCGGTGCCCACGAGCACGATCCGGGTGCCGGCCTGCCCGATGTGGGCGAGCTGGCCCTCGGCGCCGCCGTGCCGCTTGGCGAACGCGCCGATCTGCCGGGCCAGCTTCGCGGCGGTGCGGTCCTGCTTCTTGTCCGGCGTGGCCGGGGTGACCGGGGTGTCTGCGGTGTCTGCCATGACTCGATGCTACCGACGAGTAATCACTTGAGGAAGGGATCCACGGCGACGGCGACGAAGAGCAGCGACACATAGGTGATCGACCAGTGGAACAGTCGCATCTCCTTCAGCTTCGCGCCCGTCACGCCCGACTTGGCGCGCGCGTTCAGCGCGTGCGCCTCCCAAAGCCACCAACCGCCGGCCACCAGCGCCACCGTCGTGTAGAACCAGCCGGTGTAGCCGAGCGGGGTCAGCAGCAGCGAGACCGCCACCATCACCCAGCTGTAGAGGACGATCTGGCGCGCCACGACCTTGTTGCCCGCCACGACCGGCAGCATCGGCACGCCGGCCCGCGCGTAGTCGTCCTTGACCTTCATGGACAGCGGCCAGTAGTGCGGCGGCGTCCAGAAGAAGATGACGAGGAACAGGATGATCGCGGCCCAGGAGACCTCGTTCTTCACCGCGGACCAGCCGATGAGCACCGGCATGCAACCGGCGATGCCGCCCCAGACGATGTTCTGCGAAGTGCGCCGCTTCAACAGCATCGTGTAGACCACGACGTAGAAGAGGAGCGCTCCGAGCGACAGGGCCGCGGACAGCCAGTTGACGAGGAGCCCCAAGAAGAGGGTGGAGACCACCGCGAGGCCGAGGCCGAAGGCCAGGCACTCGCGCGGGCTCACCATGCCGGTCACCAGCGGCCGCTGCGCGGTGCGGTCCATCAACGCGTCGATGTCGCGGTCGATGTACATGTTCAGCGCGTTCGCGCCACCGGCCGAGAGGTAACCGCCGAAGCAGGTCGCGAGAACCAGCCAGAGGGAGGGAACGCTCCCCTCGGCCAGGAACATCACCGGCACTGTGGTGATCAGCAGAAGTTCGATGATCCGAGGCTTGGTCAAAGCCACGAATGCCATGGCCCTGGCCCCGAACGGCCGGTGACCGGGGCTCGTCCCGAGCACCGCCGCTGGACGGGATTCGACGGCCGTCACGCACACCCCTGAGAGAGAATCCAGCAAGCTCCGACTCGCACTCTTCAGGCGTGAAAGTCCGGTAAAGGCTTGCGCGTACCACGCCACTCTAGACGTTGCTCTTGTGTCGCCCCGCGCGGGGGTCCCCTCGTGTTGGGCCGATCGGCGGGAGCCCAGGTGAACACCAGTCGCCAACCAGGCGACGCACTACCGGCACTCGAATAGCCGCACGCCCCGGCGGGGGTAGGCTCGGAATCGCTCCGGTGCACCGTTCGTCACCGGGAAACCGACATGTGGAGAGGAGCCCTGACAAACGGTGAGCACCAAGCCGACCACCACAGAGCTCGAGTGGACCGAACTGGACCAGCGGGCCGTCGACACCGCCCGCATCCTGGCCGCCGACGCGGTACAGAAGGTCGGGAACGGCCACCCCGGTACGGCGATGAGCCTGGCCCCCGCCGCGTACACCCTTTTCCAGAAGGTCATGCGGCACGACCCCGCCGATCCCGAGTGGGTCGGGCGTGACCGCTTCGTGCTCTCCGCAGGGCACTCGTCCCTGACCCTCTACACCCAGCTCTACCTGGCCGGTTTCGGCCTGGAGCTGGCTGACCTGGAGGCGTTCCGCACCTGGGGCTCCAAGACCCCCGGTCACCCGGAGTACGGACACACCAAGGGCGTCGAGACGACCACCGGCCCGCTGGGCCAGGGCGTCGCCAACGCGGTGGGCATGGCCATGGCCGCCCGCTACGAGCGCGGTCTGTTCGACCCCGAGGCCGCCCCGGGCACCTCCCCGTTCGATCACATGATCTACGCCATCGCCGGCGACGGCTGCCTCCAGGAGGGCATCTCGCACGAGGCGTCCTCGCTGGCCGGCCACCAGAAGCTCGGCAACCTCGTGCTGCTGTGGGACGACAACCACATCTCCATCGAGGGCGACACGGAGACGGCCGTCTCCGAGGACACCCTCGCGCGCTACGAGGCCTACGGCTGGCACGTCCAGCGCGTCGCCCCGCAGGAGAGCGGCGACCTGGACCCGAAGGCGCTGTTCGACGCGCTGGAGGCCGCCAAGGCCGAGACCGGGCGCCCGTCCTTCATCGCCATGCGCTCGATCATCGCCTGGCCCGCCCCGCACGCCCAGAACACCGAGGCCGCGCACGGCTCGGCGCTCGGCGCCGACGAGGTCGCGGCCACCAAGCGCGTCCTCGGCTTCGACCCGGAGAAGAGCTTCGACGTCGCCGACGAGGTCCTCGCCCACACGCGCGAGGCGCTCGACCGGGGCCGCGAGGTCAAGGCCGCGTGGGAGAAGGACTTCTCCGCCTGGCGCACCTCCAACCCGGAGCGCGCGGCCGAGTTCGACCGCATCAACGCCAACGAGCTGCCCGCGGGCTGGGAGGAGAAGCTCCCCGTCTTCGAGGCCGGCAAGGGCGTCGCCACCCGCGCCGCGTCCGGCAAGGTCCTGGAGGCCCTCGGCGCGGTCATCCCGGAGCTGTGGGGCGGCTCGGCCGACCTGGCCGGCTCCAACAACACCACCATCGACAAGAACTCCTCGTTCCTGCCGGTGGGCAACCCGCTCCCGGGCGCCCAGCCGTACGGCCGCACCATCCACTTCGGCATCCGCGAGCACGCCATGGCCGCTGCCATGAACGGCATCGCGCTGCACGGCCACACCCGTGTCTACGGCGGCACGTTCCTCACGTTCTCCGACTACATGCGCAACGCGGTCCGCCTCTCCGCGCTGATGCACGTGCCGGTCACCTACGTGTGGACGCACGACTCCGTCGGCCTCGGCGAGGACGGCCCGACCCACCAGCCGGTCGAGCACGTCGCCTCGCTGCGCGCCATCCCGGGCCTGAACGTGGTCCGCCCGGCGGACGCGAACGAGACCGTCGTCGCCTGGCGCGAGATCCTGCGTCGCCACACCAAGGTGTTCGGCAAGGGTGCCCCGCACGGTCTGGCGCTGACCCGCCAGGGCGTGCCCACCTACGAGCTCAACGAGAACACCGCCAAGGGCGGGTACGTCCTCCTCGACGCCGAGGGCGGCGAGCCGCAGGTGATCCTCATCGGCACCGGCTCCGAGGTCCAGCTCGCCGTCGGCGCCCGCGAGGCGCTCCAGGCCGAGGGCATCCCGACCCGCGTGGTCTCGATGCCGTCCGTCGAGTGGTTCGAGGAGCAGGACCAGGCGTACAAGGACAGCGTCCTGCCGCCCGCCGTCAAGGCGCGCGTCGCCGTCGAGGCCGGCATCGGTCTGACCTGGCACCGCTACGTCGGCGACGCGGGCCGGATCGTGTCGCTGGAGCACTTCGGTGCCTCCGCCGACGGCGCCCTGCTGTTCCGCGAGTTCGGTCTGACGGCCGAGGCCGTGACCGCCGCCGCCCAGGCCTCCCTCAGCGAAACGGGCGGCATCGCCGCCGCCGCGCGCTGACACCGGTACACGAACCAGTAGGAGATGCAATTCCCATGACAGACGCACTCAAGCGCCTCTCCGACGAGGGCGTGGCGATCTGGCTGGACGACCTGTCCCGCAAGCGCATCACGTCCGGCAACCTCGCCGAGCTCATCGACCAGCAGCACGTGGTCGGTGTCACCACCAACCCGTCGATCTTCCAGAAGGCGATCAGCAGCGGCGACGGTTACGAGCAGCAGCTCGCCGACCTCGCGGCCCGCAAGGTCACCGTCGAAGAGGCGATCCGCAT
The DNA here is from genome assembly GCF_001279725.1 of Streptomyces sp. WM4235. Classification (GTDB taxonomy): domain Bacteria; phylum Actinomycetota; class Actinomycetes; order Streptomycetales; family Streptomycetaceae; genus Streptomyces. The sequence goes on along the minus strand of NZ_LGDE01000371.1, from coordinate 64,840 downwards.
GATCACGACGGCGGACGTCCGCGACGCCGCCGACATCCTGCGCCCCGTCTTCGACGCCACGGAGGGTCAGGACGGCCGGGTCTCGATCGAGGTCGACCCCCGTCTCGCCCACAACACCAGGGCGACCGTCGCCGAGGCCAAGCAGCTCGCCTGGCTGGTGGACCGCCCGAACACGCTCATCAAGATCCCGGCGACCAAGGCCGGCCTGCCGGCGATCACCGAGGTCATCGGCCGGGGCATCAGCGTCAACGTCACGCTGATCTTCTCGCTGGAGCGCTACCGCGAGGTCATGGAGGCGTACCTGGCGGGTCTGGAGAAGGCCAAGGCCGCCGGCCTGGACCTCGCCAAGATCCACTCGGTCGCCTCGTTCTTCGTGTCCCGCGTGGACACCGAGATCGACAAGCGTCTCGACGACCTCGGCACCGACGAGGCCAAGGCCCTGAAGGGCAAGGCGGCCCTCGCCAACGCCCGTCTGGCGTACGAGGCCTTCGAGGAGGTCTTCGCCGGTGAGCGCTGGGCCGCCCTGGACAAGGCGCACGCGAACAAGCAGCGTCCGCTGTGGGCCTCGACCGGCGTCAAGGACCCGGCCTACAAGGACACCCTGTACGTGGTGGACCTGGTCGCCCCCGGCACCGTGAACACCATGCCGGAAGCCACCATGGAGGCCACCGCCGACCACGGCGAGGTCACCGGCGACACCATCCGCGGCACCTACGAGCAGTCGCGCGCCGAGCTCGACGCGGTCGCGAAGCTGGGCATCTCGTACGACGATGTCGTTCAGCTGCTGGAAGACGAGGGCGTCGAGAAGTTCGCGGCGTCCTGGAACGACCTGCTGAAGTCGACCGAGGCGGAACTCGTGCGCCTTGCCCCCACGGAGGCCTGAACACTTTGTCTGTGAACGGAGCGAACCCGCTTCGTGACGCACAGGACCGGCGGCTCCCGCGCATCGCGGGGCCGTCCGGCCTGGTCATTTTCGGCGTTACGGGTGACCTGTCGCGCAAGAAGCTGATGCCCGCCGTCTACGACCTCGCCAACCGCGGCCTGCTCCCGCCGGGCTTCTCGCTCATCGGGTTCGCCCGGCGCGAGTGGCAGGACGAGGACTTCGCCCAGGAGGTGCACGACGCGGTCAAGGAGCACTCGCGCACCCCCTTCCGTGAGGAGGTGTGGCAGCAGCTCGTCCAGGGCTGCCGCTTCGTCCAGGGCGACTTCGACGACGACGCGGCCTTCGAGACGCTCAAGGCCACGATCGAGGAACTCGACAAGGCCCAGGGCACCGGCGGAAACTTCGCCTTCTACCTCTCGGTCCCGCCGAAGTTCTTCCCCAAGGTGGTCCAGCAGCTCAAGGACCACGGTCTGGCGCAGAAGGAAGGCTCGTGGCGGCGCGCCGTCATCGAGAAGCCCTTCGGCCACGACCTGAAGAGCGCGGAAGAGCTCAACAAGGTCGTCCACGAGGTCTTCCCCCGTGACGAGGTCTTCCGGATCGACCACTACCTCGGCAAGGAGACCGTCCAGAACATCCTGGCGCTCCGCTTCGCCAACACCATGTTCGAGCCGATCTGGAACCGGTCGTACGTCGACCACGTGCAGATCACCATGGCGGAGGACATCGGCATCGGCGGCCGGGCCGGATACTACGACGGCATCGGCGCGGCCCGTGACGTCATCCAGAACCACCTGCTCCAGCTGCTGGCGCTCACCGCGATGGAGGAGCCCGGCTCCTTCCACCCGAAGGCGCTGGTGGCGGAGAAGCTCAAGGTGCTGACCGCCGTGGAGCTGCCCGAGGACCTGGGCAAGCACACCGTGCGCGGCCAGTACTCGGCGGCCTGGCAGGGCGGCGAGAAGGTCGTCGGGTACCTCGAAGAGGACGGCATCGACCCCAAGTCGAAGACCGACACCTACGCGGCCATCCGTCTGGAGATCAACAACCGTCGCTGGGCGGGCGTCCCGTTCTACCTGCGGACCGGCAAGCGCCTGGGCCGTCGGGTGACCGAGATCGCGGTGGTCTTCAAGCGGGCCCCGTACCTCCCGTTCGAGTCGGGCGCGACCGAGGAGCTGGGGCAGAACGCCCTGGTCATCCGGGTCCAGCCGGACGAGGGCGTGACGGTCCGCTTCGGCTCCAAGGTGCCCGGCACCTCCATGGAGGTCCGGGACGTCACGATGGACTTCGCCTACGGCGAGTCCTTCACGGAGTCCAGCCCCGAGGCGTACGAGCGACTGATCCTCGACGTCCTGCTGGGTGACGCGAACCTCTTCCCGCGTCACCAGGAGGTCGAGCTCTCCTGGAACATCCTCGACCCGATCGAGCAGTACTGGGACAAGCACGGCAAGCCCGCGCAGTACCCGGCGGGCACCTGGGGACCGGTCGAGGCGGACGAGATGCTCGCACGAGACGGACGGAGCTGGCGCCGGCCATGAAGATCGACCTTACGGAGACCACCTCCAGCAAGATCAACGCCGCGTTGGTGCAGGCACGCCGGGACATCGGCACGCCGGCCATCGGCATGGTCCTCACGCTGGTGATCGTGACCGACGAGGAGAACGCGTACGACGCGCTCAAGTCGGCGAACGACGCATCCCACGAGCACCCCTCGCGGATCATCGTCGTGGTCAAGCGGATCAGCCGCTCGCCGCGCAGTCGCCGCGACGCCCGTCTCGACGCGGAAGTCCGTGTCGGGGCGGACGCCGGCTCCGGCGAGACGGTCGTGCTCCGCATGCACGGAGAACTGGTCAACCACGCCCAGTCGGTGGTTCTCCCGCTCCTGCTGCCCGACGCCCCCGTGGTGGTCTGGTGGCCGGAGGGCGCTCCCGCGAGCCTGGCGGGCGACCCGCTGGGCTCGCTGGGACAGCGCCGGATCACGGACACGTACGCCTCGGAGAGCCCGATCGCCGCACTCGGCAGCCGGGCCGAGGCGTACGCGCCGGGTGACACGGACCTGTCCTGGACCCGGATCACCCCGTGGCGTTCGATGCTGGCCGCGGCGCTCGACCAGCAGAGTCGCGTCTCCGTCGTCTCGGCCACCGTCGAGGGCGAGGACGACAACCCGAGCTGCGAGCTGCTGGCCATGTGGCTGGCGGACCGTCTGGGCGTACCGGTCAAGCGCACCCACTCCACCGGCCCCGGCCTCACGGCCGTCCGGCTGGAGACCACGGACGGCGTGATCGTCCTGGACCGGGCGGACGGGGCCCTGGCGACGCTGTGCATGCCGGGTCAGCCCGACCGCGCGGTGGCACTCAAGCGTCGTGACACGGCCGAGCTGCTGGCGGAGGAACTGCGCCGGCTGGACCCGGACAACACGTACGAGGCCTCGCTGAAGTTCGGCGTGGACCGGCTGGACGCGAAGAAGGCCGCCCCGACCGGCACGTCCGAGGCTTCCGCCGGCGAGGCGGACGACCCCGCGGCCAAGGCCGAGGCACCCGCGAAGCCGGCGGCCAAGGCCCCGGCCAAGAAGGCCCCGGCCAAGAAGTGACGCACCACGGCCGCCGGTCGGACGCCCGCGAGGGGGTCCGACCGGCGGCCGAGCCATTTCCCCGCAGCAACGAGCAAGAAGGCGGCACGCACATGGGTATGACGACTCCCCAGGTCGTCGTCCACCGGGACAAGGAGCTGATGGCCCAGGCCGCGGCGGCCCGGCTCATCACGAAGATCGTGGACGCGCAGGCGGCCCGCGGCAGCGCCTCGGTGGTGCTGACCGGCGGCCGCAACGGCAACGGTCTGCTCGCGGCGCTCGCGGCCGCTCCGGCCCGGGACGCGATCGACTGGTCGCGGCTCGACCTGTGGTGGGGCGACGAGCGGTACGTCCCCGCCGACGACCCCGAACGCAATCACGTCCAGGCCCGCGAGGCGCTCCTGGACGCCGTGCCGGTCCATCCGGCTCGCGTCCACGTCATGCCGGCCTCGGACGGCCCGTACGGGGCGGACGTCGACGCCGCCGCGGCGGCATACGCGGCGGAACTCGCGCGGGCGGCGGGTCCGGAGGACCACGGCCCGGTCCCCCGCTTCGACGTGCTGATGCTGGGCGTCGGCCCGGACACGCACGTGGCGTCGCTGTTCCCGGAGCACCCGGCGTCCCGCGAGACCGAGCGCACCGTGGTCGGTGTGCACGGCGCCCCGAAGCCGCCGCCGACCCGGGTCTCGCTGACCCTTCCGGCGATCCGGGCGGCCCGCGAGGTCTGGCTGCTGGCGGCGGGCGAGGACAAGGCGGGCGCGGTGGCGCTCGCGCTCGGCGGCGCGGGCGACGTCCAGGCCCCGGCGGCGGCGGCCTACGGTCGCAGCCGCACCCTGTGGCTCCTGGACCGCGCGGCGGCGGCCAAGCTGCCGTCGGACATGTACCCGCCGGCGTCGGCCTGACCTTCCGCGTCCAAACGGCGGGGGTGCGGGGGCCGGGCCCCCGCACCCCCGCCCCGGGTCAGGACCGGCCGCGCAGCGAGCGGTAGGTCGCGACGAGGGCCCGCGTCGAGGGGTCGAAGCCCTCCACGTCCGCGCCCTCGGTCAGCGCCGGTTCCACCCGCTTGGCGAGCACCTTGCCGAGCTCGACTCCCCACTGGTCGAAGGAGTCGATGTTCCACACCGCGCCCTGGACGAACACCTTGTGCTCGTACAGGGCGATCAGCTGCCCCAGCACCCCGGGCGTCAGCTCGGTCGCGAGGATCGTCGTCGTGGGGTGGTTGCCCGCGAACGTCTTGTGGGCGACCAGCGCCTCGTCGACGCCCTCCGCCCGCACCTCCTCGGCGGTCTTGCCGAAGGCCAGCGCCTGCGTCTGTGCGAAGAAGTTCGCCATCAGCAGGTCGTGTTGGTCCTTCAGCGGCCCGGAGAGTTCCGCCACCGGCCGGGCGAACCCGATGAAGTCAGCCGGGATCAGCTTCGTTCCCTGGTGGATCAACTGGTAGTACGCGTGCTGCCCGTTCGTGCCGGGCGTGCCCCACACCACCGGTCCGGTCTGCCAGTCCACCGGGTTGCCGTCCCGGTCCACCGACTTGCCGTTGGACTCCATGTCCAACTGCTGGAGGTAGGCCGTGAACCGCGACAGGTAATGGCTGTACGGCAGCACCGCGTGCGACTGGGCGTCGAAGAACCCGCCGTACCAGACCCCCAACAGGCCCATCAGCAGCGGCGCGTTCTCCTCCGGCGGGGCGGTCCGGAAGTGCCGGTCCATGGCCGCGAAGCCGTCCAGCATCTCCCGGAAGGCGTCCGGGCCGATCGCGATCATCAGCGAGAGGCCGATCGCGGAGTCGAAGGAGTAGCGCCCGCCGACCCAGTCCCAGAACTCGAACATGTTGGCCGGGTCGATGCCGAACCCGGTGACCTTCTCGGCGTTGGTGGACAGCGCCACGAAGTGCCGTGCCACGGCGCTCTGGTCACCGCCCAGACCGTCGAGGAGCCATTCCCGCGCCGAGGTGGCGTTGGTGATGGTCTCGATCGTGGTGAAGGTCTTCGACGCGATGATGAACAGCGTCTCCGCCGGGTCGAAGTCCCGTACGGCCTCGTGCAGGTCGGCTCCGTCCACGTTGGAGACGAACCGCAGCGTCAGGCCGCGATCGGCGAAGGCGCGCAGCGCCTCGTACGCCATCGCCGGGCCCAGGTCGGAGCCGCCGATGCCGATGTTGACGACGTTCTTGATGCGCTTGCCCGTGAAGCCGGTCCACTTACCCGACCTGACCTGCTCGGAGAAGGCGGCCATCTTGTCGAGGACGGCGTGCACGCCGGGGACGACGTTCTCGCCGTCCACCTCGATCACCGCGTCCCTCGGGGCGCGCAGGGCGGTGTGCAGGACCGCCCGGTCCTCGGTCGTGTTGATCTTCTCGCCGCGGAACATCGCGTCGCGCAGCTCGGCCACGCCGGTCGCCGACGCCAGTTCGCGGAGCAACGCGAGCGTCTCGTCCGTCACGAGGTGCTTCGAGTAGTCGATGTGCAGGTCGCCGACCCGCAGGGTGTAGCCGGTGCCCCGGCTCGGATCCGCCTCGAACAGCTCCCGCAGATGCGTCTGCCCCAGCTCTTCCCGGTGCTTGCCGAGTGCGAGCCACTCGGGTGTCCGGTTCAGCCTCGTACGGGTGTCTGCGTTCATCTCGGACATCAACCCACTTCTTCCGTCCTGTTGTGCCCCGCCACGCCCCAACCTAAGGGATGTGAAGGGGGCCAACGCGCACAAAGGGGCCCGGCCCGCGGGTTCGTGTCTGCCGCGGGGCCGGGCCCCAAGTCACTCTTGAGTGCGAACCGGCCGGAGGCCGAGGTTCGGACGGTTCAGATCTCGCCGCGGAGCTTGGCGAGGGCTTCGGCGAGGATCGCCTCGCCGTCGGCATCGGTACGCCGCTCCCGCACGTACGCCAGGTGCGTCTTGTACGGCTCGGTGCGCGGCGGAGCCGGCGGGTTGTCCCGGTCCTGGCCGGCCGGGAACCCGCAGCGCGGGCAGTCCCAGGTGTCCGGCACCTGCGCGTCGCTGGCGAAGCTGGGCTGTGTCTCGTGCCCGTTCGAGCACCAGAAGGAGATGCGCAGGCGGGGCGCGGACTCACCGCGCTCGGCCTCGCCCATCGGCCCCGCTCCGACCCGACTGCCACGGATCGCGTTGCCACTTGCCACGGTCGTAACTCCCTGCGTGATGGTGCCGCGGAGTGCGAGGGGAGGTCCGCTGCCGCGGGCGCCCGAGCCTACGGAGGACCGGGCGACCGTCCAGGAACTGGAAGGACCGCCCCCGCAAAGGCCCATGATAGGCCGGGGAGAGCCCGCCGGACCGCCGGAATGGCCGGAACGGTCAGCCGGTCGACTTCATCATCAGGCCGAGCGCCACGATGCAGGCGAACCAGAGCAGACCGATCACGACGGTGATCCGGTCCAGGTTGCGCTCGGCGACCGAGGAACCGCCGACCGACGACTGCATGCCGCCGCCGAACATGTCGGAAAGGCCGCCGCCCTTGCCCTTGTGCATCAGCACGAGCAGCATCAGCAGGGCGCTGAAGACGATCAGGGCGATCGAGAACCCCATAATCACGGCTGATTCCTACTTTCTGGCTTTTCCGGGATGTGCGCGGGGGCCAGTGGCTGGTGGTTCAGCCTCCTGGCCCCCGCAAGGGTACGACGGATCCGCCCTACCGCATACTCGCTGCGATATTCACACAGGTCACTGGTCGCGGAACCGGACGATCTTGACGAACTCGTCCACGTCCAGCGCGGCGCCGCCGATGAGCGCGCCGTCGACGTCGGGCTGCGCCATGATCGCGGCGATGTTGCCGGACTTCACCGAGCCGCCGTACTGGATGCGGACCTTGTCGGCCAGCTCCTGGGAGTACAGCTCGGCGAGACGGCCGCGGATCGCCCCGCAGACTTCCTGCGCGTCCTCGGGGGTGGCGACCTCTCCGGTGCCGATCGCCCAGACGGGCTCGTACGCGATGACGATGGACTCGACCTGCTCGGCCGGTACGTCCTTCAGTCCGCCGTCGACCTGGGCCAGCGTGTGCGGGACCTGCTCGCCGGCCTTGCGGACGTCGAGGCCCTCGCCGACGCAGAGGATCGGCGTGATCCCGTGCTTGAAGGCGGCCTTGACCTTGGCGTTGCAGATCTCGTCGTTCTCGCCGTGGTACTGGCGGCGCTCGCTGTGGCCGACGGCCACGAACGCGCACTTCAGCTTCGAGAGCATGGGGCCGGAGATCTCGCCGGTGTAGGCACCGGAGTCGTGCGCCGAGATGTCCTGGGCGCCGTACTTGATCTTCAGCTTGTCGCCGTCGACCAGGGTCTGGACCGAACGCAGGTCGACGAAGGGCGGCAGCACCGCGACCTCGACGGCGTCGTAGTCCTTGTCGGCCAGGGCGAACGCGAGCTTCTGGACGTGCGCGATGGCCTCGAGGTGGTTGAGGTTCATCTTCCAGTTGCCCGCCATCAGCGGGGTACGCGAAGTCACTTTGGTTCAGACCTCCAGTGCGGCGATGCCGGGGAGCGTCTTGCCCTCGAGGTATTCGAGGGAGGCGCCGCCACCGGTCGAGATGTGGCCGAAAGCGTTCTCGTCGAAGCCGAGCGTGCGCACGGCGGCGGCGGAGTCCCCGCCCCCGACCACGGTGAACGCGTCGCTGTCGACGAGGGCCTGCGCGATGGCGCGGGTGCCGCCGGCGTAGTCGGGGTGCTCGAAGACGCCCACGGGACCGTTCCAGAAGACGGTCTCCGCGTCGGCGATCTTCGACGCGTACAGCTCGCGGGTCTTGGGACCGATGTCCAGACCCTCCTTGTCGGCGGGGATCTTGTCCGCGTCGACGGTGATGAACTCCGCGGGGGTCTTGCCCTTGAGGTCGGGGAAGTCCGTGGAGGCGAGGATGTCGACGGGGAGGACCAGCTCCACGCCGTTGGCCTCGGCGCGCTCCATGTACTCCTTGACGACGTCCACCTGGTCCTTCTGGAGCAGGGAGATGCCGACCTCGTAACCCTTGGCGTGGAGGAAGGTGTAGGCCATGCCGCCGCCGATGAGGAGGCGGTCGGCCTTGCCGAGCAGCTCGTCGATGACGGCGAGCTTGTCGGAGACCTTGGCGCCGCCGAGGATGACCACGTACGGACGCTTGACCTCGGCGGTCAGCTTCTTCAAGACGTCGATCTCGGCGGCGATGAGGTAGCCGACCGCGTGCGGCAGGCGCGCGGGGAGGTCGAAGACCGAGGCGTGCTTGCGGTGCACGGCGCCGAAGCCGTCGCCGACGTAGACGTCGGCGAGTTCGGCGAGCCGGTCCGCGAAGGCGCCGCGCTCGGCGTCGTCCTTCGAGGTCTCGCCGGCGTTGAAGCGCAGGTTCTCGATGAGGGCGACCTCGCCGTCGGCGAGCGCCGCGACGGTCTCCTTGGCGGAGGCGCCGACGGTGTCCGTGGCGAACGCGACGTTCTTGCCGAGCAGTTCGCCGAGGCGGACCGCGGCCGGGGCCAGCGAGAAGGCCGGGTCCGGGGCGCCCTTGGGGCGGCCCAGGTGTGAGGCCACGACCACGCGGGCGCCGGCTTCGGCGAGCTTCGCGATGGTCGGCTGGACGGCGCGGATGCGGCCGTCGTCGGTGATCTTGCCTTCGGCCAGCGGCACGTTGAGGTCGGCCCGGACGAAGACCCGCTTGCCGGAGACGCCCTCGGCGAGAAGTTCGTCGATCGTCTTCATGTTTCTTTCTGCTCCTTTTCCCCACGCAGGGCCTTGTGCCCGTGCGGGGCGAGAGGGACGAGGCAAGCCACAGGGCCCGCACAGCGCTTCATCGCGCTGCCCGAGCCCTGTGCCTACATCGTGGTGCCTTGCCCTGAAACCTTGATGACCCTTAGAGCCGCTCGCCGACGAACACGGTCAGGTCGACGAGGCGGTTGGAGTAGCCCCACTCGTTGTCGTACCAGCCGATGACCTTGACCTGCTTGCCCTGGACCATGGTCAGGGAGGAGTCGAAGGTGCAGGAGTACGGCCAGTTCACGATGTCGGAGGAGACGATCGCGTCCTCGGTGTAGTCCAGGATGCCCTTGAGCTGACCCTCGGCGGCCTTCTGGAACGCGGCGTTGACCTCGTCCTTGGTGACCTCGCGCTCCAGCTCGATGACCAGGTCGGTCACGGAACCCGTGGGGACCGGGACGCGCATCGCGATGCCGTCGAGCTTGCCCGCCAGCTCCGGGATGACCAGCGCGGTGGCCTTGGCGGCACCCGTGGTGGTCGGGATGATGTTCTCGGCGGCGGCGCGGGCGCGACGCAGGTCCGAGTGCGGGAAGTCCAGGATGCGCTGGTCGTTCGTGTACGCGTGGACCGTCGTCATCATGCCCTTGACGATGCCGAAGTTCTCCAGGAGGACCTTGGCCATCGGTGCCACACAGTTGGTGGTGCAGGAGGCGTTGGAGATGACGTGGTGGTTGGCCGCGTCGTACTTGTCCTGGTTGACGCCCATCACGATCGTGATGTCCTCGTCCTTGGCCGGAGCCGAGATGAGGACCTTCTTCGCGCCGGCCGCGATGTGCTTGGCGGCGTCGGCCTTCTTCGTGAAGATGCCGGTCGACTCGATGACGATGTCGGCACCCAGCTCGCCCCAGGGGAGGTTCGCGGGGTCGCGCTCGGCGAAGGTCTTGAAGGTGTTGCCGCCCACCGTGATGGTGTCGGCGGTGTGGGAGACCTCGTGCTTGAGGCGGCCCAGGATGGTGTCGTACTTGAGCAGGTGCACCAGGGTGGCATTGTCAGTCAGGTCGTTGACACCGACGATCTCGATGTCCGCTCCCTGCTCCAGGAGCGCACGGAAGTAGTTGCGGCCAATTCGGCCAAAACCGTTGATGCCTACGCGGATCGTCACGAACCGATCTCCTCGTTGGTGCGCCGGCCTGTCCGCCGGCGAGCTGTATGGGATGTCCCCGACCGCTTACGACCCTACCTCTCCGTGAGCTTGGGAGTGACATCGGCCGGGGACTGACACACCCTTGTCCGCCAGGGAGGTCCTGCGCCGCAAGCGCCGGCGCGGGACCTCCGGGACCTTGGCCCCCGTCACTCAAAGTGAGCGGCGGGAGGGGTGCGGCTCAGTGGTTCAGTGAACGGAGCGCCTTACCGACGAGTACGGCTCGGTCCTTCGCGGTCGGCAGGTGTTCCAGGCCGAAACCGACCAGTACGGTGTCACGCGTAGTCACCGCCGCGTAAGACTTGAACAGCTCCCCGGACCGGGACCAATCGCCCGGAACGTCGGGACTTCCGGCAGGTGCGGGCCCGGCGCTCCAGGCGCCCAGCGAGGTCTCGAAGCCCTCGACGGCCTGGTCCGCTCCGGCCACGTTCAGCCGCGCCTCGTCCGCGAAGACGCCGCGGCCGCCCGATCCCGGGTCGGTGACGTACGACAGCGAGACCTCGACGGTCTTGCCGGCGTACGCGCTCAGGTCGAAGGAGACCTGCTTCCAGCCGCCGGAGGATCCGGTGAAGCTGTTCCACGCCCCGCTGGTGCCCTGCGGGGCGCAGCCGCCGCCGTCGAGCGTCAGGTAGTGGCGCAGGAACGGGTGGCCGTTCAGCAGGAACCCGCCCTCGCACTCGGTCGGGACCTCGGCGCTGGTCAGACCGCTCGCCTCGGGCAGGGTCGTCCAGTCTTCCCCGCCGGCCGTGCGGGCCTCCAGGGCGGCGTGGTCGTAGCCCTCCTCGGTGTTCCAGTTCAGGGCCATCCGCAGGGCCGGCTTGTCGGCGGCGGAGACCTTGGTGAGGTCCACGGTCCGGGTCAGCCGCTTCCAGTCGTCGTCCGTGTGCAGGGCCGAGGCCATGCCGGCGCCGGCGTGGGGGGCGTACGGGTTGACGACCCCGGCGTACTGGCCCGCCTGGGCGCTCTTGAACCGCGGGAACTGCGCGGCCGGCAGGGTGTCCGAGGTGACGGTGTAGGAGCCGGGCGCGTTCAGCGGGTTGCCCGCCGCGTCCCCGAGTCCGCCCGCGGCTCCGGCGAGGCCGCCGGCCCCGGTGAAGCCGGTGGGGGCGCTCACGCCGGCCCGGCCGTAGGCGCCGAGCCAGTACTGGCTGAAGTCGTTGGTGACGGCGGGGCCGACCTGGGCGTTGCCGCCGGCCAGTTCGCCGGCCTCGATCAGCTTGCCGCCCTCGTTGAGGAAGTCGCGGATCGCCAGCTGGGTGTCACCGCCGGGGCCCTTGGCCCCCGTGTAGTGGACGGCCGTGCGGAAGTGCGAGAGGACTCCGAGGGGGTGCGGGGCGCCCTGGACGGCGACGTCCCAGACGGCGGCGGAGCGCCCGTTGGCGCGCAGCGCGTCGACGTACGTCCGCGCGTGCTGTGCCGGGGCGCCCTCCTCGGCGATCACCAGGACGTCCGCCCGGGGCCGCTCGGCCACGGTGTACGTGAAGTGCTCGCTGGAGACCCGCTTGCCGGAGCGGTCGCGGCCGGTGAACCAGACCTCGACCTTGTCGCCGGGCCTGGCGCCGTCGACCTTCGCCCGGTACTCGTCGAACCAGTTGTTGTCCTCGCCGCCGTAGGTCTCGCCGCCCTTCCAGGCCTTGAGGTCCTCGTCGTGGGTGCGACCGCCGTTGATCCGGAAGTTGAGTTCCTTGTCCTTGAGCGCCTTGCGGGCGGTGACGGCGACCGTCTGGTCCTCGCCGCGGGCTCCGTAGGAGGTGGTGAACGGGTCCACGGTGAAGTCGGCGGCCTTCAGGCCGACGGAGGACGCCGGCTGGTCCGGGCGTGCGGCGCTCTCGCCGACGGCGAGCGCGAAGGGAACGTTCTTGGCGAACTCGGCCTGGATCAGCTTCTCGTCATCGGGGAAGTTGAATCCGGAGGCGCAGTCCTCGGGCTTCCACCGGTCGTTCGGGTCGCTCGCGGAGGCCGTCTGGCAGGTGGTCATCTCCGGCGTGAACATCATGACGCCGTTGGCGTTGGCGGCGTGTCCGTCGGCCTCGCCGTTCGTGGTGTACAGCTCGGAGGAGAGCTGCGGGTAGTAGCCGGGGACGGCCGGGTTCTCGGGGGTCCCGGCGAGCGCCTTGTACGCGACGTCGTCGGGCGTCGGGGTGGCCACCTGCCAGCCGACTCCGTAGAGGAGCAGTTCGGACGCGGAGTGGTAGTTGATGGCGTACTCGAAGCCGATGCGCTTCTCGAACCGGTCGAGCGCCGCGGTCTCGGGCTCGGAGCCGGCCTTGGGGCCGCGGTAGGTCTCGCTCGCCTGGTTCGGCGAGGAACCCTCGTTGTCGTAGCCCCACTTGTAGGCGAAGTTGCGGTTGAGGTCGACGCCGTCGCCGGCCGTGATCTTTCCGTCTCCGTTGTTGTCGCGCAGGTTCTTGCGCCACAGGCGGGCGGAGTCGGCGGTGAAGGTGTGGTCGTAGCCGTCCGGGTTGGCGGAGAGCAGGAACCACAGCTCGGTGGAGTCGACCAGCCTGGTGATCCGGGCGTCCTTGCCGTAGCCGTCGAGGGTCTGGTGCATCAGCCGCCGGGTCATCTCGGGGGTGATCCACTCGCGGGCGTGCTGGTTCGACATGTACAGGACGGCGGGCTTGTCGCCGTCCTTGGCCTTCTTGGCGTTCTTGGTGACCTTGAGGGCGAGGATGTCCTTGCCCTGGACGGTCTTGCCGATGGAGACGACCTTGGTGAGCGCCGGGTTCTCCCGCGCGGTGCGCAGGATCTCCTCCTGGAGGCCCCCCTTGCCGCTGTACGGGCGGAACACCCCGTCGCCGGCGGCCTTCGCGCGGGCCGTCGCGCCGGCGGCGGTCCTGCGTTCGACCGGCTTCACGCCGCGGGCCGCGAGTTCCTTCGCCTGGCCGGCGGTCAGGAACAGCTCGACCTTGGCGGTCCCGTGCTCGGGGGCCCGTTCGGTGAGCTCGTGGGCGTCCTGGCCGGCGGCGAGGACGAGCGGCACCTGTTCGCGGGTGATGTCCGCGTCGTAGACCCGCACCTCGTCGGAGGCGGCGGATCCGTCCTCCGCGGTGGGCTGCGCCTGGGCCGCGACGGGTAGTGCGGCCAGTGTGGTTCCGAAGACGAGTGCGCTTGCGGCGAGGATCGATCTCGCGCGGTGCCTCATGTGCCCCCCTGGGCGTCGTCTGCCACGAAAGCGTTCGGACGACAGGCTCACGACCGCCCATGCGCATGTCAATGGGGCGTGCCGAAAGGTGCCCGCACGATTCACTCGTGCGGGCACCCGGGGACCACGGTGGGTTCTCGCGTCGTCGCGAGGGTCAGCCGGCCATGTTGTCGGCCAGTTCCTCACTGAGGTCGAGGTTCGACTCGGTGCCCGGGATGCCCAGGTCCTGGGCACGCTTGTCGGCCATCGCCAGCAGGCGACGGATCCGGCCGGCGACCGCGTCCTTGGTCAAGGGCGGGTCGGCGAGCGCGCCCAGCTCCTCCAGGGAGGCCTGCTTGTGCTCCATGCGCAGCCGGCCGGCGGCCGCGAGGTGCTCGGGGACCTCCTCGCCGAGGATCTCCAGCGCGCGCTGCACCCGGGCTCCGGCGGCCACCGCGGCGCGGGCGGAGCGGCGCAGGTTGGCGTCGTCGAAGTTGGCCAGGCGGTTGGCGGTGGCGCGGACCTCGCGCCGCATCCGCCGCTCCTCCCAGGCCAGTACCGAGTCGTGCGCGCCCAGTCGGGTGAGCAGGGCACCGATCGCGTCGCCGTCGCGGACGACGACCCGGTCGACACCGCGGACCTCGCGCGCCTTGGCGGCGATGGAGAGCCTGCGGGCGGCGCCCACCAGGGCCAGGGCGGCCTCGGGACCGGGGCAGGTGACCTCCAGGGAGGACGACCGACCCGGCTCGGTGAGGGAGCCGTGGGCCAGGAAGGCACCGCGCCAGGCCGCCTCCGCGTCGCAGGTGGCCCCGGAGACCACCTGGGGCGGGAGGCCCCGGATGGGGCGCCCCCGGCCGTCCACGAGGCCCGTCTGGCGTGCCAGCTGGTCCCCGCCGGCGACGACGCGCACGACGAAGCGGCTGCCGCGGCGCAGTCCGCCGGGAGCCATCACGACGAGGTCCGAGGAATGGCCGAAGATCTCCAGGATGTCCTTGCGCAGTCTCCGGGCGGCGACCCCCGTGTCCAGCTCCGCCTCGATGACGATGCGGCCGCTCACCAGGTGCAGGCCACCGGCGAACCGGAGGATCGCCGAGACCTCGGCCTTCCTGCAGCAGGTCCGGGTGACGGGCAGGCGAGAGATCTCGTCCTTCACCGCAGGCGTCATCGCCATGGGCCGATCCTTCCATGCATCCGAAAAATACGGTCGTACGCGGCGGCCAGCAGCTCCGGGTCGTGCTTCGGAGAGCCGTCCTGCCTGGCAACCGGCGCCAGCTCGACCGCGGCACCGAACCGTTTCGCGGCATCGGAGAGGGACTCGCGGTCGGGCACGGCGGCCTCGTCGGCCAGCACCACGTCCAGGGCGAGTTTAGGGGCGTGTCGGGCCAAAACCTCCAAATGACGCTGCGGAGAGAAGCCCTCTGTTTCCCCGGGTTGCGGCGCGAGGTTCAGCGAGAGGACTCTTCGGGCCTTCGTCTCGATGAGCGCGTCGAGCAGTTCGGGCACCAGCAGGTGCGGGATCACGGAGGAGAACCACGACCCCGGTCCGAGCACCACCCAGTCGGCGTCGAGCACGGCCGCGACGGCCTCCGGCACGGCCGGCGGGTCGCCGGGCACGACCTGTACGGAGAGCACCTCGCCCGGGGTGAGGGCCACGGTGGCCTGCCCGCGGACGGTGTCCACGTCGTCCGGGCGGGCCGGATCGTGCCCCTTGACCAGCGCCTGGAGTTCCAGGGGCACCGCCGACATCGGCAGTACCCGACCCTGGGCGCCCAGCAGCTTGCCGACCAGGTCGAGTGCCTGGACGGGGTCGCCGAGCTGTTCCCACAGGGCGACGATCAGCAGGTTGCCGACGGCGTGCTCGTGCAGGTCGCCGCGGGACTGGAACCGGTGCTGGATGACCCGGGCCCAGGTCTGGCCCCATTCGTCGTCGCCGCACAGCGCGGCCAGCGCCTTGCGCAGGTCGCCGGGCGGCAGCACGCCGAGCTCCTCCCGGAGCCGGCCGCTGGAGCCGCCGTCGTCGGCGACGGTGACCACGGCGGTGAGGTCGCCGGTGATCCGTCGCAGGGCGGCGAGGGAGGCCGACAGGCCCTGGCCGCCGCCGAGCGCGACCACCTTCGGCGTGGCGCCGCGGCGACGGCCGGCGCCGTCCTCGCCCCGCCCGGGGGTGAGACGGCGCAGGCGGCGCAGTCTCAGACTCCGTCCGGTCACTCGCGCCCCATGTCCCGGTGCACTACGACGGTCTCGACTCCCTCGGAGGCGAGGCGGGCGGCGAGCTTCTCGGACATGGCCACGCTGCGGTGCTTGCCGCCGGTGCAGCCGACCGCGATGGTCACGTAGCGCTTGCCCTCGCGGCGGTAGCCGGTGGCGATGAGCTGGAGCAGCTCGGTGTACCGGTCGAGGAACTCCTTGGCGCCGGGCTGGCTGAAGACGTAGCCCGACACCTCCTCGTTGAGCCCGGTGAAGGGGCGCAGTTCCGGGACCCAGTGCGGGTTGGGGATGAAACGGCAGTCGACGACGAGGTCGGCGTCGACGGGGAGGCCGTACTTGTAGCCGAAGGACATGACGGTGGCCCGCAGCTCGGGCTCCTCGTCGCCGGCGAACTGGGCGTCCATCTTGGCGCGCAGTTCGTGCACGTTCAGGCTGGAGGTGTCGATGACCAGGTCGGCGTCGCCGCGCAGCTCGCGCAGCAGGTCGCGCTCGGCGGCGATGCCGTCGGTGATGCGGCCGTCGCCCTGGAGGGGGT
Organism: Streptomyces sp. WM4235; assembly: GCF_001279725.1. Lineage (GTDB taxonomy): Bacteria > Actinomycetota > Actinomycetes > Streptomycetales > Streptomycetaceae > Streptomyces. The sequence continues at coordinate 48,671 of NZ_LGDE01000371.1, read as the reverse complement.
GCGGGCGGCGGACCGACTCGAAGCGGCGGACCAGCGCGTCGTCGGAGGACTCCAGGAAGACGATGCGCCGGGTGACGCCCTTGCCTTCGAGGTCGGCCAGGGACTCGCGGAGCGCGTCGAAGAACTGCCGGCCGCGGACGTCGACGACGACGGCGATGCGCGCCACGTTGCCCTGCGAGCGGGCGCCGAGCTCCACCATGGTGGGGATCAGCGCCGGGGGGAGGTTGTCGACGACGAACCAGCCGAGGTCCTCCAGGCACTTCGCCGCGGTGCTGCGGCCGGCTCCGGACATCCCGGAGATGATCACCAGCTCGGGGATGGCCGCCTCGGCGGCCTCGCCGGGCTCCACTGTCGTGCCCGTACTCACCTGTGCTCCGTCTCGGTCGTGCGTGGTCTCGTGCTCGGTCATTGCTCGGTCCCCCGTTCGGACGATGCTCCCGCGGGCGCGGGGGTCTCGTCTTCCATGATCTCTCCTGTCGCCGTGTTGACGGCAGGACCGGCGGGAACCGCGTGGGCGAGGGCCGCGGCCACGGTCTCGGCCGTCTTGCGACCTATGCCCGGGACCTCGCAGATCTGGTCGATTGTCGCCTGTCTCAGCTTCTTCACCGAACCGAAGTGCTTGACGAGGGCTTGTTTGCGGCTCTCGCCGAGTCCGGGCACGTCGTCCAACGGGCTCGATTTCAGGCGCTTGCCGCGCTTGCTGCGCTGGTACTGGATGGCGAACCGGTGGGCTTCGTCACGGACCCGCTGGAGCAGGTACAGGCCCTCGCTGGTGCGGGGCAGCACGACGGGGTCGTCCTCGCCGGGCAGCCACACCTCCTCCAGCCGCTTGGCCAGGCCGCACACGGCGACGTCGTCGACGCCCAGCTCCTCCAGGGCCCGCTTGGCGGCGGCGACCTGCGGTTGCCCGCCGTCGACCACCACGAGCTGCGGCGGGTAGGCGAACCGCTTCGGCCTGCCGTCGTCCTCGGCCGGGACCTCGCCGTCCTCGGCGTCCTCGGGGGACCACTCCCCCGTCTTCAGCTTCTCCTGGAGGTAGCGGCGGAAGCGCCGCGAGACCACCTCGTGCATGGAACGGACGTCGTCCTGTCCCTCGAACGATTTGATCTGGAAGCGCCGGTACTCGCTCTTGCGCGCGAGCCCGTCCTCGAAGACCACCATCGAGGCCACGACGTCGTCACCCTGGAGGTGCGAGATGTCGAAGCACTCGATGCGCAGCGGAGCGCCGTCCAGCTCCAGGGCCTCGGCGATCTCCTCCAGGGCCCGGGAGCGGGTGGTCAGGTCGCCGGCGCGCTTGGTCTTGTGCAGGGCGAGGGACTGCACGGCGTTGCGGTGGACGGTCTCCATGAGGGCCTTCTTGTCCCCGCGCTGCGGGATGCGCAGGCTCACCTGGGAGCCGCGCCGCTCGGCCAGCCACTCGGCCAGCGCCGCCGTGTCCTCGGGCAGCGCCGGGACCAGCACCTCCTTGGGGACGGCCTCGCCCTTCTCCTCCCCGTACAGCTGCTGGAGCGCGTGCTCGACGAGGCCGGCGGTGTCGACGGCCTCGACCTTGTCGGTGACCCAGCCGCGCTGGCCGCGGACCCGGCCACCGCGTACGTGGAAGATCTGCACGGCGGCTTCGAGCTCGTCCTCCGCGACGGCGACGAGGTCGGCGTCGGTGGCGTCGGCGAGCACGACGGCGTTCTTCTCCATGGCGCGGCGCAGGGCCCCCATGTCGTCGCGCAGCCGGGCGGCCTTCTCGTACTCCATGTCCTCGGCGGCCTCGTGCATCTGCTGTTCGAGGCGGGTGAGGTAGGTGCCGGTGCGGCCGGCCATGAAGTCGCAGAAGTCCTCGGCCAGTTCGCGGTGCTCGTCGGGGGTGACGCGGCCCACGCAGGGCGCGGAGCACTTGCCGATGTAGCCGAGCAGGCAGGGGCGGCCGATCTGCGCGGATCGCTTGAACACTCCGGCGGAGCAGGTGCGCACGGGGAAGACGCGCAGCATCAGGTCGACCGTCTCGCGGATGGCCCAGGCGTGCCCGTACGGGCCGAAGTAGCGCACGCCCTTCTTCTTGGGCCCGCGCATGACCTGGACCCGGGGGTACTCCTCGTTCATGGTGACGGCGAGGGAGGGGTAGCTCTTGTCGTCCCGGTACTTCACGTTGAACCGGGGGTCGTACTCCTTGATCCAGGAGTACTCCAGCTGGAGCGCCTCGACCTCGGTGGACACCACGGTCCACTCGACGGAGGCGGCGGTCGTGACCATCGTGGCGGTGCGCGGGTGCAGGTTCGCGACGTCCTGGAAGTAGCTGGCCAGGCGTTGCCGCAGGCTTTTGGCCTTCCCGACGTAGATCACCCGGCGGTGCTCGTCGCGGAACTTGTAGACCCCCGGGGAGTCGGGGATCTGCCCCGGCTTGGGGCGGTAGCTGGAAGGGTCGGCCATGCCAACCACCCTACTGGCGGCGGCCGACAACGGTCCCCCGGCACCGGCCCTCGTTGCCGGGGGCCGGCCCGGTCGCGGCCCTTCGGCGCGACGGTGTCCGGGCGGCGCCCGGGGAGGGGCGCCGCCCGGACCCGCGTGGCCCGGCCCCCTGGCGGAGGGCCGGGACCCGCGGGCCTCCCCTACGGGCGGACCGTGCGGCGGCGCAGGAGCAGGATCCCGGCGCCGCCCAGCGCGAGCGCCCCGGCGGCCCCGGCCGCTCCGACCGTCGGCGAGGCCGGGGACGGGGTCGGGGAGGGCTCGGTGGGGCGGGCCGCCGTCGCCGCGGCGGGTTCGGCGTAGCCGCCGGCGCGGCCGTCCCTGGCGTAGGCGGAGCCGGGGAGTTTGTCGCCGTAGGCCTTGGCGACGCGTGTCCGGTAGCCGGCCAGGCTCGTCCCGGCGGCCCCCACGGCGCGTGTCGCGTCCTCGTCGAGCGGCAGCACCCGGTCGCCCCGGGCCACGTACCAGGCGTCGATCTGCGGCTCGCGGAACACGGTGCCGCCGGGCAGTTTCTCCGCCCCGAGTCCGGCGTAGCGGCACTCGTCGTCGCCGGTGGCGATGTTCACGACCTGCCAGCCGGCGGGTGTCCGGGCGGTCCACAGGGCGGCCCGCTGTCCGTCGGAGGAGACGGCCTCGCTCGCGAGGAACTCCAGGCGGGCCACGGGTGCCCCCGCCTTGCCGGCGACGAAGTCCGGGGAGAGGTGGTGGACGGGGATCGTCTCGCCCTCGATGCGGGGCTTGGCCTCGGCGAGGCCGACCCTGCCCTCCCGGGCGAAGAACCGGGCGAGTGTGGCCAGGGTGTCGGGGGCGACGGCCGCCTGTCGGGCGGCCGCCCGGACGTCGGCCCCGGCGGACGGGGGCTGCGGTACGGGGACGCCTGGGCCTGCGGGGACAGGAGCAGGCAGGCACCGGCGAGGACCGCGACGGCGGCGGCGCGCAGGGGTACGGCGGTCACGGCGTCACGCTCCGATCCGGTAGAGGGAGTGGGTCCAGGAGAAGGTGTCGTTGTCGACGTACCAGGCGTGGGAGGCCCAGTTGTAGCGGTCGCTGGAAGGCCACGGGTCGCCCCAGTAGACCCAGCTGTTCGCGGTGTCGTAGCCGTGGATCACGTGCATGTGGCCGCCGCCGTTGGACCACTGGATGCGGGTCTCCACGGGTCGGCCGGCGTTGATCTCGGTCTGGACGGTGGAGTACTGGAGCCAGCCGGTCACGTAGGAGCCGGGGTTGACCCCGGCCCAGCGCAGACCGGTCTGGACGTTGCCCAGGGTGGCCTGGTTGTTGGGGCATTCGGTGCCCTGTTGACGGTTGAAGGCGGCGTTGCAGAACTGGTTCTGGCTGTAGGAGCGACCGAACCAGGTCGCGATCGTGTTGCCGCCCGCGGCCCAGCACCAGTTGGTCTTCTGTTGGGCCTGCATGGTGATGTTCAGGCGCTTGGAGGCGAGAGCGGAGTCCGTGCCGGCGTCGACGGCGGTGGCGGTGCCGGTGGACAGGACGAAGAGCAGGGCAATGAGGAGGGCGGCCGGGGACAGCCGCCGGTTGGACTTGCGCATCGCGTTCCTCCCGTGGTGGAGAGTGGGGATCGGAGGAGCGCGTCCGGACGCTGTGGAGGAGCATCGGGGTGTTGTCGCGATCAGGTCAACACGCTTCAATACGCGGTGACATCGCCGTGTGAACGGGGCAACCGGAATGTGAACGGCCGCCCTCCGTCCACCCGCGCTCACCAGGGCCCACCTGAATCCCGGGCGTCCCGGACGCGGTCTCCCGCCCCGTGGCGCGTGAACGTTCACAGGAGGTTTCCGCCATGCGGACGACCGCGGACAGTGCCCACGACCTGCCGCGACTGTTGCGCGCGGGCCCCTTCCACCTCGCGCTGCGGGCCGCGCTGACGGCCCGCGGCCTTCCCCTGCACCGGGTACAACACCGGCTCGCCGCGCGGGGCATCAAGCTCGGCGTGACGAGCCTCAGTTACTGGCAGCAGGGCGCGCGCCGCCCCCGGCGCGCCGAGTCCCTGAGGGCCGTGCGGGCGCTGGAGGAGATCCTGGAACTGCCCGGGGGAACCCTGTCACGTCTGCTGGACACACCGGAGGGCGCCTCAGCGGAATCGATTCGCCCGCCGGGTCGCTCGTACCGCTCCCTGGTCAGCGTGGGCGCCGCCGTGGAGGAGCTGTTGGCCTCGATGGAGCTGCCCTCGGACGGCGGTCTGCACACGGTCGGCCACCACGAGCGGGTGCGGATCGGCGCCGCCGGCGAGTTGGTGGGCCGGGTGTCGCAGCACGTGGTGCGTGCCCACCGCGACGGGGTCGACCGGTACCTCGCCGTCCACCACGGCGATCCCGGCTGCGATCCCGCCCGGGTCCGGGTGCGGGCGGAGGAGAACTGCCGGACGGGGCGGGTGCGGTGGCACCGCGAGGCGGAGGTGGTGGTCGCCGAACTGCTCTTCGACGCACGGCTCCGCGCGGGCGACACGTACGTCTTCGGCTACGGCTTCGAGGACGGCACGGGCGGCCGGTGCACCGAGTACGTACGCGGCTTCAGCTACACCGGCGGCCAGTACATGCTCCAGGTCCGCTTCGACGAGGCGGCCCTGCCCGTGCGCTGCCGGCGGTTCAGTCGGAGCGGCCCGGGGGCACGCCGCGACGGCCTGACGGATCTGACGCCGAGCGGTAGGCACCGGGCCGTGCACCTGCTGGAGGAAGGGGTGCGGCGCGGGATCCTGGGCATCGCCTGGGACTGGGAGTAGCCGCGTGCGCCGCTCCCCGTGGCTCCCGTCCGTTGCGGGGCGGGTTCAGCCGGCGACGAGCCGGCCGCCCTCGACCTTCACGGGGACCTCGGGCAGCGGGGCGGAGGCCGGGCCCCGCAGCACCTTGCCGGTGGCCACGTCGAAGCGGCTGCCGTGGCAGGGGCAGTTGCCCTCACCCTCGACGATCTTGTCGAGGACGCATCCGGCATGGGTGCACTGGGCGCTGAACGCCTTGTACCGACCCTCCGCCGGGCAGCTGACGACGAGCTTGCGCTCGCGGAACAGCTTCGAGCCGCCGACCGGGACCTCGCTCGCCGCACCCAGTTCGACCGGCTCCGTCGGGACCGCCGGGGAGCCGCCTGCGCTGTTGGTCTCGGTGGAACAGGCCGCCAGGGTCACTCCGGCGCCCGCGGCCCCGGCGAGCGCGGCCGCGCCCTTGAGCACGGTACGGCGGGCGGCGGACTGCGACGCGGACATGGAACTCTCCCGGGATTCGGCATGGGGTTGGACGTGAGGTGGGCATGGGATTGGACGTGGGGTTCGGCCCACCCGACGATACCCGCGCCCGATGGGGTACCTTCCCCCGCGTGATCGTCGTCGGTGGAGAAGCCCTGATCGACCTGGTGCCCGTCGCGGAGCCGCCGGGCGCCCTGCTGCCCCGCGCGGGTGGCGGACCGTACAACACGGCGCTCGCGCTGGGCCGGCTCGGCGCCGATGTCGCCTTCTGCTCCCGGGTGTCGACGGACGGCTTCGGCGTCTCGCTGCTGGACGGCCTGCGGGCCGCCGGGGTGGACCTCTCGCTGGTCCAGCGCGGCCCCGAACCGACCACGCTGGCCGTGCCGTCGCTGGCCCCGGACGGCTCGGCGGCCTACGTCTTCCACACCGAGGGCACCGCCGACCGGCTGTTCACCCTGCCGCCCGCCCTGCCGCCCGGCGCACGGGCCCTCGCGCTCGGCACCTGCTCCCTGGTACTGGAGCCCGGGGCGAGCGCCTACGACGCCCTGTTGCGCCGCGAGTCGGGACGCGGGCTGACGACCCTGATGGACCCGAACATCCGCCCGGCGCTGATCCCGGACGCGGACGCCTACCGGGACCGCTTCCTGCGCCGGCTCCCCCACGTGTCGATCCTCAAGCTCTCCGAGGAGGACGCGGCGTGGCTGGGCGGCCGGGTCGCCGACTGGCTGGCGGCCGGACCGTCGGCCGTGGTGCTCACCCGGGGCGGGGCAGGTCTGACGGTGTGGACGCGCGAGGGCGCGGAGCATTCCGCGCCCGGTCTGCGGGTGCCTGTCGTGGACACGATCGGCGCGGGTGACACCGTCAACGCGGCGCTGCTGCACCGACTGACCGGGCGGCCCGGGCCGGTGGACTGGCCGGAGGTACTGGCGTACGCCGCCCGCGCGGCGGCGGTGACCTGCACCCGTGCGGGCGCGGAGCCGCCGTACGCCACCGAACTCTGACCCGACGGCGGGGGGTCGACGGGTCGCGGGGCCGCGGGGTCCGGCGCCACGCGGAACGCCCCACCACGGCGGGCCCGAGCGCAGCGCGGGACGCCTCGGCACGGTGCGGGGGCGCCTCGGCGCGGCACGGGGGCGCCTCGGCGCGGTGCGGGACGCCTCGGCACGGCCGCGCCCCGGGGACGCCCCGGCGCGGCACGGCACGGCTTCGTCTCAGCGCAGCGCCGCCCAGACCGTGCGGGCCAGGCCCGGGGCGAACTCCTCGACCGGCCGTACCACGTCGGCTCCGGAGAAGTGCAGGAAGAAGGCCCGCTGGAAGCAGGCGCCGAGCAACAGGGCGGCTGCCGCTCCGGGGTCGGCGTCGGGGCGCAGCCGCCCTCGGTCACGCTCGCGCGCCAGGTGGCCGGTGAGGGCGTCGAGCATCACGTGCGGTCCGGCGCCGATCTCGCGTACGCCTTCGCGGTGCCGCACGAGCAGGGCGGGGTCCGCGAAGAGGGAGGCCGCCATGGGCATGGCGTCGGCGTAGAAGAGCGAGGCGTGTCGGGCGATCTCGGCCAGTCGGGCCTCGACCGGCTGCTCCCCCGGGTCGGTGGTCAGCGCGGCCATGAGCGCGGCGGCGTTGGGCCTGCGCTCCATGAGGACTCGGACGAACAGCTCTTCCTTGTTCGCGAAGTACTTGTACAGCGCGGCTTCCGAGCAGCCGGCCTCGCGGGCGATGGCCTTGGTGGTGGCGTTGGCCAGCCCTGTGGTGCGCATCAGCGTCTCGGCGGCGTCCAGCAGACGCTCCGGGGTGGGGCGGCTTGACGTGGGGGTGAGCATTCACTCACTCTAGTGGAAACGGGGGTGAGTGAATACTCACCCACCATCGACGGGGGCAGGAGCTCGCAATGAGACTCACGGTGTTCGGGGCCACGGGCGGAGTCGGCCGCGAGGTCGTCCGGCAGGCACTCGACGAGGGTCACGAGGTGACGGCCGTCGTGCGCGACCCGGCGCGGCTGGACGTGCCGGCGCACGACCGCCTCCAAGTGGCCGTGGTGCGGGACCTGACGGACCAGGAGGCCCTGCTCCCGTTCCTCACGGGCCGGGACGCGGTGATCTCCGCCCTCGGCTCGGCGAACAACAAGCAGGCCCGACTGACCCCGATCGCGGGTCCGGCCCTGCGGTCGATCGTCTCGGCGATGGACCGGGCCGGGGTGCGACGCCTGTCGGCGGTGAGCGCCGCCCCGCTGGGCCCGCCGAACCCGCGGGACGGAGTCGTGACCCGGGTGGTGGTCTACCCGATCCTGCGGCGGGTGCTGCGGAACCTGTACGCGGACCTGGCGGTGATGGAGGCGGCGATCAGGGCGGGAGACGTCCAGTGGACGGTGGTCCGCCCGCCGCGCCTGCTGAACCGGCTCCGCACGGGCACGTACCGCAGGGCCCTCGACGCCAACGTCCCCGACGGCAAGTCCATCGCCCGCGCGGACGTCGCGGACGCCCTCCTGAGCACCCTGACCGATCCGACGACGATCGGCCACGCGATCGGCATCGCCACCTGATCACCCACCCTCGGCCTGCCGTCCGCCGCCCGCCCGCGACCTGCCCGCTGCCCGGGCATGACGAAGGGGCGCCCGCGTACGAGATCGTACGCGGGCGCCCCTCCCCGACCCTGCGCGTGCGCTGCCCGCAGGCGCCGGCCGGGTGCGAGACCGTCGACGGGAGCTATGCCTTGCGGGCCCTCGTCGTCTTCTTCGCCGGGGCCGCGGTCTTCTTGGCCGCCGCCGCCGTCTTCTTCGCCGGAGCCGCCTTCTTGGCGGTGGTCTTCTTGGCCGCGGGCTTCTTCGCCGCAGACCGGGCCGGAGCCGACCCCGCGTCGGAGACCCGGTCCGCGCCCAGGATGTCGCGCAGGAACTTGCCGGTGTGGCTCGCCCCGACCGAAGCGACCTGCTCCGGGGTGCCCTCGGCGACGACCAGGCCGCCGCCGTAGCCGCCTTCGGGGCCCATGTCGATGACCCAGTCCGCGGTCTTGATGACGTCGAGGTTGTGCTCGATGACGATCACCGAGTTGCCCTTGTCCACCAGGCCCGACAGCACCTTGATCAGCTTCGAGATGTCCTCGAAGTGCAGGCCGGTCGTCGGCTCGTCCAGGACGTACACCGTCCGACCCGTCGACCGCTTCTGCAGCTCGGACGCCAGCTTCACGCGCTGCGCCTCGCCGCCCGACAGCGTCGGCGCGGACTGACCGAGCCGGACGTACCCGAGGCCGACCTCGTTCAGGGTCTTCAGGTGCCGGGCGATCGTCGGCACCGCCTCGAAGAAGTGCAGCGCCTCCTCGATCGGCATGTCGAGGACCTCGGCGATGGACTTGCCCTTGTAGTGGACCTCCAGCGTCTCCCGGTTGTACCGGTCGCCGTGGCAGACCTCGCACGGGACGTACACGTCCGGCAGAAAGTTCATCTCGATCTTGATCGTGCCGTCGCCGGAGCAGTTCTCGCACCGGCCGCCCTTGACGTTGAAGGAGAAGCGGCCCGGCAGGTAGCCGCGCACCTTCGCCTCCATCGTCTCCGCGAAGAGCCGGCGCACGTGGTCGAAGACACCGGTGTACGTCGCCGGGTTGGACCTCGGCGTCCGACCGATCGGCGACTGGTCGACGTGCACGACCTTGTCGACGAGGTCGTCCCCGTCCACCCGGGTGTGCCGTCCCGGAACGGACCGGGCGCCGTTCAGCTCGCGGGCCAGGTGGGTGTAGAGGATGTCGTTGACCAGCGTGGACTTGCCGGAGCCCGAGACGCCCGTGACCGCCGTGAGCACGCCCAGCGGGAAGGACACGTCGATGTCCCGGAGGTTGTTCTCCTTGGCGCCGTGGACGGTCAGCCGGCGCTCGCCGTCCACGGGGCGGCGGACGTCCGGCAGCGGGATGGACCGCTTGCCCGACAGATACTGCCCGGTGATCGACTCGGTGTTCTTCAGCAGTTCCTTGAGCGAGCCGCTGTGCACCACCTTGCCGCCGTGCTCGCCGGCGCCGGGGCCGATGTCCACGACCCAGTCGGCGACCTTGATGGTGTCCTCGTCGTGCTCGACCACGATCAGGGTGTTGCCCATGTCGCGCAGCCGCACCAGCGTCTCGATCAGCCGGTGGTTGTCCCGCTGGTGCAGGCCGATGGAGGGCTCGTCGAGGACGTACAGCACGCCCACCAGGCCGGAGCCGATCTGGGTGGCGAGCCGGATGCGCTGGGCCTCGCCGCCCGAGAGGGTGCCGGCGGCGCGGTTCAGCGAGAGGTAGTCCAGGCCGACGTCGACGAGGAACCGCAGCCGCTCGTTGACCTCCTTCAGGACCCGCTCGGCGATCTTCTTGGCCCAGGAAGTCCGCGCACTCGCTGATCGACATCGCGGCGACGTCGGCGATGGAGCTGTCCATCACCGTGACCGCGAGCACGATCGGCTTGAGGCGGGTGCCCTCGCAGGTGGGGCAGGGCACCTCGCGCATGTAGCCCTCGAAGCGCTCGCGGCTGGCGTCGCTCTCGGACTCCGCGTGCCGCCGCTTGACGAACGGCACGGCGCCCTCGAAGGCGGTGGTGTACGCCCGCTCGCGCCCGTACCGGTTGCGGTAGCGGACCTCGATCTGCGTCTTGTGGCCGTACAGCAGGGCCTTGCGCGCCCGCAGCGGCAGTCCGGCCCACGGGATGTCGGTCCGGAAGCCGAGCTCCCCGGCGAGTGCGCCGATCAGGCGCTGGAAGTAGTCCTTGGTGTGTCCGAGGGACCACGGGGAGACCGCGCCCTCGTCCAGGGACTTCTCCTCGTCCGGGATGATCAGGTCCGGGTCGACCTCCATGCGCGTGCCGATGCCGGTGCACTCGGGGCAGGCACCGAAGGGCGAGTTGAAGGAGAAGGAGCGGGGCTCCAGTTCCTCGAAGGACAGGTCGTCGTACGGGCAGTAGAGGTGCTCGGAGTACATCCGCTCACGCTCGGGGTCGTCCTCGGCGAGGTCGACGAAGTCGAGGATGACCATGCCGCCGGAGAGCCCGAGGGCGGTCTCCACGGAGTCGGTGAGCCGGCGCTTGGCCCCGTCCTTGACGGTGAGGCGGTCGATGACCACCTCGATCGTGTGCTTCTCCTGCTTCTTGAGCGTGGGCGGCTCGGAGAGCTGGATGGTCTCCCCGTCCACCCGCGCCCGGCTGTACCCCTTGGTCTGGAGGTCGGCGAAGAGGTCGACGAACTCGCCCTTGCGCTCGCGCACCAGCGGCGACAGGACCTGGAAGCGGCTGCCCTCGGGCAGTGCGAGGACCTTGTCGACGATCGCCTGCGGCGACTGCCGCGCGATCGGTCGTCGGCACTCGGGACAGTGCGGCTTGCCGATGCGCGCGAAGAGCAGGCGGAGGTAGTCGTAGACCTCGGTGATGGTGCCCACGGTCGAGCGCGGGTTGCGCGAGGTGGACTTCTGGTCGATGGAGACGGCCGGGGAGAGGCCCTCGATGAAGTCGACGTCGGGCTTGTCCATCTGGCCGAGGAACTGGCGGGCGTACGACGAGAGCGACTCGACGTAGCGGCGCTGACCCTCGGCGAAGATCGTGTCGAAGGCCAAGGAGGACTTGCCCGACCCGGAGAGTCCGGTGAAGACGATGAGGGAGTCGCGGGGCAGGTCGAGCGAGACGTTCTTCAGGTTGTGCTCGCGAGCGCCACGAACGATGAGACGGTCGGTCACGCCGGTCCGCACCTTTCTTGAGAGAGCGGGGGCACGGGCCCCCGTCCCAGGGTATGGGGGGCGCCTCTGCGATGGGCTTGATGAGTGGACTTCCGAGCGTATAGCACGCACATTCGATTTACGGCACGCGCAAGACCTGTTCACCCGATCGTGTGGCGGAGGCCTTGTCCGCACTAGGCTCGGAACCATGACTGATCATGTGCACGACCTGCGATCCCTGCGTGAGGCCACCGATCGGTTGCTGACCGCGGCCGCGAAACTGGACAACGCCGCCCTGGCCGAGGAGTCACTTCTCCCCGGGTGGACCCGCGGCCACGTCCTGGCCCACCTGGCACGCAACGCGGACGCCCTCGTGAACGTCGTCGAGGGACGCCCGATGTACGTGAGCGGCACCGCGCGGGACGCGGACATCGAGCGCGACGCGGGCCGACCCCTGGTGGAACAGCTGGAGGACCTCCGGCATTCCGCGGACCGGTACGAGGCGGCGACCGAACTCCCGCAGGACTGGTCCCGGACCGTGGAGCTGCGCAACGGCGTCACCGACTCCGCCGCCCGGATCCCCTTCCGCCGTCTCGTGGAGGTCGAGCTGCACCACGTCGACCTCGGCATCGGGTACGGGCTCGCCGACCTCCCGGACGGGTTCACCGCCCGTGAGATCGAGTTCCTGACCGACCGCTGGTCCGGCCGTCAGGAGGTCCCGCCGGTGACCCTCGTGCTCGGGTCCGGCGGCCCCGACCGCACCTGGCACATCGCCGGCGGCGAGGGCGCCCCGGTCACCGTGTCGGGCACCGGCGCCGAACTGCTGGGCTGGCTGGCCGGGCGCGGCGACCTCGGCGCGCACCTGACCGTGGACGGCGGCTCCCTCCCCGCTCTCCCGCCGCTCTAGGATCGACACATGACGTACAGCGGAGCGGTGAAGGTCGGCGGTCCGGCCGACGTGCATGAACTCTCGGACCTGATGATTTCCAAGGTCGCGGTGGGCCCGATGAACAACAACGCCTACGTACTGCGCTGCCGGGCGACCGACGAGCAGCTGCTGATCGACGCGGCCGCCGAGCCGGAGACGATCCTGCAGCTGATCGGCGACGGCGGAATCGCGTCCGTGGTCACCACCCACCGGCACGGTGACCACTGGGGCGCGCTCCAGGCCGTGGTCGAGGCCACCGGCGCGCGCACGTACGCGGGCGCCTTCGACGCCGAGGGCATCCCGGTCGCCACGGACGTGCCGGTGCGGGACGGGGACACGATCCGGGTGGGTCGCGTCGAGCTGACCGCGCGGCACCTGGTCGGTCACACCCCCGGCTCGATCGCGCTGGTCTACGACGACCCGCACGGGCACCCGCACGTGTTCACCGGCGACTGCCTCTTCCCGGGCGGCGTCGGCAACACCTCGGGTGACGCGAAGGCCTTCGCGCAGCTGATCGACGACGTCGAGCACAAGCTCTTCGAGCGGCTGCCGGACGAGGCCTGGGTCTACCCGGGGCACGGCAACGACACCACGATCGGCACCGAGCGGCCGCACCTGGCCGAATGGCGCGAGCGCGGCTGGTAGCGATCACCACCGGCCGGCCGGCGTCGGATGCCGGCCGGCCTCCGGCGGCGGTTCGCCGACCGCCGGCGGCCGGTCGGCGGCCGGTCGGAGCCCCGTCAACACCGGGAAGGGGTGAACTCCTTCCGGTCGATGACGGCCGCACGCACGTCCCGAGGGTGTGGGGTGGGGTAGTTCCCGCACCATGCGACAAGACCCCTCCCCCGCCCCCTCCTCGGAACCTCCCTCGATGCTGCGGCTCGCCTCGGCCTCCCTCGCCGGCACCGCCATCGAGTTCTACGACTTTTTCGTGTACGGCACGGCCGCCGCCCTGGTGCTCGGCCCGCTGTTCTTCCCGTCCCTCTCGCCGCTCGCCGGAACCCTCGCCGCCTTCGGCACCTTCGGCATCGGCTTCCTGGCCCGCCCCCTCGGTTCGGCCGTCTTCGGCCACATCGGCGACCGGTACGGCCGCCGTCCCGTCCTGCTGGGTTCCCTGCTGCTGACCGGCCTTGCCACGGTGCTGGTCGGCTGTGTGCCGTCGTACGCGTCCATCGGCATCGCCGCTCCGCTCCTGCTGCTCCTGCTGCGCTTCCTCCAGGGGCTCGGGCTCGGCGGCGAGTGGGGCGGCGCCGTGCTGCTGACGGCCGAGCACGCGCCCGAGCACCGGCGCGGGCTGTGGGCGAGCTTCCCGCAGGCCGGCCCGGCCGTGGGCTTCCTGCTGGCCAACGGCCTGATGCTGACCCTGTCCGCGACCCTGACCGACGCGCAGTTCACCTCCTGGGGCTGGCGGGTCCCGTTCTGGGCCGCCGCGGTGCCGGCGCTGGCCGGGCTGTGGCTGCGGCACTCGGTCGAGGAGACCCCGCAGTTCCGCGCGCTCGCCGAGACCGGCCGCCGGGCGCGCAGCCCGCTCGGCGAGGTGGTGCGGGATCACTGGCGGCTGCTGCTGCTGACCGGCGGGGCGCTGGCGATCGGTTACGCCGTCTTCTACGCGGTCACCACCTGGTCCCTGGCGTACGCCACCGAGCACCTGCGGGTGGACCGCACGGTCATGCTGGCCTGTGTGATGGCGGCGGTCGCCCTGAAGGGCCTGGCGACCCCGCTGGTGGCGCTGTGCGGTGACCGGTGGGGGCGCCGCCCGCTGTGCCTGGCCGGTTGTGCGCTCTGCGCGGTGTGGATGTTCCCCTTCGTCGCGCTGCTGCGCACGGCGGATCCGCTGCTCATGACCCTGGGCTGTGTGGTGGCGCTGCTGGGCATGGTGACGATGTTCGCCGTGGTGGGCGCGTACCTGCCCGAGCTGTACGCCCCGCGGATCCGCTGCACGGGGGCGGCCGTCGGGTACAACCTGGGCGGGGTGCTGGGTGGGGCGCTGACCCCGATCGTGGCGACCGCGCTGGCGGACGGTTCGGGCCCGCCCTGGGGGGTCGCCGTGTACCTGACCGTGATCGCCCTGGTCAGCCTGGGCTGCTTCGCGCTGCTGCCGGAGACGAACCCGACGGTGCTCGCCGAGCGGGGCTCGAAGGCGGCCGGGGGCACGCGAACGGGGGCGGCCGAAGCGGCCGCCCCCGTGTGAGTCGACGGACTCCCGACCCCGACAGGACCTAGGCGTCGATGGACTTGGAGTCGGCGGTGGCGGCCTCGGCCGCCGCCTGCTTCTTCGAGGCGATCAGGCTGGTGATGGTGGTGATCACCAGCACGCCGCAGATGACGCCCAGGGAGACCGGGATGGAGATCTGCGGGACGTGCAGTCCGGACTCGTGCAGGGCGTGCAGCACCAGCTTGATGCCGATGAAGCCGAGGATCACGGACAGGCCGTAGCTGAGGTGGACCAGCTTCTTGAGCAGGCCGCCGATGAGGAAGTACAGCTGGCGCAGACCCATCAGGGCGAAGGCGTTGGCGGTGAAGACGATGTACGGGTCCTGGGTGAGGCCGAAGATCGCGGGGATCGAGTCCAGGGCGAACAGCACGTCGGTGGTGCCGATGGCGAGCATGACGACCATCAGCGGGGTCATGATGCGCTTGCCGTTGTTCCGGATGAAGAGCTTCGTGCCGTGGTAGCGGTCGGCGACGCCGAACTTCTTCTCGATGGTCTTCAGGAGGCGGTTCTCCTCGAACTCCTCTTCCTCGTCGTTCCCGCGCGCCTCCTGGATGAGCTTCCAGGCGGTGTAGATCAGGAACGCGCCGAAGATGTAGAAGACCCACGAGAAGTTGGTGATGATCGCGGCGCCGGCGGCGATGAAGATCGCGCGGAGCACCAGGGCGATCAGTACGCCGATCAGCAGGACGCGCTGCTGGAGCTGGGAGGGCACCGCGAACTTCGCCATGATCAGGACGAAGACGAAGAGGTTGTCGACGCTCAGCGACTTCTCGGTGATGAAGCCGGCGAAGAACTCCTGGGACGCCTGGCCGTTGCCGAAGAACAGCAGGCCGAGGCCGAAGAGGCCGGCGAGGGCGATCCAGACGACCGTCCAGATGCCCGCCTCCTTCATGGATACGTCATGGGGCTTGCGGCCGATGAAGAAATCGGCGCCGATCAGGATGCTCAGACCGAGAATGGTCAGCAGCCAGATGTTGAATGAAACGTCCACTGTCTACACGCCTCCGGCGGGATGGCTCAGCACTTCGTCAGCGTCATCGCTGCCGGAGGTCTCTTCCACCCGGATGGCCTGGAGGCCTCGGGCCGGCGCCCCGGGACCGATCGCGGTCCGTATTGACGGGTACGCCGTAGCAGGTAGCAGGAATACTCCCCTCCGCGTGCACCACAGTACCCGCCGAACCGGGGAAAGGTAAAGGGAGTCCCAAGAAAGGGTCAGTGGCAGGTCACACACGCGTCATGAAACGGTCCGTGACCTGCCTGCCTGACTCACGGACGGGTGCTGCGCCGGGCCTCCGAAATGCGGTTCAGTGCCTGGTCGAGGACCTGGCTGCCCTGCGGGGGCAGGTCCGGGGTGAAGGTCCAGGCGTGATGGACCCAGGGGTCGGCCAGGTGGTTGTCGGGGACCGGCGACAGTCGCATCAGCGAGCGCCACAGGGGGTCGAGCAGCGGCCCGTAGGCGGAGGCCTCGTCACGGTCGGCGACCATCAGCAGGTGCACGCCGACCGCCGGCCCCTCGTCGGCGAGGTAGCGCAACTGGGTGACGGACCGGTCGTCGAAGCCGTGCGGGAAGTCGTGGACGATCAGGAGCTGCTCGGCCGTGTCCACGTCCGGCGGCAGGTCCTCGGGGGCGCCGGCCCGCAGCGCCATCTGTACGAGGTCCACCCGCCGGGTCAGTCGCGCGAGGGTCTGGGTGACCCCGGTGGCACCGGAGGCGGGCGGGGCTGCCAGCACCCCCGCGCGGACGAGCGGGGCCAGCGAGGCGGCGCCCGCCCCGGCGGCGTCGATGACGTGCACGGAGTACTTGTCGCCGGGATGGACGGCGAGCAGCCGGACGGCGTGCGCGACGGCCATGTCCATGGCGGCCCGGCGCAGCCGGTCGGTGTCCATGGCCATGGCGGACTCGGAGCCGGTACGGCCGTTGTCGATCCACAGGCCGCGCTCCAGCGGCACCCGCATGAGCATCGGGATGCGCAGTTCGGGGCGCTCGGGCAGCGACAGGTCGCCCAGGCGCAGCGCGAGCGGGTTCTCCTGGGGGGTGCCGGGGGCATGCCAGACGGGGTTGTCCCAGCGGGCGTACGCGGCCGGCAGCGCGGGTTCGACCACTTCGGACTCCGCGACCAGCTGGGCCAGGTCCCGGTCGAGCACGGCGCGGGCCTGGGCCACGAGCTCCTCGCGTCGCGCCCGGGCGGTGGCGCGGGCGCCGTCGCCGGAGCCGCCGAGGCGGTGGCGGGGGTCGGAGAGCGCCTCGTCGAGCTCCCGGTCCATGCGGGAGTCGGCGAACTCGACGGCGCTGCGGTAGGCGGCGACCGTGCGGGCCATGTCCTCGAACATGCCCCAGACCTGGTTGTAGAGCCGCTCGTCCATGGACCAGCCACTGGCGTCGCCGGCGACGGGGCGCGGCGGTCGGCCCGGCTCGTCCGGTTCGGCGGCCCGCGGCGCCGGTTCGGGCGCCTCGGTGCTGGTCCGGCGGCGGCGCGGGTGGGCGTAGCTGATGGTCGGCGGGCCGCCCGCGGTGTCGCCGGCCGAACCGGCGCCGGTCGCGAGGGGCACGTCGGAGACCGGGATCGGGTCCGGCGGCTCGGGGGCCTGCGGGGTCGTGGTCGGGGGCGGCGCGTCCAGCGGAGCCCGCAGGCCGCGGGGGACGGTGGGGGCGGGCCCGGCCGGCATGACCGCGAGGGTGATGTCGCCCGAGGCCACGAGCCCCGTGGCGGTGGCGGCCAGCTCGGCGGCGGCCGGTGCGGGCAGTCCGGCGTCGGCCAGGAGGGCGCTCAGCCCACCGGCGTACCCCTGGCCCACGGCCCGGACCTTCCAGGCACCCTGGCGCCGGTACAGCTCCAGGGCCACCACGGCGGTCTCGGACTCCAGGCCGGTCAGGGTGTACCCGGCGAGTTCGGCGCCCTGCGGTTCGGCGACGGCGACGTACGAGGCCGGCACCGCGCCGAAGCGCGCCGGGCCGCCGGGCGGCAGCACGAGCAGCACCCGGAGCCGGTGGACGGCTTCGCCGACGGCGTCGAGGTCGACGGTGAAGCGGTGCCCGCCGGCGACCGTGTCCGGGACCTCCAGGCCCGGCAGTGCCCGGGCGCCGGGGTGGGCCAGCGACGCGGGTCCGGCCAACCGGCCCTCGTCGTCACCGGTCGAGACCAGGGCCAGTACCGGCGTGCCCGCCGAGACCCTGATCTCCACCCTGCTCTCGGACAGGGGGTGGTTCTGCCCCCGGACCAGTTCGGCCGTCATCGTGCAGCCCTCCCCCGTGCCTTCTTCTCTTTGCTCTTGTCCGGTGCTGCTTACAGGTGCGGCAGGATCGACGGCATCAGGTCCTGGAAGGTCCGGCCGTTGGCCGGGTTTCCGAGGGCCGTCATCTGCCAGCCGGCGCCCACGCGGGACACCTTCGCCATGATCTGCGCGGTGTACGCGCCGCCGCCGTCGAGGGTGTAGCGGGCCAGTTCCTGGCCGTTGGTCTCGTCGACGATGCGGCAGAAGGCGTTCTGCACCTCCTGGAACGTCTGCCCGGTGAAGGAGTTCACCGTGAAGACGATCTGGTCGATGTGCACCGGCACGCGCTGGAGGTCGACGAGGATCGCCTCGTCGTCCCCGCCCTGGCCGACGCCGCCGACGAGGTTGTCACCGGTGTGGCGGACCGAGCCGTCGTCGCTCTGCAGGTGCCGGAAGAACACGACGTCCACCGGCTGCTTGTCGGCGAACAGCACCGCCGACGCGTCGAGGTCGATCTCCCGGGTCCGCGACCCGAACAGCCCCCGACGCTTCGCCGCCTGCCAGCCGAGCCCCATCCGGACCGCGGTCAGCGTGCCTCCGTCCGCCTTCTGCAGACTGATGGCCTGACCCTTGGTCATGTTGACCGTCACGTGATGTCCCCTCTCCATGGCCCGCCCCGTTGTCGGCGGGTCGCAGCGTGTACCTGCGGCTGGTGCCCAACCCTACTGACAGCCCCCACGTCAGGCGAGGCCCGCTTCCCTCATCTGTCGAAGCTCCTTCTTCAGCTCGCCCACCTCGTCGCGGATGCGGGCCGCGACCTCGAACTGGAGCTCCGCCGCCGCGCCCCGCATCCGTTCGGTCATCTGCTCGATCAGCGCGGCCAGTTCGGCGGCGGGACGGTCCGTGGGGGTGCCGGCGGCCTTGGCCCCCTTCGCTCCCTTTCCACCCGCCTTGCCCCCGGCGGCCTTGCCGCCGAGCGCGGGCACCGGGGCCTTGGCGCCCTTGCCCTCCTTCGCCTGCCGGTAGCCGGTCCCGAGCAGTTCCTCGGTGTCCAGCTCCTCGCGGGCGATCGTGGCGACGATGTCGTTGATCTTCTTGCGGAGCGGCTGCGGGTCGATCCCGTTCGCCGTGTTGTAGGCGATCTGCTTCTCGCGGCGACGGTTCGTCTCGTCGATGGCCTTCTCCATGGCCGGCGTCATCTTGTCCGCGTACATGTGGACCTGGCCGGAGACGTTGCGCGCCGCGCGGCCGATGGTCTGGATCAGGGAGGTCCCGGAGCGCAGGAAGCCCTCCTTGTCCGCGTCGAGGATGGCCACCAGCGAGACCTCGGGAAGGTCGAGGCCCTCGCGCAGCAGGTTGATGCCGACCAGGACGTCGTACTCGCCGGCGCGCAGCTCGCGCAGCAGCTCGATGCGGCGCAGGGTGTCCACGTCGCTGTGCAGGTAGCGGACCTGGATGCCGAGCTCCAGGAAGTAGTCCGTGAGGTCCTCGGACATCTTCTTGGTGAGGGTCGTGACCAGGACGCGTTCGTCCTTCTCGACCCGCTGCCGGATCTCGTGCACCAGGTCGTCGATCTGGCCCTCGGTGGGCTTGACGACGACCTCGGGGTCGATGAGGCCGGTGGGGCGGATGATCTGCTCGACGAAGCCGTCGCCGCGGGAGAGCTCGTACTTCCCGGGGGTGGCGGACAGGTAGACCGTCTGGCCGATCCGCTCCTGGAACTCCTCCCACTTCAGCGGCCGGTTGTCCAGGGCGGACGGCAGCCGGAAGCCGTGGTCGACCAGGGTGCGTTTGCGGGAGGCGTCGCCCTCGTACATCGCGCCGATCTGCGGCACCGTGACGTGCGACTCGTCGATGACGAGCAGGAAGTCCTCGGGGAAGTAGTCGATGAGGGTGTTCGGGGCGGAGCCGCGCTCGCGGTCGTCCATGTGCAGCGAGTAGTTCTCGATGCCGGAGCAGGACCCGATCTGGCGCATCATCTCCAGGTCGTAGGTGGTGCGCATGCGCAGCCGCTGGGCCTCCAGCATCTTGCCCTGCTTCTCCAGCTCGGCCAGCCGGTCGGTCAGCTCGGCCTCGATGCCGGCGACCGCCTTCTCCATGCGCTCGGGGCCGGCGACGTAGTGGCTGGCGGGGAAGACGTACAGCTCGCGGTCCTCGCTGATGACCTCGCCGGTCAGCGGGTGCAGGGTGGACAGCGCCTCGATCTCGTCGCCGAACATCTCGATGCGGACGGCCAGTTCCTCGTAGACCGGGAAGATCTCGATGGTGTCGCCGCGCACCCGGAAGGTGCCGCGGGTGAAGGCCACGTCGTTGCGCGTGTACTGGATGTCGACGAACCGGCGCAGCAGCTGGTCCCGGTCGAACTCCTCGCCGACCTTCAGCGAGACCATCCGGTCCACGTACTCCTGCGGGGTGCCGAGGCCGTAGATGCAGGACACGGAGGCGACGACGATGACGTCGCGCCGGGTCAGCAGCGAGTTGGTCGCGGAGTGGCGCAGTCGCTCCACCTCCTCGTTGATCGAGGAGTCCTTCTCGATGTAGGTGTCCGACTGGGGTACGTACGCCTCGGGCTGGTAGTAGTCGTAGTACGAGACGAAGTACTCGACGGCGTTGTTCGGCAGGAGCTCGCGGAACTCGTTCGCCAGCTGGGCGGCGAGCGTTTTGTTCGGCGCCATCACCAGCGTCGGCCGCTGGAGCTTCTCGATCATCCAGGCAGTGGTCGCCGATTTGCCGGTGCCGGTCGCACCCAGCAGTACGACGTCCTTCTCACCTGCACGGATGCGCTTTTCCAGCGCGGCGATGGCCGCCGGCTGGTCGCCGCTGGGCTGGTAGGGGCTGACGACCTCGAAAGGCGCCACCGTGCGTTCGATCTTCGATACGGGCCGCATGCCTCAACCGTACGACCCCCCACTGACACGCACGTCCGCCACGGGCTTCCGGGGGTCCGGCGGGTCTGCTCCATTCTGGTCCGTTTGTCGTAGTTCGGTGGCGGCCCCGTGATCTTCAACCCCATGATGATCGCGAAACTCCGTGAAGTGCATCGCCGCAACGTCTGCCGCTCCGCGCCCGTTTGAGGCAGGGAGCAGGGCTCACGACCCGAGGAGAACGCACATGTACGTCGTCCGACCAGCAGCCGTGGCCGCCGCAGTCCTGGGCCTCGCCCTCTCCGTGCTGGGCACGGCCACCTCGGCCACCGCGTCCGGTCCCGCCTCGGGGTCCGGCTCGGCCGCGTCCTCCCCCCCGGTGGTCTACGCCCACCGGGGGGCTTCGGCGTACGCCCCGGAGAACACGCTGGCCTCGATCGACCTCGCGATGCGGATGGGCATCGACTGGGTCGAGAACGACGTCCAGCGCACGAGGGACGGCGTCCTGGTCGTGATCCACGACGACAACCTGGCCCGCACCACCGACGTCGAGCAGGTGTTCCCCGACCGCAAGCCCTGGCTGGTCAAGGACTTCACCGCGGACGAGATCGCCCTGCTGGACGCGGGCAGCTGGTTCGGCAAGGACGAGCAGTACGCGGGTGCCACGGTGCCGACCCTGCGGGAGTACCTCGCGCGGGTGCGGCGCAACCAGCAGAAACTGCTGCTGGAGATCAAGAGGCCGGAGATCTACCCCGGGATCGAGCGGGAGACCCTGAACCTGCTGGACGCCACCGGCTGGCTCGACAGGAACCGCGTGGAGCGGCGGCTGGTGGTGCAGAGCTTCAGCGCCGACTCCATCCGGATCGTGCACGATCTGCGGCCCGACCTCGTGACGGCCTTCCTGGGCACGCCCACCGTGGCCGAGCTGCCGCGATACGCCGCCTTCACCGACCGGATCAACCCCTGGCACACCACCCTCTCGGCGGACTGGGTGGCGGCCGTGCACGCCCTGCGCGGCCCCCACGGCAAGGCCATGGAGGTGGACACCTGGACCGTGGACAACGCGGCCACGGCGCGAAAGGTCCAGGAGATGGGCGTGGACGGGATCATCACCAACACGCCCGACGTCGTGCGCAGGGCGGTGGGCTGGTACTGAGCCCCGCCCCGGCCGCGGCGAACCCGTCGTCGTTGTCCGCGGGGCGCCGTACCGTGGACGGGTGGACAGCTCCGAGCGGCCCCGCGGGCCGCACCTCGAATGGACGGTCGTCACCGGCGACATCGGCCCCCTGCTCCTGGCGGCGACCCCCGAGGGGCTGGTCCGCGTCGAGTTCCACGCCGGACCGGACCGCGTCGAGAGGATGATCGGCTCGTTGGTCTCCCGGCTCGGCGCCGACGCCTGGCGGCCCGCGCCGGGCGAGGAGGTCCTGCTCGCCGAGCCCGTACGCCAGCTGAACGCCTACTTCGCCGGTTCGCTGCGGCGCTTCGAGCTGCCGCTGGACTGGCGGCTGAGCTCCGGCTTCAACCGCCAGGTGCTCCTGGAGCTGGACCGCTCGGTGCCCTACGGGTCGGTCGTCGGGTACGGGGAACTCGCCGCGCGGGTCGGGCAGCCGGGCGCGGCCCAGGCCGTGGGCAACGCCATGGGCTCGAACCCCCTGCCGCTGGTGGTGGCCTGTCACCGGGTGGTGGAGAACGACGGCGGGATCGGCGGGTTCGGCGGCGGGGTGGAGACCAAGCGCCTGCTGCTCGCGCTGGAGGGCGTGCTTCCGCAGCCGCTGTTCTGACGGCGTGCCTCCGCCGCTGTTCCGACGCCCGGGCCCGGCGCGACCCGGCGAGACCCGGCGCGGCGTCACGGGCGCGCGCGGGTGCACACGGGGCGCGTGACCGCGCATCGTCCCGAGGGCCCGGATACCCGGTTCCACCTCGCGGTACGGGGTGGCACACTGCCGCGGTGAACACTCCCGCCGCCGCACCCGGCTCCCCGCCCTCCGCCCGCCCGCCGCGGCCGTCGAGGGGGTGTGGGCGGTGACGGCCTCCCCCGGTACCGAACGCACCGCGCCCTCGGTCGCGGCGACGGACCTCCCCCGGTTGCAGCGGCGCACGTCCGCCGTGCTGATCGCCGCTCAGATGCTGGGCGGGCTGGGCGTGCCCATCAGCATCGCCCTGGCCCCGGTCCTCGCCACCGAGGTCAGCGGCACCGAGGCCATGTCGGGATTCGCGTCCACCGCCTCCGTGATCGGCACCGCGCTGCTCTCGCTGCCGCTCGCCGCCCTGATGACCGCGCGCGGGCGCCGTCCGGGTCTGGTCCTGGCGTACGCGATCGGAGCCGCCGGCGCGGCCCTGGTCGTACTGGCCGCCACGATCGGGAACTTCCCGCTCCTGCTGGTGGGCATGGCCGCCTTCGGCGCCGCGTCCTCCGCCAACCTCCAGGCCCGGTTCGCCGCCGCCGACCTCGCGGCGCCCGACCGCCGCGCGCGGGCGATCTCCGTGGTCGTGTGGGCGTCCACCATCGGCGCGGTGCTCGGCCCGAACCTCTCCGCACCGGCCAGCCACAGCTTCGCCGGGACCTCCATACCCGAGACGGCGGGCCCCTTCGTGTGGGCCGGCGCCGTCTTCGTCCTCACCGGCACCCTGATCGGCGTCCTCCTGCGACCCGATCCGCTGCTGACGGCCCGGGCGCTGGCCGCGCCCGGGGAGCAGACCCGGGCCGGGCGCTCGCTGCGCGCCGGTTTCACGGCCGTCCGGGAGTCGCCGCGTGCCAGGCTCGCCCTGCTGACCGTCGCGGTGTCGCACACCACCATGGTCTCGATCATGGTCATGACCCCGGTGGACCTCGGTCACCACGGCGCCGACCTGAAGCTCGTCGGACTGGTGATCAGCGGTCACATCGCCGGCATGTTCGCCTTCTCCCCCGTCATGGGATGGCTCGCCGACCGGATCGGCCGGCTGTCCGTGATCGGGCTCGCGGCCGGTCTGCTGTCGGTCGCCGCGCTGCTCGCCGGTACCGCCGGCCCGAGCCACGCGCAGTCCGCCCTCGGCCTGTTCCTGCTCGGTCTCGGCTGGTCCGCGGGAATGGTCTCGGGCTCGGCCCTGCTGACCGATTCCGTACCGCAGGCCGCGCGGGCCGCCGTCCAGGGACTGAGCGACCTCACGATGAACGCGGCCGCCGGTCTGGGCGGGGCCGCGGCCGGCCTGGTCATGGCCCGGGCGGGATACGGGTGGCTCAACGCGATCGGCGCCGCGCTGCTGCTGCCGATGGCGGCCCTGGCCCTCTTCACGGCGCGCCGGCACCCGGCCCCCGCGAAGGCGGACGCGGGCGCGTAGGCCGTCTCTTTCGGATCCTGCCGGGGCCGCGGGTCCGGCTGCCTCGTCGGCGGGGAGCGGTGCCGCCTAGTAGTTGATGTGGTAGGCCTTGCGCAGCGTCTCGTGGACGGTCCAGGTGGTCTTGTCGCCCTCCCTGAGCACGCAGGCGGAGCCGGGGCCCACCTCCAGCGTGTCGCCGCCCTCGACCTCGATGGTGGCGCGGCCGGCGACCACCACGAACAGTTCGTCGGCCTCGGTGTCCGTGACCACGCCGGGGGTGATCTGCCAGATGCCCCGGATCCGCGAGCCGTCCTCGGCCTCCCACAGCACCTTGCCCGTGACGACGGGCGTGCCGGAGACGATCTGGGCCGGGTCGAGCTCCTCCACCTCCAGTTCGGCGTCGGGGAAGTCCGTCACGGAGACGGCGAAGGAGGCGGGGGCCGCGCTGTGATCAGGGGTGCTCATGGCCCGTCAGCCTAATCGGGTGGTCCCCCGCGTCGGGGCGACCAGAGCGTCCAGCGCGGACGCGCCGGACGAGGCATCCTGTCCACCCCGCCGGGGTCGGTGTCCGCCGGGTTTCGGCCAGGACGGCGGGTGCGCACCTCTGTCGCCGCGGTGCGTGTCCGGATGGCGGGCGTCGTGCCGCGCGGGCGCGTTCAAGGGTGGGGCGGGCGGCGCGCGGGGCGCGGTACTCGGACAGGTTGGCGCGGGAGTGACGGGAGCGCGTTTGGGGGCGCGAATCCGGTGCCATGGATGGGTGCATGCCACAGCACAGAGCATCCGCGCCCACATCCGCGTCCGCCGTCCCGGCCTCGGCGCTCTCCTCGGTACCGGTCCTTTCAGAGGAGGTACGCGAGGCGCTGGCCGCCGGGAGGCCCGTCGTCGCCCTGGAGTCGACGATCATCGCGCACGGCCTGCCGCGCCCCCGCAATCTAGTGGTGGGCGCCGAACTGGAGGCCCTGGTCCGCTCCGAGGGGGCGGTTCCGGCGACGATCGCCGTGGTGGACGGAGTGGCGTACGCGGGCCTCGACAAGGGGCAACTGGAGCGGATCGCGGGCGGCGAGGACGTGCGCAAGCTCGGCCACCGGGATCTGGCGCCCGCCCTCGCGACGGGGGCGACCGGGGCGACGACGGTCTCCGCGACCGCCTTCCTGGCGGCTCGGGCCGGGCTGCGCGTCTTCGCCACGGGCGGGCTGGGCGGGGTGCACCGGGAGTTCGCCCACACCCAGGACGAGTCGGCGGACCTGTCGCTGCTCGCGCGCACCCGGATCACGGTGGTCTGCGCGGGGGTGAAGTCGATCCTGGACGTGCCCGCCACGCTGCAACGGCTGGAGACCCTGGGCGTCGGGGTGCTCGGGTACGGGACGGACCGCTTCCCCGGGTTCTACCTGTCCAGTTCCGGCGAGCCGGTGGACTGGACCGTGCACCGTCCCGAGGAGGTGGCGGCGGTGATGGCGGCTCAGGACGCACTCGGAGGACCGGAGTCCGCGCTGCTGGTGGCCCATCCGGTGGCGGAGGCGGAGCAGCTGGATCCGGAGCTGCACGACCGGGTGCTGGCGGAGGCCCTCGACGCGTGCCGGGAGCGGGGCATCACGGGGCAGGCGGTGACCCCGTTCCTCCTGGGGTTCCTGGTACGGGCCACCGGCGGCGCGTCGTTGGAGGCGAACCTGGCGGCGGTGCGGGGCAACGTCCGGCTCGGGGCCCGGATCGCGGGGGCCTGGGCGGCCCGCGCATGACCGGGCGGGGGGTGACCGGCGCGGACTCGACGGCGACGGACGCGACGGTGACGGACTCGACGGACGAGGGGACGGGAACGGGTGCGACGGGGACGGCCCCGCGGGGAGCGGCCGCGAGCGGGGCGGGCGGGGCGCCGGGCGCGCTGCTGGTCGTCGGGGACGTGGTCACGGACGTGGTCGCGGTGCACACGGAGCCGCTCGCGCCGGCCACCGACACGGTCGCCCGGATCCGTACCCTGCCGGGCGGGGCGGGCGGTAACGCCGCCTGCTGGGCGGCGCACGAGGGCGCCCCGGAGGTACGGATCCTGGCGCGGGTGGGCGCCGAGGCGGCGCGGTGGCACGAACGGGCGCTGGTCGACGCGGGGGTCCGCCCCAAACTGGTCGTCGACCGGGGGGAACCGACCGGGACGGTGGTGGCGCTGGTCGGCAAGGACGCGGAGCGGACCTTCCTGACGGACAGCGGGGCGTCCCTGCGGCTGTGCCCGGCCGACTGGGCGCCGGCCCTGCTGGACGGGGCCGCGCACCTGCACCTGTCGGGGTACCTGTTCTTCGCGGACAGCAGCAGGGAGTTGGCGAGGGTGGCGTTGAGGGCGGCCCGGACCCGGGGGGTGCCGGTGAGCGTGGACCCGGCCTCGGCGGGGTTCCTGGCCACGCTGGGCCCGGAGCGCTTCCTGGCGGCGGTGGCGGGCGCCTGCGTACTGCTGCCGAACGAGGACGAGGCGAGGCTGCTGGCGGGGCTCCCGGAGCCGGCCGGGGTGGCCCGGGCGGCGGTGGCACTGAGCCGCCGGGTGCCGCTGGTGGTGGTCACCCGGGGCGCGGCCGGGGCGCTGATCGCCGAGGGTGGGCGCATCACGGCCGAGGTCGACGCCGAAGCCGTCGAGGCGGTCGATTCCACGGGTGCGGGGGACGCCTTCACCGGCGGCTTCCTGGCGGCCCGGCTGGCGGGCGCGACCCCGGTGGAGGCGGCCCGCGCGGGGTGTCGAGCGGCCGCGGTGGCGGTCACCCGGCTGGGCGGACGTCCGTAGGGCCGTCGCCCTCGACCCCTCACACGCCCCGGTGTCGACGGGACCCGGGGCGGGTCGATCAGGGCCGCCCCGGGGGCGGGTTCACGGGGTGAACACCTGGTCCAGGGTGTCGATCCCGCCCTTGCCGCCGAGGTGGTAGCGGAACACCAGGCCCTGGTTCGGGTGGGCGACCAGCCACTCGATGAGGGCGTCGAGGGTGATCGGTTCGTTCTCCGTGCTCTCGACGATCGGAGTGACGGCCGTGATCTTCGCGTCGTCCCGGATCGGGATGAACGTCTCCTTGCCGACCGTCTCGAAGGGGGCGCCGTCGGAGTCGGGGGTACCGCACCCCCAGTTGCCGTGCTTGACGATCAGGCTGTGGAAGCCGCCCTCGGGCGTGTACCGGTTGACGGCGATCTCGTCGGGCGAGATCGGCATCTTGTGGTCGCAGGTGGGCGCGGGCGACTTGGGCTTGCCCGCCGGGGTCGCCTTGGCGGTGGCCGGGGCGGTCGGCTTCGCGGAAACGGCGGACGCCGACGGTCCGGCGCCGGCGGGCGGGGTCTGGGTTCCGGCCGGGGGCGCGGCCCCGGCCGGGGAGGTGCTCGGGCCGGCGGGGCTCGCTCCGGAGGGCGTGCCCGCGGCGTCGGTGCCGCCGTCCTCGCCGTTGCAGGCGGTGAGGGTCAGGGCCGCGCACAGGGCGAGCGTCGTGAGCGTCCACCCCCGCAACCGTCTCGGTCCCTCGACCGTACCGCCGCGTCCACCCATTGCCGTCTCCCTCTGCCAAGGCGCCACCCGGTGGCCGCCGTCGAAGCGTGGCGACAACGTAGCCGCGACTGTCGGCCACGACGATGGCCGATTCCCGTTCGTCACCGACCGGGAATCGCGCTGTTGCCGATCCCGGACGTCCGTGACCCGGTGGATGCCTCGGCGTGTCAGTCCGCGAGTCCCGTCCAGGCCGGGTGGCGGGGGTCGTCGGCCCTGACGACCGCGTCGGCCAGGCCCACCGGGTCGGTCTCGGCCTCGTAGCGGGCGAAGGCGGGCAGCGTCCAGCGCGCGGACTCCTCGGTCCTGCGGGCGAGGGCTCCCGGGGAGAGGCGGATGTGCACGCCGAGGTCGAAGGGGAACCAGTGGCCGAACAGCAGCGGTCCGTGCACGATCAGCACGCCGCCCGGCGGGAGTTCGACGTAGGGGCTGCGGGTGGCCCGGTCGGTCGCCGGGTCCCAGAGATCGGGCAGCACCCGGCCGCTGCCGTCGGGGTCGGTGGGGCCGAACACCTCCCGCCAGAGGGCGGCCGTGTCGTACCAGCCGGCGAGGTACGCGTCGACGTCCTGCCGGCCGAACTCGAAGCGGAGGGAGGCCGGCCGCAGGAACCCGTCGGCCGGGACCGTCATCACGGGCCTGCCCCGACCGCGCAGTTCCTCGGCGAGCCGGTCCGCGAGCACGTCCGTTCCGGCGGCGGGCGCGCCGTCGATGCCCACCCGCTGCCAGGGCCCCCCGCCGGGCCCCTCGGACCGGTCCTCCAGACGCCCGGCGAGCCGCTCGGCCATCCGCTGCCATGTGATCGCTTCCAGCTGCACGAGCCCATTGTCAGTGGCGGGTCCTAACTTTTTCCACGAGGGATCACCGGCGCGAAACGGAGTCGTCGGCCCGACCGCGGGGAGGGGTCTGTCATGGCCGGCGAGACGACGTACATGGAGCTGTCGCAGGACGACGGCGGGGCGCACAAGTTCTACGAGGTGACGGTGGACGGCACGGCCGTCACCGTGCGGTACGGGCGCATCGGCGCGGACGGCCAGGTGCAGAACTCCTCCTTCCCGACGGTGGAGAAGGCCCGCGCGGCGGCCGCGAAGAAGATCGGGGAGAAGGTCCGCAAGGGCTACGCCCCGGCGGTTCGCGGTGCCCGCGCGGCGCGGTCGGTGACCCGCAGGCAGGTGACCTCGGCCCCGTCGACGGCGCGCGCGGTGGCTCCGGTGCTGTGGCGTTTCCGCACGGGCTCCTCGGCGTTCGGGATCCACGTGGACGAGGACCGCTGCTGGGTCGGCAACCAGTCGGGAGACGTCTACACGCTGAGCCACGGCGGCGAGGTGCTGGCCCGGTACTCGCTGCCGGACGGGGTGAAGTGCCTGGTGGCGGACGAGTTCTGGATCTACGCGGGCTGTGACGACGGCACGGTGTACGACCTTTCGTCGAAGGTGCCGTTCGGGGCGTACGACATCGCCGCGGACGTGGACATCTTCTGGCTCGACATCCGCGAGGGCGTGCTGAACGTGTCCGACCGCAGCGGCGGCCTGACCGTCATCGACCACGAGGACGAGTTCCAGTGGTCGCGGCGCTCGTCGGGGTCCAACGCCTGGATGGTGCGGGCCGACGAGCGGGCGGTGTACCACGGCCACAGCAAGGGCGTGACGGCCTACGCCCCGGACGGCGGGCGGGAGTTGTGGCACACGGCGACCGACGGTTCGGTGCTGTTCGGCTGGCAGGAGGACGACGCCGTGTACGCGGGTACCGGGCGCAACACGGTGCAGCGGCTGTCGAAGGCGACGGGCGCGGTGGAGGCCTCGTACCGGTGTGACGCGGCGGTGTACTCGTGTGCGACCTCGCCGGACGGGCGGCACGTGTTCGCGGGTGACCTCTCCTCCTCCGTGTACTGCTTCGACGCGGACGGCCGGCGGCTGTGGAAGCTGGGCACGGGCAGTGGGTCGGCGCTGTCCATGCAGTACCTCGACGGGCGGCTGTACCTGGTCACCACGGACGGTTCGCTGGTGTGCGTGGACGCGAGCGAGCAGGCCATCACGGCCGCGCAGCAGGGTTCGGTGCCGATGGCGGTGGATGTCAAGTCGGCCGCCGCGCTGCCCGTGTTCACCCCGGCCGCGTCCGCCTCGGCGGTGGCGACGATCTCGGTGGCCGCGGCGCCGGCGGGCGGTGTGGTGGTGGAGTGCGTCCAGCAGGGCGGGCGGACGCGGGTGCAGGTGGTGTCCGACGGCTTCGAGTCCGGCTGGAACGTGCAGTTCCCGCGCGGGATCCGGGAGGCCGGCGCCCGCTACGTGGTGGAGGGGTTGCATGCGGCGTCCGGCGGTTTCTACCGGGTGCGCGGGGAGATACGCCGACTGGTCTGAGCCTGCCGTGGGGTGCGCCGCACTCGACCGGCCGGTGCCACGGAGTCATCGGGCGTGCCCCGGGCACGGGCACGGCCTGGCACCGGACGGGGCGGGCGTGGCCACCGACCAACGGGCTTCCTCGGCAAGGGCACAGGTCACGTGGAGCACGACCGGTTCGCTGCCCGGGTTGCGGCCGAGGTGGACGTGGTCACTGCCCGGGGGCTCGACGAAGGTGGCCCCCGCCGGGTGCGTCTCGACGGATCCGTCGTCCAGGATCCGGGTCAGCGTTCCGGAGGTGACCACCACCATCAGCGGCACGTCGTGATAGTGCCATCCCGTGCACTGCCCCGACTCGATCACGATCTCCCGGCCCGTGAGGTCCGATCCGCCGCTCGCCCTCGGCCGTCGCGCCGTCGCCTGCCGCCCACCCATCGATCCTCCTCCACGGGGCCATCGCGGCCCGGCCGCCTCACGGTAGGAGGAGATCATGACGTCGGGGAAGAACCGATGAAAGGACAACAACCCAGCCCGACAAGGTGATAGGAGGACCGCGGCGCGGTATCACTCCGTCATGAGTGTTGTCGTGTTCGAGTCGCACAAGCGGATCCACTGCGCCGAGTGCCGGCAGGGCCCGCTCCGACTCCTCGTCCGCGAGGCGGGGGTGCCCCGCTGCCTGGACTGCGTCGACCTCGGCCATCTGGTCTACCTGCCGCGCGGCGACGCGGCGCTGACCCGGCGTGCGCGGGAGGCCAGTTCGCTCTCCGCCGTCGTGGTGCGCCGGCACAAGCGGCGCCATCGCCACGAACGCCAGGGCCTGTTGGTCGAGGAAGCCGCCCTGGCCCGCGCCGAGCGCGCCTGCCTCGCGGACGCCGAGGTGCGGGCCCGCCGCCGGGACCGCGACCGGCTGCGCCGCGCGGCCGAGGACGTCCGCTTCACGGCGGCCTTCACCGCCGAGATCCGGCGGCTGTTCCCCGGTTGTCCGGAGGAACGCGCGCGGTCCATCGCGACGCACGCCTCGCTGCGCGGCAGTGGCCGCGTGGGTCGAACCGCCGCCGGCCGGGCCCTGGACGAACTGGCGGTGTCCGTGGCGGTGCGGGCGGCCGTACGGCACCTCGACACCGAGTACGACGCCCTGCTCATGGCGGGAGTGCCGCGGTTCGCCGCCCGGGCCCGGCTGGCGGAGCGGATCGACGCGATCCTGGACGGCTGGCGGGCGGCGTCCGGGGAGCCGGTCCAGGCCGAGACGATCTAGACGGAGCCCTGGGTACGGAAGCGGCGGTACATCAGCGCTCCGCCGAGCAGCAGCGCGCCACTGCCGGGGATCAGGTAGCCGAGGCCGTCGGACCCGGTGTGGGCGAGGGCTTCGGTGTGCCGGGGCGGCGTCTGCGGGGTCTGCGGCGCCGGCGGCTTCACCTGCGTGACGGGCGCCGGCGGGATGACGACCGGGGGCTTGACGACGACGGGCGGCTGGACCGGCTTGCCACCGCTGGGCTTCCCGCCGTTGACGGAGGTGTTGCCGCTGGAGGGGTTGCCGATTCCGACCACGTTCACGGAGTTGCCGCTGACGTTCAGCGGGAGGTCCACGGGGAGCTGGATGCCGTTGCCGGACAGCAGTCCGGGGGAACCCTTCGTCTGTCCGTCGGCCACCGCTCCGCCGCCGTTGGACGTGCCGGCCTTCGTGGAGGACGAGGAGTGGCCCTGCCCCGAGGCGCCCGGGCCGGAGCGGGCGCCGCCGCCCTGGGAGGTGTTCGCGCAGCGGTTCCCGGCGGCGGGGTTGAGAAGCCCGACCACGCTCACGGTGTTCCCGCACACGTTCACCGGTGTGTTCACCGGCAGTTGCACCAGGTTTCCGGCGAGCAGGCCCGGGGAGCCCTCGGCTCTGCCACCCGCGTCCGCGTCGGCGTAGGCGAAGCCACTCACCCCCGCGACCGCCAGTCCACCTCCCGCAACCACCGCCGTGATCAAGCCATTGCGACGACTGTGACGCATCAGTTTCCCGCCTTCCGGAGAAGTCCGCGGGCGACTCACCCGCACCGGAAACAACGCCGTAACCCCATTCGGGTTATAGCGCTGATGGGCATTTCACCCCATCGTGTACGGGGTAATGCCTATCTCATGATGAACAGCCCGCTGCTTCTCCTCGATGTGGACGGCCCTCTCAACCCCTTCCGGTCACGGCTCGCCGGGCTGCGCGGGTACGACAGCCACCGGATGCGTCCCGAGATCTGGATGTCCCGCCGCGCCCCCGATTCGCGCAGCGCACGGCGCGGGCTCCGGGTCCGCCTGCACCCCGCCCACGGCGCCCGGTTGCTGGCCCTGCCCTACGAACTCGCCTGGGCGACCACCTGGATGCACCAGGCCAACACCATGATCGCCCCGCGCATCGGGCTGCCCGGTGATCTCCCCGTGATCGAGTGGCCGGAGCTTTTCGCCCACGATCCCGACGGCCTTTCCTGGAAGACCCGACCGCTCCTCGCCTGGGCCGCGGGCCGTCCGTTCGCCTGGGTCGACGACATGATCAACCCGCGGGACCGGGCCTGGGTCGCCGCCCATCACCCCGCCCCGGCCCTGTTGTTGCGCGTCCATCCGCGCCACGGGCTCCGCGACCGCGACTTCGCCGCGCTCACCCGCTGGGCGACGCACCTCGAACGGCCCGACGCCCCGGCCTGACGAGCCGCGCCGCGACCGGAGGCCACGGACCGACGCCCCGGCCTGACCCGCCCGCACGGACCGACGCCCGGGCCTGACCGCGCCACGCCACGATGCGACGCCAGGACCCGACGCCCCGGCCTGACGACCCGACACCGCGCCCGGACGCCACGGACCGAGGCCCCGACGCGGCGGCCGGACCTCGTCGAGCCGCACCACCGTGCTCGGGACGACGTCGGCCGGACCCCGACGCCGGACCGTTTCGGCCGGATACCGCCGGACGGCGTCCGCGGGCGTCTGATCTGCCCGGAGGCATCGGTTCCGTCAGGGCCCTCAGCGTTGCAGGGCCGCCACCGGGTCCGTGGACGGCCGGCCGGAGGGCCACCAGTCGGCGTCGTCGAGGCGGGACTCGTAGGGGTACCAGAGTCCCTCGCGGCCGAGCCGGAGCTGACGGGTCCCGGCGGTGAGGCGGTTGCGGTCGGGGCGGTACAGGCCCCGGCCCGCGGCGAGCAGGGCCGGGCGCGCCCGGTCGAAGGGGCCGGCCGGCGGGTCCCAGGGCTCGTCGAGCACGGACAGGCCCGGCAGGCCCCCCTGCCGCCAGGCGGCCGCGCCCCGGGTGAGGTCGGTGGTGGTCCGGCCGGTGGCGCGGGCCAGGTCCCGGTAGAGCGTGCGGGCGACGCCGGTCAGGCCGGCCGTCGGGTGCGCGGAGGCCAGTCGGACGGCGTCCTGCCACAGGGTGAGGCCGGCGATCGGGTCCTCGCCGGTCGCCAGCAGCGCGAGGGCGCGGGCGCCCGCGTCCGTCGCGAGCTGGTCCAGGGCGAGCGGGTCGGGCGCGGCGGGGTCGGCCGGGTAGGCGGGCGGCAGCCCGGGGGCGGCCGGGGCGCGCATCGGCGCCGGCAGCGGGGGCAGTACGGTGCGGGCCACCGCCGCGCGGGCGGGGATCCCGGGGAAGTCGGGGGTGGTGTCGGGCTGTTCGCGGGCGGCGTGGGCGGCGTTGCGCCGGGTCAGCTCCTCCAGTAGTTCCCGCTCCCCGCGTCCGCGCAGGAGCAGCAGCACGAACGGGTCCTCGTCGAGCAGTCGGGCCGCCCGGTAGCAGAGGGCCGCCGCGTGCTTGCACGGCGGACGCCCCACGTCGGGGCAGGAGCACCGCGCGAGCAGTTCGCCCGGTCCCGGCAGGATCGTCTCCGCGAGGGATTCCGGGACCTCTCGTTCCAGCAGGGCCGCGAGAGCCGCGGGGTCGGCGGCCACCGTCTCCAGGACCTCGCCCCACTCGGCGTCCGCGAAGGCCGGCAGTGCCAGTTCGGTGCGGTACGGGCGGGGCCTGCTCCCCCGGACGTACGCCACGATCCGACCCGGGGTGATCGTCACCGCGTCGACGTGGCCCTCGGCGGCGTAGGCGCGCCCCCGTACGAGGCGGGCCGCGTCGGGGGCGCGCTCCTCCAGCGCGACCACCCAGGCCCGACCCCACCAGGTCGTCGCCTCCAGCCCGGCGGGCACGGTCTCGAAGGTGCGCCGGCGATCGTCCCGCGCGGTGATCATTCGGGCCTCCGCAGGGACACCAGGTCGGCCAGTTCACGGTCGGAGAGCTCGGTCAGCGCCGACTCGCCGGAGCCCAGCACGGCATCGGCCAGGGCCCGCTTCGCCTCCAGCATCTCGGCGATCCGGTCCTCGACGGTGCCTTCCGCGATGATCCGGTGCACCTGCACGGGCTGGGTCTGGCCGATGCGGTACGCGCGGTCGGTGGCCTGCTCCTCCACGGCGGGGTTCCACCAGCGGTCGAAGTGGATGACGTGTCCGGCGCGCGTGAGGTTCAGGCCGGTGCCCGCCGCCTTCAGCGACAGCAGGAACACCGGCACCTCGCCCGCCTGGAACCGGTCCACGAGTTCCTCGCGGCGCGCCACCGGCGTGCCGCCGTGGAGCAGTTGGTGCGCGATGCCGCGGTTCGCCAGGTGCCGCTCGATGATGCGGGCCATCGTCACGTACTGCGTGAAGATCAGCACCGAGCCGCCCTCGGCCAGGATCGTGTCCAGCAACTCGTCCAGCAGCGCGAGCTTGCCCGAGCGGTGCGGGATCCGGGGCCGCTCCTCCTTGAGGTACTGCGCGGGGTGGTTGCAGATCTGCTTGAGCGAGGCCAGCAACTTCATGATCATCCCGCGTCGCTCGATGCCCTCGCTCGTCTCGATCACGGCCATCGCCTCGTCCACCGCCGCCTGGTACAGGGAGGCCTGTTCCCGGGTGAGCGACACCGGGTGGTCGGTCTCGGTCTTCGGCGGGAGTTCGGGGGCGATGCCGGGGTCGGACTTCTTGCGCCGGAGCAGGAAGGGCCGTACCAGCGCGGCGAGTCGGGCGACCGCCTCGTCGTTGCCGCCGTCCTCCTCCTGCTGGTGCTCCACCGGTCGGGCGTGGCGCGCCCGGAAGGTGGTGAGTGGGCCCAGCAGCCCGGGCGTGGTCCAGTCGAGGAGAGCCCACAGCTCGGAGAGGTTGTTCTCCACGGGGGTGCCCGTCAACGCCACCCGGGCGGGCGCGGGGATGGTGCGCAGGGCCTTCGCCGTCGCCGAATGCGGGTTCTTCACGTGCTGGGCCTCGTCCGCGACGACCATGCCCCAGCGCTGCTCGGCCAGGCGGGCGGCGCCGGCGCGCATCGTCCCGTACGTGGTGAGCACGAACCCGCCCGCCCGGTCCAGCCCTTCGAGGCTGCGGCCGGCGCCGTGGAACCGGCGGACCGGGGTGCCGGGCGCGAACCGCTCGATCTCCCGCTGCCAGTTGCCCAGCAGCGAGGCCGGGCAGACGACGAGGGTCGGCTCGGCCCGGTCCCGGTGCAGGTGCAGCGCGATCAGCGTCACCGTCTTGCCGAGGCCCATGTCGTCGGCCAGGCAACCGCCGAGACCGAGCGAGGTCATCAGGTCCAACCAGGCCAGACCGCGTGCCTGGTAGTCGCGCAGGGTCGCCTTCAACGCGGCGGGCTGCGGCAACGGAGCGAGCTCGCCCGTGAGTCGCTCCCGCAGTGCTGCGAGCGCCCCCACCGGGATCGCCTCCACCGGCTCGCCCTCGACCTCGGTCGTCCCCGTCAGCACGGCGGCCAACGCGTCCACCGGGTCCAACAGGCCCAGCTCCCGCTTGCGGGCCTTGCGCACCAGCTCGGGATCCACCCGCACCCACTGGTCGCGCAGCCGCACCACGGGCCGGTGCGCCTGAGCGAGCGCGTCCATCTCCCCCGGGGTGAGCCGGTCACCGCCGAGGGCGAGTTCCCACGAGAAGGCGAAGAGCTGCCCCGCGTCGAAGAAGGCCGTGCCGTCGGTGGCGGAGCCGGGCGCGGTGGACCGCACCACGGCGGAGGCGGACAACGTACGGGCCAACTCGCGCGGCCAGTGGACCAGGACCCCGGCGCTCGCCAACCGGGTCGCGGCGGCGCCCAGCAGGTCCTCCAGATCCGGATCCGACAGGGCCAGGGCGTCGGGCACCGGCTGGTCCAGCAGGCGCAGCAGCGGCGGCCACACCCGGGCGGCCCGGCGCAGGGCGAGCACGGCGTCGATCCGCGCCCGCGGACCGAACCCGGCGGCGGCCGTGCCGGCCCAGAGCGCGTCCGCGTCGGCGACGAGCGTCGGGTCCGCGAGGCTGTGGACCTGGACCACGGCGGCCCCGGCGCGCCGCACGTCCTCGGGCTCGGCCTCGTCGAACAGGCGGAAGGAGGACAGGTCGAGCCGCAGCGAGATCCCCACCCCGGTGTCGGCGCCGGCCGCGACCTGGGTGGCCCACTCCCGTATCCCGGGGACCCGCTGGGGCTCCGACGCGGCGAACGGCCGCCCGGCGGCCACCGGGGCGGCCGGGGTACGGGGCAGGCCGTCGGCCACGGCGTCCAGGAACGCCCGGACCAGGGCCTCCGGTTCGGGGAGCGTCACCGGGCGGCGGCCGGCGAGCGGGGCGGCGTACGACTCGTGGGGCAGGGCGGCCGCGACGGCGCGCACGTACGCGATGTCCTCGGCGTCGAGCGGGCCGACCCGCCAGGCGTCGACGCCCTCGGCGGTCACCCCGGGGAGCAGTCGGCCGCGGGCGACCAGGCTGAGTGCCTGGGTGGCGGCGGTGGCCCAGGCCCGCGTGGCGGGGGCGCAGACCGCGGCGGGGTCGCGGGACGCCCGGACCAGCAGGGGCAGCGCGTCGACGACGGGCAGGGCCACGGCCGGGACGGTCCGGGCGCGCACCCCGCTGCCGTGCGGGCGGACGACGCTCAGCTGATGCGGGGTCCCGACCTCGGGAAGGAGCACGCCGTCGGGTGCCCAGAAGACGAGCCGGCCCCGGCGGGGGACGGCGTCGGGGAGGAACACGCAGGCGTGCCGCAACAGCGGGACGAGGGGATCCGCCGGTGGCGGCGGTGGCGGCGTCACGGTGGATCCTCCCTTCCCGGTGTCGGCGGTCGCGTCTGCCGTCGAGTCTAGGTGGGGCCACTGACAGCGCCGGTGCCCCGGCCGGGCGGTGGCCGGCGGCCCGCGCGGGGCGCCGGCGGCCGGTCCGGGGCGGGCCCGGCACGGGTGCCCGTCTCAGCGGGACCAGCGGGACCGCTCCGTGGCGAATCCGTACACCGGGCGGTTCGGGTGGGCGCTCGTGCGCCAGGGACTTCCGGCGTCGTCCAGGCGCAGGGTGCCCGAGCCCGCGGGACCGGTCCAGCGCAGGTCGAGGTACCAGTCGCAGTCGCAGCCGGTGGTGGCCGTCTCCACGCGCAGGACGACCGGTTCCGCGGCCGAGACCCGCATGGGGAACGTGGGCGCGGGGATCGCCTCCCCGGCGTCGTTGCCCGCGACGGGCCGGGCCAGCGGCCTCGGGGCGTCCAGGTTGACCGCGAACGTGGCCGGCGTCAGTCCCCCGCCGCAGCCCTGGGACATCTGGTAGACGTTCCAGGCGGGCGGGGTGCGGCGGGCGGCCACCCGGACGTCCGTGCCCTGGAGGACCACGGCCCCCTCCCCCGTGCCGTGCACGGTGATCTCGACGATCTGGCTCCCCGCGTGCACGGCCCCCTGGGACCGCGCCCAGGCGGCGGCGTCCGCCTCCACCGGGGGCGGGGGGACGGCCGCCGGTTCCCGGGGGGAGAGGTAGGCGTGATCGCAGCCGGCGGCCCACACGTGGGACCGTACCGCCGCCCGCAGCGGCGCGGCCGGAGCGGCCGGAGCCCCGCCGCCCGCCGGGGGTGCCTGTGCGGTGGGGGTCCGCGGGACCGGGTCGCCGGTCGGGTCCGACCCCGCGGCCGGGTCCGAGGGCGAGGCCGGGGCGGAGGGGGACGCCGACGGGGCCGGCCCGCCCGAGGCGTTCGAGGAAGAGGACGACGAGGGCCGGGTCGACGGCAGGGCCGCGGCCGGTGCGCCCGTCCCCGCCGCGGTGGCCGCCCCCGTCGCCCCGGCCGTGCCCCTGCCCCGTTCGGGCCCGGCCGCCGCGAGGACCGCCACCGCCACCGCCCCCACCGCGAGTCCGGCGCCGGCGACCGCCACCGCGCGCCTGCGGTACCAGGGCGACCCCACCCCCGGAGCCCTCGCGCCCACCGGGTCCGGCTCGGGCGACGCCTTCCGTTCGACGGCCGCCGGAGGCACCGGCACGGGGACGGTCACGGGCAACGGCGGCGTCGAGGCCACCGCGACCGCCTGCGCCGGTGCCCGGCGACGCGCGTCGGCCAGCAGCCACGCCCGGTGCAGTTCAAGCGCCTCCTCCTGCCCGGCCCGGCAGGCGCGGGCGAACCGGTCCACCACCGCGAACTCGGCGGGGAGCGCCTCCCCCCTGCAGTACCGGTGCAGGGTCGAGGTACTGGTGTGCAGCCGGCGTGCCAGGACGCCGTAACTGAGCCCCCCACGCTCCTTCAGTTCCCGCATGAGCCGTGCGAAGTTCTCCGCCTCCGCCGACCGTTCCGCCTCGCCCACGACGCCCCCCGTCCCGTGAATCCGTTCCACCCTGGCATGTTCCCCCAGGTGGAAGGCCATAAGGGCGTTCCAGCGTCCCGAAACCGCCCCAATCCGTCGCGTGCCGTCCCGCCCCGGGTAGAGGCTCTTCACCGACAGCCACACCGACCGGAAACGGGGACCCGACCACCATGCTCCGACGCTTCAGCACCGCCTTCGCGACCACCGCCACCGCCGCCGCCGCGCTGCTCCTCGCCACCTCGGCCACCGCCACCGCGGCATCCGCGGCGCCCGGTTTCCTGGGCGGCGCCGACCTGCCGCCGCACCCCTCGTCCCCCTGGTACGCCGGCAAGGTCACCAAGGGCCTGCCCGAGTTCGCCCCGTTCTGCCTGGAGGGGGTTCTGCCCGCGGCCGGCAGTTGGCACCGCGACTTCGGCACCGACTACGACACCGGCGCGACGCAGATCTCCGTGCGGACGGCCTCGAACGCAGCGGCCGCCAAGCTCGCGACCGCCCTGGAGCTCAAGGTCGCGGCCTGCGCCGCCGACTGGCTGCGGACGACTCCGGGTGGGACGGCCTCCTGGCAGGACTACGGGAAGCTGCCCGTCGAGGAAGGCGCGCACGTCTACGGGGTGCACACCTCCGTCCCGGACTCCGAGCCCGGCGTACACCTGTACGGGATCGGCCGTGACGGCGTGACCGTGACCGTCGTGAAGTGGGGCCAGATGGGCGATCTGGGCGACGCGCCCGTGCCCGCGTTCAAGAAGACGACCACGACGGCGGTGAACAAGCTCAACCCCTGACCGGCCGGTGGTGGGACCATGGATGCGAGGCCTCCGACGATTCGAGGCGATGGCCATGCGTTCCGGTAACGAGCCGGTGACCGCCCGCAGCCCGCTGCGGCTGCGGTTCTGGTTGAGTCTGTGGGGGCTGATCTGGGCCGCCGCCGGGACTGCCGCGTTCTCGCTGGTCGGTCGTCCCGGGTGGGCGGCGGCCTGCGGGGTGATCGTCCTGCTGGCGGCGGTGGACCTGGCGGTGGTGGTACACCACATCCACCAGGGCCCGCACTACCAGCCGGGCCCCGGTGTCCCTCCGTACGAGCCTCCCCGGACCTAGTGCTGTGGCCGGGGTCGGCCCCGGCGGAGGTCGGCGCCTGCGAAGGTCGCTCACTCCTCGAAGCGGGCCGCGGCCAGGTACTCGGGTTGCGGATCGAGGGCCGCGGCCAGCCTGAAGTGCTTGCGGGCCTGCTCGCGCCGCCCGGACCGCTCGTGGGTCCGGGCGAGCGCGAAGTGGGCGTACGCGTTGTCCGGCTCGCGCTCCAGCACCAGTTCGAATTCGAGTGTGGCCGCACGCAGTTGCGCCGCCGCGAAGAAGGCCCGCGCCCGCAGCAGCCGGGCGCCCGTGTTCTCCGGGTGGGCGGCTATGACCGAGTCGAGGAGTCGGACGGCTCCGCGCGGGTCACGGGCGGCCAACAGTCGCTCGGCGGCCCGGTAGTCGATGACGTGCGTCTCCGGGCTCGCGGAGCCGGGAGAGCCCGAGGGGGACGAGGCGGACGAGGCGGACGAGGCGGACGGCGGCTGCGGCGGCGTGGTGTCGGACACGATGTCTTTCCTTCCCTCTGCGGACACGTTCAACGCCCTTGCCCGCGCCCGCTGTTCCCGGGCGCCCGGCACGCGCCGGAGGGTCCTTCCCGCACCACCCGCCACTCACTCCCCGGCGGCGGCCCGTGCGGTGAGTTCTTCCCACACCTTGCGCACCTGTGGTTCCAGCGCCTCCAGCGGCCCGTCGTTGTCGATGACGAGCGTGGCGATGGCCAGCCGCTGTTCGCGGGTGGCCTGCGCCGCCATCCGCGACCGCGCCTCGTCCTCGGTCATGCCGCGCCGTGCGGTCAGCCGGGCCAGTTGGGTGTCGGGCGACGCGTCCACCACGACGACCAGGTCGTAGAGGGACGCCAGGCCGTTCTCCGTGAGCAGCGGTACGTCGTGCACGACGATCGCGTCGGCGCCCGCGGCCCTCTCCAGTTCGGCGGACCGTGCCCCGACGAGCGGGTGCACGATCGCGTTCAGCGTTCGCAGCTTCTCCGCGTCGGTGAAGACGAGCGACCCCAGTCGCGGCCGGTCCAGCGTCCCCTCGGGGGTCAGCACGGATTCCCCGAACGCCGCCACGACGGCCGCGAGCCCGGGTGTACCGGGCTCGACGACCTCGCGGGCGATGCGGTCCGCGTCGACGACGACCGCCCCGTACCCCGCCAGCAGTCGCGAGACCTCGCTCTTGCCGGCGCCGATTCCGCCTGTCAGTCCTACTTTCAGCATGCTCGGCAGCCTAGACGGCCCGGGCCCTGGACGGGCCGGGTTCAGCCCTCACCCTCACGCTCCGCAAGGAATCGCTCGAACTCGCGCCCGATCTCGTCCGCCGACGGGATCTCGGCCGGCTCGGCGATCATGTTGCCGCGGGTCTCGGCGCCGGCGGCCGCGTCGTACTGGTGCTCCAGGCCCTGGACCAAGGCGACCAGTTCCTCGTCGCCTTCCCGGATCTGACGGTCGATCTCGGTCTGCGTGCGGTGGGCCTCGGTGCGCAGGGCGTGCGCCACGGCGGGCAGGACCAGTCCGGTCGCCGCCGTGATCGCCTCCAGCACCGTCAGCGCCGCGTCCGGGTACGGGGAGCGGGCGACGTAGTGCGGGACGTGGGCGGCGACCCCGAGCACGTCGTGTCCGGACTGGCCGAGTCGGAACTCGACCAGTGACTCGGCGCTGCCGGGCACCTGGGCCTCGTCGAACGGGCTGCGGTGTCCGGGCATCAGGTCGGTCCGGTTGCCGTGCGGGGTGATGCCGACGGGCCGGGTGTGCGGAACGCCCATCGGGATGCCGTGGAAGTTGACGGCGAGCCGGACGCCGAGCCGCTCGACGATCTGGCGGACGGCGAGCGCGAAGCGCTCCCACTCGACGTCGGGTTCGGGCCCGGAGAGCAGCAGGAACGGCGCGCCGGTGGCGTCCTGGACCAGGCGCACCTCCAGTTTGGGTTCCTCGAACTCCGCCCAGTGGTCGCGCTGGAAGGTCAGGAGCGGGCGCCGGGCCCGGTAGTCCACCAGTCGGTCCGCGTCGAAGCGGGCCACGACCTGGTGGGGCAGGGTGTCGAGGAGTCGCTCGACGATCTGTTCGCCGGCCTCACCCGCGTCGATGTACCCCTCGAAGTGGTAGAGCATGACCAGCCCGGCCGAGTCCTGGGCCAACGCCATGTCGGCCACCGCCAGGCCCTTGGCGTCCCATTCGTACAAACCCTGTGGATCAAGCACCGCCACCACTCCTCCTCGCCGTGTTCTCTGCCAAGAACGTCCAAGGAGGCGCCACCATTCCCCAGTTGGCCGCCTTCACGAGAACGCAATGCCGCGAACTCCCGCACCGCGCGGGATGGATGCCCGGATGCGGGCCCGGTGAAGCGCCGTGCCGACGACGAAAGCCGTGCCGACAGGGAAAGCCGTGCCGACGGGGAAACGCGACAAGGCCCGCCCCCTCGAAGGGGACGGGCCTTGTCGTTCAGCTCAGCTCAGCCCGCTCTCGCGCCGAGGCGCGAGGGCATGACGCGCTGCTGCGATCAGCTCTGGCCGCCGGCCAGCTTCTCGCGCAGGGCGGCAAGGGCCTCGTCCGACGCCAGGGCGCCGGAGGTCTCGTCCGCACCCTCGGAGGAGTACGAACCACCGGAGACACCGGCACCGGCACCGGCGTTGCCACCGGCGGCGGGGGCGGCAGCACCCTCGGCAGCGGCGGCCTCGTCGGCCTCGCGGCTCTTGATGACCTGGGCCTGGTGCTGCTCGAAGCGGACCTGCGCCTCGGCGTACTGGCGCTCCCACGTCTCGCGCTGGGTGTCGAAGCCCTCGAGCCAGTCGTTGGTCTCGGGGTCGAAGCCCTCGGGGTAGATGTAGTTGCCCTGGTCGTCGTAGGACGCGGCCATGCCGTACAGGGTCGGGTCGAACTCGACCGACGCCGGGTCGGCACCGAAGGACTCGTTGGCCTGCTTCAGCGACAGCGAGATCCGGCGACGCTCAAGGTCGATGTCGATGACCTTGACGAAGATCTCGTCGTTGACCTGGACGACCTGCTCCGGGATCTCCACGTGGCGCTCGGCCAGCTCGGAGATGTGGACCAGACCCTCGATGCCCTCGTCCACGCGGACGAACGCACCGAACGGAACCAGCTTGGTGACCTTACCCGGGACGACCTGACCGATCTGGTGGGTCCGGGCGAACTGCTGCCACGGGTCTTCCTGCGTCGCCTTCAGCGACAGGGAGACACGCTCGCGGTCCATGTCGACGTCGAGGACCTCGACGGTGACTTCCTGACCGACCTCGACGACCTCGGACGGGTGGTCGATGTGCTTCCAGGAGAGCTCGGAGACGTGCACGAGACCGTCGACGCCGCCCAGGTCCACGAAGGCACCGAAGTTGACGATCGAGGAGACGACGCCGGAGCGGACCTGACCCTTCTGCAGGGTGGTGAGGAACGTCTGGCGAACCTCGGACTGGGTCTGCTCGAGCCAGGCGCGGCGGGACAGGACCACGTTGTTGCGGTTCTTGTCCAGCTCGATGATCTTCGCCTCGAGCTCCTTGCCCACGTAGGGCTGGAGGTCGCGGACGCGACGCATCTCGACGAGAGAGGCCGGCAGGAAGCCGCGGAGGCCGATGTCGAGGATGAGACCACCCTTGACGACCTCGATGACGGTACCGGTGACGATGCCGTCTTCTTCCTTGATCTTCTCGATCGTGCCCCAGGCGCGCTCGTACTGAGCACGCTTCTTGGACAGGATGAGACGGCCTTCCTTGTCCTCCTTCTGGAGAACCAGGGCCTCGATCTCGTCGCCGACCTTGACGACCTCGTTCGGGTCGACGTCGTGCTTGATCGAGAGCTCGCGGCTCGGGATCACGCCTTCGGTCTTGTAGCCGATGTCGAGGAGAACCTCGTCCCGGTCCACCTTGACGATGACGCCGTCGACGATGTCGCCGTCGTTGAAGTACTTGATCGTCTCGTCGATGGCCGCGAGGAACGCGTCCGCGTCGCCGATGTCGTTGACCGCTACCTGCGGAGGGGTGGTGGCGGTGGTCTCGGTGCTGCTCGTCATGTGGGAAAGGGCTCCGGTTACGGACAGAAAGTCGTAGGTACTGCTACGCCGGGAGCCCTTATCGGCATCTGCCTAAGCCGGACAGCCAAGGAGGCCCCTCTTCCGCTGTGGCGGCAGGGCCTCGAAAACCGAGGGGACATCAACAGATGCAAGCGCAGCCTGCTAGGTCTGAGGAGCACAGGCTCGCAGCGCAACTTGTAGCATACGGGGGCAGCCCAGCAGGGTCAATGCGCGAAGGCGCACACCCCGGGCGGATCGCCGCATAACCGGCACAATTCGTGTGCGGGCAGGCCCCGATGGGGTTTCCCGAACGAATCGCGAGACGTCCGCGGAGGTGCGCGCGCGTCGGCGGACGCCCGCGGCCACCACGGCAGCCACCCAGACATTCGCAGACTACGACGACGGGCCCCATGAACCAAGAGGACTACGCCCACGAAGAAGTGCTCGGAGCCGACGGCGGCGCCGGGGACGACGCCGAGGCCACGCGCCGTGACGCGTCGGAGGCGGAGAGCAGTCGCGCCAGCCGGAGCTGGTGGGACCGCAACGCCGACGAGTACCAGAGCGATCACGGCGCGTTCCTGGGCGACGACCGGTTCGTCTGGGGCCCGGAGGGGCTCGACGAGGCCGACGCCGGGCTCCTGGGGCCCACCGCCTCCCTCGCGGGTCGGGACGTCCTGGAGATCGGCGCCGGCGCCGCCCAGTGCTCGCGCTGGCTGGCCGCCCAGGGGGCCCGCCCGGTCGCCCTGGACCTCTCGCACCGCCAGCTCCAGCACGCCCTGCGGATCGGGGACGACATCCCCCTCGTCGAGGCCGACGCCGGGCGGCTGCCCTTCCGCGACGGCTCCTTCGACCTGGCCTGCTCCTCCTACGGGGCGGTCCCCTTCGTCGCGGACCCGGTGAACGTGATGCGGGAGGTGCACCGCGTGCTGCGGCCCGGCGGCCGCT
Organism: Streptomyces sp. WM4235; assembly: GCF_001279725.1. GTDB lineage: Bacteria > Actinomycetota > Actinomycetes > Streptomycetales > Streptomycetaceae > Streptomyces. Next base: position 4,417 of record NZ_LGDE01000371.1, on the reverse strand, counting down.
GGGTCTTCTCCGTGACCCACCCCGTCCGGTGGGCGTTCCCCGACGAGCCCGGGCCGGAGGGACTGTCGGTGTCCGCCTCCTACTTCGACCGGACCCCGTACGTCGAGCAGGACGAGCGGGGCGAGGCGCTGTACGTGGAGCACCACCGCACGATCGGCGACCGGGTCCGGGACGTGGTCGCGGGCGGGTTCCGTCTGGTGGACCTGGTGGAGCCGCAGTGGCCCGAGTGGAACAGTCAGGAGTGGGGCGGCTGGTCCCCGCTGCGCGGCAACCTGATCCCCGGCACCGCGATCTTCGTCTGCGAAAGGGACTGATCCCTTGATCCGCCGCGCCGAACTCGACTCCCTCCCCGTACGGGGCGCCGTGCCCGCGCTCGTGGCCGCCCTGGACGGGCAGGGCGCGGCGGTGTTGTGCGCGCCGCCGGGCACCGGCAAGACCACGCTGGTGCCGCTGGTCCTGGCGGGTCTGACGGACCCGGCCGGGGGCGGGCCGCCGCGTCGGGTCGTGGTGGCCGAGCCGCGTCGGATCGCGGCGCGGGCGGCGGCGCGGCGGATGGCGTGGTTGCTGGGCGAGACGGTCGGCGGTTCGGTGGGCTTCACTGTGCGCGGGGAGCGGGTGGTGGGCCCCGACACGGTGGTGGAGGTGGTGACCACGGGTGTCCTGCTCCAGCGGCTCCAGCGGGACCAGGAGCTGGCGGGGGTGGACGTGGTGATCCTGGACGAGTGCCACGAGCGCCATCTGGACGCCGACACGGTCGCCGCCTTCCTGGTGGACGTACGCGAGACCCTGCGCCCGGAGCTGCGGCTGGTGGCGGCCTCGGCGACGACCGACGCGGCCGGGTGGTCGCGGGTGCTGGGCGGCGCGCCGGTGGTGGAGACGGCCGGCGTCTCGTACCCGGTGGAGGTCGTGTGGGCGCCGCCGGCGCGTCCCGTGCGGCCGCCGCACGGGTTGCGGGTGGATCCGGCGCAGCTGACGCACGTCGCGTCGGTGGTGCGGCGAGCGCTGGCGGAACGTTCCGGCGATGTCCTGTGCTTCCTGCCGGGCGTCGGTGAGCTGGGCCGGGTGGCCGGGCAGCTGGGCGGGGTCGACGCGGAGGTGGTGCAGATCCACGGTCGCGCCCCGGCGGCCGTCCAGGACGCGGCGCTGCGGCCGGCGGAGCACCGCCGGGTGATCCTGGCGACGGCGGTCGCGGAGTCGAGCCTGACCGTGCCGGGTGTGAGGGTGGTCGTGGACTCGGGGCTGGCCCGCGAGCCCCGGGTGGACCACGCCCGGGGGCTGGGCGCCCTGGCGACGGTGCGGGCTTCGCGCGCGGCGGGTCGTCAGCGGGCGGGTCGGGCCGGCCGCGAGGCGCCGGGGGCGGTGTATCGCTGCTGGTCGCAGGCCGAGGACGCGCGGCTGACCGCGTTTCCCGCGCCGGAGATCCGGATCGCGGACCTGGCGCAGTTCGCGCTGCAGGCGGCCTGCTGGGGAGACCCGGACGCCGCAGGCCTGGCGTTGCCGGATCCGCCGCCGGCCGGGGCGATGGGCGCGGCGCGGGAGGTGCTGCGCGCGGTGGGCGCGGTGGACTCCGCCGGGCGGCCGACCGGGCGCGGGCTGCGGATGGCCCGGCTCGGACTGCACCCGCGGTTGGCGCGTGCGCTGCTGGACGGCGCGGCCGCGCTCGGTGCCCGGCGGGCGGCGGAGCTGGTGGCCCTGCTGAGCGAGGAGCCGCCGCGGGAGTACGGGGACGATCTGGCCGGTGCCTGGCGGCGGGCCCGGCAGGGCGGGGACGCGTACGGCCACCGGTGGCGGACGGAAGTCCGTCGGCTGGAGCGGGCCGCGCGGGAGCCCGGCTCCTCGGCGTCGCGGGAGGCCGCCGTACCGGTGGGGGATCCCCTCGGGCGGGGTCCGGTGGGGCGGGGTCCGCTCTCCGACGACGCCGCCGCCGGGTTGGTGGCCGCGCTCGCGTTCCCGGAGCGGGTGGCGCGGGCCAGGGGCGAGGGCGCCTTCCTGATGGCGTCGGGGACGGCCGCCGCGCTCGGTGACGGCTCCGGGCTGCGCAGCGCGCCCTGGTTGGCGGTGGCCGTGGCGGACCGGCCGCCGCACGCGGCGTCGGCGCGGGTCGGGCTCGCGGCGCCGCTCGACGAGGAAACCGCCCGCGCGGCGGCGGGGCACCTCTTCCGGTCGGGCGAGGAGGTCCGCTGGGAGGACGGTGACCTGGTGGCCCGGAGCGTCACCCGGCTCGGGGCGATCGAACTCGCGGCGCGCCCGTTGAAGAGCCCGGACCCGGCGCTCGTGCGGGGCGCCCTGCTCGACGGGCTCCGCTCGGAGGGGCTGGGTCTGCTGCGCTGGTCGCAGGACGCGCGGGCGTTGCGGGCCCGGCTGGGGTTCCTGCACCGGGCGCTCGGGGGCGCGTGGCCCGACGTGGCCGACGACTCGGCGTTGGTGGACCGGGCCGACGAGTGGCTGGAGCCCGAGCTGTCCCGGGCCCGACGCCGCTCCGACCTGGGCCGGATCGATGCCGGGCAGGCGCTGAACCGGCTGTTGCCCTGGGCCGGCGGGGAGGCCGGCCGGCTCGACGAGTTGGCGCCGGAACGCATCGAGGTGCCCAGCGGCTCACGCGTCCGCGTCGACTACTCGGGCGAGCAGCCGGTGCTGGCGGTCAAGCTCCAGGAGTTGTTCGGGTGGGCCGAGACGCCCCGGGTGGCGGGGGTGCCCGTACTGGTCCATCTGCTGTCGCCCGCCGGCAGGCCGGCGGCGGTCACCGCCGACCTGGCGTCCTTCTGGGCCGGTGGCTACCAGGCCGTTCGCGCCGAGCTGCGCGGTCGCTACCCCAAGCACCCGTGGCCGCAGGATCCGGCGACGGCCGAGCCGACCCGACACACCAACGCCCGGCTCAGGCGCTGACCGGTCGGGTCGGGCACTGCCCGGTCGGGTCAGGCGCCGGCCGGTCGGGTCAGGCGCCGACCGGTTCCTCGGGGCGGCGGGCGCGCGCCTCCAGCCACAGGGCCAGGCCGAACAGGGCGAGCCCGCCGACCGCGAGGCCGAGGGGGGCGTACGTGTGGAGGGCGAGGACCTTGACGCGGTTCGCGGCGACCAGTTCGCGGGTGTACTCGGCGTAGTCCTCGCGCATCGTCACGTGTCCGGCGAAGACGGTGAGCTTGCCGTCCTGGGCACCGGCCGCGATGCCGCCGCGCATCTCCTGCCGGATGTCCTGTTCGGCGTTGACGGGTGCCCCGGTCACCGGGTCGACCCAGAACATCGCCTTGGCCGTGTACCAGAGGCTGGTGCCGGTGTTCTGCTCGAACGTCTTCGGGTCGATGCCCTCGATCGGCATCTTCTTCGGCAGCGCCACCTTGGTCCACGGGATGGTCTGCTCGAAGTAGTAGACGTCCATTCCCTTGAAGGTGCGCGGACCGACGTAGTGGATCGGCGAGGAGCCGCGGGTCTGCGCGTCGAAGTACAGGTAATCGCGGGGCTCGGTGAAGAACGGCCACTTGAACTCGATGCCCTCGCGCTTGACCGGGTCCCCGTCGACCATCTCGCCGGTGGCGTGCACCGGGTCCTGGGTGTGGGCGTCGAAGACGTAGCGCTCGGGGATCTGGGAGACCATCTTCCCGTCCGGTCCCATGATGTGGGTCAGGGTGTCCCAGACGACCACGTCCTTGCCTGCGCTCGCCTCGATCTCCTTCGACGCCTCGACGTTGCCCTTGAGGGTCTGGACGATGGTGACCTTGTCGACCTTCTTGGGCGTCATGCCGGCGGTGTAGTCGAGAAGGGTCGCGCCCTTGGCCTCCAGGACCATCTCCTGGTACTGCCCGGGCGGGATCTTGGCGAGCCGGGGGTACGCGTACCAGCGCATCAGCGGTGCGAGGGCCGCGCAGAACACGGCGGCGGCAAGCAGGACGAGGCTCGCTCTGCGTCGCATGGCGGGCCTCCTCTACTTTCCGGGCGCGGTGGGCGCGGTGGTGAGCAGGGGCTTGGGCGAGGTCGTGCCGTCCGGCACCCCGAACGCCGTGATGGCGAGGACGAGGGCCAGCGCGGCGACCAGCCCGATGGCGGCGGCGACGAGAGCGCGCATGCCGGGGGCCTCCGGTATCTGATGGGGCGTCAGGGAGGAGGCACCGTAGCAACGCGGGGGCGAGATGAGAACCGTTCGGCTACGGGGTTTCCGCGGCAGGCCGGGTGGGGGTCGGGCGCGGCTTCACCGTGGCCGTCGGGGACGCGGTGGGCCTCGCGCTCGGGGACGCGGTGGGGCCGGCGCTCGCCGTAGGACTGGGCGTCGGACTGGGCTTCGGGGTGGGAGTGGGCGTGGGTGACGGCTTCGGGGTCGGTGTGGGGGTCGGCGTGGGAGTAGGGGTCGGCGTCGGCTTGGGGGTGGGCGTGGGCGTCGGGGTCGGCGTGGGAGTGGGAGTGGGCGTCGGGGTCGGCGTGGGAG
>NZ_LGDE01000370.1 GCF_001279725.1 Streptomyces sp. WM4235 | reverse complement strand
GGCCCCGCCCCCGCCCCCCCCCTCCGCCCCTCCCCCGCGGAACCCCTGCGCCCGCCCCCGGACCCCCCCCCCCCCCCCGAACCGTCGGAGGCCCCGCGCGGCAACCTCCGCCCCCGCCTCACCTCCTTCGTGGGCCGCGAGCCCGACCTGGAGGCCCTCCACGGCGCCCTGCCCCGGCACCCCCTCGTCACCCTCATCGGCCCCGGCGGCTCCGGGAAGCCCCGCCTCGCCGAGCACGCGGCGGCCGATCACCCGGAACCGGGCTGGCTCGTCGAACTCGCCCGCCTCGACCACCCCGCGGCCGTCCCCGGCGCCGTGC
>NZ_LGDE01000369.1 GCF_001279725.1 Streptomyces sp. WM4235 | reverse complement strand
GTTCAGCGGCGCCCCGCTCCGCGGCGCCTCATTCGACCGAATACCGATGGACCCGGCCCGATCCGTGTGCTTAGGCTCGTGCGGACGGCATCGCGTGTCGGTCACCGACCGGGTGAGGCATGGAGGCGCCGTGACATGCCTTTCGGAGGCATCCACCCATGTCAGTAGAGCTGAACCACACGATCGTCCACAGTCGTGACAACCGGCGGTCCGCCGAGTACCTCGCCGACATCCTGGGCCTGGAGGTCGGGACCGAGTGGGGTCCCTTCATCCCCGTCGAGACCGGAAACGGCGTCACCCTGGACTTCGCGACCGCCGCCC
>NZ_LGDE01000368.1 GCF_001279725.1 Streptomyces sp. WM4235 | reverse complement strand
GGCCCAGGAAGTCCGCGCACTCGCTGATCGACATCGCGGCGACGTCGGCGATGGAGCTGTCCATCACCGTGACCGCGAGCACGATCGGCTTGAGGCGGGGGGCCTCGCCGGGGGGGCAGGGGCCCTCGCGCATGTAGCCCTCCAAGCGGTCGGGGCTGGGGGCGCTCTCGGGCCCCCCGTGGCGCCCCCTGACGGACGGCACGGGGAGTCCGAAAGCGACCCCAGCCGGGGGCCTTTCGGGGGCTACATGCGGGGGGTGCCCTGCCCCCCCTGGGAGGGCCCCCGCCTCAAGCCGATCGTGCTCGCGGTCACGGTGATGGACA
>NZ_LGDE01000367.1 GCF_001279725.1 Streptomyces sp. WM4235 | reverse complement strand
CCCCCGGGTGGTCACTTCGTCGGGCGGGTGGGTTGGGTGCCTACCCGGGCCGCGGAATCGCTGATGCAACGAGTCTGTACGTGGTTGCGGTGCAGGCGTATAGCGCACCCTATGACGTCAACGCGCAAGCTTCTATGGGGTTCTTGGGGTGCAGGTGATCGAACGTCACCTTTGCCCGGGATTGCGAATGGGGCATATGCCGTATGGCCTCTGAGGTGCGGGTTCGTTCCTGACCGGCGCTGAGAAGCGGCCGGAGACGTGATTCCGGCATCGGCTGGGTTGAATCCTCTGTTTTGGCTGATTCTTTGCTCTTGGTAACGGGGG
>NZ_LGDE01000366.1 GCF_001279725.1 Streptomyces sp. WM4235 | reverse complement strand
CCCCGGCCGAGGACCACGCCTTTCTCGACGCGTGCGGCGAGCAGGGGGTGGCCTTCGTGCCCTTCTTCGCCATCGCCGGCGCGGGCCGGGAGGCGGGGGTCGTCGAGACCGACGGGCCTCGGGTGCGCGCGCTCGCCGCCGAGCACGGGGTGTCCACGGCCCAGCTCCGCCTGGCCTGGACACTGAGCCGGGGCGCGCACGTGCTGGCCATCCCGGGTACCGGGAACCCGGATCACCTGGCCGAGAACGTCGCCGTCGGGTCGCTGCGCCTGTCGCCGGCGGAGATCGCCCTGCTCGAAGCACCGTAACGAGCCTCCGCGATCGA
>NZ_LGDE01000365.1 GCF_001279725.1 Streptomyces sp. WM4235 | reverse complement strand
CGAATGACCCCCGGGTCCTTGGACAACATGCAGGTGGTGGTCGCCGACATCGAGGCGGGCCACGCCGATCTTCGGGGGCGGGGCGTGGAGGTCACCGAGGTCCAGGACATGCCCTGGGGTTCCTTCGTGTACTTCTCGGACCCGGACGGGAACGGCTGGGCCGTCCAGCAGACGAAGCCCCGCACGGCCACGTCCTGACCGCTCCGGCGACTCCCCGGTCGCCGGCGCGTCGGATGAGTTGACCTTCAAGTGGGATGAACGTCGATGATCTCGGTCATGGACGACAGCACCTCCGATCTGATGGGCATCGGCGCGTTCGGCCGCCG
>NZ_LGDE01000364.1 GCF_001279725.1 Streptomyces sp. WM4235 | reverse complement strand
GGACAGCCACAACGGGCCCTCGCCGGTCGGGATCATGGTCAGGTCGGTGACCCACAGCCGGTTCGGCCCGGGTGCGGTGAAGTCGCGCTCGACCAGGTCAGGGGCCAGTTCCGCGTTCGGGTCGCGGCGGGTGAATCCCTTGCCCCGGCGCGGGCTGATTCCCGCGAGGCCGGCCTGGCGCATGAGCCGTTCGACGCGTTTGCGGCCGACGCGGGTGCCCTCGCGCTTGAGGATGGCGTGCACGCGCGGTGAGCCGTAGATCCCGTCGGACTCGTCGTGGACCTCCCGGATCCGGTCTGTCAGCTCGACGTCGCGGCGGCGCCGCT
>NZ_LGDE01000363.1 GCF_001279725.1 Streptomyces sp. WM4235 | reverse complement strand
AGCGGCGCCGCCGCGACGTCGAGCTGACAGACCGGATCCGGGAGGTCCACGACGAGTCCGACGGGATCTACGGCTCACCGCGCGTGCACGCCATCCTCAGACGGGAGGGCACCCGCGTCGGCCGCAAACGCGTCGAACGGCTCATGCGCCAGGCCGGCCTCGCCGGGATCAGCCCGCGCCGGGGCAAGGGATTCACCCGCCGCGACCCGAACGCCGAGCTCGCTCCCGACCTGGTCGAGCGCGACTTCACCGCACCCGGGCCGAACCGGCTGTGGGTCACCGACCTGACCATGATCCCGACCGGCGAGGGCCCGTTGTGGCTGTCC
>NZ_LGDE01000362.1 GCF_001279725.1 Streptomyces sp. WM4235 | reverse complement strand
TTACCTTCATGTTGGGCGGCACAGAGATCGAGTTCTCCCATGCGACCCCCATGTTGGAAGCCATGGGCGGAAAGATCGTGCACTGCGGGGGAGCGGGCGCCGGACAGGCGGCGAAGATCTGCAACAACATGATCCTGGGCATCTCGATGATCGCGGTCAGCGAGGCCTTCGTCCTGGGCGAGAGCCTGGGCCTGTCCCACCAGGCGCTGTACGACGTGGCCTCCACCGCGTCCGGCCAGTGCTGGGCCCTCACCACCAACTGCCCGGTACCCGGCCCGGTTCCGGCCAGTCCCGCCAACCGCGACTACCGCCCCGGCTTCGCCGCCCC
>NZ_LGDE01000361.1 GCF_001279725.1 Streptomyces sp. WM4235 | reverse complement strand
CTCACACCCTCACGTCTCCTTCGGGAGGATCCATGTCCCACCGACGCATACGCCACGCACTGCTCGTCCCCGCCATGGCCGGCTCGCTTCTCGTCGCCCCGGCCGTCCTCGCATGGGGCCAGGCCGCCGCCGCCCCCACCGCCACCTGCTCCATCTCCGGTGTCTTCCCCAACGGGAAGGTGCACCTGTCGGGCGGCGGCTTCACGCCGGGTTCCGCGTTCCTGTCCTCGCCGACCGCCGCGGGTGGCTCGTTCGCCATCGGCGGGGGCGGGGGGGTTCCGGTGTTTAAAAGGGGGAAAAGCAAAGAAAACCGGGTGGCAAGGAAAGAA
>NZ_LGDE01000360.1 GCF_001279725.1 Streptomyces sp. WM4235 | reverse complement strand
CCCCCCGTCCCCGCCCCCGACCGGACGTCCGACCCCCGTGAGCGAATCCGGTCTCACCGGGTCGTCCGGCGAACCCGGCCTCGCCGGCGTTCGGGGCGACCTCAGAGGGTGGGGAGGAAGGCCGCGATCAGGGGGGCGATGGTGGGGAGGTGGGTTTCGAGGGCGAAGTGGCCCGCGCCCTCGAAGACGTGCACCTCCGCGTCCGGCGCGTCCCGCAGGTACGCCTTGGCTCCCGCCGGGGTGAAGAAGGGGTCGCCCGCGCCCCACAGGACCAGGACGGGGAGTCGCGCCGAGCGGAGCCACGCCTGCCAGGTGGGGTAGTGGGCGAAGTTCGACGCGTAGTCGAAGGCCAGGTCGGCCTGGGCGTCCGCGCGGCCGGGGCGGGCGAGGTGGTGGAGGTCCAGGGTCCAGGAGTCCGGGGAGATCAGTGCGGTGTCGGCGACCCCGGTCTCGTACTGGAAGCGGGTGCCCTCCTCGGTGAACAGCCCGCGGACCTTCTCCTCGTCGCCCGGCACCTCGCGGCGCAGGCCGGCGAACTCGCGGGCCGCGTCCGACAGTCCTTCCTCGTACGCGTTGCCGTTCTGCACGATGAGGCCCGTCACCCGCTCCGGTCGCCGCGCGGCGACCCGCAGACCGACCGGGGCGCCGAAGTCGAAGACGTACAGCGCGAAGCGGTCCAGGGCGAGGGCGTCGGTGAAGCCCTCGACGATGTCCGCGAGCCGGTCGAAGGAGTACGTGAATCCGTTCGGGGTCTCGGTCCGGCCGGAGCCGGGGTAGTCGGGGGCGATGAGCCGGTACGGGGTGTCGGCCAGGGCGTCCATGAGGCGGGTGAACTGGTGGGAGGAGGTCGGGAAGCCGTGCAGGAGCAGCAGTACGGGGGCGTCGGCCGGGCCGCTCTCGCGGTAGGCGACGGTGACGCCGTCCACGTCGACGGTGCGGTGTTGGATGCGGGCCACGGTCATCACATGCCTCCTGGGGTGCTTGTTCCATTAGTTTCCGGGAGCAGAGCTAATGGGTCAAGTGGATTGGGTAGCATTAGGTCCGTGACTGTGAACTTTCCGCTCATCGGCGAGCACCTCGCGCTCGACCTGCTGAACACCCGCCCCGCCGACGGGGACCTCATCGCCGAACCCGACGGCCTGGCCGGGTGGTTGGCCGAGGAGGCCGGGCGGCTGGGGCCGGTCGCCGGCGGGGTCGGGGAGGCCGAGGTGGTCGCGGTGGTCGCGGTGCGGGAGGCGGCGCGGGCCGCGTTGGCCGCCGTACGGGGCGGTGAGCGGCCGCCGGTCGACGCGCTGCGCGTGCTGAACGCGGCCCTGGCGGGCGCCCCCGCCCACCGGGAGCTGGACTGGACCGCCGGATCGGGGCTGACGGCCGATCGTGTGCGCCCGACCGTCGACCCGGCGGCGCGCCTCGCCGCGGAACTCGCCGAGGCGGTGACGGAACTGCTCACCGGGCCGCGGGTGGGGGAGGTGCGGGAGTGCGAGGGGGCGGAGTGCGTGCTGCTGTTCCTCCCGGCGCACCCGCGGCGGCGGTGGTGCGTGGCGGGCGCGTGCGGCAACCGGGCCCGGGTGGCCCGCTACTACGCGCGGCGCCGGGCCTGAGCGGGGATCTCGGGGCGCGGGTGGCGGTAGGGGTCGCTCCTGAGGCCGTGTGAGGTCACCACCACGGTGAAGGCGGGCGCGGTCCCGTCCGGGAGGGGGGCCGTCAGGGTGGACGTCGTCGGGTCCAGGGTCGAGGGGACGGCCGTGTCGTCCACGCTCACCCGGGCGTCCTCGAAGCCGCCGCCCGACACCGTGAGGACGCCGTCGGCGAGGGCGACGTCGGTGATCACCGGGTTGGCCCGGGTGGCCATCTTGTTCACCAGGTAGGCGCCCGCCGGGGCGCCGGTCAGGGCCCAGATCTCCGAGGGGAGGCGGGGGAGCCCGCCGCCGACGTCCGAGAGGAAGAACAGCACGACGTAGAGCATCGTGACCGCGCTGAGGGCGACGTACTGGAGGTCCATCAGGTCGGTCCGGCCGCTGTCGTTCGCGATGAGGTCGCGCAGGGGTCGCCGGCCGCCGGGGGTGGGTTTCGGGGCGGGTTTGGCCATGCTGCCGTTCTCCACGCGCACCCCGACGACGGTCTTCGCCGCGATGAGGGCCACGTACGGGCCGCCGAGCAGTGGCAGGTACACCGTGGTCAGCGAGGACAGCGGGCCGTGTTCGCCCTGGAACCAGTCGACGCCGCCGCCGGCCGTCAGCCCGTACGCGAGGATCGCCAGGAGCAGCCAGAACAGGATCACCGTCCAGGCCAGGGCCAGGGTGGTGGAGGTGGAGAGCCGGCCGTCGCGCCCGGTGATGAAGCCGGGGTTGCGGCGCAGCCGCAGGGCGACGGGGCAGGTCAGGGTCGCCAGTAAGAGCAGGGCGAGGAGTGCGGAAGTCATGGTGTTCCCCCGAGTGGTGTCCGTGGGTAGACAGATAGCCCATTCGTTCGAGCCATGACAACCCCGGTGGGGTCTACCGCTGCTCGGGCAGGACCGGGAACTTCCGCGGCGCGACCAGGAGCAGCACCACCAGCGCCGCCACCGCCGCGGCCGTCGCGCCGAGGAAGACGTGGTCCACCGCGGCGTCCACGGCCTCCCGCAGGTAGTCGGCGGCGGCCGGCGGAAGCTGTCCCGGTCGGTCGAGGGCCTTCGACACGTCGTCCAGGTGGTCCGGCAGTCCCGACACGGGGGCGTCCGCGAGCCGGGCGGCCATGGTGGCGTTGGCGACGGCTCCCGTCAGGGCCGCTCCCACGCTCTGGCCGACCTGCCGGGAGAACAGCACGGAGGCCGTCGTGGTGCCCCGTTCCGCCCAGCCGACGGTGGACTGCACCCCGACGATCAGCGGGAGTTGGAACAGGCCGAGGGCGCCGCCGAGCAGCAGCATGACCAGTGCGGGCTGCCACACCGAGCCCGGGTACGGGAGCAGCGTGAAGCCGAACAGGGCCACGGCGGCGATCCCCACCCCGAGGACGGCGCTGTCGCGGAAGCCGACGCGCCGGTAGACGTGTTGGGACAGGGCGGCGCTGAGGGGCCAGGTCAGGGTCATCGCCGAGGTGAGCAGCCCGGCGCCGACGGCTCCGAGGCCCAGCACGCTCTGGGCGTAGATCGGCAGGAACACCTGCGGGGCGACGATCAGCAGGCCGAGGGCGCCCATGGCGAGGTTGACGGCGGCGATGGTGCGGCGGCGCCAGACCCAGCCGGGCAGGATCGGTTCCGCGGCCCGGCGCTCCACCCGGACCACCACCGCGGCCAGGACCGCGCTCGCGCCGAACAGTCCCAGGGAGGGCGCCGACAGCCAGGGCCAGGCGACGCCGCCCCGCACCAGGGCGTAGAGCAGCACTCCGCCGCAGGCGAAGACCCCGAGGGCGCCCGCCCAGTCGACGGGCCCCCGGCGGCCTGGCGGCCGTACAGGTTCGACGAGGTGGCGGGCGATGAACCACAGGGCCAGGGCGGCGGGCGGCACGTTGACCAGGAAGATCCACCGCCAGTCGGCGTACGTGGCGATCAGGCCGCCGACGGCCGGGCCGGCCAGCGCGGACACGGCCCACACCGCGGACATCCGGGCCTGGATGCGGGGGCGTTCCCGGCCCGGATAGAGGTCGGCGGCGAGGGTCTGGACCGTGCCCTGGAGGGCGCCGCCGCCCAGGCCCTGGATGATCCGGAAGGCGATGAGGGCCGGCATGTTCCAGGCGAGCGCGCAGAGCACGGAGCCGACGAGGAACAGGGCCGTCCCGAAGATCAGCACGGGCTTGCGCCCGTGGGTGTCGGACAGCTTGCCGTAGACGGGGAGCGAGACGGTGGTGGCGAGGACGTACCCGGCGAAGATCCACGAGAACACGGCGAAGCCACCGAGGTCGCCGACGATCTGGGGGACGGCCGTGGAGACGACGGCCGCGTCGAGGGCGACGAGGCTCATGGTCAGCATCAGCGAGACGACGACCACGGTCTTCGGGCGCCCCGGTGCGGGGGCGCCGGCCGCGGGGTCCTCTGTGGCGGAAACGATTCCCCCGGACGGTCCGGCCGGTGGGACGACCGCGTCGGCCGGCCCCGAAGGCTCCTCCCCGAGGGGCGGTTCCGCTTTCTTCCCCATGCCCGTCGAACCCCCTTCACCGTGCACGCATCCGCGGGGAACACCTTCTCACCACGGGTGTTTCCGGCGGTATCCCTCACTTCGGGTCCATCGAAGGGTGCAGAACCCCTAGGGGTTCGTCAGCACAAGGACCCAGGGGCCGTTCGTCCCGCCGGAGGAGGTGGGTGGCCCCGGCGCGTCTTTAACTGGTTCACATGAGGCGAGGCCGTCGGGGGGTGGGGACAACCCCCCGACGGATATGGCGACGGGCACCAGTGCGCCCGAACGCCCCCGCGCTGGAGACTTCACGACGGCGGCACACGGATCACCGCGAGCCGACGCCACAAGCGGACGCACGCACCGACGCACGCACGCACGCACCGATGTACGCACGCACCGACGAACGAACGAGGGGAAACACCGTGACAACGGCTATGACCGAAACCAGGCACGGGGGTACTGGAGGGCATGAAGCCGTCGCGGCCCGGGCACGCAAGGTCGTCAAGGCCTACGGCTCGGGAGAGACCCGCGTCGTCGCCCTCGACGCGGTGGACGTGGACATCCGGCGCGGGCAGTTCACCGCGATCATGGGCCCCTCCGGCTCCGGCAAGTCCACGCTGATGCACTGCCTCGCGGGCCTGGACACGGTGACGAGCGGTGAGATCTTCCTCGACGACACCGAGATCACCGGCCTGAAGGACAAGAAGCTCACCCAGCTCCGCCGGGACCGGATCGGCTTCATCTTCCAGGCGTTCAACCTGCTGCCGACGCTCAACGCCCTGGAGAACATCACGCTCCCCATGGACATCGCGGGCCGCAAGCCGGACGCGGAGTGGCTGAACCGGGTCGTCGAGACGGTGGGCCTCGCGGGTCGCCTCAAGCACCGCCCCACCGAACTCTCCGGCGGCCAGCAGCAGCGCGTGGCGGTCGCCCGCGCCCTCGCCGCCCGCCCCCAGATCATCTTCGGCGACGAGCCGACCGGAAACCTGGACTCCCGGGCCGGCGCCGAGGTCCTCGGCTTCCTCCGCCAGTCGGTGGACGAACTGGGCCAGACCATCGTCATGGTCACCCACGACCCGGTCGCCGCCTCCTACGCGGACCGCGTCATCTTCCTCGCCGACGGCCGGATCGTCGACGAGATGATCGACCCGACCGCCGAGCAGGTCCTCGACCGGATGAAGGACTTCGACGCACGCGGGCGGACCTCGTGACCGTCATGAAGACCGCGCGACGCAACTTCGTCGCGCACAAGGGAAGAATGGCGCTCTCCGCCATCGCCGTCCTGCTGTCCGTGGCCTTCGTCTGCGGCACGCTGGTGTTCACGGACACCATGAACACCACCTTCGACAAGCTGTTCGCGGTCACCAACTCCGATGTCACGGTCAGCCCCAAGAGCGCCGGCGACGACCAGGAGAACCCGGGCAGCGGCAAGCCGCGGACGCTGAACGGCTCGGTCGTCGACCGGGTCGAGAAGGCCCAGGGCGTGAAGTCCGCCGAGGGCGGCGTCCTGTCGATGTCCGTCACCGTCGTCAACACCAAGAACGAGAACCTGGGTTCGACCACCGGCGCCCCGACCATCGCGGGCAACTGGAGCGACAACGAACTCAAGTCGATGAAGATCACCTCCGGCAAGGCCCCGCGCGGGCCGACCGAGTTGATGATCGACGCCGACACCGCCGAGAAGCATCACCTGGGGCTCGGCGACGAGGTCCGCACCATCGCCGTCACCGGTGACAACCGGGCGAAGATCAGCGGCATCGCCGCCTTCACCGTCACCAACCCGGGCGCGACCATCGTGTACTTCGACACGGCCACCGCCCAGACGTTCCTGCTCGGCTCCGCCGGCGCCTTCACCCACGTCAACGTCACCGCCAAGGACGGGGTGAGCGACGAGCAGCTGAAGCAGAACGTCGCCGCCGCCGTCGGCGCCGACACGTACAAGCTCCAGACCGCCAAGGAAGCCGCGGACGCCAACCGCAAGGACGTCGGTTCCTTCCTCGACGTCATGAAGTACGTGATGCTCGGCTTCGCCGGGATCGCCTTCCTCGTCGGCATCTTCCTCATCTTCAACACCTTCTCCATGCTGGTCGCCCAGCGCACCCGGGAGATCGGCCTGATGCGCGCCATCGGCGCCGACCGCAGGCAGATCAACCGGTCCGTCCTCGTCGAGGCCTTCCTGCTCGGCGTCGTCGGCTCCGTCCTCGGCGTCGCCGCCGGGGTGGGCCTGGCCGTCGGCCTCATGAAGCTCATGGGCCAGATGGGCATGGACCTGTCCACCGACGACCTGACGGTCGCCTGGACCACCCCGGTCCTCGGCCTGGTCCTCGGCGTCGCCGTCACCGTCGTCGCCGCCTACATCCCCGGCCGCCGCGCCGGCAAGGTCTCCCCGATGGCCGCCCTGCGCGACGCGGGCACCCCGGGCGACAAGAAGGCCGGCCGGATCCGGGCCGCCCTCGGCCTGGTCCTCACCGGGCTCGGCGGCGCGTCCCTCTACCTCGCCGGCGCCGCCGAGGAAGCGGCCCCGGGCTCCCTGTGGCTGGGCCTGGGCGTGGTCCTCACCCTCATCGGCTTCATCGTGATCGGCCCGCTCCTCGCGGGTGTCGTGGTCAGGGCGCTGTCCGCCCCGGTGCTGCGGCCCTTCGGATCGGTCGGCCGGCTCGCCGAGCGCAACGCGCTGCGCAACCCGCGCCGCACCGGCGCCACCGCCGCCGCGCTGATGATCGGCCTGGCGCTGGTCGCCTGCCTGTCGGTGGTCGGATCCTCGATGGTGGCCTCCGCCACCGACGAGCTCGACAAGTCCGTCGGCGCGGACTACATCGTCGACTCCGCGACCAACCAGCCGGTCGTGCCGCAGGCCGAGCAGGCCATGCGCGCCAACAAGAACCTCGACCACGTCACCGCCTACCGCGAGGTGCCCGCCAAGATCACGGCCCCCGACGGTTCCACGGTCACCGAGGGCCTGGGCGCCACCGACCCGTCGTACGCCAAGGACATCCGGCGCAAGATGCGGGCCGGGGAGCACGCCGACGCCTACGGTCCGAACGCTATGGCGGTCGGTTCGCTCTACGCCGACGAGCACGGGATCAAGCTCGGCGACACGCTGACGGTCGCCTTCACCGGCGGCAAGACCGTCAAGCTGAAGGTCGCCGCGATCACCGGCGACGAGGGCAACATCGACAAGGGCATGAAGTACGTCTCCACCGCCGTCGCCGAGGCCAACGTCCCGGCCGAGCGGATGCCGCGCCCCTTCATGCTGCTGGCCAGCGCCAAGGCCGGTCAGGGCGACACCGCGTACGCCGAGGTCAAGGCGGGGCTCGCCGAGTACCCGCAGTACAAGGTGCTCAACCAGGCCGACTACAAGCAGGCGCTGAAGGACCAGGTCGGCCAGCTGCTGAACATGGTCTACGGGCTCCTCGCCCTCGCGATCATCGTCGCGGTCCTGGGCGTGGTGAACACCCTGGCCCTGTCGGTGGTCGAGCGGACCCGCGAGATCGGCCTGATGCGCGCCATCGGCCTCTCCCGCCGCCAACTGCGCCGCATGATCCGCCTGGAGTCGGTGGTCATCGCCCTCTTCGGCGCCCTCCTGGGCCTCGGCCTGGGCATGGGCTGGGGCGCGACCGCGCAGCAACTCCTCGCCCTCCAGGGCCTGAAGGTCCTGGAGATCCCCTGGCCGACCATCCTCGGGGTGTTCGCCGCGTCGGCCCTGGTGGGCCTGTTCGCCGCACTGGTGCCGGCCTTCCGGGCGGGGCGGATGAACGTATTGAACGCAATCGCCACCGACTAGGTCGGGAGGCGGTTGTCACGGGGGTACGCCGGCCCCGGTCGTCCGACAGGACGACCGGGGCCGGCGTCGTGCCGGGGGCCGGGCCCGCCGCGCCGCCGGCCGTCCCTGCCCGCGCCGTCACTCCCCGCGATGACGGCAATCCCCCGCGCGGTCGGGGAAGACGCGTCGTAGGGTGGGAACCCCCGGCCCGTTCACGTGTCGGGCCCTTCGCGTTGCCCCTCCACCGGACGGAAAGCCCTCCTCATGAGCCTGTACGGACTGCTCGACGCCGTCACCCGGGACCCCGCCCTCACCGAGGCGGTCGCGGCGGCCGGGGACGGCAACCGGATGCACGTGGACCTGGTCGGCCCGGCCGCCGCACGGCCCTTCGCCATCGCCGCGCTGGCCCGGCGGACCGAACGGACCGTGCTGGCGGTGACCGCCACCGGGCGGGAGGCCGAGGACCTGGCCGCCACGCTGCGGTCCCTGCTGCCGCCGGACGAGGTGGCCGAGTACCCCTCCTGGGAGACGCTGCCCCACGAGCGGCTCTCCCCCCGCAGCGACACCGTGGGCCGCCGGCTCGCGGTGCTGCGCCGACTGACGCACCCGAGCAAGGACGACCCGGCCACCGGCCCCGTCTCCGTGGTGGTCGCGCCGATCCGCTCCGTGCTCCAGCCGCAGGTCAAGGGGCTGGGCGAACTGGTCCCGGTCAGCCTTCGGCAGGGGCAGTCCGTCGATCTGGGTGAGGTCGTCCAGGCACTGGCCGCGGCCGCGTACGCACGGGTCGAGCTGGTCGAGAAGCGCGGCGAGTTCGCCGTGCGCGGCGGCATCCTCGACGTGTTCCCGCCCACCGAGGAACACCCGCTGCGCGTGGAGTTCTGGGGCGACGACGTCGAGGAGATCCGCTACTTCAAGGTCGCGGACCAGCGGTCCCTGGAGATCGCCGATCACGGGCTGTGGGCCCCGCCCTGCCGTGAACTGCTGCTGACCGACGAGGTGCGGGAGCGGGCCGCCGCGCTCGCACAGGAGCACCCGGAGCTCGGGGAACTGCTGAACAAGATCGCCGAGGGGATCGCGGTCGAGGGCATGGAGTCCCTCGCGCCCGTCCTGGTCGACGACATGGAACTGCTGATCGACGTCCTGCCGGCCGGGTCGATGGCCGTCGTGTGCGACCCGGAGCGGGTACGGACCCGGGCCGCCGACCTCGTCGCCACCAGCCAGGAGTTCCTGATGGCCTCCTGGGCGGCCACCGCCGGCGGCGGACAGGCCCCGATCGACGTCGGCGCGGCATCCCTGCGCGGCATCGCCGACGTCCGCGAGCACGCCCGCGCACTCGACATGATGTGGTGGTCGGTCTCCCCGTTCGCCGCCGACGACAGCGCCGACGGGGCCGACACCCTCAAGCTCGGGATGCACGCCCCGGAGGCCTACCGGGGCGACACCGCCCGCGCGCTCGCGGACACCAAGGGGTGGATCGCCGACGGCTGGCACACCGTGTACCTCACCGAGGGGCACGGCCCGGCCGCCCGCACCGTCGAGGTGCTCGGCGGCGAGGGCATCGCGGCCCGCCTGGAGGCGGACCTCGCGGTCCTGGAGCCGGGCATCGTGCACGTGACGTGCGGCTCCCTCGACAACGGCTTCGTCGACCCGGCGCTGAGGTTGGCCGTGCTCACCGAGACCGACCTGACCGGGCAGCGCACCGCCAGCAAGGACCTGGGGCGGATGCCGACCCGGCGCCGCAAGTCCGTCGACCCCCTGACCCTGGAGGTCGGGGACTACATCGTGCACGAGCAGCACGGCGTGGGTCGCTACATCGAGATGGTCCAGCGGACGGTGCAGGGCGCCACACGTGAGTACCTGCTCGTCGAGTACGCGCCCGCCAAGCGCGGCCAGCCCGGCGACCGGCTGTACATCCCCACCGACCAGCTGGAACAGGTCACCAAGTACGTCGGTGGCGAGGCTCCGACCCTGCACCGGCTCGGTGGCGCCGACTGGACCAAGACCAAGGCGCGCGCGAAGAAGGCGGTCAAGGAGATCGCCGCCGACCTGATCAGGCTCTACAGCGCGCGGATGGCGGCCCCCGGCCACACCTTCGGCCCGGACACCCCCTGGCAGCGGGAACTGGAGGACGCCTTCCCGTACGCGGAGACGCCCGACCAGCTCACCACCATCGCCGAGGTCAAGGAGGACATGGAGAAGTCCGTCCCCATGGACCGGCTGATCTGCGGCGACGTCGGCTACGGCAAGACCGAGATCGCCGTGCGGGCGGCCTTCAAGGCGGTGCAGGACGGCAAGCAGGTCGCCGTCCTCGTGCCCACCACGCTGCTGGTGCAGCAGCACTTCGGGACCTTCTCCGAGCGCTACAGCCAGTTCCCGGTCAAGGTGAAGGCGCTCTCCCGCTTCCAGAACGAGACCGAGTCGAAGGCCACCCTGGAGGGGCTGCGCGAGGGCTCGGTGGACATCGTCATCGGCACGCACCGACTGTTCTCGCAGGAGACGAAGTTCAAGGACCTGGGCCTGGTCATCGTCGACGAGGAGCAGCGGTTCGGCGTCGAGCACAAGGAGCAGTTGAAGAAGCTCCGCGCCAACGTGGACGTGCTGACCATGTCCGCGACCCCGATCCCGCGCACCCTGGAGATGGCGGTGACCGGCATCCGCGAGATGTCGACGATCACCACCCCGCCGGAGGAGCGGCACCCGGTGCTCACCTTCGTCGGCCCGTACGAGGAGAAGCAGATCGGCGCGGCCGTCCGCCGCGAGCTGCTGCGCGAGGGGCAGTGCTTCTACATCCACAACCGGGTCGAGTCCATCGACCGGGCCGCCGCGAAGCTGCGCGAGATCGTGCCCGAGGCGCGGATCGCGACGGCGCACGGGCAGATGTCGGAACAGGCCCTGGAACAGGTCGTGGTGGACTTCTGGGAGAAGAAGTTCGACGTCCTCGTCTCGACCACGATCGTCGAGTCGGGCATCGACATCTCCAACGCCAACACCCTGATCGTGGAGCGCGGAGACAACTTCGGTCTCTCCCAACTCCACCAGCTGCGCGGTCGCGTGGGCCGCGGTCGTGAGCGCGGGTACGCGTACTTCCTGTACCCGCCGGAGAAGCCGCTGACGGAGACGGCGCACGAGCGGCTCGCGACGATCGCCCAGCACACCGAGATGGGCGCCGGCATGTACGTGGCCATGAAGGACCTGGAGATCCGCGGCGCGGGCAATCTGCTGGGCGGTGAGCAGTCGGGCCACATCGCGGGCGTCGGCTTCGACCTGTACATCCGCATGGTCGGCGAGGCCGTGGCCGACTACCGGGCGGCCATCGAGGGCGGTCCGGAGGAGGAGCCGCCGCTGGAGGTCAAGATCGAGCTGCCGGTCGACGCGCACGTCCCGCACGACTACGCGCCCGGTGAGCGGCTGCGCCTCCAGGCCTACCGGTCGATCGCCTCGGCGAACTCCGAGGCCGACGTCAAGGCGGTGCGGGAGGAACTCACCGACCGCTACGGCAAGCTGCCCGAGCCGGTGGAGAACCTGCTGCTGGTGGCCGGGCTGCGGATGCTCGCCCGTGCCTGCGGGGTCGGCGACATCACCCTCCAGGGCCCCAACATCCGCTTCGGTCCGGTGGAGTTGAGGGAGTCGCAGGAGCTGCGGCTCAAGCGGCTCTACCCGGGGGCGGTGCTCAAGCCGGCCGCCTCGCAGGTGCTGATTCCCCGGCCGAAGACGGCGAAGGTCGGCGGGAAGCCGTTGGTCGGGCGGGAACTGCTCGGCTGGACCGGCGAGTTCCTCACCACGATCCTCGGCTCGTGAGGTGCCCGGCGTGCGCGTGAGGTGACCGACGCAGGTGTGGAGCCGGCGGACCCGCCGGCTCCACACCCGCGCCCGCGGGCTACTTCGTCGGGTCGTCGTCGACGCCGAGGCGCTTCTCCGCCTCCTGCTGGGCCCGGTCGACCTGGGAGGCGTACTTCCCGCCGGTCTTCTCGTTGGCCTCATCCTCGAGGTTGTCCGAGATGTCCTTGCCCTTGGTCTTGGCCTGGTCCTTGAACCTGTCGAAGATCCCCATGTGCACGACCTCCTGAACGACCTCCTGATGGCGTCCCCTTTGTGACGCTACGCGCGTTCCGCGAGCTTCGCCCGCCGGCGGTCGGTCCCGGTGGCGGGCCCGGCCGGCGTCGCCCCGCGCGTCGTCGTGCTGCGACCCTGCAACGGTTGCGGTCATCCCCTCACCCACTTCGGACAAGGCTGTATACGCTCAGTCCCGGAACTCATCTTTTCTTTATTCGTACGGCCCGTCAGGAGCAGCGATGCACGGCCCCGGCTACCCGCCGCAGCATGGCCACCCCGGCCCCCGTCCCAGCGACGGGAGCGTGGTGACGTTGCGCGTACTGTTCGCCGTGCTGCCCATTCTGACCTGCGGTTTCCTCGCGTGGGGCACGATGCTGCGGCTCGCGTTGGTCACGCGCAAGCCACGGGACTGGATGCTGCTCGTCGTCAGTTGCGTGCTCTTCGTCGTGTGGGTGGTCTTCATCGGCCTCGACAAGACCCCGGACACCAGCGGCTGGCAGAGCGACTTCGGCGCCGGCGGCACCCTCCTGACGGGTCTCGCGGTCACCGTGTACTTCCTCGTCGCGGACATCCGACACCACGAGAACCGGAACGACAACCGGGCGCAGGTCCCGTGGTACCCGGCGCCCGCGCCGTACACGCCGCCGCAGCAGCACCGGGCCGGCCAGGGCTACGGCTACCCGCAGGGCCAGACCTCCACCCCGGTCCCGAACCGGCCGGACGTCCCGCCGCAGGTGACGCCGCCGCCGCGGATCGGGCAGGTCCGCGCCGAACTCGACGAGCTGAGCGAACTCCTGCGCAACCGGCCGCCGCAGCCGAGCGGGCCCCCGAAGCCGGGCGGCCCGTACCAGGACCCGAACCCGACCGCGACCCAGGATCCCCACCAGTGACCGACCGGCTCATCGGCGACCGCTACCAGCTCGCCGGCATCCTGGGCCAGGGCGGCATGGGCCAGGTCTGGACGGCGTACGACCGCCGGTTGGACCGGCGGGTGGCCGTCAAACTGCTGCGCCCCGACAAGGTCGCGGGGCCCGGCACCGTCGCCGAGGAGCTGCGCCGCCGCTTCGTGCGCGAATGCCGGGTCACGGCCCAGGTCGACCACCCCGGGCTGGTCACCGTGCACGACGCCGGCAACGACGGCGACGAGCTGTACCTGGTCATGGGGTACGTCGAGGGCTCCGACCTGTCCGACCACCTCACGGCACACGACCCCTACCCGTGGCCGTGGGCCGTCGCGGTGGTCGCGCAGCTGTGCTCGGTGCTGTCCGCCGTCCACGCGGTGCCGATCGTGCACCGCGACCTCAAGCCCCGCAACGTGATGATCCGTCCCGACGGCACGGTCCTCGTCCTCGACCTCGGCGTCGCCTCGGTGATGGACACCGACACCACCCGCCTCACCAGCACCGGGACTCCGATCGGCAGCCCCGCCTACATGGCACCCGAACAGGCCATGGGCGGCGCCGTCGGCCCCTACACCGACCTGTACGCCCTCGGCGTGCTGCTGTACGAACTCCTCAGCGGCAACGTGCCCTTCGCCGGGTCCACCGCCCTCGGAGTCCTGCACCGGCACCTGTACGAACCCCCGGTGCCGGTGCGCCGGCTGCGTCCCGAGGTCCCGCACGCCCTGGAGGCCGTGCTCCTGCACCTCCTCGCCAAGGACCCGCAGGACCGACCCGGTTCCGCGCAGGAGGTGTACGAGGCCCTCACCCCGCTGCTGCCCAAGCACGGGGTCCCGACCGGCCACCTCGACCCGACCCGCCCGTTCCTGCGCCCGCAGGCCCCCTGGCCGGACCGCCCGACCGTGCCGGCCCGCCCGGACACGCCGCCCGCCCCGCCCCGGCCGGACATCCCGGGCGCCGTGGACGAGGCCCGCACCCTCCTGGACCAGGGGCGACTCACCCAGGCCGTGGACATCCTCGGCGGCATCCTCCCGGCGGCCGCCGCCGAGCACGGGGACCACTCGCCGGTGGTCCGCTCCCTGCGCAAGCAGTACGCGGCCACGCTGATGGACGACGGCCAGTACCGGCGCGCCCTGCCCGAACTGCGCCGCCTCGCCGACGAGTTCCCGCCCGGGGACACCCAGGCGCTGCGCTTTCGCTACGACGCCGCCCAGTGCCTGGAACAGCTCGGCGAACCGGCCGCCGCCCTCGCCGAGTACCGCTCCCTGCTGCCCCTCTTCGAGAACCACTACGCCAACCCGGACCCCGGCCTGCCCCTGGAGGTCCGCCGCCGGATAGCCCACCTGCTGCTCTCCCTCGGCGACCGGGCGGGCGCCCACGACACCCTGGTCCGCCTCCTCTTCGACGCGGACCGCGTGCACGGCCCGGGCCACCCTCTCCCCGTCGAGATCCGCCGCACCCTCCAGTGGCTGGGCCAGGTCCGCTGACCCCCGCGTCCGGGCCGTGCTCACACCCGGACGCCGAAGTCCTCCGCCCGATCGGACGGCGTACCGGACGGGGCCGACGGCCGCGACCCGGTACGCCGCGCCCCACCGGCCCCGCGCCGGAGTCGGCCGACCGGGACGAGCCGGGCGAACAGGACCAGGAGGGCGACCGCCGCGACCGCCGCGCCCGGGACCAGGCCCGGCGGGCGGAACGTACACGTCACCGAGCGGGTGTCGGGGCCCACGGGTACGGCGACCAGCCCCAGGTGGGCGGCGGCCGGCCGGCCGCCGCAGGTCCAGCCCGCGATGGCCGGCGCCGACAGCACCACCGTGCCGGTCGTGCCCGGCCGCAGGGTGGCCCGTACGCCCGACGCGTCGACCCGGAGCGCGGTCGGCGCGCCGGCCCGCAGCGCGGCCACCGCCGTGTCCAGCCGGGCCCGGTCCAGGCAGGCCAGCTCCCAACGGGCGGGCGCGGGCCGCGCGAAGACCAGCCGCGAGGCGGGCCCGTGCGCGACGCCCATCGGCTGGAGCGCGGCCCGGTTGCGCGGCGGACGGGCGTTCAGCCGGAACGCCGGGCCGTCCGCGAGCCGGGCCGCGCCGTTGTACTCCGGGGCCCACAGGAACGCCTCGGTGCCCGCGCGGCACAGGCCCGGCGTGAGCGGGGCCTCGTAGACCCGGGCGCCCAGCAGGAGTTCCTGGTTGGCGAAGGGGGAGGGGCCGTAGGCGAGCGGGGGACCCGGGCGCCGGACCGTGACCAGCGGCGCGGCCGTCGCCCGGCCGATCGTGCCGTCCGCTCGGAGCCTGGCCCCGACCGCGAAGACGGCGTCGGTCACCGGGTTGTCGAGGCTCTGGACGTTGCGGCCCCGCGAGGTCCAGCCCGCCCCGAGGGCGACCATCGTGCGGGTGAACACGTCCGGGGTGTGGCTGCTGTAGTACGCGCCGCCCTCACCGCCGAGCAGCAGCGGATCGTTGCCCGTCAGCGCCGGCCGGCCCGCGTCGGTCCGGTACCCGGGCCACCCCTCGGCGCCCGCCAACGCCTCGGCGCGCGCCGTGTGCGCCGGCCCCCAGGACGGGTAGTCGTCCAGCCCGCCGAGCTTGCCCAGGTGCCCGTACGCGACGGTCGCCGCGGCCTGGCCCACCAGGACCGCGACCAGCAGCCCGGCCGCCGGGAGCGCGCGGCGCCGGCCGCGCAGCGCCCACCACGCCCAGCCGGCCACCGCCAGCCCGCCGCCGAACAGCGCGTACCCCCAGCCGGTCGCGAGGGCGCTGCCGCCGGCCCCGAGCGCGGCCAGGCAGAGTACCCCCGCGCCCGAGGCCAGCGCCCGCACCCCCGGCGGGCCGGCCGCCAGCCCGGTCCAGGCGGCGATGACCACGATCCCGGCGAGCACGAAGGTCTGCCGGTACGGGCTGCCGTTCGGGGTCGCGAACGCGTGCCAGGCCAGGTGGGTCGGCGCCCACTGGAACGACAGCAGCACCGCCACCACGAGCCCCGTCCACCACAGTCGGGCCCGCACCGGCACCGCCCGGTGGAACGGCAGCGCCGCCACCAGCAACAGCGTTCCGGTACCGACGAAGAGGGCGGGGGAGGAGAAGGAGTAGGTGGCGGGCAGCAGCCGCGCCAACAGGTCCCCGGTCGCCGCCGGCGCGAACTCCCGGGACCACCCCGGATAGGCCTGCCTCGAACTGAGGAACAGCGGCGCCAGCACCGGCGCGGCCAGCGCGATGCCCAGGACGGTCGCCGTCGCGGCCCGCCCGAGCACCCGCGCCCGCCCGAGCCCGCGCCGTCCGCCCGGCACCACGTCCCGGTCCTGCGCCAGCCGCACCACGAGCACCAGCGCCGCGCCCAGCGTCGCCATGTACGCGGTGTAGAAGTTCGCCGTCCAACACAGGGCCACGACCAGGGCCGCCGCGCCGGGACGTCGGCCGCGCAGCGCCCATTCACCCGTCAGACACAGGAGCGGGAACGCGATCAGCCCGTCCAGCCACATCGGGTTGTACGCGGCCTCGATCACGGACCAGCCGCACAGCGCGTACGAGGCCCCGAGCAGCCCCGCCGCCCACCACGGCCCGCGCCGCTGCGTGCGCAGCGACCACGCCATGGCCGCGGCCGCGGCGGCCGTCTTGAGCACGGTGACCACGTACACGGCGAGGTCGATGTCCGCGCGCGGGAAGACCCCGACGAGCACCGCGAACGGGCTCGACAGGTACGTCCCGAAGTCCGGCAGGAAGCTCGTCCCGTACCCGGACTGCCAGTTGAGGAGCAGACCGCCCTCGGCGCGCCCGTGCAGCAGGTCCCACAGGTGCGCGTGGAAGGGCACGAACTGGTTGCCGAGGTCGTTGACGCTGCGGTGGCGGGGCCCGTACGGGAAGACGCGCGCGACGGCGTCCCCGGCACACACGGCCACCGTCGTGATCAGGGCGGCGAGCGCCGAGCCGAACAGGCTGCGGCGCCGCGGGGAGGTATGCGGTGTCGACATGGTGGGCCGACCCTGGCAGACGCGGAGGACGCCGGGATGGCGCCGGGGTGACCGGCGTGCCAACACTCGCGCACCCCAACACGCTCGGAATCGTTGGTCGAACCAGTGGCTCGGATCACCCTGACTGCATAACATCGATCACCGCACGGCCCTTGTGCATCGACGCACAATCTCCCGGCCCTGGAGGCTCCTTTGCACCGTCGCACTGCGCTCTCCGTCTCCGCCGTCCTGCTCGCGGCGGCTCCCCTGCTGTCCGCCTGCTCGAACGAGACCCGCCCCGGCACGGCGGCCGTGGTGGGCGGCGAACGGATCACCACCTCAGCGCTCCAGGCCCAGGTGAACGACGTACGCGCCGCACAGAACCGGTCCACGACCCCCACGCCGGCCGAGCTCGTGGAGAGTTCCCCGCGACTGGAGCGGACGAAGCTGCGCGGCCTGATCAACAGCCGGATCCTCGACAAGATGGCCAAGGACGCCGGGATCACCGTCACCACGAAGGAGATCGAGGAGCAGCGCAAAACGCTCGTCGACAGCAGCGGCGGCCCGCAGAAGTTCCAGGCGGCCATCCTCCAGGAGGCGGTGACGGCCCCCGGCCAGATCGACCGCTTCATCACGGACCAGTTGCTCCTGTCCAAGCTCATGGAGAAGTACGGCAAGGACAAGCTCACCGCGCCCGCCTCGGCTGCCGCCGAGAAGCTGGGCATCGAGGTCAACCCGCGTTACGGCAGCTGGGACGCCGAGGGGATCCGGCTCGGTGACGGAACCACCCCGTGGATCATCCAGCGGACCCGTCCCGAGCAGGCCGTACCCGCCGGGACCTGAGTCGTCCGTCCGGAGGTAGGTTCGGGGGGTGACTGAGCACGCGTCCCCCGAGCCCACCGGCCGCATCGTCCTGCTGACCACCAGCCACCGGGTCGCCCCGGGCCTGCTGTCCTGGTCCGCGTGGCAGACCCTGCACGCCGCGGACCGGGTGCTGTGCGCCGACCCCGACCACCCGCAGCTGCCGTACCTGCGCGAGGCGGGTGTCGAGGTGCTCCACGCGGTCCCCGACGCCCACGAACTCGTCGAGGCCTGCGCCGGCGGCGCCACCGTCGTGGTGCTGCCGAGCGGCGAGGGCGACCAGCGCCTCACCGACGGGCTCGCCCGGCTGGCCGGCTCCGGTCGGGTCGCCATGCCGGACCTGGAACTGCTGCCCGGGTCCTACGACCTGCCCGGCGCGCGGCTGCTCGACCTGGTGCAGGTGATGGACCGGGTGCGGCGGGAATGCCCCTGGACCTCGGCGCAGACCCACGAGGGCCTGGTGAAGTACGCCATCGAGGAGGCGTACGAGCTGGTCGAGGCGATCGAGGCCGGCGACCGGGAGGAACTGCGCGAGGAGTTGGGCGACGTACTGCTCCAGGTGTTCTTCCACGCGCGGATCGCGCAGGAGCACGCCGACGAGCCGTTCTCCGTCGACGACGTGGCCGGGGACCTGGTCGACAAGCTGATCCGCCGCCACCCGCACGTCTTCGGCGACGCGCGGGCCGAGACCCCCGAGGACGTCAACGCGCACTGGCAGGCGACCAAGGCGGTCGAGAAGCGCCGCGCGTCGGTCACGGACGGGGTCCCGGTCGCCCAGCCCGGCCTCGCCCTCGCGGCCAAGCTCGCCGGCCGGGCCCGTGCGGGCGGCATCGCGGTGGAACTGCCCCGGGGCGAGGGCGTCGGATACGAGTTGCTGGAACTGGCGGCGCGCGCCGAGGCGGCGGGCGTCGACCCCGAGACCGCGCTGCGCGCCGCGGCCCGCGTCTACCGGGACGCGATCCGGGCGGCGGAGGTCGCCGACGCCTGACCCGCGCCGGGCGGCACGTGGACGACGTCCCCTACAGCGGTGCGCGCCCCGAGGGGTTGTGCCAGTGCGGGTCCGGCGGGCTCAGGAACCATTCCCCGAAGCCCACCGGGCGGGTCCGCCCGGAGCCGCCCGCGGGGATCGCGTCGTGGAAGATCCGGTCGGGTCGGGCGCCGAGTTCCTCCAGGAGGTACGCGGTCTCCTCGATGAACTGCGCCGGCCCGCCGAGGTAGACGTCCTGGTCCCGCCACAGGCCGCGGTGGCCGAGCGCGGTCGCCAGCCGGTCGGTGGCCTGGTTGCGGTGCTGTCCGGGGGCGGGTGTGAGGTAGGTGACGGCGAGCCGGCGGTGGGCGGCGGCGAACGCGTCGATGAACGGCCGGTCGTAGAGGTGCGCGGCGTCCCGCGCGACGACGAAGAGCCGTACGTCCTGGTCGGGAGGGTCGTCCGCGAGGTCCTCCAGCATGGCGCGGATCGGGGCCCAACCGGTGCCGGCGGCGATGAAGGTGACCGGGCGGTCCTCGCGGCGCAGCGTGAGCCGGCCACCGGGCGCGCCCAGTCGCAGCGTCTCCCCGGGCCGTGCCTCGCGGACCAGCACGTGGGACAGTCGGCCCTCCTCGATCCGGCTGACGTGCAGGTCGACGGTGCCGTCGGGGCGGGGCGCGTTGGCCAGGGAGTAGGTGCGCCAGGTGGTCGGGACGCGGGCGCTGCTCACGCTCACGTACTGGCCGGGGAGATAGGGGAGCGGGAGGTCGGGGCGCAGGGTCAGTACGGCGACGTCCTGCCCGTACTGGAGGTGGCGGACGATCTCGGCGTCCCACCAGGGCGGGTCGGTGCTCTCGGCGGCGCCGGCCGTCATCGCGTCGGCGATCACCTGGTAGGCCTCGGCCCAGGCCTTCTCCACCTCGGGTGTCCAGGTCGCGCCGGAGGTCTCGGCGAGGGCGGCGAGCAGGCTGGTGCCGACGGCCGCGTAGTGCTCGGGGCCGACCCGGAACTTGCGGTGGTCGCGGCCGAGGTCGCGGAGGTAGGGGACGAGGGTCTCGGTCTCCAGGTGGGTGACCACGTGGGTGAGGGCGGCGAAGAGCCGGTCCCGCTGGCGTTCCATGTCCGCCGGGGAGGAGGGGAAGAGCGGGCGGACCTCGGGGTGGTGCCAGAAGAGGTGCGAGTAGAAGTACTTGACGGCGTGCTCGGCCCGTCTCTCCACCACCGCGAAACTGCTCTTCAAGATCCTCACGTCCACAACAGCGAAAGTAGGAACGCCGGAGCGGGCGGGGTCAAGCCTTGGCGGATCTACGGACAGCCGCGACGAAGCACCCATATGGGATGGCGTCCGGAGGCCGGGATACGGTCAGCGGGTGCATGAGCCGACCCCCGCGGAACCCGCCGACGAGACCTCCTCCCCCCAGGGCCCCACCCTGTTCGACTGGGAGTTCGCCACCGACCCGTACCCGGCGTACGCCTGGCTGCGCGAGCACTCCCCCGTGCACCGCACCAAGCTCCCGAGCGGCGTGGAGGCCTGGCTGGTGACCCGGTACGCGGACGCCCGCCAGGCCCTCGCCGACCAGCGCCTCAGCAAGAACCCGGCGCACCACGCGGAGCCGGCGCACGCCAAGGGCAAGACCGGCATCCCGGGGGAGCGCAAGGCGGAGCTGATGACGCACCTGCTGAACATCGACCCGCCGGACCACACCCGGCTGCGGCGGCTGGTGTCGAAGGCGTTCACCCCGCGCCGGGTGGCGGAGTTCGCCCCGCGCGTCCAGGAGCTCACCGACCACCTCATCGACGGGTTCGCCGGGAAGGGGGAGGCGGACCTCATCCACGAGTTCGCGTTCCCGCTCCCCATCTACGCCATCTGCGAGATGCTCGGCGTACCGCGCGAGGACCAGGACGACTTCCGGGACTGGGCCGGGATGATGATCCGGCACGGCGGCGGACCGCGCGGCGGGGTCGCCCGTTCCGTGAAGCGGATGCGGACCTATCTCGGGGAACTCATCCACCGCAAACGGGACGATCTGGGCAACGACCTGATCTCGGATCTGATCCGGGCCGGCGACCACGGCGACCACCTGACGGAGGCCGAGGCCACCGCGATGGCCTTCATCCTGCTCTTCGCCGGCTTCGAGACGACCGTGAACCTCATCGGGAACGGCGTCCACTCCCTCTTCATGAACCCGGAGCAGCGCGAGCGCCTCCAGGCCTCCCTGGCCGCCGGCGAGAGCGGGCTGCTGGAGACCGGTGTCGAGGAGCTGCTGCGCTACGACGGGCCCGTGGAACTGGCGACCTGGCGGTTCGCCACCGAACCGCTGACCCTCGGCGGGCGCGACATCGCGGTCGGCGATCCGGTGCTGGTGGTCCTCGCGGCCGCGGACCGGGACCCCGCGAGATTCGCAGAACCGGACACTCTGGACCTGTCCCGGAGTGACAATCAGCACCTCGGATACGGGCACGGCATCCATTACTGCCTCGGCGCGCCGCTCGCGCGTCTTGAAGGACAGACGGCGCTCAAGAGTTTGCTGATGCGTCTGCCGGATCTGGAACTCGCCGTTCCACCTGCGGACCTGCGCTGGCGGGGCGGACTCATCATGCGTGGCCTGCGCACGCTTCCGGTCCGCTTCACACCCCGAAACGACTGAGGTGCGACCGGAGCCGGCCTGACCGCGAGTCAGTTTCCGACCAAACTTGTTACTTGTATGCCAAGGCCGCTAGGTTCTGCCGTTACCCCGCCGTTATGCGAAAGGTACAGCCTCATGCGTTCCGGGAACGGCCGCCACAGACGCCCCAAGCAGATACCCGCACTCGTCGTCACCGCCGGAGTCGCCGGTTCCGCGTTGGCCCTGCCGCTGCTCGCGGCAACCAACGCGAGCGCCGCCGACGCCGGCACGTGGGACACGGTCGCCGAGTGCGAGAGCGGCGGTTCCTGGAGCGCCAACTACGGCAGCGGCGCCTACGGGGGGCTCCAGTTCACCCAGGAGCAGTGGAACGAGGCCGGCGGACTCGACTACGCGACGCGCCCCGACCTCGCCAGCCGCTCCCAGCAGATCGCCATCGCCGAAAAGGTGCTGGCCTCGCAGGGTCCCCAGGCGTGGCCGCTGTGCGCGTCCTCGGCCGGCCTGACGCGACAGGGTCCGTCGGCCGCGGTGGACCCCGGCCGGATCGAGACGCCCGCGCCGGTCGCGCCCACCCCCTCCCGCCCCGACTCCGCGGTGCCGAAGAGCGGTTCCACGCCCGCCACCGACTTCGGGGTGCCGACGCCCACCGCGCCCGCCCCGACCCTGCCCTCCCCGTCCGGCGCGCCGTCGTTCACGCTGCCCGACGTACCGCAGGGGCCCAACGCCGGACTGCCCGTCATGCCGGACCCGGACCCGACCCTTCCCACCGGTCCGGGCAACCAGCCGCCGGTCTCCCCGACCACCCCGGGCGGCACGACCACCCCGGTGGCCCCCTCGGACCCCGCCAGGGACCCGAACCCGGCCGACCCGTCCACCACGCCCTCGGCCCCGACGGGCACCCCGACCGGCACCCCGACCGACTCGGCGGCGGACGGCGGCGGCAAGCACCGCGGCCCGGCGGCGGACGAGTCCCTCGGGGCCGTTCCCAACACCGCGCCGGAGCCCGTCTACACGGTGAAGGCGGGCGACAGCCTGACCGCCATCGCGGACGCCAAGGGACTCAAGGGCGGTTGGACCAAGCTCTACGAGGCCAACGAGCAGGTCATCGGAGGGGACGCGGACCTCATCAAGCCCGGCCAGAACCTGGATCTAACCAAGTAATAGGGGCAGTTCGGGCACCCATTAAGATCCGAATGTCCGGTATCGGCAAGTGAGACATGCATCTCTTCCGCCCAACTGGCGTGTCCCGTATCGAAGCTGCTGCAAACCCCGCCCTCACCTGCGCAAACGTCCCTAAGCGGAACGCAAGTAGGGCCCTTTCCCCCCGATGTTGCTCGTTGAACATCGGGGGGAGACCTGTCTACCTTCTGAGTCGCTCGTCACCGCGAGCCTCTTCGACCGCATCGCCGAATCCTGCCGGCGGACGGAGAGAACAGTCGTCGCGCAAGCGCCGAAGGCAGGAGCGGGGGAACCAAGGTAGGCGCCGGGACAGGCCGTCGAGAGACGGTCGCGGACCGGCTGGGGGTTAAGACGCACGCCAGTCGTGCGGCCGGGCAACTCACTCGCCCGAACCCGACAGCTCACCTCGTAGGCGTCGGTGAGGAGAAACTCCATGCTGCTTTCCGGCAAGGGCAAGCACCGTCGCGCCTCCAAGGCCGCCCGCATCGTCACGCTCGCCGGTGTCGCCGGTGTCGCCGTCGCGGCGCCGCTGATGGCCGCGGGCTCCGCGTCCGCCGCCACCACCTCCGAGTGGGACAAGGTCGCCTCCTGCGAGTCCGGTGGCAACTGGTCCATCAACACGGGCAACGGCTACTACGGCGGCCTGCAGTTCTCGTCCGGCACCTGGGCCGCCTACGGCGGCAAGGCGTACGCCTCGCAGGCCAACCAGGCCTCCAAGTCGCAGCAGATAGCCATCGCCGAGAAGGTCCTCAAGGGCCAGGGCAAGGGCGCCTGGCCGTCCTGTGGCGTGGGCCTGTCCAACTCCTCGTACGACGGTGGCGGCTCGGCCGAGACCCCCAAGCCGCAGAAGCAGCAGGCCGCTCCCAAGAAGCAGAAGGCCGCGCCGAAGACGGAGACCAAGCGCTCCGAGGGCTCCACCACCACCCGCTCCGAGCGTTCCACGGCCGCCCCGGCGCCGCAGAAGGCCCCGAAGACGACCGCCGCCCCGAAGATCGGCAACGGCTCGTACGAGGTCAAGGCCGGCGACACCCTGGGCACCATCGCCGACGCGAACGGCGTCAAGGGCGGCTGGCAGAAGCTGCACGAGCTGAACAAGGACATCGTCCCGGACGCCGACCTGATCTACCCCGGGCAGAAGCTGAAGCTCAGCTGAACACCCCGATGACACCGCGTCAGTCCTGACGCACCCCCTGCCCGGCGCGTACCCCTCCACGCGCCGGGCGGTGGCGTGTCCGGGCCCGGTCGAGCCCGATCCCCCGGACGATCAAGAGTCGTATGTCCTGGAAGAAGGGTATTCGGGCCCTTTTTCGTCCCAGGACCCGGGCGGTCGGCCGGCCGAGTGGCCGGAGCCGGTTAGGCTCTAGTCGGCAAGGCCATCCCACGGCCTGAGCCGCCACCGCACACCCAGCGTCACATCCCAGAAGGAGATGCTCGTGCCGTCCATCGACGTCGTCGTAGCCCGGGAAATCCTGGACTCCCGAGGCAACCCCACGGTCGAGGTCGAGGTTGGCCTCGACGATGGCAGCACCGGTCGTGCTGCAGTTCCGTCCGGCGCCTCCACCGGTGCATTCGAGGCCATCGAGCTGCGTGACGGTGACCCCAACCGTTACTTCGGCAAGGGTGTCGAGAAGGCCGTCCTCGCCGTCATCGAGCAGATCGGCCCGGAGCTCGTCGGCTACGACGCCACCGAGCAGCGCCTGATCGACCAGGCCATGTTCGACCTGGACGCCACCGACAACAAGGGCTCCCTCGGCGCCAACGCCATCCTCGGCGTGTCCCTCGCCGTCGCGCACGCCGCGTCCGAGGCCTCGGACCTGCCGCTCTTCCGCTACCTCGGCGGTCCGAACGCGCACCTGCTGCCCGTCCCGATGATGAACATCCTCAACGGTGGGTCGCACGCCGACTCCAACGTGGACATCCAGGAGTTCATGATCGCCCCGATCGGCGCGGAGTCCTTCTCCGAGGCGCTGCGCTGGGGTGCCGAGGTCTACCACACCCTCAAGAAGGTCCTGCACACCAAGGGCCTCTCCACCGGCCTGGGCGACGAGGGCGGCTTCGCCCCGAACCTGGAGTCGAACCGCGCCGCGCTGGACCTCATCGTCGAGGCCATCAAGCAGGCCGGCTACGTCCCCGGCAAGGACATCGCGCTCGCGCTCGACGTCGCCGCGTCCGAGTTCTACAAGGACGGCAAGTACGAGTTCGAGGGCCAGTCCCGCTCGGCCGCCGAGATGACCGAGTACTACGAGGAGCTCGTCTCCGCGTACCCGATGGTCTCCATCGAGGACCCGCTGTACGAGGACGACTGGGCCGGCTGGAAGACCCTCACCGACAAGCTGGGCTCCAAGGTCCAGATCGTCGGCGACGACCTCTTCGTCACCAACCCCGAGCGCCTGGCCCGCGGCATCGAGGAGGGCTCCGCGAACGCCCTGCTCGTCAAGGTCAACCAGATCGGTTCGCTGACCGAGACCCTCGACGCCGTCGAGATGGCCCAGCGCAACGGCTTCAAGTGCATGATGTCGCACCGCTCCGGCGAGACCGAGGACGTCACCATCGCCGACCTCGCCGTCGCCGTGAACTGCGGCCAGATCAAGACCGGCGCCCCGGCCCGCTCGGACCGCGTCGCCAAGTACAACCAGCTGCTGCGCATCGAGGAGATCCTCGACGACGCCGCGGTGTACGCGGGTCGCTCCGCCTTCCCGCGGTTCCGCTCCGCGGACCAGTAGGAACGGCGGGGGCTCACCACGCCCCGGCCTCCGTACGTCCCCGCACTCGGTCCCGTACCGTGTGCGGGGACGTATTGCGTAGCGCACACAGGGGAGGCGGGACCATGGCCGGGAACCGGGACCGGTTCTCCACCTTCTCGACCGCGACCAGGCTCAAGGCACTCGGCGAACGGACCGCGGCGCACGTCTACCGCTCCCAGTCACGCCGCCAGGTCCGCCGCAGCCGGCTCACCGGCCGGGCCGCGCTCCTGGTGCTCGTGCTCTGTACCCTGGTCGTCGCCCTCGCGTACCCCATGCGCCAGTACGTGTCCCAGCGCTCCGAGATCGCGCAGCAACAGCGGGACGCCACCGACGCGCGCGAGCGGCTGGAGAAGCTCCGCGACGAGAAGGCCCGCTGGCAGGACCCCGCCTACGCGGAACAGCAGGCGCGCAAGCACCTGCACTTCCTGCGCCCGGGGGAGATCGGCTACATCATGAACGACCCCGGCACCGAGGCCAAGGAAGACCGCCGCACCGGGCAGGCCGGCTCCGACCGGCCCTGGTACTCGAACGTCTGGGACGGCGTCGACAAGGCCGACCGCCCCGGCGACTGACCCCGACACGCCACGCCCGCGACACACCCGCACACGAACGAAGAGACTCATCCCAGGCATGCAGACGCCCCCGCCCCAGACCGACCGCACCGAGCCGACCGCCGCGGACATCGAGGCGTTCCAGCAGCAGCTCGGCCGCCCGCCGCGCGGGCTGCGCGCCATCGCGCACCGATGCCCCTGCGGGCAGCCGGATGTCGTCGAGACCGCGCCCCGACTCCCCGACGGCACCCCCTTCCCGACGCTCTTCTACTTGACCTGCCCGCGCGCCGCCGGTGCCATCGGCACGCTGGAGGCCAACGGCGTGATGAAGGAGATGCAGGCCCGGCTCGCCGACGACCCGGAGCTGGCCGCCGCCTACCGGGCCGCGCACGAGGACTACATCACCCGCCGCGACGCCATCGAGGTGCTCCAGGGCTTCCCGAGCGCCGGCGGCATGCCGGACCGGGTGAAGTGCCTGCACGTGCTGGTGGGCCACTCGCTGGCCGCCGGCCCCGGCGTGAACCCGTTCGGCGACGAGGCCCTGGCGATGCTGCCCGAGTGGTGGGCCAAGGGCCCCTGCGTCACCCCGTGCGGGGAGAAGAAGGACGCGGACGCGTGAGCGCCACACGGGTCGCGGCCATCGACTGCGGCACGAACTCCATCCGCCTCCTCGTCGCGGACTGCGACCCGGCGACGGGCGGGTTCGTCGAGCTGGACCGCCGGATGACGATCGTCCGGCTGGGCCAGGGCGTGGACAAGACCGGCCGGTTGGCCCCGGAGGCGCTGGAGCGCACCTTCGCCGCGTGCCGCGAGTACGCCGCGGTCATCAAGGAGCTCGGCGCCGAGCGGATCCGTTTCGTGGCGACGTCGGCCTCCCGGGACGCCGAGAACCGGGACGACTTCGTCCGGGGCGTCCTGGACATCCTGGGCGTGGAACCCGAGGTGATCACCGGGGACCAGGAGGCCGAGTTCTCCTTCACCGGTGCCACCAAGGAGCTCACGGGCCGCACCGACATGGAGCGGCCGTTCCTGGTCGTCGACATCGGCGGCGGCTCCACCGAGTTCGTCGTGGGCACCGAGCACGTCCGGGCGGCCCGCTCCGTGGACGTCGGCTGCGTCCGGATGACGGAACGCCACCTGGTGGTGGACGGCACCGTCACCGACCCGCCGACCGAGGAACAGATCGCCGCCATACGGTCCGACATCGAATCGGCCCTGGACCTGGCCGCCGAGACCGTGCCGCTGACCGAGGCGCGCACCCTGGTCGGCCTGGCCGGCTCGGTGACCACCGTCGCCGCCATCGCGCTGGGGCTGACGGAGTACGACTCGGCCGCCATCCACCACTCGCGGATCCCCTACGCGAAGGTGCGCGAGATCAGCGAGCGGATGCTGACGGCCACGCACGCCGAACGCGCCGCGATCCCGGTCATGCACCCGGGCCGGGTCGACGTGATCGGCGCCGGCGCCCTGGTCCTGCTGGCGATCATGGAGCGGATCGGGGCCGAGGAGGTCGTGGTCTCGGAACACGACATCCTCGACGGCATCGCGATCAAGACCGCGGAAGACGTCGAGGCCGACAAGCAGCGGACCTGACCCGGTCAACCGCATGAGGGGGGTGCTCCGGCCGGCCGGAGCACCCCCTCGTCGTCAGATGCGGCGGTGGACGTCACGCGGTCGCCGACCTTGACGACGAGGACGACGAGTTCGCCGTCCAGCACCTGGTGGGCGATCCAGCGACCGCGTGCGCCTCCCGGGGCCCCGGCGGGCCCCGGGTCGTACGGGTGGGCGAATACCTCGCGCCGACTCCTGCTCGCGGCCACGAATCGCCCCCGAAGAAGGGGGCGTTGATTCCGTTTCCCCTCCCCCCGTTCGGCTGATGGGGGATCATGTGGTGAATTGTTGAGGTGGGGGATGACCCGCCGCGCCGCGGTCTGTCACGGCCGGGCGCGCGCGGCGGCGCGGCCTTCGGCACGACGTGCCGGTGCGGGGCCCCCACCCCACGTCTTCCATGGGGGTGGACATGCCTGTTGGGGCACTGGCGACGGCCTCCGTCGTCGCCACACAACTCAACGACCTCGCGGACAAGCCGGGGCTCGGCTCCCGTCGGGACGAGCTGAAGTCGCTGGCCGACGCCCTCCAGGGGCTGGGCGACGGCGACATCGAACCCTGGACCGAACTCGACCTCCTCCAGGCCTACGCCCGGCCGGAGAGCGTGAGCGCCGCCCTGGCCGAGGGGCCGGAACACCGGGCCTGGGCCCTGCTGGAGGTCGCCATCGGCACCCTCGTGTTCCTGCCGCTGTTACTCACCTGGTTCGGCCTCAGCCGAGCCACGGACGCCTACCGGACACTCATCGGCGAGGACCCGAAGTCCGCCGCCCGACCCTTCCTGCAACTGTGGCAGTCCGGCTTCGAGGGCCGGTTGGCCGACTGGTCCACCTTCGGACACGTCGCCGGATCCGCCACCGCCGTCATCCTCCTGTTGTGCCTGCTCGCCGCCGTGCACGGGGTGCGCAGAACCCGTACGGAACACCGGGCCGACCAGGCGCGACGCACCGCCGACGAACTGCTCGCCCTGCTCGTCCCGCTGCTCACCCGGGCCCAGTTGCTGCTCAACGAACAACGGCTCTCCTCCCCCCGACGGTTCACGGCGGAGCTCACCGCCGCCGCCGCGAACCTCGGCAGGCTCGGCGACAACGCGGTGCGCGCCCACGAGCGCCTCGGCGAGGTCGCGACCTCGCTCGCCGCGTCGGTGGAGGCCGCGGGCGACCGGCTCGACGCCCTCGACGCGGCCGTGCTGCCGCTGGAGCGGGCCGTCTCCCGGGTCGAGGCGGCCGTACAGACGAACACCGGCGAGGTCGGTCGGGCCGTCGCCGCGCTCACCGACCCGCTGGAACAGCACACCTCCCGCCTGGAGACCGTGGTCAGCGGCAACGGGATCATGGTGCGCAAGGCGCTGGAGGACGTGCGCGAGGTCAACGGCGAGGTCCGCGACGCCCTCGGCGCCGCCGGCGAACGGGTCGAGGACTCGGTGACCACCCTGGCCGCCGCGCAGCGCTCGTTCACCACCGGCACCGAACTCGCCGCCGACGTCACGGCGCGGGTCCTGCACCGCCTCGGCGACGTCACGCAGGACACCGCGGAAGCCGTGGCCCTCTCGCAGCGGGCGGTGCTGGGGCTGGAGGAGCAGACCGGCGCGCTGCGGCAGGCCGCCGAGCGGTTCGCCGAACTCGCCCGGGCGATGGCCGGGGCGGCGGACGTCTCCGCCGCGGCGGCCGAGGCCAGGACGCTCGTCGACACGCGGTTCGTCCACGAGGCGCGGACCGGGCCCGCCCCCGTCCCCGCTCCCGCTTCCGCCCCCGCTCCCGTCCGGGCGCGGGCCGTCGGGGTGGACCTGGCCAAGGGGCACGACGCCCACGCACACCCGCAGGACGATCCGACCTGGACGGCCCGACGATGAGGAGGCCGCCGCGGCCGCGGTTCAACCCGCTGACCCTCGCCGGCTGGCTGTTCGCCGACATGCTCCTGGTCCTGGCCATGGTCGCGATGGGCGACCGGGGCGACCCGGTGAAGGCGGCCGAGGCCTCCCGCGCCGGGACCGGAGCCTCGCCCCGTCCCGACGCGACACCCGGCGCGAGGCCGAGCCCCACCCCCTCGGGGCCCCGGTCCGTGGAACGGCGGGCGGTGACGTTCTCCTTCGACGCCGACTCCTCCGACACCGAGCGCATCGTGGGGCAACTGCGCGCCGGGACGAAAGCACACGACGGCCGCACCGCGGCCTTCGTCCTGACCTTCGGCCGCAGCCCCCGGGTCGGCGACGGCGTGGACTACGCCCGCCACGTCAACGCCCTGCTGGCGAAGGCCCGCCCCGCGATGTTCACCGGCGCCACCACCCGGGACTTCTTCGTCCAGGGATCCTCCGGCGACCACGCCGACATCGAGATCTACTTCTACACCTACTGACAGCCCGAGCCGTACACCCCTCGGAGGCGCGAGACCGTGCAGATCCTTCCCTTCTACCTGGTGTGCGACGAGTCCGGCTCGATGGCCGGCCCGTCGATCGACAGCATGAACGCCGCCCTGCCGGAACTCCACAAGGAGATCAGCAGGAACCCGGCGGTCGCGGACAAGACCAGGTTCTGCCTGATCGGGTTCTCCGACGACGCCACCGTCCTGCAGCCGCTGGCCGACCTCAGCGACCTGGACACGCTGCCGGCGCTGTCCGCGGGCGGACTGACCGCGTACGGGGAGGCGTTCCGCACGCTCCTGCGGTGCATCGAGAACGACGTCGCCCGGCTCAAGGCGCAGGGCCACGAGGTCTACCGGCCCGTCGCCTTCTTCCTCTCGGACGGCGGCCCCACCGACGAGGACTGGATGCAGGCGCACAAGGAGCTCAACGAGGCCCGCTACCGGCCGAACATCATCGCCTTCGGCATCGGGGAGGCCGACCGCGCCACGATCGGCCACGTCGCCAACTTCCGGGCCTTCATCCAGGACGACAAGACCGTCTCCCCGGCCGCCGCGCTGCGCGAGTTCGCGACCAGCCTCACCCGGTCGATCGTGCGGTCGGCCCGCAGCATCCCCGCCGGTGGCAACGGCGTGTTCAGCCTGGCCGTGGACGACACGGTGCCCGGCTTCTCCACCGTCTCCCTCGACAAGCTCTGAGGCCGGTCATGCGAGAGGAGACACCCGACCCCGCGCACGGTCCGACGGGCGCGACGTACACCCGGTGGCCGGCCCCGGCCGCCTCCGTCGAACCCGAACCGCTGGAGCTGCCCCGCGAGGTCTCCGCCGAGTCCGAGCCGGCCGCCGAGCGGCTCCCCGCCCCGCGGCCCGCTCCCGCATCACCGGAGCCCGCCCCCTCGGCGGTCCCCGAACCCGCCCCCGCGGCGGATGCCGGGCGGGTGCCCGCCGTGCTCGGCGACCCGCCGTTCAGCGGGCCCAAGCCCCCGCTCTACGCGCCCGGGCCCGGGGCGCCGGTCGGGGCCCGGGCGGACGTGGACGGCGCGGTCCTCCCGGACACCGTCGTCGACGGGGCGACCCACGGGCCGTTGACGGTACGGGCCGCGTCCGTGCGGGGCGACTCCCACCGCTACCACGCGGAACCCCGGCAGGACGCGCTGGTGGTGGCCCGGTTGGGAGAGCCGGACGAGGACACCGGGGTGCTCCTGCTGGGCGTCGCGGACGGGATCGGCTCGGCACCGCGCTCGCACCTCGGATCCCAGCTCGTGTGCCGCGAGATCCTCCGCTTCCTCGACGAGTACGCCGGGGAACTGGCGCGGGCCCTGCGCACCAGGGACGAGAAGACCCTCACCGCCGTCGTGAACTCCGCCGTGGGCAGCGTCGCCGAGTCGCTGGTGCGGGCGGCCACGACCGCCGGGCACCGACCCGGCGACTACGCGACCACCCTGCGCGTGCTGCTCGTCCCCCTCGACCCCGCGGTGCGCCACCGGGCCCTGTTCACCGTCGGCGACGGCGGCGCGGCGCTGCTGCGGGACGGGACCTGGTACCTCGACGTGGTGGGCGCCGCGGACGGCGAGGGGTCCGGGATCATCGACACGCGCACGGCGGCCCTGCCCACCACGCGCGTCGCCGAGACGCACCTCTTCGGTCCGGCCCTGCCGGGTGACGTGTTCGTCCTGTGCACGGACGGCCTGTCGACGCCGCTGGGGGGAGAGGAGGAGATGCGCGGCTTCCTCCGCGGGGCGTGGGGCGGGCCCCCGCCCGGACTGCCCGACTTCCTGTGGCAGCTCCAGTACCGGGTCAAGTCCTACGACGACGACCGCAGCGCCGTCTGCCTGTGGGAGGGGGACTCGTGAGCGTCATCGACGGCGCCGACGTGGCGCTGTCCTCGCTGGACCCGCTCGACAAGGTCGGTGACGGCGGTCAGGGCGAGGTGCGCACGCTGGCCGGTTGGCCCGGCCTGCTCTACAAGAGCTACCGGGAACCCCACCGTGTCGCGGGGGACTCGCTGACCGCGCTGGTCCTCGTACGGCTCGGGCTGCGGGCCGACGAGCGCGACCGGTTGGACGCGTCGACGGCCTGGCCGCTGTGCCGTGTCGTGGACGCCGGCCGGGTCACCGGGTTCCTGATGAACGAGGCGCCCGCCTCCATGCGGTGGGCGACGGGGGACGGCTCGACGAAGCTGACCGAACTGGCCTTCCTGCTCCGCCCGGGCAAGGCCGCCTGGCAGGGGGTCGTCCAGCCCTCGCCGGCCGAGCGATTGGCCCTCGTGGTCGCGCTCGTCGAACTCGTCGACCGGCTGCACGCGACGGGCCTCGTCTTCGGCGACCTGTCGGAGGCCAACGTGCTGTGGACGGTCCGCCCCGCGCCCGCCGTCCACCTCATCGACTGCGACGGGGCCCGCCTGGTGGGCGCCGAGCCGGTGCTCGCCCAGGCGGAGACCCCGGACTGGAGCGACCCGCTGGCACCGGCCGGCGCGGCCACCGTGGACAGCGACCGCTACAAGGTCGCGCTGGCCGTCGGCCGGATCCTCGCGCAGGACGCGTACGCGGCTCCGGGCCGCCCGCTCGACCCGCTGCCCGGGGTCCTGGACGGACGTCGGGAGGAGGCCGTGCGCGGGCTCTACGAGAAGGCGGCGGGCGGCCACGGGACCCGGCCGGACCTGGGTCAGTGGCGCATCGCGCTGGCCGGGCGGCGGCAGATCGCGTTGGAGGCGGGTCGGCCCCGCGAGCGGCCTGTCCTCGACCCGCGCAAGTTCGACGGGCCGAGGAGACGGGGGAGCATCAGGCTTCGCGACTGAAGCTCCCCGCGACCCGTCCAACGGGCTGCTCCATCCGGCCGAGACCCTTCGAAAGGCAGCTTGGGGGGCCGAAAGTCCCTTCGCCCCGATCAGGTTCGTGAAGTTCTTCACAAGGAAAAAAGGCCTGTTGGGTCAAGGTGGGGGGCGTTCGGGCCCCTCAGGGGGTCCACAGGGCAGTTTCATGCGAGCGTTCGTGCGAATCGCGGCCGCCGGCGAGGGGCGTCGGTAGGTATCCACGAACCCGGTGGTCTACTCCGGTTGAAGGCCTTCAGGCCAGTTCAGGACTGGTGTACAACGTCTCCCGTTACACCGTGGTTCCCGTTTCCCGCCATGACCTGGGTCACGTGGGCGGCGCAGTGTAGCAGAGGGTGGACAGCCCCTTGTGAAGGGGCTCACGAGCGTCACCCCTGGGGGTGCTGGATACTCGTTCCATGAGCACCACGGAGCGTCCCAGGATCCTCGTTGTAGGAGGTGGGTACGTAGGCCTGTACGCAGCCAAGCGCATCATGAAGAAGATGCGCTACGGCGAGGCGACCGTCACGGTCGTCGACCCGCGCTCGTACATGACCTACCAGCCTTTCCTCCCTGAAGTGGCCGCAGGCAGCATCTCGCCTCGGCACGTCGTCGTCCCGCTGCGACGCGTGCTGCCCAAGGCGGAGGTTCTCACCGGCCGGGTCACGACCATCGACCAGGACCGCAAGGTCGCCGTCGTCACGCCGCTGGTCGGCGAGGCGTACGAGCTGCCCTTCGACTACCTGGTGATCGCGCTCGGCGCCGTCTCCCGCACCTTCCCGATCCCCGGCCTGGCCGAACAGGGCATCGGCATGAAGGGCGTCGAGGAGGGCATCGGTCTGCGCAACCACGTGCTGGAGCAGCTCGACAAGGCCGAGTCCACGACGGACGAGAACGTCCGCCGCAAGGCCCTCACCTTCGTCTTCGTCGGCGGCGGCTTCGCCGGTGCGGAGACCATCGGCGAGGTCGAGGACATGGCCCGCGACGCCGTGAAGTACTACACCACCATCAAGCGCGAGGACATGCGCTTCGTGCTGGTGGACGCGGCCGACAAGATCCTCCCCGAGGTCGGGCCGAAGCTCGGCACCTGGGGCAAGGAGCACCTCGAGTCCCGCGGCATCGAGATCTACCTGAACACCTCCATGGACTCCTGCGTGGACGGCCACGTGGTGCTGAAGAACGGCCTCGAGGTCGACTCCAACACCATCGTGTGGACCGCCGGCGTGAAGCCCAACCCGGCGCTCGCCCGCTTCGGCCTGCCGCTGGGCCCGCGCGGTCACGTGGACGCCGAGCCGACCCTCCAGGTCAAGGGCACGGACTACATCTGGACCGCCGGCGACAACGCCCAGGTTCCCGACATGGCCGCCCGCAAGGCCGGCGTCGAGAACGCCTGGTGCCCGCCGAACGCCCAGCACGCGCTGCGCCAGGCCAAGGTCCTCGGCGACAACGTCATCTCGGGCATGCGGGGCTTCCCGCAGGGCGAGTACTCGCACTCCAACAAGGGTGCGGTGGCGGGCCTCGGCCTCCACAAGGGCGTCGCGATGATCGTCATGGGCAAGATGAAGATCAAGCTCAAGGGCCGGCTCGCCTGGTACATGCACCGTGGCTACCACGGCATGGCCATGCCGACCTGGAACCGCAAGATCCGCGTCTTCGCCGACTGGACCCTCGCGATGTTCCTCAAGCGCGAGGTCGTCTCCCTCGGAGCCCTGGAGACCCCGCGCGAGGAGTTCTACGAGGCCGCCAAGCCGGCGCCGGCCCCGGCGGCCACCGCCGCACCGGCCGCCAAGGCCAAGGCCTCCTGACCCGGCGCGCTCCGGCAGGATCCTGAGCACGACCAGCACGTCCCCGAAGGGGCTGCCCGCCATCCGTGGTGCGGGCGGCCCCTTCGGCGTTCCCCCCGGATTGTCCGGCGCCGGAAATGGGTAGGTCGTTCGGTCGAAACTTCTGGAGGTGCCCACCATGACCGACGCCGCGCCGCGGCTGGCCGCTCTTGCCGAGACCCTGCTGGGCACGCCCCTGCCCGTCCGCGTACGAGCCTGGGACGGGAGCGAGGCCGGTCCGCCGTCCGGGCCCATTCTGGTACTGGCCAACCGGCGCGCCCTGCGCCGTGTGCTGTGGAAGCCCGGGGAACTCGGACTGGCCCGCGCGTGGGTCGCCGGCGACCTCACCGTCGACGGAGACCTCTTCGAGCTGCTGGACCGCGTCGCCGGTCTCCTCTGGGAGGCGGACCCCGCGCCCGCCCGCCCCGCGGTGGAGCCGCTCGTCGGCCTCGGCAAGCTCGCCGCCCTGCGCCCCCACCTGCCCGCCCGGGCCG
The DNA here is from genome assembly GCF_001279725.1 of Streptomyces sp. WM4235. Lineage (GTDB taxonomy): Bacteria > Actinomycetota > Actinomycetes > Streptomycetales > Streptomycetaceae > Streptomyces. The sequence goes on along the minus strand of NZ_LGDE01000360.1, from coordinate 24,201 downwards.
CCGCCGCCTCCGGCTCGACCGCCCTGCTGCGCGACCCCGAGGCCCGCGCCGCCCTCCGCGAACTCATCGCCCTGGCCCGGCCGTGGCCCGCGCCCGCCCCGCCGCCCGAGGAGGCCGTCCGACGTTCCGGGGCCCGCCACACCAAGGGCCGCGACCGCGCGGCCATCAGCCACCACTACGACGTCGGCAACGAGTTCTACGAGCGGGTGCTCGGCCCGTCGATGGTGTACTCCTGCGCCTACTGGAGACCCGGCGGCACCCTGGAGGAGGCCCAGCGGGACAAGCTCGACCTGGTCTGCCGCAAGCTCGCCCTGGAGCCCGGACAGCGGCTGCTCGACGTCGGCTGCGGCTGGGGCTCCATGGCCCTGCACGCGGCCCGCGAGTACGACGTCCAGGTCACCGGCATCACCCTCTCGCGCGAGCAGGCCGCGTACGCCCGCAAGCGGGTCGCGGAGGAGGGCCTCGCCGACCGGATCGAGATCCGCATCCAGGACTACCGGGACGTCAAGGACGGTCCCTACGACGCCATTTCCTCGATCGGGATGGCCGAGCACGTCGGCGCCGAACGCTACCGCGAGTACGCCCGCACCCTGCACGCGCTGCTGCGCCCCGGCGGACGGCTCCTGAACCACCAGATCGCCCGCCCGCCGGAGCCCGACGAAGAGGCCTACCGGATCGACGAGTTCATCGACGCGTACGTGTTCCCCGACGGGGAGCTCTCCCCGGTCGGCGGCACCGTGGGCGAACTGGAACGCGCCGGCTTCGAGGTGCGCGACGTCGAGGCGCTGCGCGAGCACTACGCACTCACCCTGCGGGCCTGGGTCGCCCGCCTGGAGCGCCACTGGGACGAGGCCGTGCGCCTGACCTCGCCCGGCCGGGCCCGGGTGTGGCGGCTGTACATGGCGGCCTCCGCGCTCGGCTTCGAACACAACCGGCTCGGGGTCAACCAGGTGCTCGCCGTCCGGCCCGGACCGAGGGCCGAATCGGGACTGCCGCTGCGCGCCCGGGAGTGGGGCGCGCCGCGGGCCCCGTGAGCGGCGGACGACGACGAAGGGCCCCGCGACGGTGAACGTCGCGGGGCCCTTCGCCCTGTGGCCCGCCAAGGCCTCGAACCCGGTCCCGGTCGGGCTACTCGGTCTTGATGGCGGTCAGCATGTTCAACCGGGCGGCGCTGCGGGCCGGCCACATGGCCGCCAGCACGCCCACCACGCCGGCGAGCAGGAGGAAGATGCCGATCCGGTCCCACGGCAGGACCAGCGCGTAGTCGGGCACCGTCTCGGTGAGGGTGGAGCCGACCGCCCAGGCGAGGAAGATGCCGATGGCGACACCGAGGACCGCGCCGAAGAGCGAGATGACCACGGCCTCCAGGCGGATCATGTTCTTGACGCGGCTGCGGTCCAGGCCGATCGCCCGCAGCATGCCGATCTCCTGCGTCCGCTCGAAGACGGACATGGCCAGGGTGTTGACCACGCCGAGCACCGAGACGATCAGCGCCATGCCGAGCAGGCCGTACATGACGTTCAGAGCGGTGTTGATCATGCCGCCCATCTCGTTGCGCATGTCCTGCTGGGTGGCGATGGAGATGGCCGGGTTGTTGCCGAGGGCGTCGAGGACGGCCTTCTCGCCGGCCTTCGAGTCACCGGCGGTGGCGTTGACGTACACCTCGGGGATGTACGGGGTCTCGGTGTGCGGGCTGAGGATCTTCTCGTCGAGGACGTACGGGGAGAGCAGGCCCTCAAGGTCCTTGTAGACCGCGCCGACCTTCAGCGAACCCTTCTTGCCGTCGTCGTACATGACCTGGAGGGTGGAGCCGACCGTCAGCCCCTTCTCCTTCGCCGTCTTCTCGGCCACCGCCACCTCGCCCTTGGCGAGGCTGTCCAGCGAGCCGGTGACCACGTCGATGTTGAGCAGGTCGCCGATGGCCTTCGGGTTGACGCCGGAGGCCGCCTTGAAGTCCTCACCGATCTTCAGCATGTCGGCCCGCTGCGGGGAGACCGCCTTGATGCCCGGCGCCTTGGCCAGGGCCTCGGCGACGGACGCGTCCAGGCTGCCGCCACCCATGGCCATGGAGACCTTGTAGTCGGCCTTCAGCTTGTCGGTGCTCATCCGGTCCACGGCCTTGCCCATGGTGATGCCGAGCACGGACAGGGTGGTGACCAGGGTGAGGCCGATGGCGAGGGAGGCGGCGGTGACGGCGGTGCGGCGCGGGTTGCGCACGGCGTTCTGCGCGGCCAGCTTGCCCGGTACGCCGAAGACCTTCTCCAGCAGCGGTCGCACGGCCGCGATCAGCGGCCGGGACAGCAGCGGGAGCAGCACGATCAGGCCGATGAGGATGAAGAAGGCGCCGCCGCCGATGAGGTACCGGCCGTTCTCGCCGCTCACGGACACGCCACCGAGGGTCATCGCGAAGCCGATGAGGCTCAGGACGCTGCCGCTGATGTTGCGCAGGAGCAGGGACTTGGCGTCGGCCGGCAGGTGGGCGCTGCCCATCGCGGCGACCGGGGGGATCCGGCCGGTGCGCCACGCGGGGAACACGGCCGCCACCGTGGTGACGAACACGCCGATGACGAGCGCCGCGATGATCGTCGCCGGGGCGATGACCAGGTCACCGGCCGGGATCTTGGCGCCGATGGAGTCCATCAGGGACCGCATGCCGATCGCCAGGCCGACACCGGTGACCAGGCCGATCGCGGAGGAGATCAGACCCACGACCAGGGCCTCGGTCAGGACCGAGCGCACGACCTGGCCGCGCTTGGCGCCGACGGCGCGCAGCAGGGCCAGTTCCTTGGTGCGCTGGGCGACCAGCATGGTGAACGTGTTGTAGATCAGGAAGATGCCGACGAAGAGCGAGATGCCGGCGAACACGAGCAGCATCGTGCTCATGCCGCTCATCTGGGCCTTGATGTCCTTGGCCTGCTCCTTGGCGAGTTCGGCGCCGGTCTGGGCCCGGGTGTTCTTCTCGTCGAGCAGCGGCTTGATGTCGGCCAGCAGCTGGTCGGAGGAGGCGCCCGCCGCGGCGCTGACGGACAGCTCGTCGAAGAAGCCCGGCTTCAGGTACAGCTGCTGGGCGGTGGCGGTCTCGAAGAGGACGAGGCTGCCGCCGGCGTTGACCTGGCCGTCCTCGGTGGTGAAGACGCCGCCGAGGACGTACTCCTTCACCGGGCCGTTGGTGGCGACGCGGACCTTGTCCCCGACCTTGTACTTGCCCTTGGTCGCCGTCTCCTTGTCGAGGGCGACCTGGTTCGCGGCGGTCGGACCGGAGCCTTCGACGAACGTGTAGGACGGGTCCTGGCCGCCCTTCGCCGGGGCGAAGTTGGAGCCCCGGTTGGCCCAACCGTCGCCGATGAGCCTGCCGTTCTCGTCGCCGACGCCGGCGAAGCCGGAGACCCGGGCGGAGACGGTGTCGACGCCCTTGACGGCCTTGACCTTGTCGACGGTCTGCCGGCTGATGCCGGGATCGCCCTCGCGGACCCCGTCCTCGTTGCGGCCCGCGCCCCACGAGGTCACGGAGACGGCGACTTTGTCGAAGCTCTTGGCGGACTGGCCCGAGAGGGCTTTGCCGAGGGTGTCGGTGAACACGAGCGTGCCGGAGACGAAGGCGACGCCGAGGGTGACGGCGAGCACCGTCATCAGCAGTCTGGCCTTGTGCGCGAGCACGTTGCGCAGGGCGGTACGGAACATGGTGGAGGATCCAGGTGTCGGGGGCCGGCGGAGGACGTGCGGAGGGGCGGTCCCTCAGCTGGTGCGGCCCTTGGCGTCGAAGGCCTTCATGCGGTCGAGGACCCCGTCGGCGGACGGGTTGACCATCTCGTCGACGATCCGGCCGTCGGCGAGGAAGATGACGCGGTCCGCGTAGGAGGCGGCGACCGGGTCGTGGGTGACCATGACGACGGTCTGGCCCAGCTCGCGGACCGAGTTGCGCAGGAAGCCGAGGACCTCCGCGCCGGAGCGCGAGTCCAGGTTTCCGGTCGGCTCGTCGCCGAAGATGATCTCGGGGCGGGAGGCCAGGGCGCGGGCGACCGCCACGCGCTGCTGCTGGCCGCCGGAGAGCTGGGTCGGGCGGTGCCCGAGCCGGTCGGAGAGACCGACCATGGAGATCACGGAGTCCAGCCACTGCTTGTCGGGCTTGCGGCCCGCGATGTCCATGGGGAGCGTGATGTTCTCCAGGGCGGTCAGCGTCGGCAGCAGGTTGAACGCCTGGAAGATGAAGCCGATCTTGTCCCGGCGCAGCTGCGTCAACTGCTTGTCCTTCAGGGAACCCAGCTCGACGTCGCCGATGCGCACGGAACCGGCCGAGAAGGTGTCCAGACCGGCGACGCAGTGCATCAGCGTCGACTTGCCGGAGCCGGACGGGCCCATGATCGCGGTGAACTGGCCGGCGCCGAAGTCGACGGACACGTTGTCCAGCGCGACCACCTGGGTCTCGCCCTGGCCGTACACCTTGGAGAGCTGGGTGGCGCGGGCGGCCACGGCCTGGGTGGTGTGCGGGGCGTAGTTCATGGTGGTCACGGGGACTCCTGTCGAGCAAGGGTGCTGCGGTGTGGCGGGACCCTTCCATCCTCGCCGCGCACCACCCCGCTCCGGATCAGCCGAGGTGCCCGTTCATGGGCCCACTGGAGTCTGATCGCCGGCCCGGGCTTCTCCTCCTCTGGTATGACAGGGGCGCTCGCGCGGCGGGGTCGCGCCGGCGGCGCCGGGCGGTCCCGGGACGCCGCTCCGGAACGCCTCCGGGGTGCCCGGGGAGCCGCTCGGGGAGCTCCGGGGGTCGGCCGTCCGCCGACCGCCCCGCCGGCCGTTCGGGGGCGCGGACCGGTCCGGGGTGGCGGACCGGTGGCGACCGGGTGGCGTGCGGCGGCGAAATCCCGTCATTCCCATCGCGGGGGTGATCGTCGTCGGGAAGGTGCCGACAACGCCTTATCGGGCCTGACGGCCCCTCAAGCGCCAATAAAATCAGACAACATCGGGCAGAAGCCCAGGTCGGGGCAGGGGCGTTCCGGATAGGCTCGACGCAGCGTTGAAGGCTTTTCCACGGGGGCCGCCACGCCCTGCCCGGATGGTGGAATGCAGACACGGCGAGCTTAAACCTCGCTGGCCCTCGGGCCGTGCCGGTTCAAGTCCGGCTTCGGGCACGACCACGCTCTGTGCGGACGGGAAACACGTGAACGGCGGGGGTGCCCTGGGGGGCGCCCCCGCCGTCGTCCTGTCGAGACGCGACCACGACCGACCACCGGCCCTCGCCCACCCGGGTGTTCGGCTGCCCCGTGCCCGACTCGGCCCGCCACGAGCCCCGTTGACGGTCCTGCCTTCCGTGCGCCCCGACCCGTGCGCGCGCCCGCCCGCCTGTTCGTCCGTCCATGGCGCGGATCCCGCCCGACCGCCCCTCCCGCGGCGGTGGTCGGGCCTCCGCGGTCGAGGCACCTCGGCCCCGGGGCGTGCCGGCGAATGCGGGCCGTGGGGAGGGGCCCGGGAAAGGGCCCTTTCGGGCGTGCCGGAATGTTCCGCGATTCGAGAGGCCTCGAATAGCCGGGCGTTTCGGACCGGGGATATCGGGCGATACGCGGATCGCGCGGATCGAGGACGCGACGGATCGGCGCCCGAGCCGCTCCGGAAGGGCGTCACGGCCGGTCCGCAGGGCATCGGAGGCCTTGCGGCCGTATGCTCCTACGTCCTGGTCGCCCCGCGCGGGCCGGGGTCCCGCTTGCCCTTTTTGGGCTCCTGTGAGAGGGGGAAAGATCCTCCTCCAGCAGTAGGGTGATTCCTTTGCGAGCGCATTACTCTTGTTGCTAAGGCCGCGCACGGTGGCCATGGAGGAGTGAGATGAGGAGCAGTAACCCGGTCTTCTCGCGACGGGGGTTCAGCCGCGACAACGGCGGCTACGCGGGTTTCGACGCGCAGCAGGCGCAGGCCGGGACCGCGACCAACCCGTACGCGACGAACCCTTACGCCACGGACCCCGCCACGGGGATGCCGCAGGCACCGGTGCGCGCCGGTGCGATGACCATCGACGACGTCGTGAGCCGTACGGCCATGACGCTCGGCGTGCTCACGCTCACCGCGACCATCGCCTGGCTCGCCCTGCCGGTCGACGCGGCCAACCTGAACAAGTCGTACGGCATCGCCATCGTCGCGATGCTCATCGCGTTCGGTCTGGCGCTCGTCCAGTCCTTCAAGCGCAAGGCCTCGCCGGCGATCATCCTCGCCTACGCGGCTTTCGAGGGTGTCTTCCTCGGCGTCATCAGCGCCGCGGTGAGCACCTACATCAGCTCCGGCGTGGTCATCCAGGCCGTGCTCGGCACGCTCTGCGTCTTCGCCGGCGTGCTGTTCGCGTACAAGATGCGCTGGATCCGCGTCACCCGCCGTTTCTACGGCTTCGTGATGGCGGCCGCCATGGGCTTCATGCTGCTCATGGTCGTCAACCTGCTCTTCTCGATCTTCGCGGGCGGCAACGGTCTGGGCTTCCGCAGCGGCGGCCTCGGCATCCTGTTCGGCGTCATCGGCATCATCCTCGGCGCCTGCTTCCTCGCCCTCGACTTCAAGCAGGTCGAGGACGGCGTGACGTACGGCGCCCCGCGCGAGGAGGCGTGGCTGGCGGCCTTCGGCCTCACCACGACCCTGGTCTGGATCTACCTGGAGATGCTGCGGCTCTTCTCGATCCTCTCCGGCGACGACTAGTCGTACCGGTCCCAGGCCCCGGGCGGACGCCCACACGGCATCAGGAAGGCCCCGCGAGCACGATGCTCGCGGGGCCTTCCCGTGTCTCGTGGGGGATGCGGAGTCGGTCGGGGACTCGGGACGGGGGCAGGGGCGGTGACGGGGGTTCAGCCCAGTCTGCGGGCGGCCCTGCGCAGGTCGTACTCGTGGATGATCGCCTTGGCCTGGCCGTACGACAGTTCGTGCGCGCCGCGCAGCCAGCTGACCTTCTCCTCGAACCGGACGAGGGAGGGGCCGTCGTCCACGGTGCGGAGCCAGTCGGAGAGTTCACGACCGGTGGTCAAGGGAATTCTGTCGATCATGTTGCGGTGTGTCTGCTCGGAGAACTCTACGGACATGGGCGCCTCCGGAGGTATCGCCGTGTTCTCTTCACGACACCGTGCCTCAGCGTTCGCTCGTTGGCAATGGTGCCCGGGCGCCGCGTAAGGTCGGCCGGGTGCTCGATACCTCGCCCCTGACCCTCGTGGTCGAACGTTTCGCCGACCGGCTGCGGGCCACACCGCAGAGCCGACTCCAGCGCGGCGCCGCCGCCGAGGCGCTGGAACTGGCCCGCGAGTTGGCCGTACGGGCCCAGCGGCTGGAGTCCGCCGCAAGCGCCGCGGAAGCGGGGGCGGCTCCGGCGCGTGTCGTGCCGGACGCGGGCATCTTCGTCGTCGGGGACCAGGTGGCGGTCGCCGGACTGGACCTCGCGGAGGCGCTGCGCGCCACCGCCGCCGCACCCGCCCCCGACGACGCGAAGGCCCCGTCCGCGATGCTGGACGAGGCCGTGCGACTGGTGGAGCAGGCGGAGATCAGAGCGATGCGATGACGCGGTCCGCGAGGATGTAGACGTTGTTGTCGGGGTCCTCGGAGTCACCGCAGGAGAACGTCAGCGCGTAGGCGCCGGAGATCCCCGAGCCGCCCAGCAGCACCGGCGCGGTGCCCGAACGCAAGGCCTCGGAGAGGCGCTCGGCGGTCTCCCGGTGCCCCGGGGTCATGCAGAGCGTGGTGCCGTCCGTGAAGACGTACACGTCCAGGGTGCCCAGCGGGCCCGGACGGACGTCCGCGAGGGCCGTACGGGCCTCCGCGAGCTCCTCCAGGCGGTTCACCGTGCGCTCGTGGTCCGCTCCCGGGTGGGAGGCCTGCACGGGCACGAAATCGGGGTGCGAGGGGTGGCGCCTACGGGCCGCCGCCAGCTCCGGGGAGTCCTCCGGGTACTCGTCGAGGATCTCGTCGCCCAGGAGCGGCTCCAGGCCCACCATGTCCGCCTGCCGGGGCAGGAAGACCGGGTTCTCCTCGCCGAGCCCCGGCAGACCGCCGAGCAGCGAGGGGGCGTCGGCGGCGTCACGGGCCTCCTGCGCGGCCCAGAAGGCCCGCGCCTCGGCCAGCTCGCGCTCGCGCTCCTCGGCGAGGGCTTCGGCCACGGCGGCTCGTATCTCCGCCGCGGGGGACTCGACGGCGCTGCGGGCGTGCGGGACGGTCGCACCGCGCGGGTGCGACGACACGACGAGCTCACCGCGCAGGGCCGTGACCTGCTTTCGCAGTCCGTGTACGGCGTGCAGCGCAGCGGCGCCCACGGCCGTGGCAGCGGCCGTGGTCAGCAGCAGGGCAAGAGACATGGCGCTCACTGACTAACTCCCGGTTGATTCGATCCCCCGACTTCCTACATCAGCTTGACCTCTGCTGGGAATGGCAGGCAGTGCATTACGTCATGAATTGGACAGGTCTTTCGGCCTTGGGGCCTGTAGCGGGTGCGGTCTGACCTGCACAAATGCCAAACCCCCGGGACAAAGGTCACATCCTGGGGGAGATTCGGTCACAGCTCGGCCGCGACGGGATTAGATTCGGCGTCAGTACGGCGGGCGTCATCCGGCCGAAATCCTTACGGCGCTTGGGCGCCGAGCTTGATCAGGTATGCGCCGGCCCGCATGGAGAGCCTCCGACGCCGTCGCACAGCGTCCCGAGCCCACTACCGCACGGCCCGACCACTTTTCGCCCCCGACCCGCGCCTCGACGATCCGGACGGAGCGAAGGGCCCCCTCGACACGAGGGGACCCCTGCTTCAGCGGCAGGCGCGCCCGGCCCGCCCGGCTCAGCCGCTCCGGCTCAGCTCAGCCGCTCGTGCCGCTGGTCGCGCAGAGCCTCGCCACCGCTGCGGGCAGGTGCCCGTCCTCGTGCCTCGGACGGACCCCTACCCGCCGCTCCGGCTCAGCTCAGCCGCTCGATCACCATGGCCATGCCCTGGCCGCCGCCCACGCACATCGTCTCCAGACCGAACTGCTTGTCGTGGAACTGCAGGCTGTTGATCAGGGTGCCGGTGATGCGGGCACCGGTCATCCCGAACGGGTGACCGACGGCGATGGCTCCGCCGTTGACGTTCAGCTTCTCCAGCGGGATCTCCAGGTCCCGGTAGGAGGGGATGACCTGGGCCGCGAAGGCCTCGTTGATCTCGAACAGGTCGATGTCGTCCACCGTCAGGCCGGCCCGCTTCAGGGCCTGCTTCGACGCCTCGACCGGGCCCAGGCCCATGATCTCGGGGGAGAGGCCGGTGACACCGGTGGAGACGATGCGGGCCAGCGGGGTCAGGCCCAGCTCGCGCGCCTTCGTGTCGCTCATGATCACCAGCGCCGCGGCGCCGTCGTTCAGCGGACAGCAGTTGGCGGCCGTGACCAGGCCGTCCGGGCGGAAGACGGGCTTCAGACCCTGGACACCCTCCAGCGTGACCCCCGCGCGCGGCCCGTCGTCGGTGGAGACGACCGTGCCGTCCGGGGTGGTGACCGGGGTGATCTCGCGTGCCCAGAAGCCGTTCTTGACGGCTTCCTCGGCCAGGTTCTGCGAACGGACGCCGAACTCGTCCATGTCCGCGCGGGTCACGCCCTTGGCGCGGGCCAGGTTCTCGGCGGTCTGACCCATCGCGATGTACGCGTCCGGGACCAGACCGTCCTCGCGCGGGTCGTGCCAGGACGCGCCCTCGCTCTGCGCGACGGCCGCGGTACGGCCCTCGGCGTCCGAGAAGAACGGGTTGTGCGTGTCCGGCAGACCGTCCGAGGAGCCCTTCACGGACCGGGAGACCATCTCGACGCCCGCCGAGATGAACACGTCACCCTCGCCCGCCTTGATGGCGTGCAGGGCCATGCGGGAGGTCTGCAGCGAGGAGGCGCAGTAGCGGGTGATCGTCGTGCCGGGCAGGTAGTCCATGCCCATCTGCACGGCCACGATGCGACCCAGGTTGTGGCCCTGCTCGCCGCCCGGGAGGCCACAGCCGAGCATCAGGTCGTCGATCTCGCGCGGGTCCAGCCCCGGGACCTTGGCGAGCGCGGCCTGGATCACCGTGGCGGTCAGGTCGTCCGGGCGGACGTCCTTGAGGGACCCCTTGAAGGCGCGCCCGATGGGCGAGCGGGCGGTGGAAACGATGACGGCTTCGGGCATCGGGGCTCCAAGGGGGTGCGTTGCGGCTCAAGTCGGACCGCATGTGAAGTTACCGGCCCGTACGGTCGAGGTCACCGGCCTCGGCATGTGATGAGGGCCGCACTGCGCTCACGGCGGGTCCCGCGAGCCGGATCCGGACGCCGTGCACCCGGACCCCCGGGCCGATCGGGGGCCCGGCAAGATCCTGAGAAGGGCGGCCTACGCGCCCGTCCGACTGCCGGAGAGACCCGCCGGCGTCTCTCCCTCGCCCGGGGGCTGGCCGATGTCCGGATCGGTCGGCACCCGCCGCCGGCGCCGGTGCTTGAGCAGGGCCCACGGGCCCCGGGCCGCCGTGACCTCCGTGCCGGCCTCGCCCGCCGCCGCGGACGCCGCCTTCGCCACCGGCAGCATGTCCTCGTCGCGCGAGACGTCGAGGCGGTCGGACTCCGGCCACAGCCCCAGCGCCGCGCACAGCGTCGGCAGGACGGCCATGGCGGCGGTCGCGTACCCCTCCGCCGACGGGTGGTAGGAATCCGGGCCGAACATCTCACGCGGGTTCGCCGCGAACTCGGGGCCCAGCAGGTCCCCCATGGAGACCGTACGGGCGCCCAGGGCGAGGACGCCGATCGTCTGCGCGGCGGCCAACTGGCGCGAGACCCTCCGGGCCAGCATGCGCAGCGGCTGGTAGACGGGCTCGATCGTGCCCAGGTCGGGGCAGGTGCCCACGACGACCTCGGACCCCGCCAGCCGCAGCCGACGGACGGCCGCGGTGAGCAGCCGGACCGACTGGGTGGGCGGCATCCGGCGCGTCACGTCGTTCGCACCGATCATGATCACGCAGACGTCCGGGGCGGGCGCGCCCGCCTCCACGCCGTCGAGGAGGAGGCCCACCTGCCGGTCGAGGTCGTCCGACATCGCCCCCGACAGGGCCACGTTGCGCAGCTCCACCGGCCGCTCCGCCACCGCCGCCAGCCCGGACGCCAGCAGGGCGCCCGGGGTCTGGCGGGCCCGCCGCACCCCCAGCCCCGCCGCCGTGGAGTCGCCCAACATGCCCATCCGCAGCGGCCCCGGGCTCAGCTCGGGCCCGCCGAACTCGCTCCCGTAGAGGCCGTCCGCACGCGGCGGATCCGGCAGACCGGTGCCCACGGTCCGCTTCGCGAACTGCACCTCCGCCAGCACCAAACCCACCGCGGCGGCCCCGACGAGCCCGAGCCCGCCCCCGCCGTACGCCGCGCCCGCCGCGATCCGGCGGGCCGTCCTCGCCCTGGACACCCTTCAAGCCACCTCGCTTCCGTGCCTGGCCTCGAAGACCTTCCTGCCCCGTAGTGCCGGTCGGTCAATCCCTTTCCGCATACTCTGGCCGGACCTCCCGGAGAACCCGTGGAGTCCCCTCCTTGGAGAACATGGTGCAATTCCACGACTCGATGATCAGCCTCGTCGGCAACACCCCGCTGGTGAAGCTCAACCGCGTGACCGAAGGGCTTCAGGCGACCGTCCTGGCCAAGGTCGAGTACTTCAACCCCGGCGGATCGGTCAAGGACCGCATCGCCGTCCGGATGATCGAGGCCGCCGAGCAGAGCGGTGCCCTCAAGCCCGGTGGCACCATCGTGGAGCCGACCAGTGGCAACACCGGTGTAGGACTCGCCATCGTGGCCCAGCAGAAGGGCTACAAGTGCATCTTCGTCTGCCCTGACAAGGTGTCCATGGACAAGATCAATGTGATGCGCGCGTACGGCGCGGAGGTCGTGGTCTGCCCGACCGCCGTCGACCCCGAGCACCCGGACTCCTACTACAACGTGTCCGACCGCCTCGCGCGCGAGCCCGGCGCCTGGAAGCCCGACCAGTACAGCAACCCGAACAACCCCCGTTCGCACTACGAGACCACCGGCCCCGAGCTGTGGGACCAGACCGACGGGAAGATCACCCACTTCGTCGCGGGCGTCGGCACCGGCGGCACCATCTCCGGCACCGGCAACTACCTCAAGGAGGTCAGCGGCGGCCAGGTCAAGGTCATCGGCGCCGACCCCGAGGGCTCCGTCTACTCCGGCGGATCCGGCCGCCCCTACCTCGTCGAAGGCGTCGGCGAGGACTTCTGGCCGACCGCCTACGACCCGAACGTGACCGACGAGATCATCGCGGTGTCCGACAAGGACTCCTTCCAGATGACCCGCCGCCTCGCCAAGGAAGAGGGCCTCCTCGTCGGCGGCTCCTGCGGCATGGCCGTCGTCGCCGCGCTCCGCGCCGCCGAAGGCCTCGGCCCGGACGACGTCGTCGTCGTCCTGCTGCCCGACAGCGGCCGCGGCTACCTCAGCAAGATCTTCAGCGACGAGTGGATGGCCGGACACGGCTTCCTGGAGGAAGCGGGCCCCTCCGCCCGCATCGGCGAGGTCCTCAAGGACAAGGAGGGCGGCATTCCCTCCCTCGTCCACATGCACCCCGAGGAGACCGTCGGCGAGGCCATCGAGGTCCTGCGCGAATACGGCGTCTCGCAGATGCCGATCGTCAAGCCGGGCGCCGGTCACCCCGACGTCATGGCCGCCGAGGTCATCGGCTCCGTCGTCGAGAAGGAACTCCTGGCGGCGCTGTTCGCCCAGCGGGCCTCCCTCGGGGACCCGCTGGAGAAGCACATGAGCGCACCCCTGCCGCAGGTCGGATCCGGCGAACCCGTCTCCGAACTGATGGCCGTCCTCGGCGAGGCCGACGCGGCGATCGTGCTGGTCGAAGGCAAGCCCACCGGCGTCGTGAGCCGCCAGGACCTGCTGGCGTTCCTCGCCAAGGGCGCGAAGTAAGCCCGACGCGCAAACGGTACGGGCCCGACACGTGACGGCAGCACCGGCTTAACACGGCCCCGGCACAGTGGTGGTTGTCGGCGAGAACGCGAAACGCTCCTCGCCGGCCCACCGACTGGTGTCGGCGTGGCTCCGGAGCGGCTCCCGGACCGTGACGACGCCATGGATGCGGACGGCCCTGACCCGGCCCGTGTCCATCGCGGGGACCGCCGTCGTCCCGCCCCCGGGCAACCGGGGTGCGGCGGTCCCCGCGCTTACCCATTTTTGAGGGCTCGGTTCGCCTCCGGGGGCCTGCAGCCCGACTCACAGGCTCCACGTGCTCATACCGCTCGTTCCTCGCGGTCTTCCGCGCGAGGAGCCTGTTCCCCGGGCGCGCCCCTTCGGCTCACTCGCCGGGGTGCCGGGGCTCGGTTCGCCTCCGGAGCCCGCTCACTCGCCCCTGGGGCGGAAGGACTTCGTCGCGTGGACGAAGTTCACCGCCACGATGCCCGCCCACGCCACCAGCAGGCCCTTGAACCCGGCCTGGACGGCGGCGATGGCGGAGAGGGGGATCGCCAGCACCAGCGTGATGACGGCGAACCCGAAGCGTTCCCCGAAGTTGGTGTCCGAGGACGCCGCACGACGGTCGCCGCGGGCCGCCAGACGTTCCTCGGCCAGCCGCCGGCGGAGTTGGACGTCCACCTTGTCGACGAACGAGTCCACCAGCGCGGACTCGTACTCGGACCCCAGCTCCCGCCGCGCGTCCAGCGTCGCGTCGAGTTCCTTCTTCAGCTCTTGGCGCTCCATGCGCCCAGGCTAGGCAGCGCAGGGCGCCCCGGCACTGGGGCTGGCCCCCGTCTCGCGGAGCGGCCGGCGGCTTGCCGTCCTGCATAACCGCATGCAGAGTGCTCGGTGACTGAATATTCACCGGGACGGGGACGGAGGGGGACGGGATGAGCGACAGCCCGGCCGCGCGGCTGCAGAAGCTCTTCGAGGGGCACCGGCTGACGCCGACGCAGCGGCGGATCGCGCACTGCATGGTGCGCGGGGCGGCGGAGGTGCCGTTCCTGTCGAGCGTGGAGTTGGCGGAGCTGGCCGGAGTGAGCCAGCCGTCCGTGACCCGGTTCGCGGTGGCGCTCGGCTTCGACGGGTACCCGGCGCTGCGCCGACACCTGCGCGAGGTGGCGCCCGTCGGGCAGGGTGAGGGCGGGAGCGCGGACGCGTACAACGAGTACCAACAGGCCGTCCAGGGCGAGATCGAGAACCTGCGCCGGCTGTCGGCGATGCTCGCCGATCCCGCGCCGGTCGTGGAGGCGGGACGGCTGCTGGCGGGATCGACCCCGCTGCCGGTGCTCGGGCTGCGGGCCGCTTCCTCGCAGGCGCGCGGGTTCGCGTACTTCGCCGCCAAGGTCCACCCCGACGTACGGCTCCTCGACGAGGGCGGCTCCATGCTCGCCGACCGGATCGACGCGGCCGTGACCGCCGGGGCGTCGGCGCTGCTCTGCTTCGCGTTGCCCCGGCATCCGCGGGAGGTGGCGGAGGCACTCGAACACGGGCGTGCCGCCGGGCTGACCGTGGTGACGGTCGCCGACTCGGCGTTCGCCCCGGTGGCCCGCCACAGCGACCTGCTGATCCCGGCGCCGGTCGGGACCGGGCTGGCCTTCGACACGGCGTGCGCGCCGATGCTGCTGGGCCGGGTGCTGCTGGAGGCGATGGCGGACGCGCTGCCGGACGCCCAGGCGCGCCTGGAGGCCTTCGACGCCCGGGCCGCGGCGCGCGGACTGTTCGTCGAGTAGGGACGCGCCGGGGTTGGTGCGGGGCCGCCGCTCAGCGGTAGTCCAGCTCGGCGAGCTCGTTGGCGAGACGGTCGCGCAGCACCGGGACGCGGCCCAGCACGGGCAGCGCGGTGTTGCGCACGGCGCGCAGGACCGGGTTGCGGGTGGTCGCGACGCGGGTCATCCGGTCGGTGAAGGCCACCACCCGCAGGGCGACGGGGCGGCGCGTCGCCTCGTACGAGTCGAGGCGGCCGTTGGTCAGGGCCCGGCCGAGGGCGTGGCCGTCCTGGATGCCGGTGTTCATGCCCTGCCCGCCGGCCGGGCTGTGCACGTGGGCGGCGTCCCCGGCGAGCAGCATCCGTCCGGCGCGGTAGCGGTCGGCGACCCGGTGGTGGACGCGGAACCGGGAGGACCACAGGACCCCGGTGACGCGGGCCTGTCCCGGCGCGCGCTCGTCCAGGAGCGCCTGGACGAAGCCGAGGTCCGGTTCGGCCGGCGCCCTGTCCGCGGTGGCGACGATCCGGTAGCGCCGGCCGCCCTCGCCCGGCAGCGGGGCGACCACGGTCAGCCCGGCCGCGCCGAAGGTCAGCGAGACCTCCCGTCGGCCCGGCGCCCAGTCCATGGTGACGTCGGCGAGGGCGAAGGACTCCTCGTACGAGCTGCCGGTGAAGCCGATCCCGGCCGCCTCGCGGACGACGCTGTGCATGCCGTCGGCGCCCACGACGTGGTCGGCGCGCAGGGTCTCGCCGGTCGCGGTGGTCAGGGTGACGCCCTGGTCGTCCTGGGTGAGGGCGGTGACCTGGTACGGGCGGTGGACCTCGCCGCCCAGCGCGCGCAGCCGGTCGAGCAGCACCGCCTCGGTCTCGTACTGGGGGACCATCAGCGCGTACGGGTGGGCGGTCCGCAGCCCGTCGAAGGGGATCGCGGTCAGGACGCGGGCGCCGTCGCGGATCCGGAACCGGGTGACGGGGATGCCGCGGCCGATCAGTTCGGCGGAGAGCGCGCCGGACGGGTCCAGTTCGTCGAGGACCTCCAGGGTGCGGGCGTGGACGACGGCCGCGCGGGAGGTGTTGGCCCCTTCGGCCTGCCGGTCGAGGAGCACGAAGTCGATGCCGGCCCGGGCGAGGGTGACGGCGAGCGCGAGACCGGTGGGGCCGGCGCCGACGACGGCGACCTCGGTGCGGGCGGGGAGTGCGGGACGGGTCACGGGATGCCTCCTCCGGGATGCCAACGGGTGTTGGCCAACGTCTGTTGACTTCAGGGTGCGCCTGCTTCGGTGGCATGTCAACGATCGTTGGCCTACATTCGTTGACATGGCAGCACACGAGGTGGGGAGCAGGGGCGCGCAGACCAGGGCGGCGATCCTGCGGGCGGCGCGCGAACGGTTCGCCGCACAGGGGTACGAGCGCACGACGATCCGGGCCGTCGCCGCCGACGCCGACATCGACCCTTCGATGGTCATGCGGTACTTCGGCAACAAGGAGAAGCTGTTCGACGCGGCCCTGGCCGTGGACCTGCGGCTGCCGGACCTGGGCGCCGTACCGGAGTCGGAACTGCCGCAGGCGCTGGTGCGCCACTTCGTCGAGCGCTGGGAAGGGGACCCGTCCGACGACGCGCTCCTGGTCCTGCTGCGCTCGGCCGTCACCAACGAGCGGGCCGCGCAGCGGATGCGGGAGACGTTCGCCGGGCAGGTCGCGCCGGCGCTGGCCGCCGCGCTGGGCCCGGAGCGGGCGGCGCGGGTCGCCGGACTGGTCGCCGCCCAACTGCTCGGGCTGGGGCTGGCCCGCTACCTGCTGCGGCTGCCGGGGGTGGTGACGCTGAGCGCGGACGCGGTGGTGGCCGGGCTGACCCCGGCGGTGCGCGCGACGCTCGCCGAGTCCGGCTGACGCCGGGGCCCCCGCGGTTTCACAGGAGGGCGTCCGGGTTCGCGCCGCCCGCCTCGGCGACGATCGCGGACAGCGGCTGCGCCGGGCGGACCGGGGCGAAGCGGACCGCTCCGGCGGCGTCCACCGTGAAGCCGTGGACCGCCGGTCGGGGAAGGCTGTTGTAGCCGTGGTGGGCGGTGAAGAAGTACGCGCCGGTGTCCGGTACGGCGACCAGGTCACCCGGGGCCAGTTCCGGCAGCTCCCGCGCCGTGGCCAGCAGGTCCCCCGCGAAGCAGGCCGGGCCCGCGACGTCCTGGGGGACGGGGGTCCCGGTCTTCGGGAGGCCCTTGGCGTCGTACGGGAGGATCCGCAGCGGCCAGGCCGCCGGGGCGTACACCGTGCGGGTGGCGACCTGGACCCCGGCGTGCGTGAGGGCGATGGGCCGGCCGCCGGTCGCCTTCGTGTACTCGACCCGTGCCAGGACCAGCCCGTGCTTGGCGGTCAGGGAGCGGCCGAACTCCGTGACCAGGCCGTAGGCGCCCGAGAACAGGCCGGGCGCCGCGGCCCGCAGGGCCGCCACGTACTGCGCGTACGTCGGGGTCTCGGCGTCCGAGGAGAAGTTCACCGGCAGCCCGCCCCCGATGTCGAGGGTGTCGACCTGCCGCCGCCCGGCCGCCGCGTTGATCTCCTCGGCCAGGGCGTACAGCTCCCGCACCCCCTCCGCGATCAACGGCAGGGGCACGCCCTGGGAGCCCGAGTGGGTGTGCAGCCGGGTGAGCCACGGCCGATCCGCGTACGCCCGCAGCAGCCACTCGCGCGCGCCCGGGTCGCGCAGCGGGACGCCGAACTTCGAGGTGGCCGTGGCCGTGGACAGGGCGTCGATGGCGCCCGCGCCGGTCTGCGGGTTGATCCGTACGCCGATCGGGGACCGGGTGGGGGCCGCCGCGACCAGGGCGTCGATGCGGCGCAGCTCCTGCCCGTTGTCGGCGTTGACGGCGATGCCCAGGGCGAGGGCCTCGCGGAGTTCCGCCGGGGTCTTGGCGGGGGAGTCCAGCACGGTGTGCTCCGGCGCGACCCCGGCCGCCCGGGCCAGCGCCAGCTCGCCGGCGCTGGCCACCTCGCAGCCGACGCCGACCGAGGAGAGCAGCCGCAGCACCGGGACCAGGGGGCAGGCCTTCACCGCGAAGGCGTGCAGGACGGGGGCGCCGGCCGGCAGGGCGTCGGCGAACGCGCGGGTCAGCGCGCCGGCCGACGCGCGGATCCCGGCGGTGTCCAGCAGGCAGACCAGCGGTTCCGTGTCCAGGAGGCCCTGCCGCGCGGCGGCCCGTACGGCCCGGTCCCGGCGGGTGGAGGCGCTCTGCGCGTGCGTGTCGGCGGCCATGTCCGCCATCCCATCATTCGGCGGGGCCGGCCGCAGCTGTTGACTGAATCTATTCAGGAGGTCAGGATGTGAATGGATTGACCCACACCGGAGGAGGCACCCGCCATGTCAGGACCCCGCCCCGTACGGGCCGCGCGAGGCACCGAACTCAGCACCCTGGGATGGCAGCAGGAGGCCGCGCTGCGGATGCTCCAGAACAACCTCGACCCCGAGGTCGCCGAGCACCCCGACAAGCTCGTCGTCTACGGCGGCACCGGCAAGGCCGCGCGCGACTGGCGCTCGTACGACGCCATGGTCCGCACCCTGCGGACCCTGAAGCAGGACGAGACGATGCTCGTCCAGTCCGGCCGCCCGGTCGGCGTGATGCAGACCCACGAGTGGGCGCCGCGCGTCCTGCTCGCCAACTCCAACCTGGTCGGCGACTGGGCCAACTGGGAGGAGTTCCGCCGCCTGGAGCACCTCGGCCTCACCATGTACGGCCAGATGACCGCCGGTTCCTGGATCTACATCGGCACCCAGGGCATCCTCCAGGGCACCTACGAGACATTCGCCGCCGTCGCCGCGAAGAAGTTCAACGGCACGCTCGCCGGCACCATCACCCTCACCGCCGGCCTCGGCGGCATGGGCGGCGCCCAGCCGCTGGCCGTCACCATGAACGACGGCGTCGCGATCTGCATCGACGTCGACCCGCGCGCCATCGACCGCCGCATCGAGCACCGCTACCTCGACGTCAAGGCCGACAACCTGCGCCACGCGCTCCAGCTGGCCGTCGAGGCCCGTGACGCCCGCAAGCCGCTCTCCATCGGTCTGCTCGGCAACGCGGCCGACCTGCTGCCGCAGATGCTCGCCGAAGGCGCCCCGATCGACATCGTGACGGACCAGACCTCCGCCCACGACCCGCTCGCCTACCTCCCCGTCGGCGTCGACTTCGACGACATGGCGGACTACGCGGCCAAGGACCCGGCGGGCTTCACCACCCGCGCCCGCGAGTCCATGGCCACGCACGTCGAGGCCATGGTCGGCTTCATGGACGCCGGCGCCGAGGTCTTCGACTACGGCAACTCCATCCGCGGCGAGGCCCAGCTCGCCGGCTACGACCGCGCCTTCGCCTTCCCCGGCTTCGTCCCCGCCTACATCCGCCCGCTGTTCTGCGAGGGCAAGGGCCCCTTCCGCTGGGCCGCCCTGTCCGGCGAGGCCTCGGACATCCACAAGACCGACAAGGCGATGCTCGACCTCTTCCCCGAGAACGAGTCCCTGCACCGCTGGATCAAGATGGCCGGCGAACGCGTCCACTTCCAGGGCCTGCCCGCCCGCATCTGCTGGCTCGGCTACGGCGAGCGCGACAAGGCCGGCGAGCGCTTCAACGAGATGGTCGCCGACGGCACCCTGGCCGCCCCGCTGGTCATCGGCCGCGACCACCTGGACTGCGGCTCGGTGGCCTCCCCGTACCGCGAGACCGAGGCCATGCTCGACGGCTCCGACGCCATCGCGGACTGGCCGCTGCTCAACGCCATGGTCAACGTCGCCTCCGGCGCCTCCTGGGTCTCCATCCACCACGGCGGCGGCGTCGGCATGGGCCGCTCCATCCACGCCGGCCAGGTCACCGTCGCGGACGGCACGAAGCTCGCCGGCGAGAAGATCCGCCGCGTCCTGACCAACGACCCGGGCATGGGCGTCATCCGCCACGTCGACGCGGGCTACGACATCGCCGAGTCGGTGGCCGACGACCGCGGCGTCCGCGTCCCCATGCGCGAGGGCGACGACGCGTGAGCGACCACCCCGCCGGGGCGACCTCGTTCCACTCCATGTGGGACGAGCTCGCCCCCATCGGCCGGCACGCCGACTCCGGCGGCTACCGCCGGCACGCCTGGACCGGCGCCGACGCCGACTGCCGCACCTGGTTCCAGGCCCAGGCCGAGGCCCGCGGTCTCACCTACGAGACGGACCGCAACGGCAACCAGTGGGCCTGGCTCGGCGACCCCCTCGCGGGCGACGCCGTCGTCACCGGCTCGCACCTGGACTCCGTCCCCGACGGCGGGGCCTTCGACGGCCCCCTCGGCGTGGTGTCCTCCTTCGCGGCCCTGGACGAACTCCGCCGGAGGGGAGCGGAGTTCTCCAGGCCCCTGGCCATCACCAACTTCGGTGACGAGGAAGGCGCCCGCTTCGGCCTCGCCTGCGTCGGCTCCCGCCTCGCGGCCGGGCAACTGACCAAGGAGAAGGCGTACGAGCTCCGCGACGCGGACGGGATCACCCTGCCCCGCGCCATGGAGTCCGCCGGGTACGACCCCGAGACGATCGGCGCCGACCCCGAGCGCCTCGCCCGCATCGGCGCCTTCGTCGAACTCCACGTCGAACAGGGCCGGGCCCTGGACCTGTCCGGGGACCGGGTCGGCATCGCCTCCGCGATCTGGCCGCACGGCCGCTGGCGCTTCGACTTCCACGGCGAGGCCAACCACGCGGGCACCACCCGCCTCGTCGACCGCCGCGACCCCATGCTCACGTACGCGGCGACCGTGCTGGCCGCCCGCACCGAGGCCGCCCTCGCCGGAGCCGTCGCCACCTTCGGGAAGATCGCCGTCGAACCCAACGGGGTCAACGCCATCCCCTCGCTGGTCCGCGGCTGGCTCGACTCGCGCGCCGCCGACCAGGCCACCCTCGACACGGTCGTCACGGCCATCGAGAAGGCCGCCCGCGAACGCGCCGACCAGGACGGCATCGACCTCGACATCGTCCGGGAGTCCTTCACCCCGGTCGTCGAGTTCGAACACGCCCTGCGCGACGAACTGAACCGGATCCTCGGCGGATCCCTGCCCGTCCTCGGCACCGGCGCGGGACACGACGCGGGAATCCTCTCCGCCGCCGTCCCGACCGCGATGCTGTTCGTACGGAACCCGACCGGCGTCTCCCACTCCCCGAAGGAGTTCGCCGCCGAGGACGACTGCGTGGCCGGAGTCCTGGCCCTCGCCGACGTACTGGAAGGACTCGCGTGCAGGTGACCGCACACAAGACGTACTGGCTGGAACACGCCTGGCTCGGCACCCACGTCGAGCCGGGCGTCGCCCTGGACGTGGACGCCGACGGGCGCATCGCCGCCCTGCGCACCGACACCCCGGCCCCGCCCCCCGGCGCGGAGGTGCTGCGCGGCCTCACCGTCCCGGGCCTGGCCAACGCGCACTCCCACGCCTTCCACCGCGCCCTGCGGGGCACGGTCCAGGTCGGCAGCGGCACCTTCTGGACCTGGCGCGACTTCATGTACAAGTTCGCCCAGAACCTCACCCCCGACAGCTACTTCGCGCTGGCCCGCGCGGTG
This sequence comes from Streptomyces sp. WM4235, assembly GCF_001279725.1. Classification (GTDB taxonomy): domain Bacteria; phylum Actinomycetota; class Actinomycetes; order Streptomycetales; family Streptomycetaceae; genus Streptomyces. Next base: position 3,004 of record NZ_LGDE01000360.1, on the reverse strand, counting down.
TACGCGGAGATGGCCCTCGCCGGCGTCACCAACGTCGGCGAGTTCCACTACGTCCACCACGCGCCCGGCGGCGCCCCCTACGCCGACCCCAACGCCATGGGCGAGGCGCTGATCGAGGCCGCCGCCGCGGCCGGCATCCGCATCACCCTCCTCGACACCGCCTACCTCTCCTCGGGCTTCGGCAAGGCACCCGAACCGCACCAGCGGCGGTTCTCCGACGGCACCGCCGACGCCTGGGCCGAACGGGTCACCGCCCTCAAGCCCCGCGCGCACGCCCTGATCGGCGCCGCGATCCACTCGGTGCGCGCGGTGCCCGCCGACCAACTGGCCACCGTCGCCCAATGGGCCCAGGAACGGAGGGCACCCCTGCACGTCCACCTCTCGGAGCAGACCGCCGAGAACGACGCCTGCCAGGCCGCCCACGGCCGCACCCCCACCCAACTCCTCTCCGACCACGGCGTGCTCGGGCCCCGCACCACCGGCGTCCACAACACGCACCTCACCGACACCGACATCGCCCTGCTCGGCGGAACCTCCACCGGCACCTGCATGTGCCCCACCACCGAACGCGACCTCGCCGACGGCATCGGCCCCGCGACCCGCCTCCAGCACGCGGGCAGCCCGCTCTCCCTCGGCAGCGACAGCCACGCCGTGATCGACCTCCTCGAAGAGGCCCGCGCGATGGAGCTGAACGAGCGGCTGCGCAGCCGCACCCGCGGCCACTGGACGGCCCACGCCCTGCTCTCCGCCGCCACCGAGGACGGGCACGCCGCCCTGGGCCTGCCCGACGCGGGCCGGCTGGAGACGGGCGCCCTCGCGGACTTCACCACGATCGCCCTGGACTCCGTGCGCACCGCCGGTCCGCTGCCCCGCCTGGCCGCCGAGACCGCCGTGTTCGCCGCGTCCGCCGCCGACGTCCGCCACACCGTGGTGGGCGGCCGGCACATCGTCCGCGACGGGGCGCACACCCTGGTCGGGGACGTGGCGGCCGCCCTTTCCGAGTCGATCGCAGCCGTCCGAGGCTGACCGGCCGAAGGATCCGGGGCGGAGCCCGGCCAACCCCGAGAGGAATCATGACCACCACCGTCATCACCAACATCGGCAGCCTCGTCACCAACGACCCCGCCCTCGGCGACGGCAGCCCTCTCGGCCTGATCGAGAACGCGGCCGTCGTCATCGAGGACGAGCGCGTCGCCTGGGTCGGCCCCGCCGACCGGGCGCCCGCCGCCGACCGGGACGTCGACGCCGAGGGCCGGGCCGTCATCCCCGGCTTCGTGGACTCCCACTCCCACCTGGTGTTCGCGGGCGACCGCACCGCCGAGTTCAACGCCCGGATGTCCGGGCGCGCCTACTCCGCGGGAGGCATCCGCACCACCGTCGCCGCGACCCGCGCCGCCACGGACGCCGCTCTCGAAGCCAACCTGCTGCGCCACCTCGACGAGGCCCGCCGCCAGGGCACCACCACCTTCGAGACCAAGTCCGGCTACGGCCTCACCGTCGCCGACGAGGCCCGCGCCCTGCGCATCGCCGCCGCGCACACCGAGGAGGTCACCTACCTCGGCGCGCACATCGTGTCCCCCGACTACGCCGACGACCCCGCCGGCTACGTGGACCTGGTCACCGGCGAGATGCTGACGGCCTGCGCCCCGCACGCCCGCTGGGTGGACGTGTTCTGCGAGAAGGGCGCCTTCGACGGCGACCAGGCCCGCGCGATCCTCACCGCCGGCGCGGCCGCCGGGCTGATCCCGCGCATCCACGCCAACCAGCTCTCCCACGGTCCCGGCGTCCAACTCGCCGTCGAGCTGGAGGCGGCCTCCGCCGACCACTGCACCCACCTCACGGACGCCGACGTCGACGCCCTCGCCCAGGCCTCGGCCACCACCGTCGCCACCCTGCTGCCCGGCGCCGAGTTCTCCACCCGCGCCCAGTGGCCCGACGCCCGTCGCCTGCTGGACGCGGGCGTGACCGTGGCCCTGTCCACGGACTGCAACCCCGGCTCCTCCTACACGAGTTCGATGCCGTTCTGCATCGCGCTCGCCGTCCGGGACATGCGGATGACCCCCGACGAGGCGCTCTGGTCCGCCACCGCCGGCGGCGCCCGCGCCCTGCGCCGCACCGACATCGGCACGCTCGCCCCCGGAGCCCGCGCCGACCTGGTCCTGCTGGACGCCCCCAGCCACGTCCACCTCGCCTACCGGCCCGGCGTCCCGCTGGTCGCCGCGGTCTGGCAGCGAGGGGTCCGCGCCGTCTGAACCCGAGCAGGGCGCGCACGAGCACCCACGGGCCCGGACCGGGCCGAGCCGGCCGAAACAGGTGCGTCCGACGCGCCGTCGAACCCCCGCCGACCGGCCGCCGATCCGGGCCCGTCCCGTGTCTTCCCTCCGTAAGGCCCCCGGCGTACCTTGAGCCACCAATCTGATGTGCCGTCAGTAACTTGTCGGACATCCACGGTTCACGGTTCGAGGGGAAGACGAAGGTGTCCCACCGCAAACGCACCACCGCGCTCGCGCTGGCCTCCGCGCTGGCCGGATCGGCGGCCGTCCTGACGCTCGCCCCCTCGGCCCACGCCGACGTGGTCGACGTCGCCTACAACTGCGCCACACCCATCGGGGACAAGTCGGCCGTCTCGCCCATCGACATCAAGGCGGTCAAGGCCGGCGACGGGTACAAGCTGACGATGTCCTTCCAGAAGGGCGTCTCCTCCAGCCCCATCGAGCTCGGCAAGGGCGCGATGAGCCCGAGCGCCGTCATCCTCGTCGGCGGCGCCGACAAGGGCTCCGTCCCCGTCTCCGGCCCACCCAACCCCGAGGCCGTGCCCGCCGACACCCCCATCAAGATCACCGACCTCTCGGGCACCTACACCCCCAAGAAGAGCGGCAAGGTCACCTTCACCGCCGGCGTGCTCACCATCAAGGCCATGGGCACCACCACCACCTGCACCCCCGGCAACAGCCCCAAGCCCTCCCTCGAACTGGACGTCACCGCCCCCGGCGGCGCCGCGGCC
>NZ_LGDE01000359.1 GCF_001279725.1 Streptomyces sp. WM4235 | reverse complement strand
GGCCCGGCCGAGTTCCTCCAGGACCACGGCCGCCTCGCGGTGGCTCGCGCCCTGACCGCCGAGCTTCTCCGGTACCAGCAGTCCGGCCGCGCCGATCCCGGCGGCGAGGGTCTGCCAGGTCCGCGGGTCGTGGGGCTGGTCCGTCTCGACGCGCGCGAGGATGCTCGCGGGGGCGCAGCGGTCGGCGAGCAGGGAGCGTACGGCGGACCTCAGCTCTTCCTCGGTCTCGGAGTAGAGCAGGTCGAAGGGGGCGCGCGGGCTGGTCATCGGGCCAGGTCCTTCCAGGCGAGGTCCTTGTCGTCGCGCGGTTCGGCGGGCAGGCCGAGGACG
>NZ_LGDE01000358.1 GCF_001279725.1 Streptomyces sp. WM4235 | reverse complement strand
CGCCAGACCGATCGTCTCCGACTTCAGCGCCACCCCCGGACCCGAGGTGGTCGTGACCCCCAGGGCGCCGCCGAACGCCGCACCCAGGGCCGCGCCGATGCCCGCGATCTCGTCCTCGGCCTGGAAGGTCCGTACGCCGAAGTTCTTGTGCCGGCTCAGCTCGTGCAGGATGTCCGACGCCGGGGTGATCGGGTACGAGCCCAGGTACAGCGGGAGGTCCGCCTGCCGGGCCGCGGCGATGAGGCCGTACGACAGGGCCAGGTTCCCGGAGATGTTGCGGTAGGTGCCCGTCGGGAACGACTTCGTCGCGGGGGCGACCTCGTAGGAGACG
>NZ_LGDE01000357.1 GCF_001279725.1 Streptomyces sp. WM4235 | reverse complement strand
CTCCACCGGCGTGTGGGGGGTGGGCTCCACCGGGGTCTCGGACTCGGGCTCCACCGCGACGGCGACGGGCTCGACCTCGGGGGCCGGGAGCACCGGCTCGGCGGCCCACGGGGCACCGGCCTGCGGCGGGATCTCGCCCTGCGGCGCGGCGGGGACGTCCTCGGCGCGCGGGATGTCCAGGTACTCGGGGCCCGTGGTCGGCGGCCCGGCCTGGCGGATCGGCATCGGCGTCACGGGGGTCTGCGGAGCGGCCGGGCCCCGGTCGGCGAGGGAGCGCACGAGTCCGCCGGCCTCGGGAACCGGCGGGCCCATGTGCAGGGGGCGCCGGGAG
>NZ_LGDE01000356.1 GCF_001279725.1 Streptomyces sp. WM4235 | reverse complement strand
GCTGGGCCGATGCTCGATTTACGACCCCTGCCCCTGCTGCCCGAACTGGCCCGCCGCGGCACCATCGCCGCCGTGGCCGAAGCGCTCGCCTTCAGCCCTTCGGCGGTCTCCCAACAGCTCGGTGTCCTGGAACGCGAGGCGGGCCTGCCCCTGCTGGAGCCCACCGGCCGTCGGGCCCGTCTCCCCCCCGCCGGCGAGGACCTCGTCCGCCACGCCGAGGCCGTCCTGGAGCTGCTGGAGCGGGCCGAAGCCGACCTCGCCGAGGCGCGCGGCGGCCTCGCCGGCGTCCTGCGCGTCGGGTCCTTCCCCACCGCGACCCGCGCCATCGTCC
>NZ_LGDE01000355.1 GCF_001279725.1 Streptomyces sp. WM4235 | reverse complement strand
CGCCAGACCGATCGTCTCCGACTTCAGCGCCACCCCCGGACCCGAGGTGGTCGTGACCCCCAGGGCGCCGCCGAACGCCGCACCCAGGGCCGCGCCGATCCCGGCGATCTCGTCCTCGGCCTGGAAACTGCGGATCCCGAAGTTCTTGTGCCGGCTCAGCTCGTGCAGGATGTCCGACGCCGGGGTGATCGGGTACGAGCCCAGGTAGACCGGCAGGTCGGCCAGGTGACCGGCGGCGATGAGGCCGTACGACAGGGCCAGGTTCCCGGAGATGTTGCGGTAGGTGCCCGTCGGGAACGACTTCGTCGCGGGGGCGACCTCGTAGGAGACG
>NZ_LGDE01000354.1 GCF_001279725.1 Streptomyces sp. WM4235 | reverse complement strand
ACCTCCGACGGTCCGGTGATCGTGGCGGGATCGGACGGGCGGTCCGCGCCGGGCCGGGGGCTGGCGCTGCGGCGGGTCCGGACCGAGGACGGTACCGAGATGTCGGCGAGCGAGTACTTCGATCCGCTGCCGGGTGGACTGACGACCGAGAGCTGAACCGGACCGACCCGGAGACTTCTCCAGGTCCACATCTGCGTGGCTCTTGGCTGTTTGGACAAGCATATGCGGCTTGATGTACGAAACAGGATTGCACATGCAGTATGGAGGGAGGCGTGGTTCCCGGTACAGGAGGAGGCGGTGGCGGTGGCGGTGAACGTCCGTGACGTGCGGGGC
>NZ_LGDE01000353.1 GCF_001279725.1 Streptomyces sp. WM4235 | reverse complement strand
CGAGAGTGTCCGGCCCGCCTTGTAGACGGCGAAGAGGCCCGCGACGAGCAGCAGTTCGCGTACGAGTCTGCGTCGTGCCGCTCTCGAACCTGCCGGTGGTGGGTCCGCGGGTGTGGTGTGGGAGGTCATCCCCCGGTCTCGCTTCCTGTCCTCGGCGCACGGCTGGGTTCGGGGCTCGTCCGGTCAGGGCCTCGCCGTACATCGACACGCCAGTGTATCGATACATTCGCGTATCGATACGCCGGTGTACCGATACGCCGGCGTAGCCGTACACTCGAACCACGCCGGACGGCAGAGCGAGCCGCCCGGGCCCGCAGCACGCCGCCGAGGAGGG
>NZ_LGDE01000352.1 GCF_001279725.1 Streptomyces sp. WM4235 | reverse complement strand
GATTAGGGGTGCGCCGACAGCCGGCCCGGTGGGGGGACCCCAAAGCCGCACCAGTCAATCGAAGCCGGTGGTGGCGGGCAACTTGCCACGAGGGCAGAACGCTAGGGGCGTGGCGGAGGCGGTGTGGCCCGTGAGGGGCGCTCCGACTGTCCGCCGGGTCGCGGGATTCCAAAGGGGCACCGAGCCGTCGTCACTGGCGGTTGCGAGGGGGCCGCCCGGAGCGGGGAACCGCCGCAGCCAGGCAAGATGCGGATCAATAGTGGCACCGCGAACGGCTCTGAATGCGGCCCCGCCAAAGCCGCGGACCCAGAAGTTGCCTTAAAAACGGAGTTCAAGGT
>NZ_LGDE01000351.1 GCF_001279725.1 Streptomyces sp. WM4235 | reverse complement strand
GGCGGGCGGTACCGGGGCCCGCTCGGGGCGCGGGTCGGGGGCCCGGGAGGTGGTGGCTGTCGTTCGGCGCCTCCCGGCTGCCGCGTGGTGCCCGTACGCGCGGCCTGGTGTCCGCACACGCGTGGGGCCGTCAGACCGCCGGCGGGTTGAGGCGGGGGAAGCCCCCCCCCCCCCCGGACGGGAAGAGGGGGGGGGGGGGGGGGGGCGCGCCCCCCCCGGCGAGCCCCCCCGGGTGGGGGGGGGGGGGGGGGCCCCCGCCCCCCCCCCCCCCCTTCCCGTCCGGGGGGCGGGGGGGTTTCCCCCGCCTCAACCCGCCGGCGGTCTGACGGCCCCACGCG
>NZ_LGDE01000350.1 GCF_001279725.1 Streptomyces sp. WM4235 | reverse complement strand
GCCGACGCCGCCGGCCGCGGCGCCTTGCGCAGGCGGCGCCAGAACCGCCGCCGGGCCATCGGTGGCGCGGTCATCGCCGCGTGTGTCGCGGGCGGCGGCCTGGTGTACCTCGGCTCGCTTCCCGGTTCCGGCGAACCCGAGGCCGCCGGCAGCGCCCCCGCGTCCCCGCTGGCGGCGCTCTCCGCACCCGACGCGAGCACCGCCTCCCCGTCGGCCTCCGCATCGCCTTCGCCGTCCCCGTCCGTGTCCCCCTCCGCCCCCCCCCCCCCGTCGGCCGCCCCCTCCCCGTCGCCGAGCCAGACCCCGAAGCCGAAGCCGACGCCGAAGCGGACCAAGAG
>NZ_LGDE01000349.1 GCF_001279725.1 Streptomyces sp. WM4235 | reverse complement strand
CGCCTCCACCGCCCCCGGCGTACCCGCCGCCGCCCGCGACGCGGGACCCGCGGACGGCCGGCGCCACCGGCTACGCCCTGGGCGACGTGGTCGTCCCGCCCGCCGAGCCCGAACCGGCGTGGGCCCCGGAACCGGGCCACCCGGTGCGGTCGCCGGAGCCGCCCGAGCCGCCCGTCCGCGGCCGGGGGGCGCCCCGCGAGGAGGCACTCCCCGCCGCGCCCACCTCGGTGCCCGCACCCTTCCGGGAGGCTTCGCCGCAGGCCGGGACCGCACCCGGGACCGCACCCGGGACCGCACCCGGGACCGCACCCGGGACCGCACCCGCGCCGGAGCCGCCCCGGGAGGCGCGGCCGCCCCGGGGCGCCCCCGCCGAACGGCCCGAGGTGCGCCACCTCGGGGACCGGGCCCCCACCTACAACGCCGAACCGGGAGCACTGCCCCCGGCCGATCCCGCCGCGCTCGACACGCTGACGCCCGACACCGTGCTGGAGGGCGCCCGCCACGGCACGTACACCCTGCGCGCCGCGTCCGTGCGCGGGGACTCCGCCCGGTTCCGGGGCGAGGCCCGACGGGACTCCCTGCTCACCGCCCGCTTCGGAGCCGGCGACGCCGGCCTGGTGCTGGTGGTGCTGGCCGGCGGCGACCGGGCCGCCCCCGGGGCCAAGGAGGCCGCCGCCGAACTGTGCCACGCGGTCGCGGCGGCCGTCGGGCGCAGCCACGAGCGGCTGTCCGACGACATCCGGGCCGGGCGCCGCGAAGCCCTGCGCTCCGGCCTCCAGAGGCTGACCGACCGGGGGTACGGGCGTCTGCGGGTCCGGGCCGCGGAACTGGGTCACGCCGAGGAGTCCTACACGGCGGGGCTGCGCGGGGTCCTGCTGCCGGTGGATCCGGAGTGCCGCAACCGGGTGTGCTTCGGCGCGGGCGCGGGCGGCGTCTTCCGGCTCCGGGACGGCCGGTGGCAGGACCTGGAGCCGGGCCGGGCCCCGGCCCCGGCCCCGGGACGGACCGCACCGTCCGAGGCGCACCCCGAAGGGGGCGTGGGCAACGGGTTCCTGTTCCGCGCGTCCGTGGCCCGGCCGGGGGACACCCTGCTGCTCTGCTCCGGCGGACTCGCGGACCCGATGCGGGAGGAGGGTCTCCTCTCGGCCGAACTCGCCGCCCGCTGGTCCGAGGGGGAGCCGCCCGGCCTGGCCGCCTTCCTCGCGGACGCCCAGGTCCGCCTCAAGGGATACGCCGACGACCGGACGGCCGCCGCGGTCTGGGAGGCGTAACGGCGCGGAACGTGCGTGGATGGAAGGCGCACACGGCAGTGCCGATCCGGAAAGGGCACCCCTTCCATGGCCAAGCAGAACGTGGCGGAGCAGTTCGTCGACATCCTCGTGCGCGCGGGCGTGCAACGGATGTACGGAGTCGTCGGTGACAGTCTGAACCCGGTCGTCGACGCCATCCGCCGGACGGACGGCATCGAGTGGATCCAGGTACGACACGAGGAGACGGCCGCCTTCGCGGCCGGAGCCGAGGCCCAGATCACCGGCAGGCTGGCCGCCTGCGCCGGGTCCTGCGGCCCCGGCAACCTCCACCTGATCAACGGGCTCTACGACGCCCACCGTTCGATGGCCCCGGTGCTCGCCCTCGCCTCGCACATCCCCTCCGGCGAGATCGGCCTCGGCTTCTTCCAGGAGACCCACCCCGACCGGCTGTTCACCGAGTGCAGCCACTACAGCGAACTGATCTCCAACCCGCAGCAGATGCCCCGGGTGCTCCAGACCGCCATCCAGCACGCCATCGGCCGCAGCGGCGTCGGGGTGATCGCGCTCCCCGGGGACATCGCCTCCCTCCCCGCCCCGGAGAAGAGCGTCGAGCACGCCCTGATGACCGCGCGGCCGACCGTGCGGCCCGGCGACGGGGAGATCGAGAAGCTGGTCCGGCTGATCGACGAGGCCGACAAGGTGGCGCTCTTCTGCGGCAGCGGCACGGCCGGCGCGCACGCCGAGGTCATGGAGTTCGCCGGCCGGGTCAAGGCCCCCGTCGGCCACGCGCTGCGCGGCAAGGAATGGATCCAGTACGACAGCCCGTACGACGTCGGTATGAGCGGGCTGCTCGGATACGGAGCGGCCTACGAGGCCACCCACGAGTGCGACCTGCTGATCCTGCTCGGCACGGACTTCCCCTACAACGCCTTTCTCCCCGACGACGTGAAGATCGTCCAGGTGGACATCCGCCCCGAACACCTCGGGCAGCGCTCCAAGTTGGACCTCGCCGTCTGGGGGGACGCGCGCGAGACCCTGCGGGCCCTGAACAGCCGGGTGAAGGTCAAGACCGACCGCCGTTTCCTCGACCGGATGCTCAAGAAGCACGCGGACGCGCTGGAGGGCGTCGTCAAGGCGTACACCCGGAAGGTGGAGAAGCACACCCCCATCCACCCCGAGTACGTCGCCGCGGTCCTCGACGAACTCGCCGACGAGGATGCGGTGTTCACCGTGGATACGGGCATGTGCAATGTGTGGGCCGCGCGCTATCTTTCCCCGAACGGCAAGCGGCGCATCATCGGCTCCTTCAGCCACGGCTCCATGGCCAACGCACTGCCCCAGGCCATCGGCGCACAGTTCACCGATCGCAACCGTCAAGTGGTCTCCATGTCGGGTGATGGCGGTTTCTCGATGCTGATGGGAGATTTCCTCACCCTCGTGCAGTACGACCTACCCGTCAAAGTGGTCCTCTTCAACAACTCCGCCCTCGGAATGGTGGAGTTGGAGATGTTGGTTTCCGGCCTGCCCTCGTACGGAACCACGAACCGCAATCCCGACTTCGCGGCCATCGCCCGCGCGGCCGGCGCCTTCGGGGTGCGGGTGGAGAAGCCCAAGCAGCTCACGAGTGCTTTGAAGGACGCGTTCCGGCACAAGGGACCCGCTTTGGTGGACGTGGTGACCGACCCCAACGCCCTGTCGATTCCGCCGAAGATCAGCGCCGACATGGTGACCGGTTTCGCGCTTTCCGCCGGCAAGATCGTGCTGGACGGCGGAGTGGGCCGCATGATCCAGATGGCTCGATCCAATCTCCGCAACGTACCGCGCCCGTAAGCCCGAAGGAGTGCGGATTCCCCTGAGGGGCATGCATCCCGTAGGCCTGTTCGAGAGACATGGACACGGGGGAGGTACATCGCCGTGCGGGTGGGGGCGAAGATCGGAAAGCCGTGGAAGAGAGGGCGGCCGGAGCCGCGTGAACCGTCCGCCGAGGACGGGGGCGCGGCGGACACGTCGGGGATCACCCGCAGCGTGCGCCGGGCCGACCTCAAGGCAGTGGGCGAAATACGCCGTTCGTTACGGGAGTTGATGCGCCACCGGTGCCGATCCGACGCCGCCGACGTGGCGGAGCTGCTCATCACCGAACTGGTGACCAATGCCCTGGTCCACACCGAACAGGGCGCGGAGGTGTCCGCGAGCCTGGCCGCCACCCGCTTGCGGGTCGAGGTCCGCGACTACGCCTCCCGCCGGCCCCGACCGCACGTACCGACCGCCGACGACGGTACGCACGGCAGAGGGCTGGTGCTGGTGCAGGAACTGGCCGACGAATGGGGCGTGGACACCCTGGCGCGCGGCGCCGGCAAGGTCGTCTGGTTCGAGCTGGAAGCGTGAGAGCCGCTCCGGGTGCGCGGCGCTCGGAACGGCCCTCGGGGGTGCGGTGGATCAGCCGAACTGCTGCTCCAGGTCCTTGAGTTTGCGCTCCAGGGAGTCGAGTCGTGGAATGGTCTGGGTGTCGTCCTCGGCGGTCAGGTCCACCGTCCGGGGGCCGGTCACCTCAAGGGAGTCCGTTCCGTTCACGGCCTGCAGGGAGGGCCGGCGGCGCAGGGGAAGCTGTCCCGCTTCCGGTATGGCCGGCTCCGCGCCGACCGGCGCGGAGCCCGTTCCGGGAGCCAGCCCCGGAACGTCCACCTGACGGGCGCGGGCCCGTCCGAACGCCCGGTTCTGCCGGCCCAACGCCTTGATGTGGGCGCGGTCCAGGCGGTGTTGCTCCCGCCTGCGGTGCCGGTCCTGCTCCTTCTCCTTCTTGTCCTCGCGCACCTCGTCCACCGCCTCGTCGAGGGTGCGTACGCCCTCCAGCAGCATCAGCGACCAGGCACCGAACGTCTCGCGGGGGGCCCGCAGCCAGCGGACCATCCGGATCTGCGGCAACGGCCGCGGGATCAGGCCCTGTTCGCGCAGCGCCGCCCGGCGGGTCTGCTTCAGGGCCCGGTCGAAGAGCACCGCCGCGGAGAGAGACATCCCGGAGAAGAACTGCGGGGCGCCGTCGTGACCCATGCCGCGCGGGGCGTGCACCCAGTTGAACCAGGCGGCCGCGCCCGCGAACAGCCAGACCAGCATGCGGGAGCCCAGGGCGGCGTCGCCGTGGCTGGCCTCGCGGACGGCGAGCACCGAACAGAACATCGCGGCGCCGTCGAGACCGAACGGGACCAGGTACTCCCAGCCGCCGGAGAGGTTCAGGTTCTGTCGGCCGAAGCCGACCAGGCCGTGGAAGGAGAGGGCGGCGGCCACCGCCGCGCAGCAGAAGAGCAGGACGTACGAGGCGGTTCCGTACACGGCTTCCTTGCGCCGGCGCCGCTCCTCGCTGCGTTCCCAACTGTCGTCGGCCGCTGCCTTCTCGCTCTCCCGCTTGCCCCGGGCCAGTACCGCCACTGCCGCAAGTACGCCCAGGATCAGGAGGCTGCCGGGCAGCAGCCAGTCCAGCGATATGTCGGTCAGTCTCATGCGGATGTCCCTTGCCTCGCGTATGCGGCTTTCCGGGCGCCATAGTGGCGCAGTCGGTCCGCCGCACACGCGGGTTTCGGGGCAAGTGGACGCCAACGGGGGGCCGGGCCCGTCGGATAGGGTGTTGTGGTTCGAACGCCCGCGCGTGCGGGTGGGGTTGGGTTCGAATCGTGTTCACCCACGCGGGTGGGTTCAGTCGGCCGGGGGTGCCTCGACCGTCGCCGTCATCCTGGCCACGCGCTCGCTGTCGCAGGTGCGGGGGCAGGTCACGCAGGTGTCCTCCGGGCGGATCGTGTAGAAGAAGCAGCAGCCGGCCCGGTCCCGGGTGGTGAGCTCCTCGCCGTCGGGGCCCGCCAGGGTGCGGAAGCCCGCGCCGCCCGTGTACGGGGCCGTGGAACCGGGCAGCAGCGCCTCCAGCTCCGCCATGACCCGCGACTCCTCGCCGAGCAGCCCCCCGATGTACCAGAGGCTCTCGACCACGTCGTCCGTCACCATGCCCCACAGGGCGCGCCGACCGCGCCGCATGCGCGGGCCGAAACCTTCCAGCACCGGTTCGAGGTGTCGGGCCACCGCGGCCCGGACCTCCCCGCGCAGCGCCTCCTCGTCGGGCACGACCCGGGCCCCGGGGAGAGCGGCCGCCGGATCGTCCGGCAGGCAGGCGAAACCGTCGACGCGCACCGCCATCCGGCCCGTGGCCCGGTGGAAGGCCACCTGTTCGGGGGACGGCCGGGGGACCCGCCGGTGCAGCAGCCACGGAACGGTGATCAGCAGACAGGCCGGCCAGGCGTACCGGTGCAGGCCGAAGCCCGCGACGACGTCGGGCCGGCCCTGGTGGCCGTAGTCCCGGAGCACCTGGGCGTTGTCCCAGGCGAGGAAGGCGTCGAGAGGCGCCCCGCCCGCCGCGAGCTCGTCGGCGCCGACCCATCCCACACCGCGAGGTCCGGGTTCGTGCGCCGCGAGCTCAGTGATCCGCAGGCCGTCGTACACCTCGGCCAGGCGTTGGTAGGCGTCCGCCACCGGAGAGCCGGCCGGGGCGGGTGCCAAGGTCTGGACGGGCATCGCGGACCACCGAATCGAGCGATCGTCAGAAGGTTAGCCTTACCTTACCCGATCGGTCGGGATCCGTATCATCGGCGCCCCCGCCGTGTCGCCTATTCTCGAAGGCACGTCGACCGCCCGGGAGGGACCGAGTGCAGGAAGCGGCCCACACCGGGGTGTCGGAGAAGTCCACCATCGCGCCACGAAAGGTACTGCGCCATTCGGTGCGCGGTCAGATCCTGGACGCCCTGCGCGCGGCACTGGTCGACGGGGAACTGGCGCCGGGGGAGATCTACTCGGGCCCGGCACTCGGCGAGCGGTTCGGGGTCTCGGCGACCCCGGTACGCGAGGCGATGCAGCAGTTGGCGCTGGAGGGGGCGGTGGAATGCCTCCCGAACCGGGGCTTCCGTGTGCTCACCCGTACCCCGCGGGCGCTGGCGGAGCTGGCCGAGGTGCGCGCCCTGCTGGAGGTCCCGGTGATGTTGAGGTTGGCCAGGACCCTGCCGGCCTCGGTCTGGGACTCCCTGCGACCGGCCGCGGCGGCCACCGCGGACGCGGCGGTGGTCGGCGACCTGCCCGGCTACGCGGACGCGGACCGGGCCTTCCACCGGGCGGTGCTGTCCCTCGCCGGCAACGAGCAGTTGCTCCAGGTGGCGGAGGACCTCCACCGCCGGTCCCAGTGGCCCCTGCCCGGTGCCCCCCGGGTGCGCCGCGCGGACCTGGTCGCGGACGCGGCGGAGCACGTGGCGCTGCTGGAGGCCCTGATCGCGGGGGACCTGGCCGTGGTCGAGTCACTCGTACGGGAACACTTCGCGGGCGCCGCGGTCTGACGGCCGGGCCGCGCGCCGGACGGCGAGGCGGTACCGCGCGGCGTCCCGGTCCCCGCCGCCGGTCCGGGCGGACGGGGCCGGGCCGGGGTCAGGCGGCGGGACTCGGGTGGAGCTGGTCCGCCAACCAGGTGGGGATGCCGCCCAACAGGTGGAACAGGCGGCGGGCCTCCGCCCGCAGACGGGCCGCCTCCGGTTCGGGTTCCGCCTCCGCCAGCGCGGCCAGCGCGGGAGCGGTGCCGATCAGGAAGCCCAGGTCCTCCCGGATCCGCAGGGACTCCGCGAACCCCTTGCGCGCCTCGGCGACCTCGCCGTCGCGCAGGGCCAGCGCGGCCAGGTGGCGCCACGTGAACGACAGCAGCAGGGTGTCGTTGTGGGCCACGGCGCCCGCGTGCGCCCGCCGGTACGCCGGCAGGGCCGCCTGCGGGGCGTCCGCCAAGTGCTCCGCGACCAGCCCCCGGCGGAAGTCCAGGAGCGGCCGGGCCCGGGATCCCGGCGAGAGCAGGGCCGCCGCGCGACCCAGGGCGGAACGGGCCTCGTCGGCCCGGTCGCGCACCCCCAACACCGTCGCGGCGTAGGCCAGATGGCCCCGCTCGCAGGCGGCCGCGCCGCGTTCGCCGTCGTCGTGCGCCACGGCCTCCGCGACCCGCAGGGCGTCCTCGGCCTCCGCCCAGCCCTGGCCGGTGAACAGGCAGCGCTCGACGAGGAGCGCGGTGCGCTGAACGGCGGCGCCCGCGTCGTGTACGTGTGGTGTCAGCAGGGCCGCCGCGTCGGTCCAACAGCCGCGCGAGCGCAGCCGCCATATCGCCCGCTGGAGAGGGTCGTCCCCCCCTGTAGAACCGGCACCGGACATGGCGGTATCCGCCACATTGCCCTCCCCAAAGCAACCAAGCAGCACGTCTTTGAGCCCTGGGGCGAAATGAGAGCACGGATCGGCGGCTTCGGCCAAGGGGTCGGGTGAACTCTTTCACAAAGTCCGGACGGCTCGTCAGTGGCCCGCGACGACCCCTTGGCGTGATTCCTCAGCTCATGCGCAGTGCGAGGAAGAAATCGAGCTTGTCCTCCAGCCGCGACAGGTCCCGTCCCGTCAACTGCTCGATTCGCCCGACCCGGTACCGCAGCGTGTTGACGTGCAGGTGCAACCGCGTCGCGCAGCGCGTCCACGACCCGTCGCAGTCCAGGAACGCCTCCAGGGTCGGGATCAGCTCCGCCCGGTGGCGCCGGTCGTAGTCCCGCAGCGGGTCCAGCAGCCGGGCCGTGAAGGCGCGGCGCACGTCGTCCGGAACGAACGGCAGCAGCAGGACGTGCGAGGCCAGCTCGTGGTGCCCGGCGGCGCACACCCGGCCCGGGCGGGCGGCGGCGACCCGGCGGGCGTGCCGGGCCTCCTCCAACGCCCCGCGCAGGCCCTCGGCGGAGTGCACGGCGGCGCTGACGCCCAGGGTGACCCGGCCGTCGTCGGCGAGGCCGGCCGCCAGGGGCTCCCGTACGGTCGTCAGGAGCACGTCGGCGTGCAGGGCCGGGTCGGGGCCCTTGTCCTCGCCCGTGTCCCCGGAGAGCGCGGGCAGCGGCACGAGGGCGATGGCCTCGTCGCCCGCGTGGGCCACCGCGATCCGGTCGGAGGGCTCCGGCCCCGACAGGGACGGGTCGACCAGGATCTCCTCCAGCAGCGACTGGGCCACCGGCCCGCCGGCGATGTCGCCGCCCTCCCAGTCCACCCGGGCCACCACGACCTGCCAGTGCGGGGCCGCGCCCAGCCCGGGCAGCAGCACCGGGGCGGCCACCCGCAGGCGGGCGGCGATCTCCGCCGGCGGGGCGCCCGTCTGCACCAGCTCCAGCACCTCCTGGGCCAGCCGGCGGCGCACCGTGCGGGCCGCGTCCCGGCGGTCCCGCTCGACGGCGATGAGCTGGGTGACGCCCTGGAGCAGGTCCAGCCGCTCGGCCGGCCAGTCGCCCGCGTCGGCCTCGACGGCCAGCAGCCAGTCGGAGAGCACGCTCTCGCGCACGTCACGGGCCGCGGGTCCGGCGCCGCGGCCGTGTCCCCTGATCGGGAAGAGCGAGTACGTAATACCCTGAATCGAGATCCGGTGCGGTCCCCTGCGGCCCGTCCGGACCGCCGCGAGGTGCTCGCCCGCCAGTGCCGCGCAGACGCCCGGTGCCAGCGGTTCGCCCGCGCCGGCGATCTGCCGGCCCGTGGGCGAGAGCACCCAGGCCCGGAGATCGAGGTCGGTGGTGAGCAGATCCAGCACCACGTCGGGGCCACCACCGGCGGGCCCGGACGTCATGAGTCGACGGTGGCGGTCGACCACGGCCGCGAGGTCGCCCGCGCGCTCCCCGGAGACCTGCCGCACCACGTACTCCGTGATGGTGGCGAATGCAACGTCCTCGTTCACGGCGAAGAGGGGCAGCCGGTTGCGCAGACAGGCCGAGACCAGATCGTCGGGGATGTCGCCGAGCTCCGCCTCGCCCGCCGCCAGCCCGGCGACCCCCGCGCTCGCGAGGATTCGTACGAACGGCTCGGAGTCGGCCGAATTCCTTCGCCAGGCCAGGCCGGTGAGGACGAGTTCCCCTCCGGAGAGGTACCGGCTGGGATCGCGCAGGTCGGTCGTCATGACCCCGCGGACCGTCCGGTCCAGCTCCTCCTCGCCGCCCAGCAGCCGCAGCCCCAGCGCCTCGGTTTCCAGCAGTGCGCGCAGCCGCATGATGTCGCCGCCGATCTGTCTCGATGTTGCCGTTGGAAATCGGGCAGGTCGTCGCATCCTGCCTTTCATACGAATCTACAAGACGAGGGAGGTCCCCAGCCAACTCCTTCATGGTTTCGGTGACTGCACCCGGGGGACGCGCGGCTTGTGTACTGACTCCACACCGCGTTAACAGCACGTGAACGACCAGTCGAGGGCCATTGGGCCTCCTGGCTTGAAGTGAACGACACGATGAAGAAGAAGAGAGCCGCACATGGACTTCCTTCGCCCCGCCAGCTGGGAGGAGGCGCTCGCCGCTAAGGCCGAGTTCCCCACAGCTGTGCCGATTGCGGGTGGCACCGATGTGATGGTCGAGATCAACTTCGACCACCGTCGGCCGGAGTACCTCCTGGACCTGAACCGCATCGGTCTGCTGCGGGAGTGGGAGGTCGGCGAGGATGTGGTCCGGCTCGGCGCCTCCGTCCCGTACACGCAGATCATGGAGAACCTCCGCACGGAGCTGCCCGGTCTCGCGCTCGCCTCGCACACGGTCGCGTCCCCGCAGATCCGCAACCGCGGCGGCGTCGGCGGCAACCTCGGTTGCGCCTCGCCGGCCGGTGACTCCCACCCCGCGCTGCTCGCGGCGGGCGCCGAGGTCGAGGTGGAGTCCGTACGCGGCTCCCGCCTCATCCCGATCGACGAGTTCTACACGGGTGTGAAGCGCAACGCGCTGGCCGCCGACGAGCTCATCAAGACCGTCCACGTCAAGAAGGCGGACGGCCCCCAGCAGTACTCCAAGGTCGGCTCCCGCAACGCGATGGTCATCGCGGTCTGCGCGTTCGGCCTGGCGCTGCACCCCGAGACCCGCACGGTCCGCACCGGCATCGGGTCGGCCGCGCCGACCCCGATCCGCGCGAAGGCCGCCGAGGAGTTCCTGAACGCCGCGCTCGAAGAGGGCGGGTTCTGGGAGTCCGGCAAGGTCATCACCCCGTCGATCGCCAAGCAGTTCGGTGACCTCGCCTCCGGCGCGGCCAACCCGATCGACGACGTCCGCGGCACGGCGAAGTACCGCCGTCACGCGGTCGGCATCATGGCTCGCCGCCAGCTCGTCTGGACCTGGGAGCAGTACCGCGGCACCGAAAACGGCCGCTCGCTTGAAGGGGCTGCGTAATCATGCGCGTCAATTTCACTGTCAACGGCCGTCAGCAGGAAGCCGACGACGTCTGGGAGGGCGAGTCCCTCCTCTACGTCCTGCGCGAGCGCCTGGGCCTGCCCGGTTCGAAGAACGCCTGTGAGCAGGGCGAGTGCGGTTCCTGCACCGTCCGCCTCGACGGCGTGCCCGTGTGTTCCTGCCTCGTGGCCGCCGGCCAGGTCGAGGGTCGCGACGTCGTGACCGTCGAGGGCCTGGCGGAGTTCGCCAAGCAGCGCGAGGAGCACGGCCACGGCGGTGCCTGCGGCACCGGCGGCGGCTGCGGCGCCAAGGGCGGCGTCTCCCTGGACGCGGCCAGGCGGTGGCAGTCCAAGCCCGGCGACTCGCAGACCGGCGAGGGCGTCGAGCTCTCCAACATCCAGCAGGCGTTCATCGACGCCGGCGCCGTGCAGTGCGGTTTCTGCACCCCGGGTCTGCTGGTCCAGGCCGACGCGCTGCTGGAGGAGAACTCCTCCCCGTCCGACCAGGACATCCGTGAGGCCCTGTCCGGCAACCTCTGCCGCTGCACGGGCTACGAGAAGATCCTCGACGCGGTCCGCCTCGCGGCCGCCCGTCAGGGAGAGGCGGTCTGACCATGGCTCAGAACACGCGCACGGTTCCGGCGGGCACGCCGACCAACGTCACGCAGAAGCACGCCAAGGGCGGCATCGGCGAATCCACGCTGCGCCCCGACGGCACCCTCAAGGTGACCGGCGAGTTCGCGTACTCCTCCGACATGTGGCACGAGGACATGCTGTGGGGCCAGACGCTCCGCAGCACCGTGGCCCACGCCGAGATCGTCTCGATCGACATCTCCGAGGCCCTCGCGCTGCCCGGCGTGTACTCGGTGCTCACGTACGACGACCTGCCGGCCGAGATGAAGAACTACGGCCTGGAGATCCAGGACACCCCGGTGCTCGCCAACGGGCGGGTACGCCACCACGGTGAGCCGGTCGCCCTCGTGGCCGCCGACCACCCGGAGACCGCCCGCCGTGCGGCCGCCAAGATCAAGATCGACTACAAGGAGCTGCCGCTCGTCACGGACGAGGCCTCGGCCATCGCCCCCGACGCGCCGCTGATCCACCCGGGCCGCGACGACCACCACTCCGGTCATGTCCCGCACCCGAACATCGTGCACCGCCAGCCGATCATCCGCGGCAACGCGGACGAGGCGGCCAAGCGCGCCGACGTCATCGTCAAGGGCGAGTACACCTTCGGCATGCAGGACCAGGCCTTCCTCGGCCCGGAGTCCGGTCTGGCCGTGCCGTCCGAGGACGGCGGCGTCGACCTGTACGTCGCCACCCAGTGGCTGCACTCGGACCTCCAGCAGATCGCCCCGGTCCTGGGCCTCCCGCCGGAGAAGGTCCGCATGACGCTCTCGGGCGTCGGCGGTGCCTTCGGTGGCCGCGAGGACATCTCGATGCAGATCCACGCCTGCCTCCTGGCCCTGGCCACGAACAAGCCGGTCAAGATCGTCTACAACCGGTTCGAGTCCTTCTTCGGCCACGTGCACCGTCACCCGGCGAAGCTCTACTACGAGCACGGCGCCACCAAGGACGGCAAGCTCACGCACATGAAGTGCAAGATCGTCCTGGACGGCGGCGCGTACGCGTCGGCCTCGCCGGCGGTCGTGGGCAACGCCTCCTCGCTGTCCGTCGGCCCGTACGTGATCGACGACGTCGAGATCGAGGCCATCGCCCTCTACTCGAACAACCCGCCCTGTGGCGCGATGCGCGGCTTCGGCGCCGTCCAGGCCTGCTTCGCCTACGAGGCCCAGATGGACAAGCTCGCGGCGAAGCTGGGCATGGACCCGGTCGAGTTCCGCCAGCTGAACGCCATGGAGATGGGCACGATCATGCCCACCGGCCAGGTCGTGGACTCCCCGGCGCCCGTCGCCGAACTGCTGCGCCGGGTCAAGGCCCGCCCGCTCCCGCCGGAGCGCCAGTGGGAGACCGCCGGCGAGGGCGCGGACGTCCGCGCGCTGCCCGGCGGCCTGTCCAACACCACCCACGGCGAGGGCGTCGTCCGCGGTGTCGGCTACGCGGTCGGCATCAAGAACGTCGGCTTCTCCGAGGGCTTCGACGACTACTCCACCGCCCGCGTGCGCCTGGAGGTCATCAACGGCGAGCCCGTCGCGATGGTCCACACGGCCATGGCGGAGGTCGGCCAGGGCGGTGTCACCGTGCACGCCCAGATCGCCCGCACGGAGCTGGGTGTCACGCAGGTGACCATCCACCCGGCCGACACGCAGGTCGGCTCCGCCGGTTCCACGTCCGCCTCGCGGCAGACGTACATGACCGGTGGCGCCGTGAAGAACACCTGCGAGGCCGTCCGCGAGGCCGTCCTGGAGATCGGCCGCCGCAAGAACGGCTCGTACCACCCCGCGTGGGCGACCGCCGAACTGCTCCTGGAGGGCGGCAAGGTCGTCACCGACGGCGGGGAGGTGCTCGCCGAGCTGGCGGACATCCTGGAGGGCGAGGACGCGATCGACCTGGAGCTGGAGTTCCGGCACCGGCCGACCGTCGCGTTCGACCTGAAGACCGGCCAGGGCGACGGCCACGTCCAGTACACGTTCGCCGCGCACCGCGCGGTGGTCGAGGTGGACACCGAGCTCGGCCTCGTCAAGGTCGTCGAGCTCGCCACCGCCCAGGACGTCGGCAAGGCGCTGAACATGCTCTCCGTCGTCGGTCAGATCCAGGGTGGCACCACCCAGGGCCTCGGCGTGGCGATCATGGAAGAGATCATCGTCGACCCGAAGACCGCGAAGGTGCGCAACCCCTCCTTCACGGACTACCTGATCCCGACCATCCTCGACACCCCGACCATCCCGGTCGACGTCCTGGAACTCGCCGACCCGAACGCGCCCTACGGGCTGCGCGGCATGGGCGAGGCCCCCACCCTGTCGTCCACCCCGGCCGTCCTCGCGGCGATCCGGGCGGCGACCGGTCTGGAGCTCAACAAGACGCCGATCCGTCCGGAAGCCCTCACCGGCACCCTCTAGGACGGCGTGCTCCGGGGGCCGCGAGGCCCCCGGACCCCCAGCTCTCCGGGCGGTGTGACACGGGAACGTCACACTTGCCGACCGCACCGCCCGGAGCTCGAAGTCCGGAATACGAAAAGCCGCTCCGCTCGCGGTCCGTTCCACCGGCAGTACCCCCACGCACCACCCCCCGGAAGGCACCACCACCCCGGAGCCACCGGCAGTACCGCGAAACCCGCAGTACCCGCAGTTCACGCAGTGCACTTTTCGCGTCGCCTCGGGCCGTCACCCCGGGTCGTGCAGCCAAACGCACCATCCCAAATCCCGCATCTCCAATCTCCAAGCGGGTGCCCCTTTGAACCTTGGGAGTTAGGCACCATGACCCAATCGTCTGTGGAGCCCAAGACCACCGCGGAAGAGGCCGGCGACGGCTCTCGCACCCCCGCCGGGCGTTCTTGGCTCGATCGGTACTTCCACATAACGCACAGAGGATCCAACGTCGGCAACGAGGTCCGTGGCGGTATCACGACCTTCATGGCCATGGCGTACATCCTCCTGCTCAACCCCCTGATCCTCTCCGGCAAGGACGTCGCCGGAAACACCATGGCCCCCGCGGCCCTGATCACGGCCACCGCGTTCGCGGCGGCCCTGACCACGCTGCTCATGGGCTTCGTCGGCAAGGTGCCGCTCGCCCTCGCGGCGGGGCTCTCCGTTTCGGGTGTCCTCGCCTCGCAGGTGGCGCCGCAGATGACCTGGCCGCAGGCCATGGGCATGTGCGTCATGTACGGCGTGGTGATCTGTCTCCTGGTCGTCACCGGCCTCCGCGAGATGATCATGAACGCGATCCCCCTCGCGCTCAAGCACGCCATCACCATGGGCATCGGCCTCTTCGTCGCCCTGATCGGACTCGTGAAGGCCGGCTTCGTCGGCGCGGGCCCGCAGTTCGGCCCCCCGGTCCAGCTCGGCGCCGTCGGTGAGCTCGCCGGCTGGCCCGTCCTGCTCTTCTGCGTCACCCTGCTCGCCATCTTCATGCTGCAGGCCCGCAAGGTCCCCGGCGCCATCCTGATCGGCATCGTGGGCGGCACCGTCCTCGCCGCGATCCTGAACGCCATCGTGGACATCGACCCGAAGGCCTGGAAGAACGGTCCCCCGGAGCTCTCCGGCTCCGCGGTCTCGATGCCCGACTTCTCGCTGTTCGGCAAGGTCGAGTTCGGCGGCTGGGGCGACGTCGGCGTCATGACGATCGGCATGATCGTCTTCACCCTCGTGCTCGCCGGCTTCTTCGACGCGATGGCCACCATCATCGGCGTCGGCACCGAGGCCAAGCTCGCCGACGACCAGGGCCGCATGCCGGGTCTGTCGAAGGCGCTGTTCATCGACGGCGCCGGTGGCGCCATCGGTGGCATCGCGGGCGGCTCCGGTCAGACCGTCTTCGTCGAGTCCGCCACCGGCGTCGGCGAGGGCGCCCGTACGGGTCTCGCCTCCGTCGTCACCGGCCTCTTCTTCGCCGCCTGCCTCTTCTTCACCCCGATCACGCAGATCGTGCCCGGCGAGGTCGCCTCCGCGGCCCTGGTCGTCATCGGCGCGATGATGATGCAGAACGCCCGCCACGTGGACTGGGCCGACACGGCCACCGCGATCCCGGTCTTCCTGACCGTCGTGATCATGCCGTTCACCTACCAGATCACCGCCGGTGTCGCCGCGGGCGTCATCTCCTACGTGGCGATCAAGGTCGCCCAGGGCAAGGCCCGCGAGATCGGTGCCTTCATGTGGGCGCTGACCGGCATCTTCCTGGTCTACTTCGCGCTCCACCCGATCGAGGGCTGGCTCGGCGTCGGCTAGCCGACCCGGACGCCCGCGCACCGAGCCGCATTCCCCACGTATCCGATACTGGAAACCGAACCTCTCCGAGGAGGCCCGCATGCTGGACATCGCCGAGGAATTGAACCGGTGGGTCGAGCAGGGACGTGACTTCGCAGTCGCCACGGTCGTGGCGGTCGGCGGGAGCGCGCCCCGGCAGCCCGGAGCCGCCCTCGCCGTCGACGGCGAGGGGACGGCCATCGGCTCGGTCTCCGGCGGATGCGTGGAGGGTGCGGTGTACGAACTGTGCCGGCAGGCGCTGGAGGACGGGGAGCCCGTCCTGGAGCGCTTCGGGTACAGCGACGACGATGCCTTCGCCGTGGGTCTGACCTGCGGCGGAATCATCGACATCCTCGTCACCCCGGTCGCCGTGGACGCTCCCGTCCGGGAGGTGTTCGCGGCGGCGCTGGCCGCCGCCGCCCGCGGGGAGGCGGCGGCGGTGGCCCGGATCGCCGAGGGCCCGGCCGAGCTGATGGGCCGCGCCCTGGTCGTCCGGGCCGACGGCTCCCACGAGGGCGGCTTCGGTGGACACCCCGAGCTCGACCGCACCCTCGCCGAGGAGGCCCGCGCCATGCTGGACGCCGGCCGGACCGGCGTGCTGGAGGTCGGCGCGGACGGCCGGCTGTGCGGGGAGCCGCTCAAGGTGCTGGTCGAGTCCAGCGTCCCGCCCCCGCGGATGATCGTCTTCGGTGCCATCGACTTCGCCTCCGCCCTCGTGCGCATCGGCAAGTTCCTCGGCTACCACGTCACCCTGTGTGACGCCCGGCCCGTGTTCGCCACGAAGAACCGTTTCCCCGAGGCGGACGACATCGTGGTCGACTGGCCGCACCGCTACCTGGAGGCCCAGGTCGACGCCGCAGCCGTCGACGCCCGGACCGTCCTGTGCGTGCTCACCCACGACGCCAAGTTCGACGTCCCGCTCCTCGAACTGGCCCTGCGACTTCCCGTCGCCTACGTCGGCGCCATGGGCTCCCGCCGCACCCACGAGGACCGCAACGAGCGGCTCCGCGAGGTCGGCGTGAGCGAACTCGAACTCGCCCGCCTGCGCTCCCCGATCGGCCTGGACCTCGGCGCCCGCTCCCCGGAGGAGACCGCGCTGTCCATCGCCGCCGAGATCGTCGCGAACCGCCGCGGCGGCACCGGCGCCGCCCTGACCGGCGCGCGCATCCCGATCCACCACGACGGATCGAACACCGTGGTCGGACGGATAGGTTCCGTCGCTTGAAGAGCCGCCCCCACCTCGCGCCGGGCGGCCGCACCCCCGCCCCGCACGCGGGGCGTGCCCCCGGGCGGCCGTACGGATCCGGCCACTATGGGGTGACCGGTCCGCGATGACCGATTAGTCTCCCGATCATGGTGGACATCCGCGAGGTACCCGAGGCCGAGATCGACCGCGCTCTGGAGCTCGCCTACCTGGTTTTCCACGACCGCCCCGACCACGACCGCCGGGCACTTCACCACGCCCTGCTGACCCGGTGCGCCCGCATCGGCGCCTACGACGGGGACGCGCTGGTCGGATTCATGGCCGCGCACGACTTCCGGCTCTCGGTGCCCGGGACCGACCTCGCCTGCCCCGGGCTGACCTTCGTCTGCGTCGCCCCCACGCACCGCCGCCGCGGCGTCCTCACCGCCCTGATGGACGAACAACTGCGCCGGACCGCCGCGGCCGGCGGCCCGATCGCCGCCCTGTGGGCCTCCGAGGCCGTCATCTACGGCCGTTTCGGCTACGGCGCCGCCACCCAGGGCGTCACCATCGAGATCGACTCCACCCGACCGTTGGCCCTGCGCGTCGCCCCGGACCGGCGCCCGCTGCGCCTGGTCGATCCCGCCGACGTACCGGATCTGGTCGGTCCCTACCACGAGGCCGCCCGCGGCGCCCGGGCCGGCCGGCCGAGCCGCAGCGCTGAACGCTGGGCCGACGAATGGCTCGGCGAACACGACGAGGAGGACGAGGAGTTGAGCCCGCCCCGGACCGTCGTCCTGGGCGAGCCCGGCGAGCCGATCGCCGGGTACGTGCTCTACCGCACCAAGTCCGCCTCGGCGGCGGGGGACGGCCGGCCGCGCGGTGTGGGCCTGGTGCGCGTGGACGAACTGGAGGCCGACACCCCGGCGGTCGCCGCGGCCCTGTGGGAGTGCGTGTCCTCCCTCGATCTGACGGGCAAGGTCACCGCCTGGGGCCGCCCGGTCGACGACCCGCTGCTGCACTTCGCCGCCGACCGGGACCAGGTACGGGTCACCGCCCAGTTCCCGGCGCTGTGGCTGCGCCTGGTGGACGTCCCGGCGGCGCTGACCGCCCGGGCGTGGGGCGCGCCGGTGGAACTGGTGCTGGAGCTGTCCGACGTACGTCTGCCCGCGAACGCGGGACGGTACCGGCTCAAGGCGGGACCGGACGGAGCCGCCTGCGAGCCAGCCCGGGCCGAACCCGACCTGGTGCTGGACGTGCGCGAGCTGGCCGCCTGCTACCTGGGCGGGACCCGGGTCGCCGAGCTGGTCGCCGCCGGGCTGGTGGAGGAACGGGTCCCGGGCGCGGCGGCCGCGCTGGACGCGGCGCTGCGGACCGAACTGCTCCCGCACACCGCCGACGAGTTCTGAGCGGGCGCGGGGGCGCTCCGGCGGCGGTTTCGCGGCGGCGCGCGGGGGCGGGCGAGCGGACCGCCCCCGCCCGCCGGGTCAGCGGGGCAGCGAGATCCGGGCGGCGGACATCCCGAAGCCGTCGCTCCAGGCGCCCGCGCCCAGGCCGACCGGCAGCTCGTACAGGTCCTCGGGCCGGTAACGGGCGATCTTCTCGTGCCAGTTGAGGATGCCCGCGTGCCAGTCCTTGAGTTCGGCGACGTACGCGTCGAGCGCGGCCCGGGCCTCCTCGCCCAACTTCCAGTCGTCGTAGAGCAGCGGCATCTGGCTCGCGACGATGTGTTCGAACTCCTCGGTCCGCTGCGTCATCAGCGCGTGGCAGATGTGCAGGGCCTCCGGGTAGCCGATGTCGAAGAAGTTCCGGGTGACGAGGATGTAGTTGTGCACCTCGCCCTCGACCTCCACCTCCTTCTGGTAGGAGTAGACGTCGTTGATCATGCAGGCGGCGTCGGCGACGGCGTTCTCCAGCGACCGGATGGTGCCCGAGGCGTAGATCTCGTCGGGGATGCCGCGGTTCTGGTGGCCGAGCCGGCACAGGTACATGGTGAGGTGGGAGCCGAAGGTGTGACGGCGCATCTCCGCGTAGTCCACCGGGTCGGGGATGCGGTTCAGGACCTGGTTCTCCACCTCCCACAGCCAGCTCTTCAACATGCTCACCAGCGTCGTGCGGAACTCCGTGCGCTGCTCGCGCGACATGCCCGCGCTGGTGCGCACCCACAGGTCGCCGAGCCCGCGCTCCATCGCCGTCACCGGCTCCGCCTGCTCCGCGTGGTCGACGGGGATCATGGCGATCAGTCGGGCCGTGGTGGCCTTGGCCGCGGTGAGGTTCTTCGCCTGGGCGAACACCACCGGGTAGTAGTCGTCCCCGTAAGTGCCCCAGCTCAGCCAGCACGCGTTGAGGGCCAGGGCCTCCGGGGTGGCGTCGGGGTCGATCCCGGCCGAGCAGACGGCGAAGTCGTAGCCGCGCAGCTTGCGTTCGGACCAGATCGCCGAACCGGGATCGCCCGGCTGCGGGTCCAGCATCCCCATGGCCTTGCACCAGGCGACCGACTCCTCGCGGGCGTGTGACAGGTGCGGGCTCAGCGAGAGCCGGTGCGGCATGTAGATGTCGGGGATGACCGACGGCCCGGTCTTCTCGAACGGCACGTGGGTGAAGGAGCGGCGTCGCAGGTCCATCGAGCGCTGCGTGAACAGGGACCGGACGTCGAGCGCGGTGGTGCCGAGCCCGCCGGGCATGAAGGGCAGGCTGAGCGGGGCGGTGGCCCGCGCCTCCTTGTTCATGTAGCGGCTGGAGACCATGTGCCACTCGTGGCCGCCGGACTGCCAGTCCTGGAGGCCCTTCGCGTAGGCGAGGACGGCGGCGATCTCCGCCGGGTTCATCGCGTGGTCGACGAAGAGTTGGGGCAGCTCGGAGAGGGCGGTCTGCTCGAACTGGTGGAGCCGGGACGTGAGAAGGTCGTTGGAGGCCTCGGCCGCCTCCTGGGTGGAGCATCCGAGAAAGGTCTCCAACACGAGGATGGCGTTGGAGAGTTCGCCCTCGTCGGCGACTTCGCGCTCGTAGGAGAAGATGTCGTTCCTGATGTGCACGGCGTCGGAGAACGCGTCGCGCAGCACCGCGAGCGGCCGCGAGTGGGCGACGCGCGCCGGGACCTCCGCGGAGACGTACTCGATGAGGCCGGCCGACCAGGGGGCGCCGCCCACCTTGCGGCGCATCTCGATGTATTCGAGGGGGTTCGCCACCCGCCCGATGTTGATGTTGGCGAGCTCCCACATCGACTCGTTGAGGAGGTTGCGGGTCGACTCGGAGAACCGTTCCCGCCAGTCCGCCGACATGGCGGGGACGGTCCGCAGCCACAGGTCCTTCAGGCCCGCCTCCACCGGGTTCGTCGTCTCGGGGAATCCGTCGGAGAGGTCCATCGGCATGAAGGCGGCGAGCCGGTCGAGGTACGCCTTGGCGCCGTCCCGGTCCTGGGAGCGCTTGTACATCTCCAGGAAGTGGTCGTCGAAGAAGAAGACCCACACGTACCAGTCGGTGACCAGGTTCAGCGCGTCGACGTCGCAGTCGGGGTGCGTGTAGGAGCACAGCAGGGCGTAGTCGTGCGATTCGAGGTCGCTCTCCTCCCAGACGCCGGACCCCTCCAGCATCTCGAAGTCGCGGGCCCACTGCCTGGTGTGGACGCGCGCGGCCTCCAGATGGGGATTCAGTCGCGCCGGATACGGCACATAGAAGTCCGGGAGTTGAAACGGCTGTGTCACGGCGGGGCAGGCCTTTCGGTCCGAGGGTGCGGAGGCCTTCGGCAGTGGCCCCCCGCACGAGATCAGCAGGCCTTTACCCCTGGTGCGGGAGGGACAAGGGGGAGTTCACTGCTTCAGGTGACGGAAGTGACGTTCCGCGACATGGGGACCCGACGGGGGATAGAGATCCGGTCCGTCGTGTCGAACCTCCGGGCCGATGTCCTTTTCATCTAGATTTCCTCCCCTATGTAAATCCCACACGGGAGGAAGCGGCGATGTCTTCGATCGATCTGAGCAAGGTGCTGGACAAGGCGTGGGAGGACAAGCCGCTCGCGGACGTCCTCGCGGCGCCGGTGGCGGCGCTGAAGGGCGTCACCGACCGGGACGGCGAACTGCTCCAGGAGGCGTTCGGGGTCAAGACCGTCGCCGACCTCGGCCAACTGAAGTACGCCCGGTGGGCGGCGGCGCTCGTCGCGCTGAACACCACGACCAAGTAGGCGGCCGGTCCGCGCCCGGGCGGCGTGGGGTGGTCCGGGCGGGCGGGCGTCGGGCGGCCGGAAACGAGCGCGTCCTCCCCGCCCCTACGGGGAGCGGGGAGGACGTTCGTCGCTCCGGTGGCGCGAGGGCGGTCCGGGACTCCCCGGCGACCGCCCGGCCCTACTCGGCGTCGCCCTCCAGGTTGCCCTCGGTGTCCAGGTACACCTGGCGCAGCTCTTCGAGGATCCGCGCGTCCGGCTTCTCCCACATGCCGCGCGACTCCGCCTCCAGGAGGCGCTCGGCGATGCCGTGCAGGGCCCAGGGGTTGGCCTCCTCCAGGAAGGCGCGGTTCTCCGGGTCCAGGACGTACGTCTCGGTCAGCTTGTCGTACATCCAGTCCGCGACGACGCCCGTCGTGGCGTCGTACCCGAAGAGGTAGTCCACCGTCGCCGCGAGCTCGAAGGCACCCTTGTAGCCGTGGCGACGCATCGCCTCGATCCACTTCGGGTTGACCACCCGGGCGCGGAAGACCCGGGAGGTCTCCTCCACCAGCGTGCGGGTCTTGACCGTCTCCGGGCGGGTGGAGTCCCCGATGTACGCCTCGGGCGCCGTGCCCCGCAGGGCGCGCACGGTGGCGACCATGCCGCCGTGGTACTGGAAGTAGTCGTCCGAGTCCGCGATGTCGTGCTCGCGGGTGTCGGTGTTCTTCGCGGCGACGGTGATCCGCTTGTACGCCGTCTCCATCTCGGCGCGCGCCGGACGGCCCTCCAGGCCGCGGCCGTACGCGTATCCGCCCCACACCGTGTAGACCTCGGCGAGGTCGGCGTCCGTGCGCCAGTCGCGCGAGTCGATCAGTTGGAGGATGCCGGCGCCGTACGTGCCCGGGCGCGAGCCGAAGATACGGGTCGTCGCGCGCCGCTCGTCGCCGTGCTCGGCCAGGTCGGCCTGGGCGTGGGCCCGGACGAAGTTCCGGTCGGCCGGCTCGTCCAGCGAGGCCGCGAGCCGCACCGCGTCGTCCAGCAGGCCGATGACGTGCGGGAACGCGTCCCGGAAGAAGCCCGAGATGCGCAGGGTGACATCGATGCGCGGCCGGCCCAGCTCGTCGAGCGGGATCGGCTCCAGGCCGGTGACCCGGCGCGAGGCCTCGTCCCAGACCGGACGCACGCCCAGCAGCGCCATGGCCTCCGCCACGTCGTCGCCGGAGGTGCGCATCGCGCTGGTGCCCCACAGCGACAGGCCGACGGACGGCGGCCACTCGCCGTTGTCCGTGCGGTAGCGGTTCAGGAGGGAGTCGGCGAGCGCCTGACCCGTCTCCCACGCCAGCCGCGACGGGACGGCCTTCGGGTCGACGGAGTAGAAGTTCCGGCCGGTCGGCAGCACGTTGACCAGGCCGCGCAGCGGCGAGCCGGAGGGGCCCGCCGGGACGAAGGAACCGTCCAGGGCGCTGACCACGTGGGCGATCTCGTCGGTGGTGCCGGCCAGCCGCGGGACGACCTCGCGGGCCGCGAAGTCCAGCACCGCCGCCACGTCCGCCGAGTGACCGGCGGCGACCGAGGCCACCGCCTCCGGGGCCCAGCCGGCGTCCTCCATCGCCTGGACCAGCGCGCGGGCCGTCTCCTCCGCCTCGTCGGCGGAGGTGCGGGTGGCCGCGGACTCGTCCAGGCCGAGCGCCTCGCGCAGGCCCGGCAGGGCCGTCGTACCGCCCCAGATCTGACGGGCGCGCAGGATGGCGAGCACCAGGTTGACCCGGGCCGTGCCGGTCGGGGCGCCGCCCAGGACGTGCAGACCGTCGCGGATCTGGGCGTCCTTGACCTCACACAGCCAGCCGTCGACGTGCAGCAGGAAGTCGTCGAAGCCGTCGTCGTCGGGGCGCGCCTCCAACCCCAGGTCGTGGTCCAGCTTCGCGGCCTGGATCAGGGTCCAGATCTGCGCGCGGATCGCCGGCAGCTTCGCCGGGTCCATCGCCGAGATCTGCGCGTACTCGTCCAGGTGCTGTTCCAGGCGCGCGATGTCGCCGTAGGACTCCGCGCGGGCCATCGGCGGCACCAGGTGGTCGACCAGGGTGGCGTGCACCCGGCGCTTGGCCTGGGTGCCCTCGCCCGGGTCGTTGACCAGGAACGGGTAGATCAGCGGCAGGTCACCGAGGGCGGCGTCCGGGGCGCAGGACGCGGACAGGCCCGCGTTCTTGCCCGGCAGCCACTCCAGGTTGCCGTGCTTGCCCAGGTGGATCATGGCGTCGGCGCCGAAGCCGCCGTCCTCGGCGCGCGCCTGGATCCAGCGGTACGCGGCCAGGTAGTGGTGCGAGGGCGGCAGGTCCGGGTCGTGGTAGATCGCGATCGGGTTCTCGCCGAAACCGCGCGGCGGCTGGATCAGGATCAGCAGGTTCCCGCGGCGCAGGGCCGCGAGGACGATGTCGCCCTCCGGGTTCGCGGAGCGGTCCACGAACATGTTGCCGGGCGCCTCGCCCCAGTGCTCCTCGACGCTCGCGCGCAGGTCGGCCGGAAGCTCCGCGAACCACCGCTTGTAGTCGGCGGCCGGGATGCGGACGGGGTTGCGGGCCAACTGCTCCTCGGTGAGCCAGTCCTGGTCGTGGCCGCCGGCTTCGATCAGGGCCCGGATCAGGTCGTCGCCGTCACCCGAGACCAGGCCCGGGATCTCCTCGACGGGGCCGAAGTCGTAGCCGCCCGCGATCAGCGTGCGCAGCAGTTCCACGGCGCTCGCCGGGGTGTCCAGGCCGACCGCGTTGCCGATGCGGGAGTGCTTCGTCGGGTACGCCGACAGCACCAGCGCGATCCTCTTGTCACGGCGCTCGATGTGCCGCAGCCGGGCGTGGCGCACGGCGATCCCCGCGACCCGGGCGGCCCGCTCGGGGTCGGCCACGTAGGCGGGCAGCCCGTCCTCGTCGAGCTCCTTGAAGGAGAACGGGACGGTGATCAGACGGCCGTCGAACTCCGGCACCGCGACCTGCGTCGCCGCGTCGAGCGGGGACAGGCCCTCGTCGTTCTCCTCCCAGGCGCTGCGCGATCCGGTCAGGCACAGGGCCTGGAGGATCGGCACGCCGAGCCCGGCCAGCGCGCCCGCGTCCCAGGACTCGTCGTCACCGCCCGCCGAGGCGGTGGCGGGCTTGGTGCCACCCGCCGCGAGGACGGTGGTGACGACCGCGTCGACGGACTCCAGCTCGGCGATCAGGCCCGGCTCGGGCGTGCGCAGCGAGGAGACGTACAGCGGGAGCGCCTGGGCGCCCTGCGCCTCGACGGCCTCGCACAGGGCGTGCACGAAGGAGGTGTTGCCGCTCATCTGGTGGGCGCGGTAGTAGAGCACCGCGACCTTGGGGCCCTCGGTGCGCTGCGGGGTGCGCTCCAGCGGGCCCCAGGTGGGCGCCGCGGCCGGCGGCTCGAAGCCGTGACCGGTGAGCAGCACGGTGTCGGAGAGGAACCGGGCCAGCTGGTCCAGGTTGGCGGGGCCGCCGTGCGCGAGGTAACCGTGCGCCTCGGCGGCGATGCCGATCGGGACCGTGGAGGCCTCCATCAGCTGGGCGTCCGGGGCCTGTTCGCCGGTCAGCACCACCACGGGACGGGTCTGGTCCGGGGCCAGCAGCAGGTCGAGGCCGTCCTGCCAGGCCCGCAGACCGCCCAGGAGGCGTACGACGACCAGGTCGGCGCCGTCGAGGAGGCCCGGCAGGTCGTCCAGGGGAAGGCGGGAGGGGTTCGCGAACCGGTACGGGACGGGGCCGTCCGCGGCGCGGGCGCTGAGCAGATCGGTGTCGGACGTCGACAGCAGCAGGATCATGCGGCGGCAGCCTTCCTCGGGGTTTCCGCGCCCCGGGCAGTGAGGACAGCGGGAGTTCCTGACTCACCCCGCGGATCGCTCCCCGGGGTTCACAGTGGCGGGACCGCGCCGGAATCTCACCGGGCTTCCTCCCATGTCGCCGTCCTCGGCGACGGCGGGCCGTGCGGTCCGCCGGTGGTCATCTTAGGGGGGCGGCGTGCGCGGCTCCGTTGCCGGGGGCCCTGCCCCACGGCCGGGGTGTCCCAAACCCCCTCGGGCCGGAAAGTGGCTGGTGGGGGCGGAGAGGACGGTGGGCGCGGGGCGGGGCGGCCCGGGCCCCGGGGGTGGTGACGGACACAGGTCGGGGGGCGGCAATCCTGGGTATGCTCGCGGCCATGCCCACGCCCCCCTCCGCCGCATCGCGGGAGAAACCCGTCATACGGGACCGCGGTGACGCCTGCCCCGGCGCGCTGCGGCTGCACGCGGCGGACGACGGCTTCCTGGCCCGGGTGCGGATCCCGGCGGGGCTGCTCACGGCCCCGCAGGCCGAGGCCCTGGCGCTCGCCGCGGACCGCTTCGGGGACGGCCACCTGGAGATCACCTCGCGCGGGAACGTGCAGCTCCGCGGCCTGGCCGAGGACTGCGGCGCGGGCCCCGCGGAGCTGCTGGACGCCGCCGGGCTGCTGCCCGCGCCGGCCCACGAGCGGGTACGGAACATCGTGGCGACCCCCATGTCGGGGCTGGAGGGGCCGCACCGGCCCGACGCGCTCGCCTGGGCCCTGGCCTTCGACCGGCTGCTCTGCGCGAGCGCCGGGGCCACCGCCCTGTCCGGACGGTTCCTGTTCGCCTTCGACGACGGACGCGGGGACGTCGCCGCCCTCGGCCCCGACGTGACCGTCCTCGGCAGGCCCGACGGACGGGCGCTGGTCCGGCTCGGCGGGGCCGCCGACGCCGTGGACGTGGCCGCGCCGGACGCTCCCCGGGCGGCGCTGCTGGCCGCCGCGTACTTCCTCGACACCGCCACCGCGGCCGGCACCCGCGCCTGGCGGGTCTCCGAACTGCCCCCCGAACACCCCCTGAGGGCCGCCGAGTTGGCCCGACGCCTGAGGGCCGCCGGGATCGAGGCGGTGGACGCCGACACGCCGACCTGGCCGTACGCGCCGCCACCCGCGCCCGCGGGGCCGGACGCCGACGGCCTCGGCGCCCTGTGCGTCCTGCCCCCGCTGGGCCGGGCGAGCACCGCGCAGTGGCGGGTCCTCGTCGAGATCGCGGAACAGGGGCGCGGAGAGCTGCGCGTCACCCCGTGGCGCGGCGTCGTGCTGCCCCCGGGCGACGCCCCCTGGCCCGCCGCCTCCGTCACGGCCCGCATCGAGGACGCCGCACTGGTGCTCACCCCCGACGGTCCCTGGCAGTCCGTCACCGCCTGTACCGGACGGCCGGGTTGCGCGAAATCCCTCGCGGACGTGCGCGCCGACGCGCGAGCCGTCGTGGACCGCGCGCGCGGCCCGCTGCCCGTGCACTGGTCGGGCTGCGAACGACGCTGCGGGCACCCGCGCGGCACCGCCTGGGTGGACCTGGTCGCCGGCCCGACCGGCTACCGGCTCGCCGCACCGGGCCGCCCCGCACGGCACCATGTGCCGGACACCCCCACCGAACTTGCCGCGGCCCTCGCGGACGCCCGCAGTACCCCACCTGCCCCCGACCCCGCAGTGAAGAAATGAGCGAGTGCCCCGTGTTCGAGTACGAGAAGGACGGCGCGGCGATCTACCGCCAGTCCTTTGCCACGATCCGCGCCGAGGCGGACCTCTCCGGGCTGCCCGCCTCGGTCGCCCAGGTCGCGGTGCGCATGATTCACGCCTGCGGGATGACCGACCTGCCCCAGGACCTCGGGTACACCCCGGACGTCGTCCTGCGGGCGCGCGCCGCGCTGGAGGCCGGCGCGCCGATCCTGTGCGACGTACAGATGGTCGCGAGCGGGGTCACCCGCAAGCGGCTGCCCGCCGACAACGAGGTGATCTGCACCCTCTCCGACCCGACCGTGCCGGAACTCGCCGCGCGGATGGGCACCACGCGCAGCGCCGCCGCCCTCGAAGTCTGGCGCGACCGAGGCCTGTTGGAGGGCTCGGTCATCGCCGTCGGCAACGCCCCGACCGCCCTCTTTCGCCTGCTGGAGATGATCGAGGAGGGCGCGCCGCGCCCCGCCGCCGTCATCGGCGTCCCCGTCGGCTTCATCGGCGCGGCCGAGTCCAAGGACGCGCTCGCCGCCCACCCCTCGGGCCTCGACCACCTGATCGTGCGGGGCCGGCGGGGCGGCAGCGCCATCGCCGCCGCGGCCGTCAACGCCATCGCGAGCGTGGCCGAATGAGCGCCGCCGACGTGACCCCCGGACGGCTCTACGGCGTCGGCCTCGGCCCCGGCGACCCCTCCCTGATGACCCTGCGCGCCGTCGAGGTGATCGCGGAGGCGGACGTCGTCGCCTACCACTCCGCCCGCCACGGCCGCTCGATCGCCCGCTCGATCGCCGCGAAGCACCTGCGCGCCGACCACGTCGAGGAACCGCTGGTCTACCCGGTCACCACCGAGACCACCGACCACCCCGGCGGCTACCAGGGCGCGATGGAGGAGTTCTACGAGGCCTCCGCCGCCCGGCTGGCCGCGCACCTCGACGCCGGCCGGACCGTCGCCGTGCTCGCCGAGGGCGACCCGCTCTTCTACGGCTCGTACATGCACATGCACAAGCGCCTCGCGGACCGCTACCCGGCCGAGGTGATCCCCGGCGTGACCTCGGTGAGCGCCGCCGCCGCACGCCTGGGAACCCCGCTCGTGGAGGGCGAGGAGGTGCTGACCATCCTGCCCGGCACCCTGCCCGAGGAGGAGCTCACCGCCCGGCTCGCCGCCACCGACTCGGCGGTCGTGATGAAGCTCGGCCGCACCTTCCCCGCGGTGCGCCGGGCCATGGAGAACAGCGGCCGGCTCGCCGAGGCCCGCTACGTCGAGCGCGCCACCATGGCGGGCGAGCGCACGGGCCTGCTCGCCGACACCGACCCCGACAGCGTCCCGTACTTCGCCGTCGCCGTGGTGCCCAGCCGGATCGGCAACCCGGGCAGCGTGCCGTCCGGCCCCGGCGAGGTCGCCGTGGTCGGCACCGGACCGGCCGGCCCGCTGTGGCTGACCGCCGAGACCCGGCGGGCACTGGCCGACGCCGAGGTGCTGGTCGGGTACACCACCTACCTGGACCGCGTCCCGGTCAAGCCGGGGCAGGTCCGGCACGGCTCCGACAACAAGGTGGAGTCGGAGCGCGCCGAGTTCGCCCTGGACCTCGCCCGCCGCGGCAAGCGGGTCGTCGTGGTCTCCGGCGGCGACCCCGGCGTCTTCGCGATGGCCACGGCCGTCCTGGAGGTCGCCGACCAGGACGCCTACAAGGACGTGCCGGTACGGGTCCTGCCGGGCGTGACCGCCGCCAACGCCGCTGCCGCGGCGGCCGGGGCGCCGCTCGGCCACGACTACGCCACCGTGTCGCTCTCCGACCGGCTCAAGCCGTGGGAGGTCATCGCCGAGCGGCTGCGCGCCGCCGCCGCGGCGGATCTGGTGCTCGCCCTGTACAACCCGGGCTCGCGCAGCCGCACCTGGCAGGTCGCCCAGGCCAGGGAACTCCTGCTGGAACTGCGCTCCCCGCAGACCCCGGTGGTCGTCGCACGGGACGTCGGCGGACCGGAGCAGTCGGTGCGGATCGTGACCCTCGCCGAACTGGAGCCGGCCGAGGTGGACATGCGCACGATCCTGCTGATCGGTTCCTCGCAGACCCGGGTCACCGAGCGGGCCGACGGCTCCCGGGTCACGTGGACCCCGCGCCGCTACGCCTGACCGGTCCGACCGGTCCGACCGGTCCGACCGGTCGACGCGAGAGCCGGGCCCCGGGGCGGTGACGGCCCCGGGACCCGGCCGCGCGGGCGGTACGGCCGTGGCCGCGCGGGCGGTTCAGGCCCGGAAGCCGGTCAGCCGGGCCAGCGCCGCCTCGACCGAGTCCGCCTCCGGCACCCCCTCGGGCACCGGCGGTCGCCGTACGACCAGCACCGCGATCCCCGCCTCCCGGGCCGCGACGAGCTTGGGCGCGGTGGCGTCGCCGCCGCTGTCCTTGGTCACCAGGACGTCGATCCGGTGCCGGGCCAACAGCTCCCGCTCGTCGGCGAGGCCGAACGGCCCCCGCGCGAGCAGCACTTCGAGGCACGGCGGCCGCTCCCCGGCCGGCGGGTCCACGGAACGCACCAGGAACCAGGGCTCGGTGAGGTGCGCGAAGCGGTGCAGGCCCATCCGGCCCGTGGTCAGGAACACCCGGCGGCCCCGCTCCGGGAGCAGGGCTGCCGCCGCGTCGAGGGATTCGACGAACGTCCAGTCGTCGCCGGGCCCCGGGACCCAGCCGGGACGGCGCAACGCGAGCAGCGGTACGCCGGTGAGCTCCGCGGCCCGCGCCGCGTGGAAACTCATCCGCTCCGCGAAGGGGTGGGTGGCGTCCACCAGGTGCGTGACCCGGTGGGCGGTCACCCAGGCCGCCAGGCCCTCGACGCCGCCGAAGCCGCCGATCCGGGTCCCGCCCGGCGGCAGCACCGGCGCGCCGACCCGGCCGGCCAGGGAGGTCGTCACCCGAAGCGGGGTCCGCTCCAGCGCCTCCGCGAGCCGGCGGGCCTCCGTCGTGCCGCCCAGGATCAGCAGGTGACCCGGGTCCCCTTCAGCAGGCATGCCGGTCGCGTTCGGCGGAGTACAGGTGACTGTCGCGGAACTGCTCCGCGCCCAGCGTGCGACCCACCACGATCACCGCGGTGCGCACCAGCCCGGCCGCCTTCACCTGCTCCGCGATGTCGGTCAGGGTGCCGCGCAGGATCAGCTCGTCGGGGCGGCTGGCCATCGCGACCACCGCGACGGGGCACTCGGCCCCGTAGTGCGGCAGCAGTTCCTCGACGACCCGGTCGACGTACCGCGTCGCCAGGTGCAGGACCAGCAGCGCGCCGCTGCGGCCGAGCGTCGCCAGGTCCTCCCCGGGCGGCATCGGGGTGGCCTGCTGGGCGATCCGGGTCAGGATCACGGTCTGCCCGACGGTGGGCACGGTCAACTCCCGCTTCAGCGCGGCGGCCGCCGCGGCGAACGCCGGCACGCCCGGGACCACCTCGTAGGGGATGCCGGCGGCGTCGAGGCGCCGCATCTGTTCGGCGACCGCGCTGAAGATCGACGGGTCGCCGGAGTGCAGCCGTGCCACGTCCAGGCCCGCCGCGTGCGCCCGGGTGAACTCCGCGACGATCTCGTCCAGGTTGAGCCGGGAGGTGTCGATCAGGCGGGCGTCGGCCGGGCATTCGGCCAGCAGCTCGCGCGGCACCAGGCTGCCCGCGTACAGGCAGACGGGGGCGGCGGCCAGCGTCCGGGCACCGCGCACGGTGATCAGGTCGGCGGCGCCGGGGCCCGCTCCGATGAAGTACACGGTCATGTCTGGTCCTTGTCGTTCTCGTTCTCGGTCGTCCGGTCCGTCGTCGGGTGCGGTTTGGTGACCGACCACTGGGTGACCGCCATCGCCTGCCGCCAGCCGGTGAAGCCGCCGACCGGCACCGCGTGCGCGACGGCCAGTTTGACCAGTTCGCCACCGCGGCGCCGGTAGTGGTCGCCGAGCACGGCCTCCGATTCCAGGGTGACCGTGTTGACCACCAGCCGGCCGCCGGGTGCCAGCGCCGTCCACGCCGCGTCGAGGAGACCGGGCGCGGTCAGGCCGCCGCCGATGAACACCGCGTCGGGGGCGGGCAGTCCGATCAGCGCGTCGGGGGCCGCGCCGAGGACGACCCGCAGGCCGGGCACGCCGAGGGCGCCGGCGTTGCGGGTGATGCGTTCGGCCCGCTCGGGGACGCGTTCCACGGCCACCGCCCGGCAGGAGGGATGGCTGCGCATCCACTCGATGCCGATGGAACCGGAACCGCCGCCGATGTCCCACAGCAGTTCGCCCGGGGCCGGGGCGAGGGCGCACAGGGTGGCGGCCCGCACGTGCCGCTTGGTGAGCTGCCCGTCGTGCTCGTACGCGGTGTCGGGCAGGCCGGGGGTGGTGCCGAGTCGGGGCGTCGGGGCGGCCGGGTCGCGGCGGCAGTCCACGGCCACCACGTTCAACGGGTCGCCCGGCGCCCGGTCCCAGCCGTCCGCGTGGCCCTCGTACGCGTCCTCGTGCTCGGAGCCGAGCCGCTCCAGCACCCGCATGCGGCTCGGGCCGAAGCCCCGTTCCCGCAGCAGTGCGGCGATCTCGCCCGGCGAGCCGGCGCCCGCGCTGAGCACCAACACCCGCCGGCCCTCGTACAGGGCGGCGGCGAGCTGGGCCACGGGGCGGCCGACGATGGTGACGACCTCGGTGTCCTCCACCGGCCAGCCGAGCCGGGCGCAGGCGTAGGACACCGACGAGGGGTGCGGAAGGACGTGCAGGGCGTGCGGCCCGAGCTCCTCGCAGAGGGCGCGGCCGATCCCGTAGAACATGGGGTCGCCGCTGGCCAGCACCGCGATCCGGCGGCCCGCGTGCTCGGCGGTCAGTTTCGGCACGGCGGGGCGCAGTGGGCTGGGCCAGGCGATCCGTTCGCCGGGGCAGACGTCGGCCGGCAGCAGGTCCAGCTGGCGGGGCCCGCCGATCAGCACCTCGGCGGAGGTCAGCGCGGTCCGCGCGGCGGCGGTGAGCCCGGCCCAGCCGTCGGCGCCGAGGCCGACGACCGTCACGGGGAGGGTGGGGGGTGCGGAGCTCACTGCGGGACCTCGGGGGAGGGGAAGCGGATGGACCCGCAGCCTACTGGCCTGCGCCTGTGCCCGGTCCCCGGGGTGACGGGACCCACGTGAGCCCCTGTGCGGACCCCCGCGCCGACCGCCCGGAAACACGGGATGTTACCCTCAGTAACCACGTCGTCGTGAGGGAGTCGAGATGCCCGGCTGGAACATCAGGAACATCCCCGACCAGAGTGGCCGCACCGCCGTCGTGACCGGCGCCAACAGCGGCATCGGGCTGGTCGCCGCCCGTGAGCTGGCCCGCGCCGGGGCCGGGGTCGTCCTGGCCTGCCGCAGCGCGGCCCGGGGCCGCGCCGCGGCGGTACGCCTGCGGACCGAGGTGCCGGGCGCGGACGTGGAGTTCATGCCGCGCGACCTCGCCGACCTCGCCTCCGTGCGGGAGTTCGCCCGGGCCTGGTCGCGGCGCCACGACACCCTCGACCTGCTCGTCAACAACGCGGGCGTGATGGCCCTGCCGTACGGTCGCACCGCCGACGGCTTCGAGGCTCAGTTCGGGATCAACCACCTCGGTCACTTCGCCCTGACCGGGCTGCTCCTGCCCCGTCTCCTCGCCGCCGGCGACGGGGCCCGGATCGTCAACCTCTCCAGCGCCTTCCACGTCCTCGGCGACCTCGACCACGACGACCTGAACGCCGAACGCGGATACCGGCGGTGGATGGCCTACGGGCGCTCGAAGACCGCCAACCTCCTCTTCACCCACGAACTGTCCCGGCGCCTGGCGGCCGCCGGCTCCGGGATCGTCACGGCCGCCGCCCACCCCGGCTACGCCTCCACCAACCTGCACGTCGGGGCGGCCCCCCGGGCCGGGCGCACCCTCACGTCACGGATCGCCGTCGCCGCGAACGCCGCCGTCAACGCCGTCGGCATCGCCGTCGTCGCGCAGTCCGCCGAGGCCGGCGCGCTGCCCACCCTGTACGCGGCCACCGCCCCCGGGGTCCGGCCCGACGCGTTCATCGGACCGCGGCTCGGCTGGCGCGGGGCGCCCGTCCGGTCCTGGCGGGCCAAGTGGACCCTCGACGACGCGTCCGGGGAGCGGCTGTGGAGCGCCTCCGAGAAACTGACCGGGGTGTCGTACCCGGCGCCGGCGCGCTGACCGGCCGATGCCCCGGGGGTGGAGGGCCGACACCCGCCCCCTTCAGGCTCTTGACGCACGTCGGATCCGCCGGCGCGGGCGCCCCGAAGTGAGCCCGTCCGCCCCCGGGACGCCTCCGGGCGCCCCGGGCGGGCACTGAACCGGGCCCCGCCGTCCCGGACACTCGGCGGCATGGAAGACGACGCTGCGGACAACCACCCAGGACCCGGGCTCCCCCCGAGGCACAGGCGCACCCGGAGCGGATCCCGGGAGCCGCCTCAGGGGGATCCGATCGCCCGCGCGTAGAGGGCGCGGGTGCCGTCGTCGAACCAACTGCTGTACGAGGTCCTCTCGTCGCCGCCGCCGTCACGGCCGCCGACCACCCCGATCAGGGTGGGTCCGTCGGTCAGGATCGGGCCGCCGCTGGTCCCGTTCGGTACGCCCGCGCAGTCCAGCCGCAACTGCGCGGGCCCTTCCGCGCGGGCCGTGTTGTAGCAGTCCACCGGCTGTTCGGCGTCATTCGGATAGCCCACCACCCGTGCGGGCAGAGGCAGTTGGGGCCGGAACCGGATCGCGGGAGCGCCGGTGACGTCCTCCAGTCGCTCCCCGGGGTGTCCGGGGCGGCGCACCCGGACGAAGGCCACGTCGTGATCGGGGTCGGCGGACTCCGTCCAGCGGGGGTCCACGTCGATCCGGGTGGGCACCCAGACGCCGTACGGGGCCACGCCGCCCCGGTAGCCCGGAACGAAGGCGAGATTGGTGCGGAAGCCGCCCTGGTACACGCAGTGGGCGGCGGTGACGATCAGATCCCCGTCGGGGGAGTGCACCACGCCGGCGGAGCAGTGGTGGTCGCCGTCCCAGTCGCCGCCGGGGGAGAACAGTGCGCCGATCGCGGGCTCGGGCGCCGTGCTCCGGGCCTCCAGGGGCGAGGAGGGGCGCCAGTCGCCCTCCCGCCGCGACCGCACCGGGGTCGCGGATCCGGCGGACTCGGCGGTCGCCTCGGAACCGGCGGGGGTCGGGGTGTCGTCGCGCGGTGCCTCGACCTCCACCACGAGACCGTCCAGGACCGCCGAGGCCGTCCGGTCGGCGCGTTCGGGATCCTGGAGGTAGGTGCCCTGTGCCGGGTCCCCGTCCGCGAGGTGCGCGGCGACGACACGCAGCTCCCACACGACCCAGGAACCGGCTCCCAGCAGGGCGAGAACGATCCCGAGCAGCACGAAGCGGACGCGTCTCGCCCCGCCCCCCGCCTTGCCGACCATGTGGCGCTCCCGCTCCCGCTCCCGTTCCCGAAGATCCTTCGACGTCCCGTCCGACGGGTGCGAGGTGCCGAGGGTTCCCGAAAGGGGACGTGTCCGTCCTCACAGCCCGTGCGAGGTCGGGCGGCCGACGCCGCTACCCTTGTTGCGAACCATTCGCAACAAGGGTTGAAGGTGTCGTCGTGGGATCTCCGTTGGTGCTCGGCATCGAATCGTCCTGCGACGAGACGGGCGCGGGAATCGTCCGCGACGGAAAGCTCCTCGCGCACGTCGTCGCGTCGAGCATGGACGAACACGCCCGCTTCGGCGGAGTGGTGCCCGAGATCGCGGCCCGCGCCCACCTGCACGCCTTCAACCCGGTCGTCCGCCAGGCCCTCGACCAGGCCGGCCTGCGGATGTCGCAGCTCGACGCCATCGCCGTCACCACCGGGCCCGGCCTCTCCGGCGCGCTCCAGGTCGGGCTCGCGGGCGCCAAGACCCTCGCCTACGCCCTGGACCTGCCGCTGTACGGGGTCCACCACCTGGCCGGACACGTCGCCGCCGACACCCTGGAGCACGGGCCGCTGCCCGAGCCCTGCATGGTCCTGATCGTCTCGGGCGGCCACACCTCGCTGCTGCTGGTGCGCGACCTCGTGCGCGAACCGATCCTGCACCTCGGGGACACCCTCGACGACGCGGCCGGCGAGTGCTTCGACAAGGTCGCCCGGGTCCTCGGCCTGCCCTACCCGGGCGGGCCGGCCATCGACCGTGCCGCCCGGGGCGGCGACCCGAAGGCCGTCGCCTTCCCCCGTCCGCTCACCGGCGGACCCCGCGCCGGCGATCCGTACGCCTACTCCTTCTCCTTCTCGGGGCTCAAGACCGCCGCCGCCCGCTGGGCCGAGGGCCACCGGCTGCGCGGCGAGGAACCGCCGGTCGCCGACGGCGCGGCCTCGCTCCAGGAGGCGGTGGCCGACGTACTGACCCGCAAGGCGGTCGCGGCCTGCAAGGAGTACGGGGTCCGGACCCTGGTGGTGGTCGGCGGAGTGGCGGCCAACTCCCGCGTGCGCGACCTCGCGGAGCGGCGCTGCGCCTCCGCCGGGATCGAACTGAGGGTTCCACCGATGACCCTGTGCACCGACAACGGCGCGATGATCGCGGCCATCGGCGACCTGCTGGTCCGCGCGGGCACGGAGCCGGCCCCGTACGAGCTGACGATCGACCCGTCGGCGCCGCTGGAGTACGCCGCGCTCAACCCGCGGGCGGCCGTCGAGGCGGCGTGAGCACCGCGCCCTCGCCCGGCCCGGACTTCGCCCTGCCGCCCTCGCCCGCCCCGGCACGTTCCCCCGCGGGCTCCGCGCGCCCCGTGTTCAGCGCCAGCGCCGCCCGGTGGCCCTCGGGGACCCGTACGTCGGTCAGCGTCCACCCCGGCAGCCGCGCCGGCTCCGGCCCCGACCCCACGTAGTCCGCGGCCGGGTTCTCCGACAACCCCACCCCGAGGCCCTTGAGGTAGGCCTCCTTGCGGGTCCACACCCGGGTGAAGGCGCGGGCGCGTTCGCCGGCCGGGAGGGCGGCGAGCTCCGCCGCCTCCCTGGGGTGCAGCACGTCCGCCGTGTCGGCGATCACGTCGGGCCGCACCACCTCCTCCACGTCCACCCCGACGGGCGCGGAGGCGAAGGCCAACAGGCTGATCCCGGTGCAGTGCGAGAGCGAGAAGTGCAGGGTC
This sequence comes from Streptomyces sp. WM4235, assembly GCF_001279725.1. GTDB lineage: Bacteria > Actinomycetota > Actinomycetes > Streptomycetales > Streptomycetaceae > Streptomyces. The sequence continues at coordinate 23,850 of NZ_LGDE01000349.1, read as the reverse complement.
CCACCAGGGAGCACGGGACGCCCGTGCGGCTCCGCGCAGTGCGAGCAGGGCGCCCGCTCGACGACCACCTCGCGCGCCGTCGTCCCCAGGTACGCGCCGAGCAGCCGGCGCAGCGCCACGTGCGCGCAGACGTACGCGTCCCGGTCGGCCGCCCGCGCGAACTCCGCGGCCCGCGCCAACTCCAGGGCGTCCAGGGTCCCCGGGGCGTGCCGCGCCGCGTGCGCCCGGTACGCCGTGGTGTCCACGAGCCACAGCTGCGGGGTCGCGGCCACCAGCGCGGCCCGCTCCGGCCCCGGGTCCGACAGCGGCTCCGGAACCAGGAGCCTCCCGGGGGCCCGGCCGCGGGCCGGGGTGGCGAGGGATGTCACGGGACCCCCCTCACACCGCGGCCGGTACGGGCGGCTCCACCGGCGCCGGCTCCTCGGCGCGGGCCGGTTGGCGCAGGGCCATCACCGCCGCGAAGGGGGAGACGAACGCGATGGCACCGCACAACAGCCAGGTGCTCTGGACACCGAGGACCAGCGAGAGCGAACTGAAGACGGCGATGGAGACGGGCGCGGTGCCGATCCCGGCGAGCGAGAGGGTGGACATCGCGGCGCCCATCCGGTCCTCGGGGGCGGACTGTTGGTACAGGGTGACGATCGCCGGGCCGTTCAGCCCGGACAGCAGCCCGACCCCCGCGGCGACGGCGGTCAGCGAGACCACCGACGGCATCAGCGCCATGACGAGAATGCCGGCGGCCAGTCCGGCGCCCGTCACGACGAGCCGCACGAACATCGGGATGCGGTGCGCGAACGCCGCGCCCACCGCGCTGGAGCCGAGCGCCCCCACGCTGAACGCCGCCAGGACCACGCCGACCGCGCCGACGCCCCAGCCCCGCTCGGACACCAGCAGGGGCAGCGCCACCTCGGCCGGCCAACTGAACGCCATGTCCAGGCACAGCGCCGCGACGAACATCCAGCGCAGCCTCGGATGCCGGGCCAGCAGCCGGAAACCGTCCCCGGACCGCTTCACCAGGGAGACCCCGGGCTCCGGCTCCGGCCGGACGAACCCGTGCGTGACGTGGAGCAGGCAGCCGAGCCAGATCGCGCCGGTGAGCGCGCCGACCAACATCGCCACCCACAACTCCCCGACGGTGATCAGGAAGGCGCCGGCCGGCGCGCCGAGGATCGGCGCGACCCGCAGGACCATGGCGTACAGGGAGTTCGCGCGGGCCAGTTGGTCGCCGCGGGCGAACAGGGGCAGCAGCACCCCGGACGCCGGTCCGGCCAGCCCGAGCAGCACGCCCTCGACCAGGGCGATCACCACCAGGGGCCACAGCTGTCCGCTGTTCGCCGTGACCACGGCGCCGACGCCGAGCAACACGACCCGGGCGGCGGTGGTGCGCAGCAGGACGAAGCGCGGACCGAGGGTGTCGGCGACCGCCCCGCCGAAGATCAACATGAGGGCGCGGGGCACGGTCGCGGCGAGCATCAACAGTGTGACGGCGCGGGTCCCGCCGATCTGTACGGCGGTCCAGTTCATGGCGATCAGCAGGGCGAAACTGCCCAGTTGGACGGCGGCCTGACCGCCGACGAGGCTGCCGACGCGACCCCACAGGACCTTCGAGGGGTCCGGCCGGGCGGGGTCGGGGCGTTCGGTGTCGAGACGTGCGGGGGTGTCCATCAGGTGCACCTGTTCCTTGTGGAAGGCGGGCGGGGAGGCGACGTGGGAGGGGGAGGGACGGGCGGGGGGCGGGGGTCAGCCGGTGCGCAGCGCTGCCCGGACGGCGTGTTCCGCCGCGCGGGCCCGGGCGGCCGGGCCGGGCGAACCGAAACTCCGCAGTTCCAGGTGCCCGCCGAGGTGGCCGAGGCCGGCCCCGGTCAGGACCCGGGAGGCGGCGGCCCCGGCCGCGCCCCCGCCGGCGGTGGGTGTGACCGTGACCCCGGGGAGCTCGGAGAGCCGGAACCGGGCCCGGGCGAAGCCGGGTCGACGGCGGCGGCCCGGACAACCGGGCGGCGCGGACCGGCCGCCGCGCCGGCTCCGCCTCACGACGCCCCGCCTCACGACGCCCCGCCTCACGACGCCCCACCGACCGCCGTCGCCGCAGCCGGATGCGTCGTGGCGGGCGCGGGCGCGGGCGCGGTCGGGTCGGGGAGCGGTGTGGCGGGGGCGGACGCGCCGGGACGGTCCGGAGCCCACAGGTCGGCCGGGTCGAGGTCGCCGACGTGGTACTTGCCGAGGGCGCTGACCAGCAGCCGGGTCTCCAGGGCCAGTGCCTCGACCAGCCGCACCAGGCCCGCGCCGGGGTCCTCGTCCACGGCGAGCAACGCCGCCCGGCCCAGGCCCACCGCCCTCGCGCCCAGGGCGAGCACCCGCACCGCGCGACCGCCCTCCCAGATCCGCCCCGAGGCGAGCAGGTCCCCGGCCGGGGTGCCGACACGGCGCAGGCACTCGTCGAGGGGCAGGCCGACGCCCTCCAGGAAGGCCCGCGGCGCCCAACCGGTGCCGCCCTCGGCGCCGTCCACCGTGACGGCGTCGGCGCCCGCCGTCCAGGCGACGGCGGCGGCCCGGCCCACGTCCCGGCCCGGGTGGAACTTCACCCAGGTCCGGGCCAGCGGGAAGTTGTTCCGCATGAACCCCAGTTGCCGGCGGACGATCTCCTCGGTGAACGTGCCGGGGGTCGCGCAGCGCAGCCGCCGACCGGAATCCCCCAACAGGTCCCGCACCGCGAACTGTTCGGCCAGTCGCTCGGCATCGGCCGCCCCGACCACGGTCATCCCGCCGAGCCCCGGCTTCGCTCCCTGGCCCACCTTCAGCTCGAACCCGAGCCGGCCGGAGTCCCGCAGGGCGCGCGTCCCCGGGTCGCTGTACAGCAGGTTCCACACCTCGGAGTCGGCGTCCTCGGTCGACTGCTGCACCACCACCCCGCCGACCCCGTCCGCGACGGTCTCGGCGTACGCCGCCACCCGCTCCAGCAACGCCGAACGCGTGCCGTAGCCGTGGACCGGCACCATGTTCTCCCCGATCACCATCGGGATGCCGAGCCGCCCGGCCTGCCGGCCCGCGGCCACGCCGAGGTCCCCGCTACCCGCCCGGGTCGAACCGAACGCCGAGAGGTAGAGCGGGAGCCGCGAGGCGAAACCGCCGACCCGGGTGCGCAGGTCCACGTCCTCGTACGAGGGCTCCCGGCCCAGGTCGATCAGCTTCTCCAGCCGCCGCGGCATGAACACCGGCGGAACGAGCCGCAAGGCGTCCAGGCCGTCCCGCTCGACGGGGGCGGCCCCGAAGAGCCGGGACCCGTACCCGTCCGCCGCCGGGAACACCTCGGCCGTCCCGGCCCGCGCCCGGGCCCGTACCGCCTCCTCGGGGAACCCGGGGGCGCTGAGCCCGCTCACGGCGCGATCACCCCCGGCAGCTTCGGGTACGCGCTGACCTGCCACAGCGCGTCCAGTCCGGTCAGGAAGCGGACCAGGCGCTGCAGCCCCATCCCGAAACCGGCGCTCGGTTCGATGCCCTCGCGGGCCAGGTCGAGGTACCAGGCGTACTTGGCGGGGTTCTCCCCGCTCTCCCGCATCCGGGTCACGATCGTCGCGTACGCGGACTCGCGCTCGCTGCCGCTGACGAGCTCGCCGAAGCCGCCGTGCGCGATCAGGTCGAAGTTGCGCAGCACGCCCGGCCGTTCGGGATCCTCGCGGTCGTAGAACCCGCGCGAGCCCTTGGGATAGTCGTTGACGAAGAACGGGCGGTCGGCCTCCAGCGAGAGCAGCTTCTCGCCCGCCCAGTCGATCTCGGCGTCCGGGCTCTGCGGGTGCCCCCGCCCGATCAGCGCGGCCACCGCCTCCTCGTGGGTGCGGGTGTCGAACTTGCCCTGCCGCAGCTCGGCGAAGTCCAGTTCGTCCCGCCCCAGTTCGCGCAACACCTGCGGCACGGCCGTCCACACGTGCTCCACGACGTGTGTCAGCAGCCCGGCCGCGAGCTCCTGCGCGTCACGGCGCGTACCGCCCGCCAACTCCACGTCGATCTGGTGGAACTCCACCAGGTGCCGGCCGGTGGACGCCGTCTCCGGCGGCTCCACGCGGACGTTCGGCGCGATGTAGAACAGCCGGGGGAACCCCTTCAGCGAGGCCTGCTTGTAGAGGATCGCGCTCGTCATGAGCTTGTACGGCCGGCCGTAGTAGTCCACGTCCAGCGCCTTCGCGCCCCGGCCGCCCGGGTCCGTCACCGGACCCACCAGCGGCGGGAGCAGCTCGACGAACTCCCTGCCGCGCAGGAACTCCCGCGCCGCGAAGAGGACTTCCTGTTGCACCAGCATCGCCGACCGCAGCTCGGGCGAGCGCAGGTGCTCGCCGAGCGGTGGCGGGGTCGGGGGCGTCGTCCCCGTCGTCACTGTCGTCACTGTCGTCACTGTCGTCCCCGCAGTGTCCGCGGGTTCCGTGCCGTGCGTCGTTTCCATGCTGTCGACTCCTGTCTCGTGTCCGTGTGTGCTCGAACCGGCCGCGTGCTCGAACCGGCCGCGTGCTCGAACCCGTCAGCCGGGGCGGTCCACCTCGCCGACGTCGTCGTACCTCCGGGCCACCGCCCCCAGGGCCACCAGCAGCCCGTCCGAGGTCAAGGCGCGCCTGCGGCCGGCCGGGGCCGCGTACGGCGCGACCGGCATCGCCCCGACCTCGGACCAGCGCAGCCGGCCCGCCCCGTCGACGAAGCTGCGCGAGCGGCCCGCGTTGTCCGGGTGCAGGCAGTACGGGACGTCCAACAAGCCCCGCGCGAAGGCCTTCCGCAGCGCCCGCCCGAGGTCCTCGTCGAGGTCCAGCACGGCCTCCACGAAGGCCAGGGCCTCCCGGTACACCTCGCTGTCGGCGGGCCCGCCGGCCGGCCCGGCCTCCGCCTCCGCCAGGGCCGCGCTCGCCGCGGCCGTCTCCAGGGCGCGCACGTTCTCCGTCACCGTCGGGATGCGGTGTGCCTCGGCGGCGGTCTTCACGATCAGCCGCTGCGCCCCGGCCCGCACGGCCAGCCGTGCCGAGGCCTCCAGCAGCCGGGTGGCGCCCGGCTCGGTACGGGGGAACACCCCCATGTAGGTGTAGAGGACGACGTGTCGGTCCACGCCGGCCGGCAGGAACTCCCCGGCGAGCCGGTGCAACGCCCGTATCGCCTCGGTGTCCTGTCCGGGGTCGCTCTGCTGGGCGTAGCTGAGGGAGACGCTGCCGATGCCGTGCCGGGCGAAGAACAGCCCTTCCAGCAGGCTGAGCGCCACCAGCAGCCCGGGAGGGCAGAGCTGGCCGAGCATGCAGCCGCCGAAGCTCTCCAGGTGCGGCACCCGCGGCGCCGGGACCAGCTCGGCCAGCAACTCGCAGCAGCGGGCCCAGTTCTCCACGGACTCCGACAGCGGGGTCCGCCCGTAGGGCAGGCAGTACGAGACGGGCCCGCCCTCGGTGGCGTCGAGCCCGGCGGCGGCGAGGGCCCGCACGATCGACTCGGGCCGGGAGGAGCCGTGCCGCACCTGGACCGGGAACCCCGGGTCCAGCACCCCGTCCAGCAGGGCGCGGGTCAGGTCGACGGGGTGGGTGGCGATCGGATAGCCGTTGAGCGCGAGACCCTCGGCGAGCGCGGCCCGGGCGGCGTCCTGATCGCCGACCCGGGTGTAGCTGTCGATGGTGAGGGTGCCCACGGTGGTGGCGACGGCGGACTTGGTGCGCTCCAGGCCGGCCCGCATCCGGCGCGGCTCGCCGAACCCCATCCGGGGCTGGACGACGAGCTGCCCGGCGGCCGCCGCCCGCGCGACGAAGGCCCCGAACGAGGGGGCCGTGGTGGTGGGTCGGGCCACGATCGGTGCGGCGAGCGTGGCGGCGGTCATGCCACGGCCCGCGCGGCGGCGGCGGTGGCGTCGATGGCGGTCACAGGGCTCAGGTAGCGGCGCAGGGCCTCGACGTCCCCGTCGTCGAACACGGCGTCACAGCCCGCGTCGAGAAGCAGGCCCCGGGCGTGCGGATCGGCCCGGCCCGCCACCCCCAGCTTGCCGCCGATCACCACGGGAAGGGTCAGGCCGGCGCGCCGCACGGCCCGGACGGCGCTCAGGCCGTCGCGGTATCCGTGGCCGTTCACACTGCTGATGACCACCAGGTCGGGCGCGTCGGCCGCGCACGCGGCGGTCAGCAGGTCGTCGGTCACGCAGGGCCCCAGATTGCGCACCCGGTGGCCCTGCTCCTCCAGGAAAAGCTGGAGATAGACGAGATTCCACGTATGGGAGTCCGATGCGGTACCCGTCAGCAGGATGTTCACATTCCGTCGTCGCATGCCGACAAATATAGGAACGGGCGCCCTCGGCGAGGGGAAGTCGAGGCGGCAGTATCGGGGAATTCGGGGCGCTCGATCGTGCGGAATCCCGGCGCGGGGAATGCGGTGGACGCGGAGAGCCGTGACCCGCGGTGCGGGTCACGGCTCTCCCTGAATTCGGGAAGAATTCAGACGTTCGGTGGGGGCTGGTTCACACGTACTGGGCGATGAGGCTCTTCGGGCGGATGTCCGTCCAGTTCTCCTCCACGTACGCCAGGGCGTCCGCCCTGGTTCCCGCGCCCCACACCGAATCCCAGCCCTCGGGCACGGCGGCGAACGCGGGCCACAGGGCGTGTTGTCCCTCGGCGTTCACCACGACGTGGAACGTGCCCTCGGTGTCGTCGAAAGGATTGGTCATGACAGACTCCTCAATTTCTCGGAAAGGATGCGGCCGATCAGGGCGAGCGGGGCCGGCTCTCCCATGCGGGTGTGCGGGACCCCGATGACGTGATTCTCGACGCGGCCCTCGATGTAGGGAATCCAGTGCCGTGCGAGAGTGTTTTCCGTTTCGCCGTCCTCAAGGGCCGCCAGGAACAACAGATCGGTGGCCACCGGGCGCGGCGCGTACAGGTTCATGATTTCCGCGTGGTTGATGGACGCCCCGATCACCGAGCGGATCTCCTCGTCGGAGAACGCGCCGAGCACCGGATCCTTCAGCCGGACCAGGCCGATGAGGGCGTCCACGTCGAAGGGGGCGTCCGCCGGCTCGTCCGCGGCGTCGCCGACGAGCATGTCCCGCTTCTGGGCGGGAGTCATCGCGCGCCGCTCCGGCTCGGTCGGCAGCAGGTGGACGTCCATCATGGCCAGCAGCTCGGTGCGTTCGCCGAGTTCGGCCAGTGCGACGGCGAGGGCGTGCGCGACCGTGCCGCCGAAGGACCAGCCGAGGAAGCGGTACGGGCCGTGCGGTTGGACCTCCCGGATCAGCGGGAGGTAGTCCGCCACCATCTCCTCGACCGTCCCGGGGGAGTGGCCCAGCTCGCTCAACGCCCGCGCCTGGATCGCGTACAACGGCTGGTCGGGCCCCAGGTGCCGGGCGAGCCCCGCGTACGGCCACCCCACCCCGGTACCGGGGTGGACGCAGAACAACGGCCGTTGCGCACCCCGGGTGGCCAGGGGCAGCATCACCCCCATCGGGTCGAAACCGGTCGGTTCGTCGCCCAGCAGCCCCGCCACGGTCGGCGTGCGGAACAGGTCGCGGACCCCGAGGTCCAGCCCCAGCACGGTCCGCATCCGGCTGATCAGCCGTACCCCGAGCAGCGAATGCCCGCCCAGGCCGAAGAAGTTGTCGTCGATGCCGACGTCCGGGACCCCCAGCACCTCGGAGAAGAGCCCGCAGAGCACCTCCTCGCGCGGGGTGCGCGGCTCCCGGCCCGTACCGCGCACCACGGGCGCGGGCGCCGGCAGGGCCGCCCGGTCCGGCTTGCCGTTGACGGTGAGCGGAATGCCCTCGACCACCACCGCCGCGGCGGGGACCATGTGCTCGGGAAGCTCGCCGCCGGCCCAGCGCAGCAGCTCGGTGTCGGTCAGGGTGTGGCCGGCGCGGGGCACGACGTACGCGACGAGCCGCTTGCCGCCCGGTCCGTCCTCGAAGACCACCACCGCGACCTGCCCCACGCCCGGATGCCGGGCCAGGGTCTTCTCGATCTCGCCCGGCTCGATGCGGAAGCCGCGCAGTTTGATCTGGCCGTCGGCCCTTCCGATGAACCGCAGCTCCCCGTCGGGCGTCCAGTGCGCCAGGTCCCCGGTGCGGTACATCCGCCCGCCGTCGCCGCCGAACGGGTCGGGGACGAAGCGTTCGGCCGTCAGACCCGGCCGGCCGACGTAGCCGCGCGCCACCTGCGTGCCCGCGATGTACATCTCGCCGGGAACCCCCACCGGGACCGGCCGCAGCCGCGCGTCCAGGACGTGGACGCGGGTGTTGTCGAGCGCGGCCCCCAGGTACACGCCCGGCAGGGTGCGCACGGTGAGGGGGAGGCGCTGGTGATGGGAGGCGAAGGTGGTCTCGGTCGGCCCGTAGGAGTGGACGAGGACGGTGTCCGGGCACTGGTCCAGGACTCGCTGGAGGGCGCTGGGGGAGGCGACGTCGCCGCCGGTCCACACCTCGTCCAGCAGCTTCAGGGTGTCGAGGCCCTCGTCCGCCATGATGTGGAACAGACCCATGGTGAAGTAGGCGGCGGTGACGTCGTGCGTGCGGATGGTGTGGTCGAGTTCCGCGACGTCGGTGCCGTCGCCGGGGGCGATGACCAACTGCCCGCCGTTCAGCAGCGGCACCCACAGCTCGTAGGTCGAGGCGTCGAAGCCGATCGCGGAATGGACCAGCATCCGGCGGTGGTTGACCGGGTCCCAGCAGCGGTCGCCGGCCAGCTCGACCACGTTGCGGTGGGTGACTCCGACGCCCTTGGGCCGACCCGTGGAGCCCGAGGTGAACATCACGTACGCCAACGCGTCCTCGCCCACGACCACGCCGGGATTCGAGGCGACCGCGTCCGACCCCTGGTCGGCGGTGTCGTCCACGGACAGGACGCGCACACCCGCCGCCCGCTCCCGTCCGACCGACGCCGCGTCGAGGTGCGCCGACCCCGTTACCAGGACCCGCGCCGACACATCCTCCATGATCATGCGGATCCGGGCCTCCGGCAGCCGCGGGTCCAGCGGGACGTACGCCGCCCCGCACTTGAGCACGGCCAGTACGGCGACCAGGAGGTGCGGCGTCCGGTCCAGCAGGACCCCGACCGCCCCGTCACGAGGCACGCCCGCGGCGACGAGCCGGTGGGCGAGGGCGTCGGCCCGCGCGTCCAGCGCCGCGTACGACAGCTCCTCCTCCTCGTACGAGACGGCGATCCGGTCCGGCGTCCTGCGGGCCTGCTCCGCGAACCGTTCGTGGATCGGCCCGCCCGCGACGCCCGGCGCGCCCGTGTCGTTGTACCGGGCCAACCGGGACTCCTCCCGCTCCGACAGGAGCCGGACGTCCCCGATCCGCTGCCCCGGATCCTCGGCCACCGCCCGCAGGGTCCGCGCCAGGTGCTCCGCCAGGACCGCGGCGGTCGGCTCGTCGAAGAGGTCCGTCGCGTACTCCAGTACACCGCTCAGCCCGCCCGGCCCCCCCTGCTCGCCCCGGAGTTCGCGCAGCGACAGCGTGAGGTCGAACTTGGTGAACCCCGACTCCGATCCCAGCGGGACCCCCGTCAGCGCGCCGTCCGGCGCCGTCCGCGGCTCGTCCGGCTGCACCTGCGCGATCACCTGCGTCAGGGGGTGGTGGGCGGTGGAGCGCACCGGATTCAGTTGCTCGACCACCAAGTCGAAGGGGAGTTCCTGGTGGGCGTAGGCGCCGAGCCCGGTGTCCCGGACCCGCTCCAGCAACTCCGCGAAGGACGGGTCGCCGGAGGTGTCGCAGCGCAGGACGAGCGTGTTGACGAAGAAGCCCACCAGCTCGTCCAGGGCCTCGTCGTCCCGGCCCGCGGTCACCGTCCCCAGCGGCAGGTCGGTGCCCGCCCCGTGCCGGGTCAAGGTGGCGGCCAGGGCCGCCTGCACCACCGTCAGGACGGTGGTGCCGTGGTCCAGCGCGAGCCGCTCCAGCCGGGCGTGCGTGTCGGCGTCCAGGGCGACCGGTGTGGCGGCCCCCCGGTGCGAGGCCTCCGCGGGCCGGGTGCGGGCCGCGGTCAGCTCCAGTACCGGCGGGGCGTCGGCCAGGGTCGCCCGCCAGTACGCGGCCTGCCGCGCGAACGCGGTGTCCCCGTCCGCCGCGGCGCCGTCCTCCAGGGCCGCGCGTTCCCACAGCGCGTAGTCCGCGTACTGCACCGGCAGGGCCTCCACGTCGGGCGCCCGGCCGGCCTCCCGGGCCTCGTACGCCCGCGCCAGGTCGGCGAGGAGCGGTCCGGCGGACCAGCCGTCGGCGGCGATGTGGTGCACCACCAGCACCAGGAACCGTTCGGTCCCGGCGTCGATCAGCGTCGCCCGCAGCGGAGGCTCCGTCGCGAGGTCGAAGACGTGGCCCGCGGCGGCGTGGACCGCCGCCCCGCCGTGTCCCTCCGGCACGGTCACCCGTACCGGTTCGGGTCGCACCGCCTCCAGGATCCGCTGGTGCGGCTCCCCGTCCACCGCCGGGTACACGGTCCGCAGCACCTCGTGCCGGTCCGAGACGTCAGCCAGCGCCGAGGCCAGCACGGCCGGGTCCAGCGGCCGGTCCAGGCGCAGCGCGAACGGGATGTTGTACGAGGCGCTCGGCCCCTCCAACTGGTCCACGAACCACAGCCGGCGCTGCGCGGAGGACAGCGGGATCCGCTCCGGTCGGTCCGCCGCCGGTACGGGGACCAGAGCGGGCCGGCCGGCCGGCGCGGCCTCCCGCACCAGGCGGACCGCGAGCTCGGCGGGGGTCGGCGCGAGGAACAGGTCCCGGATGCGCGCCTCCACCCCGAGCGTGGCCCGGATCCGGTTGACGAGCCGCACCCCCATCATCGAATGGCCGCCCGCAGAGAAGAAGTTGGCGTCGGGGGCCACCGGTCCGTCGAGCCCGATCACCTCACCGAACAGCGCGCACAGCACCTGCTCGGCGGGGGGCCTGCGGCCGGCGGGTACGGCCGTCCCCACGGCCGACGCGTCGAGGGCCGCCCGCGCCCGGCGTTCCGTGATCCCCCGACGCTCCTCCTCGTCGAGCAGCGGCCACGCGGAGGGCCGCGCGTCGGGGTCGGCCGCCGCGTGCGCGAGGGCCCGGGTGAACACGTCCAGCAGCAACCGGGCCGTCCGCGGCTCGAAGAGGTCCGTCGCGTACTGCCACCACACCTCCAGGCCGCCGCCCGGCAGCTCCACGCAGGAGGCGCTGAGGTCGAACTTGGCGACCTCCAGGCCCGGTTCGACGTACCGCCCGCTCAGCGCGCCGTCGCCGAGCGAGATCCGCTCCCCGTCCTGGGCCTGCGCGGTCAGCATCACCTGGAAGAAGGGGTTGACGGCGAACTCCCGCCGCGGGTTGAGGGCTTCCACCAGCAGGTCGAAGGGGAGTTCCTGACGGGCGTACGCGGCCAGGTCCGTGTCCCGGGCCCGCTCGACCAACTCGCCGTACGGGGCGTCGCCCGAGACGTCGGTGCGCAGCACCAGCGTGTTCACGAAGAGGCCGACCAGCTCGTCCAGGGCCTCGTCGTCCCGCCCCGCGACCGGGGTGCCGATCGCGATGTCCGTCCCCGCCCCGACCGCGGCCAGGGCCAGCGCCAACGCGGGCTGGAGCACCATCAGCAGGCTCGCCCCGCGTTCCGTGCCGATCGCGGTCAGCCGGCGGTGCGTGTCGGCGTCGAGGCGGGCCACCAGCGTGGCGGCGGCGCCGGTCGGCTCGGCGGGCCGGGGCCGGTCCAGCGGCAGGTCCAGCAGCGTCGGCATGCCGTCCAGGGCGGCCCGCCAATGCTCCAGCGCCCGCGCCGGCCGCTCCAGCAGCTCGTGCTGCCACAGCGTGTAGTCCGCGTACTGCAACGCCAGCGGCTCCCGGACGGGTGCCCGCCCGGCCGCCCGGGCCGCGTACGCCTCCCCGAGGTCGCGCAGCAGCGGTCCGACCGACCAGCCGTCGGCCGCGATGTGGTGCATCAGCAGCGCCAGCGTCGCCGATCCGTCACCGGGCACGAACAGTCGTGCCCTGAAGGGCAGTTGGGTGCCCAGGTCGAAGGTTCCGGCGGTGAACCGGGCCACGAGCGCGGCCACCTCCGGCGGCGCGCACCCGGTCACCTCGAACGGCACCGGCGGCCCTTGGAGCACGTGCTGGTACGGCTCGGAGTCCACCGCCGGGCAGACGGTGCGCAGCACCTCGTGCCGCTCCACCACATCGGCCAGCGCCGCCGCCAGCGCGGCCGTGTCGGGCACGGAGTCCAGCCGCAGCACGACGGGCAGGTTGTACGTCGCCGACGGCCCCTCCAGCCCGGCCAGGAACCACAACCGGCGCTGGGCGAAGGAGAGCGGGACCCGCTCCTCGGGGGGCAGCACCACCCCGTCGAACACGACGCCGGCGGTGGAGTCGGCGGGGGACTCGGCGCCGCCGCCGGCCGCCGGGCCGCGCAGGGCCTTGCGGTCGATCTTCCCGGAGGAGGTTCGGGGCAGGCGCTCCACGAGGGTCACCGTGCCGGGCACCGCCGCGGCCGGCAGCTCCGCCGCGACCCGATCCCGCAGCGCGGCGGCGTCCACCCCCTCGTCCGCGACCACGAACGCGGCCAGCCGGCGCACCCCGTCGGCGGTCTCCCGCGGTACCACGGCGGCCTCCCGCACCCCGGGGTGCGCCGTCAACACGGCCTCCGCGGAGGCGGGGTCCACCCGGTGCCCGTTGATCTTCACCTCGTCGTCGGCCCGGCCCCGGAAGCCCAACTGCCCGTCCGGCCGGACGAACACCAGGTCGCCGGTGCGGTACGCGCGGTCCCCGCCCAGCGTGGCGAACCGGGCGGCCGTCAGCTCGGGCCGGCCGAGGTACCCGGTCGCCAACGCGTCCCCGAGCAGCCACAGTTCACCGTCCACCACGGCCGCCCGGACGCCCGGCAGCGGCTGCCCGATGGGCACCGGCCCGCCCGTGTACCGCGACAGGTCGGCGACGGTGGCCACGACGGTCGCCTCGGTGGGCCCGTACGTGTTCAGCAGCCGCACCCGCCTCGGGTCCACGCTCCGGCACCACTGCGCCACCCGCTCGGGCAGCGCGGCCTCACCACCGATGACGACCGTGCGCAGGGTGTCCGGCAGGCGGGCGACCCCGCAGGCCAGGGCGTGGGCCAGCTCGTGCCAGTAGGCGGTGGGCAGGTCCAGCACCGTGATGCCGTGCGCCGCGCACCCGGCCAGCAGCCCCGGCACGTCGAGCATCTCCTCGTCCCGCAGCACGAGCGTGGCGCCCGCGCCCAGGGTCAGGAAGATCTCCTCCACGCTGGCGTCGAAGTGCAGCGGGGCGAACTGCAACACCCGGTCCTCGGCGGTGATCGCGTACCGGGCGCCCGCGCCGGCCACGAACCGGGCCAACGCCCCGTGCCCGACGACGACGCCGTTGGGCGTGCCCGTGGAGCCGGAGGTGTAGATCACGTACGCGGAACCCTCGGGAACCCCCGCGCCCGGAAGCGGGAACTCGCCCTCGACCAAGGGGACGTCGACGCCCGTGCAGTCGGCGAGGATCGCGGCGTTGCGGGCGGCGGGCGCCCCGGGGTCCAGCGGCAGGTAGGCGGCCCCGGTCCGCAGGGCGGCCAGCAGGCCCACCACGGCGTCCGCGCCCCGGGGCCGGTGGACGGCCACCAGGCGTCCCGGGCCCGCCCCGGAGCCGGCCAGTTCGTCGGCGCGGAACGCCACCGCGAGGGCCAGTTGTCCGTAGGTCATCCGGCGCTCGCCGTGCACCAGCGCGACCCGTTCGGGGCTCTGGGCGGCGATCCGGTCGAGCACTGCGGGCGCCGGGGTGATCGCCGGGCCGCCGTCCAGGACGGCGGAGGCGGTGGGGGCGGTCGAGGGCATCGCGGGGCCTCCAGGCGAGGGGTGGGATGCGGAGCGGAGTCCGTGACCCCCACGCTAGGCAGCGCCCCCGGGCCCGGCGGGCAGTCCCCGGGGCAGCTCGGGCCGGGCGCGCTGCCGCCCCGGACTGCCGCCCGACTGCCGTCGAACCCCCGGAGGCCCGCGCCGGGGGTTCGACGGCCGGCCCCCTACGCCTGCGGGACGCGGGCGCCGCCCCGGGTGCGGCGGCGCAACGTCGGCGACGGGCCGGAACCGCCGCCGAGGGCGCCGGCGGCCAGCAGGGCGGCCAGGCCGGCCGGCGTCGGATGCCGGAACACCTCGCGCAGGGTGAGCTCACGGCCCAGCTCCGCACGGACCCGGTTCACCAGTCGTACCGCGAGCAGCGAGTGTCCGCCGGACTTGAAGAAGTTGTCCTGCGCGCCGATCCGCTCGCGTCCCAACACCTCCCCGAAGAGCCGGACCAGCGCCGCCACCGGTCCGTCCTCCGCGTCCGCGCCGGGGGCTTCGGGCGTCGAGGGTGTCCGGGCGGCCGCAGGCCCCGCCGGGTCAGCCGGGTCAGCCGGGTTCGCCGGGTTGGCCGCCAGGAGAACGGCCGACGGGACCTCGTACTCCGGCAGCCGCTCCGCCGCCCACGCCTGGAGCTCGCCCTCCGTCACGCCGCCCGACGCGTACGCGACCAGCCGGCCGTCCTCCAACCGCACCTCCGCGCGGACCACCGACGGATGCTCCGCCAGGACCGCCCCGACGTGCGCCGTGTCGACCCGGTAGCCGCCGACCAGGACCCGATCGGGGCGCCGGTCCGGCGGCGCCGGCAGCTCGCCGATCCGCCGCGCGGGGTCGGCGGCGAACAGCTCCAGCGCGCCCACCAGCAGCGATGCGAGCCGCGCCGCGCCCGAGGGGCCGTACAGGTCGCTCGCGTACTCCAACACCCCGCTCATCCCGCCGCCCGCGTCCTCCGTCAACGCGAACGTGAGGTCCGCCTTCGCCGACCCGGCCCCGTACGGCAACGAGGCGCCGGCGAGCGGGCCGCCGTCGGCCGGGTCCGCCTCCGCCGGATTCACCTGGAGCATCACCTGCACCAGCGGATGGTGCGCCGACGAGCGGTGCGGGTTGAGGGTCTCGACCAGCCGGTCGAACGGCAGGTCCTGGTGCTCGTACGCCGCCAGGTCGGCCTCCCGCACCCGGGTCAGCAACTCCTCGAACGTCGGATCCCCGGACGTGTCCGTCCGCAGCACCAGCGTGTTCACGAAGAACCCGACCAGCCCCGACAGGGCCTCGTCGTCCCGCCCCGCGACCGAGGTGCCGAGCGCCAGGTCCGTTCCCGCGCCGCACCGGGACAGGGCCGCCGCGAGCGCGGCCTGCACCACCATGAACAGCGTGGCCCCGCCCGTGTGCGCGATCCGGGTCAGCCTCCGGTGCGTCACGGCGGACACCGGGAAACCGGTGACCGCCCCGCGCCCCGACGGCTCGGCCGGCCGGCGCCGGTCCGTCGGCAGGTCGATCAGCGGCGCCAGCCCCGCCAGCGCGGCCCGCCAGTGCTCCACCTCGGCGTCCGCGTCCGCCAACAGGGCCCGCTGCCACAGCGTGTAGTCCGCGTACTGCACCGGGAGCGGCTCCCGGCGCGGCGCGCCGCCCGCGCACCGGGCGTCGTAGGCCGCGGACAGGTCCGCGAGCAGCGGACCCGTCGACCGGCCGTCGGCCGCTATGTGGTGCAGCAACAGCACCAGGGTCTGCGGACCGTCCCCGGCAGGCAGGAACAGCCAGGCACGGAACGGCAGTTCGCGCGTCAGGTCGAAGACGTGCCCGGCGGCCTCGTCCACGGCCGCCGTCACGTCGACCGGCCGGCCGAGCACCAGCGGCGGCCTCGCCCCCTCCAACACCCGCTGGTACGGCTCCCCGTCCTCGATCCCGTACACCGTGCGCAGCACCTCGTGCCGCTCGGCGACGTCGGCCAGCGCCTCGGCGAGCGCCGCCGGGTCCAGCGGCCGGTCCAGGCGTCGCACCAGGGCGATGTTGTACGCGGCCGAGGGGCCCTCCAACTGGTCGATGAACCACAGCCGGCGTTGGGCGTACGACAGCGGCAGCCGCGCGGGCCGCTCCGCGTCCGGTACGGGCGCCGGCGCGGGTCGCGTCGACCCCGCGGCCGTGCCCAGCCGCCGGTGCAGGGCGCTCGGCGTCGGCGCCAGGAACAGGTCGCGGATGCCCGCCTCCACGCCCAGCACGGCCCGGATCCGGTTGACCAGCCGGCTCGCGAGCAGCGAGTGCCCGCCCGACTTGAAGAAGTTGGCGTCCGCCGCGAGGCCGTCGCGGCCCAGGACCTCCGCGAACAGCCCGCACAGGATCTCCTCGCGGGGCGAGAGCGCCGCGGGGACGACCGGCGCCGGCTCCCGTACGGCCGCCGCCGCGGCGGCCCGCTCCAGCCCGTCCCGACGCTCCTGAAGCGCCCGCCGCTCGCCCGCCGACAGCAGCTCCAGTTCGGCGGTTCGTGCCCGGGGAGCCGCCGCGAACGCGCGCAACGTCCGTACGTACACCTCCAGCAGCAGCCGCGCCGTGGACTCGTCGAACAGGTCCTCGGCGTACTGCACGTGTACGTCCAGGCCGTCGGCTCCGCCGCGCGGGTCCCGCCGCTCGGCGCAGTGGAAGCTCAGGTCGAACTTGGCCGCGCCCAGGTCCGTGCTGCCGGCCCGGCCCGCGATCGGTCCCAGCCGCACCCGGTCGTCGGCCGCTTCCCGCACGGTCAGCATCACCTGGAAGAAGGGGTGCTCGCCCAAGACGCGTGTCGGCGGGGCGAGTTGCTCGACGAGGACGTCGAACGGCAGGTCCTGGTGGTCGAAGGCGGCCAGGTCGGCGTCGCGCACCCGTTCCACCAGCTCGGCGACGGTCGGCTCACCGGACAGATCGGTGCGCAGCACCAGGGAGTTGACGAAGCAGCCGACCAGCTCGTGGAGGTTCTGGTCCGCGCGTCCCGCCACCGGGGTGCCGATCGCCAGGTCCTCCCCGGCCCCGGTGGCCGACAGGGCCACCGCCAACGCGGAGCGGGCCACCATGAACAGGCTCGCCCGGCCCGAGCGGGCCAGCCCGGCCAGCGCCCGGTGCTCCGATGCCGACAGGGTCGCGGAGAGCGTGGCCCCCCGGCCGGACGGTTCGGCGGGGCGTGGCCGGTCGGCCGGCAGGGCGGTGCGGGCCGGCATCCCGTCCAGGGCCTCCCGCCAGAAGTCGAGGAGCCGGTCCGGCTCCGCCGTCAACGCCCGCTGCCAGAGCGCGTAGTCGGCGTACTGCACCGGAAGCGGCGTCCACCGCGGCGCCCCGCCCGCGCGCCGGGCCTCGTAGGCCTCGCCCAGATCCCGCAGCAGCGGCGCGATCGACCACCCGTCGGTGGCGATGTGGTGGACGAGCAGCACCAGCACCGACGAACCGTCCCCGGGCAGGAACAGGCGCGCCCGCAAAGGGAGTTCGCTCTCCAGGTCGAAGACCTCGCGGCCGAAGCGGTCCACGAGCGCGTCCAGCTCGCCCGGCGGGCAGTCCACCACCTCCAACGGGGCCTCCCAGGCGGTCAGGACCCGCTGGTACGGCTCCCCGCCCTCGGACCCGTACACCGTGCGCAGCACCTCGTGCCGCTCCAGCACGTCCCCCAGCGCGTCCGCGAGCGCGACCCGCTCCGGGACGCCGTCCCAGCGGATCACCAGCGGCGCGTTGTAGGCCGCCGACGGGCCCTCGATCCGGCCCACCAGCCACAGGGCCCGCTGCGCCGCCGACAGCGGGACCCGCTCGGGCCGGTCCGCGACGGGCACCGGCGCCGGCCGGGCCGCCGCAGCGTCGCCCCGGTCGGTCAGCCGGCGGTGCAGGGCGCCCGGCGTCGGCGCCAGGAACAGGTCGCGGATGCCCGCGTCGACTCCGAGCGCGCCCCGGATCCGGTTGACGAGCTTGCTCGCCAGCAGCGAATGCCCGCCGCTGCGGAAGAAGTTCGCGTCGACGGAGACCATCTCCCGGCCGAGCACCTCCGCGAACAGCCCGCACAGGATCTCCTCGCGCGGGGACAGCACGTCCCGCCGGCCCGACCCGGGGACCGGCGGCGTCGCGTCGATCGCGCGCCGCGCGCTCCGGGCGGCCAACCCGCCCGCCTCCTCCGGCGACACCAGGCCCAGCCCGCCCAACCGGGTCGCCGGCCGGGCCGCGAAGCCGGCCAGCGCCCGTACGTACACGTCCAGCAGCAGCCGGGCCGTGTCCTCGTCGAACAGGTCCGTCGCGTACTGGAGGGCCACCTCCAGCCCCCCGGGCCGCCCCTCGGAGGTCCGCCGCTCCACGCAGTACCAGGTCAGGTCGAACTTGGCCGCCTCCAACGCCACGTCCGCGAGCCGCCCGCGGATCCCGCCGGCCCACTCCACCGGCCCCGCCGCCTCGCCGCCCGTGTCCACGGTCAGCATCACCTGGAAGAACGGGTGGTGCCCCAGCGCCCGCTCCGGGGCGAGCCGCTCCACCAGCAGGTCGAAGGGCAGGTCCTGGTGCGCGTACGCCGCCAGGCTCGCGTCCCGGGCCCGGTCCAGCAGTTCGCCGACGGTCGGATCACCGGACAGGTCGGTGCGCAGCGCGAGGGAGTTCACGAAGAACCCCACGAGTTCGTACAGGTCCTCCTCGGGCCGGCCCGCGACCGGGGTGCCGATCACCACGTCCTCGCCCGCGCCGGCGGCGGCCAAGGCCGCCGCGAGCGCCGCTCCGGCCGCCATCGTCAGACTCGCCTGGTGCGCACGGGCCAGGGCGAGCAGCCCCTCGTGCGACGCCGCGTCCAGCCGGGCCGTCACCATGGCCCCCCGTCCTGACGGCTCGGCGGGACGCGGCCGGTCCGCCGGCAGTGCGATCACCGGTGGGGCGCCGTCCAGCACGGTCCGCCAGTGGGCCAGCTGTTCGGCCGCCAGACTGTCCGGGTCGGCCGGATCCCCGAGCAGCTCGTGCTGCCAGGCGCTGTAGTCCGCGTACTGCACGGGCAGCGGCTCCCACCCCGGCTCCCGACCCGCGAGGCGCGCACCGTACGCCCGCGACAGGTCGCGCAGCAGGGGGCGTACGGACCATCCGTCGGTCGCCACGTGATGGATCAGCAGGACCAGGACCGAGGTCCCGTCGCCGGGCCGCAACAGCCGCGCCCGCAAAGGGGGTTCGCGGGTGATGTCGATCGGCTGCCGGACGAACGCGGCCACGGCCGCCTCCACCCCGCCCGGCGCGCAGGACCGGACGGTGAGCCGGGGCACGGCCGCCGCCTCCCGCACGACCTGGTGCGGCCAGGCGTCGGCGTCGGCCGGCAGCACCGTGCGCAGCACCTCGTGCCGCTCCACCACGTCGACCAGCGCCAGGCCGAGCGCGTCGGCGTCGGGCTCGGCGTCCAGGTGCAGCACCACCGGCGCGTTGTAGGTGGCGGACGGTCCGTGCAGCCGGCCCAGGAACCACAGCCGGCGCTGCGCGAACGACAACGGGATCACGGTCATGTCCTCAGCCGTCCTGGCCCGACGGGGCCGGACCTGCGGCGGCCGCGACGAGCGTGTCGATGTGGGAGGCCAGGTCCCGCAGGCGCGGGTTGGCGTACACGGCCTTCACCGGGAGCGAGACGCCCAGCTCCGCGCGGACCCGCGACACCAGCTTGATCGCGAGCAGTGAATGGCCGCCCAGCTTGAAGAAGTTGTCGTCCGGGCCGATGCGCGAGGCGCCCAGCACCGCCGCCCAGACGCCCGCGATCAGCTCCTGCGAACGGGTCAACCCGACGGCGGCCGGCGACGGCTGCGGGGAGGCCGCGGCGGGCGCCGGCAGCGCCACCCGGTCGATCTTCCCGTTGGGCGTGGTCGGGAAGCGGTCCACGGGCACGAAGGCCGACGGAACCATGTACGCGGGCAGCGCGGCGGCCAGCGCCAAGCGCAGCGCCGCCTCGGCGACCGGCTCCAGGCTCCGGTGGTAGGCCACCAGACCCGGCGCCCCGTGCACCTCGTCCCGCAGCAGCACCACGGCCTCCGCGATCCCCGGCAGGGCCGCCAAGACCGCTTCCACTTCACGGAGTTCGATCCGGTGGCCGCGCAACTTGACCTGCCCGTCGGCCCGGCCCAGGTAGCCCAGCCGACCGTCCGGCAGCAGTCGCACCAGGTCGCCCGTGCGGTACATCCGCTCACCCGAGCCCCCCGGGTCGGCGACGAACCGCTCCGCCGTCAACCCCGGCCGGTGCCGGTAGCCGCGCCCCACCCGGGGGCCCGCCAGGTACAGTTCGCCGCTCTCGCCCTCGGCCACCGGCTCCAGTCGCCCGTCGAGCACCCGCATCCGCAGGCCGGGCAGGACGGCCCCGATGTGCGGCTCGTCCGCCCCGTCCACCCAACCCGCCGTGGAGTCCACCGTGCACTCGGTGGGCCCGTACAGGTTCACCGTCCGCAGCACCCCGGCCGCACCGCGCTCGGCGAGCCGACGCCACAGCGCGGGGCCGATCGCCTCGCCGCCCACGAGCAGGGTCAACGGGCGCGGTCCGCCGTCCGCCGTGAGCAGGTCCAGCAGCGGATCGGCGTGCGAGGGCGTGATGTCGAGATCGGTCAGGGCCTGCTCGTCGATCAGCCGGGCCAGCAGCGCCGGGTCCGCACGCGTCTCCTCGTCGATCATGACCAGGGTGTCGCCGCGGCAGACCCGCACCCACTGCTGCACGGAGGCGTCGAAGGACGGCGAGGCGTTCCAACCGACCCGCCCGCCCTCGGTGACCGCGATGCCCGCGTCCTCCAGCTCGGCCAGCAGCGCGGACGCCGCGCCCCGGACGATCTCGACTCCCTTGGGCCGGCCCGTGGAACCCGAGGTGTAGATGACGTAGGCGAGGGTCTCGGGGGACACGGCGACCGGCGCGAACGGGCGGTCCCGGGGGCCGGGCGCCGTCAGGGCGGCCACCGCCAGGTGCGGGATCCCCTCGACGAGCGGCTCCAGGTCGGACGTGGTGACCACCAGGTCGGCCCCCGCGTCCTTGACGAGGTACCGGCGCCGCTCGGCGGGCAGCCTCGGGTCCACGGGAAGGTACGCGGCCCCCGCGCACAGGGTGCCGAGCAGCGCGGCGACCAGCTCCGTGCCGCGCGGCAGGCACAGCGCGACCACGCTCTCCGGGCCGATGCCCCGCTCGGCGAGCCGGCCGGCGACCCGCATCGCCTGGGCGCGCAGGGCGGCGAAACTCAGCGCCCGGTCGCCCGCGACGACGGCGGTCCGCGCGGCGGGCACCAGGGCCAGCCGGTCCAGCAGATCGGGGGCGGCGAACCGCACGGGAGGCGCCGCGAGGGTGCTCGGGCGCTCGGGAAGGACGGCGGTCACGGTGATCACTCCCCGGCGGGCGCGCTGTGGACGGTGGTGGACGGCCGGGTGGCCGGGGCGCAGTCGGCGAGCGCGACCGGCTCGCCCATCGCGACGAGGATCTTCCGGTCTCCCTTGAAGGCCTCGCGGCCGTGAGCGCACAGGATGTTGTCGACGATCATCAGATCGCCCGCCTGCCAGGTCTCCCGTACGGTCACCCGGTCGTAGACGGCGTTGATCGCGTCCACCTCGGCGTCGGTCAGCCGGGACCCGTCCCCCAGGTAGGTGTTGAAGGGCAGCCCGTCCTCGCCGTACGTCTCCACCAGCACCTCGCGGACATCGGGGTCCAGGGTCCGGCTGTTCCAGAACGCGAAGTGGTTGAACCAGGTGCGCTCACCGGTCACCGGGTGCGTGACGATCGCCGAACGCCGCTGCCGGGTGATCATCGAGTCCCCGTCGTCGACCCACTCGTAGCCGACCGTGTTCTCCTCGCAGTACGCCTCCGCCACGGCCTTGTCCTCGGTCGCGAAGGTCTTGTACCAGGGCAGGCCCGCCAGTTCGGAGTAGTTGCGCACCAGCAGCCAGCCGGCCCGCTCGAACCGCTCGACCAGCTCCGGCGGCAGCAGGCGCAGCGCCTCGCGCATGTCCCCGACCGTGGTCGCGCCACCCTCCTCGGGGGCGATCACGCAACCGAACAGCAGCACGCCGGGGAAGTCGAGGGTGTAGCTGTTCTCGTTGTGCAGTCGGATCGGCTGCACCGCCGGCAGATCGGTGGAGGAGAACACGCCCTCGCCGAAGTCGGTGCGCGGGGTGGCCTTCTCCTTGTAGCCGGCCCGCTGCCGGATCAGGGCATCCCGCGCGACGGCGAACGAGGCCGCGTCGGTGACGGGCAACCCGCGCAGCAGGACGGCGCCCGAGCGGTGCAACTCGGCCTGTATCGAATCCCGGTGGGTGGTCAGCCAGGCGACGGAGGCGTCCAGGTCGGCGCCGGCGGGGGTGTGGACGACGACGGGCCTGCCGGGCTCGCGGACCGGGGTGATCCCGGCGGAGACCTGCGCTTGGGCCACGGTGGTCAAGGTCATGAGGAGTCCTTCAAGGGTGCGGAACGAAAGAACGGGGGAAGGGCGGGGCACGGGCCGGAGCCGGCGACGGGCTCGGTTGCGCGGAGGCGGGGCGCGGGTCAGACGGCGGTCGGGGCCTGCACGTGCCCGCCGACGACCGAGGCCAGCACGGCGAAGAACTCCGGCAACCGCGTCTGGAAGTAGAAGTGGCCGCCCGGCAACACGTACGAGGTGAACCCCCGGTCGGTGATCCGCGCCCAGTCGCCCAGCGCCGCGGCCGGCGCGACCGGGTCGGCGTCGCCGCCGATCACCGTCACCGGGCAGTCCACCCGGGCCGCCGCCTCCTCGCAGCGGTACACGTCGTCGATCGCGAAGTCGGCCCGGATGGCCGGCAGGATGATCTCCCGGAGCTCCGGCTCGTCGAGGATTCCGTCGTCGGTGCCACCGCGCTGCTTGATGGCGGCCACCAAAGCGTCGTCGTCCAGGAGTTCGGGGTGCACGGCCGCCGGGTTCGCGAGGAACGGCGCCCGGCAGGCCGACGCGACCAGCGCCCGCGGGGTGCGGCCGGCCGCCTGGAGGGCGCGTACCACCTCGAAGGCGACGAGCGACCCCATGCTGTGCCCCAGTACCACCAGCTCGTCGGTGGCCCCGGCCGGCAGGGCCGCCACCACCGGGCCGGCGAGATCGGCGACGTCGCGCGGGAGGTCCTCCGCGAAGCGGGCGCCGCGCCCCGGGTACTGGCCGATCAGCAGACGTACGTCGGCCGGCAGGTACGCGCGCCACTCGGCGTACGCGTGCGCGTTGCCGCCGGCGTGCGGGAGCACCAGCAGCGAGACCCGTTGCTCGCCCTCGCCGGGCAGGTCCCAGACCACGTCGTCGGGTGCGGGGGTGAAGGCCGGCGACGGGTCGTCGTCGTGCGTGCCGCGCATGTCGTACACCTCGTTGATGTCGTTCACGCCGCTCATGTCGTTCACGCCGTTCATGAGGAAGTCCGTTCCTGATCGGGGGTGCGCCGCCGCAGGGCGGGCCGGCCGCGCCGCGGCGCGGCTGCGGGCCCCGCCGGGGCCTTCAGGGCCTCGACGTGCTGGGCGAGGGCTGCGGGAGTGGGGTGCTGGAAGATGTCGCGCAGGGTGAGGGTGACCCCGTGGGCTGCGCCGATCCGGTTGGTGAGGCGGGCGGCGAGGAGCGAGTGGCCGCCGTGGTCGAAGAAGTTGTCGTCGATGGACAGCGGGGAGGGAGTACCGAGGGCCTCGCCGAACCAGTTCCGCACGGACTCTTCGAGCGCTGTACGCGGGGCCCGTCCACCGGGCGTGGTCACGGCCTGGGGCTTGGGCAGCGCGGTCTTGTCGATCTTCCCGTTGGGGGTCAGCGGCAGCCGGTCGAGCGGCACGACGAAGGCCGGGACCATGTGGTCGGGCAGAAGCGTGCGCAGCCACAGGCGCACGTCCTGCGCGGTCAGCTCCCCCGTCGTCACCACATAGGCCGTCAGCTGCGGGGTGTTGCGGTGGTCCGGGTGGGTCGCGAGGGTCGCCTGCGCGATGAGGGGGTGGGTGGTGAGGACGGTTTCGATCTCGGTGGGTTCGATGCGGAAGCCGCGGATCTTGATCTGGGTGTCGGTGCGTCCCGTGTAGTGCATGTTTCCGGTGGTGTCCCAGTGGGCCTGGTCGCCGGTGCGGTAGAGGCGCGAGCCGGGCGGACCGAAGGGGTGGGGCACGAAGTGCGAGGCGGTCGTGGCGGG
>NZ_LGDE01000348.1 GCF_001279725.1 Streptomyces sp. WM4235 | reverse complement strand
AGACCGTGTCCTATGTGGTGAGGCGGGCGAGCCGCTTGTAGCAGCAGATGGCGGCGGCGAGACCGAGAAAGGCCAGGTAGTTGCGGGGGTGGCGTTCGTAGCGGTGGTTGAGCCGACGGTAGCCGGTGAGCCAGGACATGGTCCGCTCGATCACCCACCGGCGCCGTCCGAGTCGTTCCGATGACTCGACGCCCCTGCGTGCGATACGGACTCCGATCCGTTTGCCGCGTAACCATTTCCGCAGGTGGGGAACGTCGTATGCCTTGTCGGCGTGAAGGCGTTGGGGTTTGAAGTGGCGGCCGCGGTGGGGGTCGTGTCTCGTTTGGTGACCTGTGATCAT
>NZ_LGDE01000347.1 GCF_001279725.1 Streptomyces sp. WM4235 | reverse complement strand
CCCTCGGCCCGACCGACACCGCGTGCGTGATGTTCACCTCGGGATCCACCGGACGCCCCAAGGGCATCCTGTCCACCCACCGCAACCTGGTCTCCACCCTCACCGCCCAGACCTACGCCCGATTCGGCCCCGACGAAGTCTTCCTCCAGTGCTCACCCGTCTCCTGGGACGCCTTCAGCCTCGAATTCTGGGGAGCACTGCTCCACGGCGGAAGCACCGTCCTCCAACCCGGCCAACGCCCCGACCCCGCCGTCATCTCGGCACTCTCCCGGCAACACGCCGTCACCATGCTCCAACTCTCCTCCAGCCTCTTCAACCACCTCACCGACGAACACCCGGA
>NZ_LGDE01000346.1 GCF_001279725.1 Streptomyces sp. WM4235 | reverse complement strand
GGACCTCGCCGAGGACGAGTACGTCGTAGTCCGTGGGGTGTGGCCGTCCGGGCACGGTCAGCGCTCCGGGGTACAGCGCGGGCAGCACGGCAGGGCCAGTTCCGCGAAGACGGCGGCCAGTTCGTCGGGGTCGGCCGGGAGCCCGTCGCCGATGCCGACGGCGCCCGCCCCGGCGGCGAGCCAGTCGCGCACCTCGCCCGGCCGGATGCCGCCGGTCGGGATGATCAGGGCCTCGGGGAGGACGGCCTTGAGGGAGCGGATGAACCGGGGGCCGCCCACGTGGGCGGGGAAGACCTTCGCGGCGCCCGCGGCCCGGGCGGCTCCGGCGATCTCGCCGGGGG
>NZ_LGDE01000345.1 GCF_001279725.1 Streptomyces sp. WM4235 | reverse complement strand
TGCGGGTGGCCGAGGAGCTGTGCCTTCGGGCCGCCGAGCTGGAACTGGGCGAGGGGGTGGCCTGCGGGGTCGCCTCGACCGGGGATCCCATCGGCTTGGGGAAGTCCTCCCGGCGGCTCTTCCGGCTCCGGGGCCCCCCCCCGTACCAGGCGAACGCCGCCCGGCCGCCCCCCCCCCCGTCACGCCCTTTGTCCGGCCCGGGGGGGGGTGCCCAGGCCCGGCCGGGGACCCGTCCCCGCCCCCCCGCCGCCTCCTGCGCGGCGCCCGCGAGCCGCACCACGGCCGTGTCCCGCCCCGCCACCACGGGCTGGGGCGACCGCGCGGCCTTCGCCTTGTACTGGGC
>NZ_LGDE01000344.1 GCF_001279725.1 Streptomyces sp. WM4235 | reverse complement strand
CCCTTCTTCGAGCTCGGCGCCGGCGAGGTGCTCAAGGTGTTGATCGTCGATAGCCCGGCGACTGGCCCAGACTGCGAAGTCGGTGCACCCGAAGAGGTAGGCATACGCGGCATTGAGGGTCGCGGCAGCGGCGGGCTCGTACGCATCGTCAGGTCCCACCAGGCGGTCGTTGTGGCAGTAGTCGCTGAGCATGTACTCCGCCAGGCCGTGGTTGACGGCGGTATGCACCGCCGGATCGCCGAGGACGCCCTCCCACACCGAGTTCAGGAGCGGTCGCAGCCCCAGCGTGAAGTCTGCCTTTTCATCCTCGGGCAGAGCCTCGTGCCACCTCATCAGGCTCTCAG
>NZ_LGDE01000343.1 GCF_001279725.1 Streptomyces sp. WM4235 | reverse complement strand
TCACCCCCGTCACCCCTCTCACAGCAGGCCGCTCGAACAACCACAGCCCGCACTGGTGTGTCATGTCTATCAACCCCGCATTGCTGTCTGCAAAGCCAAACCACGTCACAACCGCGAACCTTTGCCGAGCCATGGCGTTCGTCGCGGAATCGGTGGCGGCACTCCCTCACAACGGCTTTCGTCCGCCCGGGCGATGCCGTGGGGGGTGAACGGCGCGGCGGACGGGCTCCCGGGCGGGGGGCCTTGTCGCTCAGCCCGCCGTCAGGGAGAAGCGGCGGACCACCTCGATGCTGAGGTTGTCGTGGATGGTGAAGAACGGGCAGGCGGCCAGTTCCGTGCCGCTCGC
>NZ_LGDE01000342.1 GCF_001279725.1 Streptomyces sp. WM4235 | reverse complement strand
GCCGGACTGGCCGCGCGCGGAACGCCCGGCGCCGCACTGGTGGACGCGGTGGCGGATCCGGGGGACCTGCTCGTCGTCGGTACCGGCAGCCGGGCTCCGGTGCTCCGCGCACTGCGGCCCTCGGTGGCCCGGTACTGCCTGGCACACGCGTCCTGCCCGGTCCTGGTGGTGCCGCCCGGCCCGCTCCGGGCCGACCTGGAGTCCGTACGCAGGCGGCGCAGGTGGCGGATGCCGATGGACGCCCGCGAGCTGACGGGGTGCCCGTGACCCCGGCCCCGCGCCCGTGCCCCGGGCCCCGGGAGGGAGCGGCCCGCTCCACCACGGCCCCGGCCCGCCGGCGCGGAGG
>NZ_LGDE01000341.1 GCF_001279725.1 Streptomyces sp. WM4235 | reverse complement strand
GCCCCAGGTGGCCGCGTCGAAGAACTCGTTCTGGATCGGCCGGTCCAGGAACCTCGCGGAGAGCCAGCCGCCGGTGAAGGCGCCCGCGATGCCGATGAGGGGGGGGATGATGAGGCCGCCGGGGTCGCGTCCGGGCAGCAGCAGCTTGGCTATGCCTCCGGCGAGCAGCCCCAGGATGATCCAGCCGACGATGCCCATGGTCGTTCACTCCGCTCCGGTCGCGCGATGACGCGTGCGTACGCGTTTCTCACGAGGGAGGACGCACCGCCAGCCGAAACGGTTCTCCGCTGGTCAGCCGCGCCGCACCCGGGCCGCGCACGCGACGGTGACGACGGCGGCCGCGGCGGC
>NZ_LGDE01000340.1 GCF_001279725.1 Streptomyces sp. WM4235 | reverse complement strand
GCCCGCGGGTTCGGCCCCCGCGCCGACGTCTTCCGGCTCTGGCTCGCCCCGGACGGGACCTTCACCGACGACCCGGCCGGCTCGGACCTCGCGCCCACCACCGACTTCGGCCCCGTCGACTCCTCCTCCGCGGACGCCGGCACGTACTACCGGATCACCACCGGAGCCCTCTCCATCCGGGTCCACAAGGCGCCCCTGCGGTTCTCCGTCCTGCGAGCCCACGACTCCACGCCGCTCTGGGAGGAGAGCCCCCCGACCGGGCCGTTGGGCCGCGAAGACCAGGTCGTACAGCTCGATCTGCCAGTCGGCCGGGGTGGTGCCGATGACGAACGTGCGGCCGATCTCGCAG
>NZ_LGDE01000339.1 GCF_001279725.1 Streptomyces sp. WM4235 | reverse complement strand
GGCGCGGTGCTCCTGGCCCTGCCCGCCGGAACGGCCCTCGCCGCGCCCGCGACAGCCGCGCCCACCACCGCACCCGTCAGCGTCAGCGCGACCGGCGTCCCCGGCACCACCACCAGCACCGCCAACACGAACGGCGCCGCGGCGGTGGCCGCCGACGAGGGCAAGAGCGCGGCCGTGACGTACACGGTGCGGGACGTGAAGCCGGCCGAAAGCCTGTGGTCCATCGCCGAACACGCCTTGGGCGACGGCGAGCGGTGGACAGACATCGCCGCCGCCAATGACCATCGCACCATGGTCGACGGCAGCACCTTCCACGCGGATCAACCGATCCAGCCCGGATGGGTACTGACC
>NZ_LGDE01000338.1 GCF_001279725.1 Streptomyces sp. WM4235 | reverse complement strand
TGGCACGCTGTTGAGTTCTCAAGGAACGGACGCTTCCTTCGTTCCTGTTTCCAGGCCCTCCGGGCGCTTCCTTCGTTTCCGACTCTATCAGACTCTTTCTTGTCCGATTCCCGGTCGAAGCGGGTTTCGCTTTCCAGTTCTTCGCTTTCGCGTTTCCCTTTCCGGCGAGTCCGACTCTATCAGAGGTTTTCCACCGAATTTCCCGGCTTCAGACTTTCTGGAAGAAGAGTCGATTGTGCCCACTCGGAATTCAATTCCTGGGGGCGAGAGAGACGTTAAACCATCACTGCCGAACTTGTCCAGTTCGAGGCAACCGTTCGAATCTACCTCCCCGCTGCGACCGTGTCAACGGTGTTTGCGGGACGACGAGGAGACTAGCAGCTCGGCCGGCTCGTCCGCACATCAGGCCGCGGTGGGGAGCGTCGCCGTCTGGTCGGCTTCCTCTACGTCGCCCACGTCGCCGGCTCGGGCGGCGCGGCCGCCCAGGACGTAGACGTAGACCAGGAAGGCGGCCTCGGCGGCGACGCCGATGGTGATGCGGGCCCAGGTGGGGAGGCCGGACGGGGTGACGAAGCCCTCGATGAGGCCGGAGATGAAGAGGATGAAGGCGAGGCCGATGGCCATGCCGAGGGCGGCTCTGCCCTGTTCGGCGAGGGCGGCGCGGCGGGTGCGGGGCCCGGGGTCGATGACCGTCCACCCCAGGCGCAGGCCCATGCCGGCGGCGACGAAGACCGCGGTCAGTTCGAGCAGGCCGTGCGGAAGGATCAGGCCCAGGAAGACGTCGAGGCGACCGGCCGAAGCCATCAGACCGATGCCGACGCCGAGGTTGGCCATGTTCAGGAACAGGATCCAGAGAACCGGCAGCCCCAGGAACGCGCCCAGGACCAGGCACATCGCGGCCGCCTGCGCGTTGTTCGTCCAGACCTTGGCGGCGAAGGAGGCCGCGGGATGGCTGGAGTAGTACGTCTCGTACTCGCCACCCGGCTTGGTGAGTCGCCTCAGGTCGTCCGGTGCGGCGATGACGCTCTGTACCTCGGGGTTGGTGGCTATCCACCAGCCGAGCAGGACGCCGACGGCTATCGAGAGCACGGCCGTGGGGATCCACCAGCGGCGGCTGCGGTAGACGGCGGCCGGGAAACCGGCCGTGAAGAAGCGGGCGGCGTCGCGCCAGCCGGCGCGGCGGGCGCCGGTGACGGTGGCGCGGGCGCGCGCGACGAGCTGCGTGAGACGGCCGATGAGCATCGGGTCCGGGGCGCTCGACTGGATCAGGGACAGGTGGGTGGAGGTGCGCTGGTAGAGCGAGACGAGTTCGTCCGCCTCCTCGCCCGTGAGCCGACGGCCCCGGCCGAGGAGCTGTTCCAGACGCGCCCACTGCGCCTGGTGGGCCGCCACGAAGACGTCGACATCCATTCCGTTTACCGCTCCCCTGCCCCAGCCCAGCCGTTACGGCTTACTTCTCCTGTGGTCAGCTTGGCAGACTGGGGGAAACAGGGGCGGGTCAGGGCGGATGAAGGGTGCGCGTCAGTGAGCGATCTGGTGACGGGGGACGCGGTCGTCCTGGGGTTGAGGCCTGCGAGACTGCCGAGCCGGGCGCTTGCGATCTGTCTGGACGCGCTCGTCTACGGCGCCGGGTACCTGCTCGTCTCGATCGGCATCGTGTTCGCGACGGCCTCGCTGGACGACGCGGCCCAGGCCGCCGTGTCGGTGGGCATGTTCCTGCTGGTGCTGGTCGGTGTCCCGATCGCCGTGGAGACGCTCACCCACGGACGCTCGCTCGGGAAGTTGGCGCTGGGGCTGCGCGTGGTGCGGGAGGACGGCGGACCCATCCGGTTCCGGCACGCGCTGGTGCGCGGGGCGATGGGCGTCGTGGAGTTGCTGATCACCTTCGGGAGCGTGGCGTGCATCGCCTCGCTGGTGTCGTCGCGCGGGCGACGGCTCGGCGACGTGTTCGCGGGGACGCTCGTGGTCCGGGAGCGGGTGCCCGGAGCGCGGGTCATGCCGGTTCCTCCGCCGCCGCCGTGGCTGGCGGGGCGGTTCACGGGACTGGACCTGTCGGCCGTACCGGACGGACTGTGGCTGACGATCAGGCAGTACCTGACGCGTATGAACCAGTTGGACCCGCACACGGGCGCCGCGATGGCGGCGAAGCTCGCGGACGAGGTCGTGGCGCGTACCGGGACCCCGCCGCCTGCGGGGGTGCCGGCCGCCGCGTTCCTGATGGCCGTCGTGCACGAGCGGCAGTCGCGCGACGCGGCGCGGGCCTTCCGGGCGGCTCCGCGGCCGGCCGCGTACGGAGCGCAGGCCGCAGCGGCTCCCGTCCCGTACGGAGCGATGCCCGCGGTGCCCGCGCCGGTGGTGACGGCGCCGGTGGTCGCGCCGGTCGTCCACCCCGCGGTGGTCGCTCCGGCGCAGGGCTCCCCCGTCGAGCCGCCGCGCGGCGGGACCGGGTTCGCGCCGCCCGCGTGAGGCGGTGACCGCGAGGGACTACGGGGCCGGGTCCTCGAACGTCGAGGGCGGGGTCTCCAGGTGTTCGAGTTCGATGCCGGGGGCGGAGAGGACGACGTCGCCGGCGATGTGCACGGTGTGCACCTCGCCGGTGTCCAGGGCCGTGACGCGGTACGCGTCCACGGCGAGCGGGCCGCTGTCGGTGGGGTGTTCCTCGCGGCCGGTGAGCTCCCAGGCCTGGTCGACCGTGCGGGCGGCGAGGACCGGGTCGGTCAGGGCCAGGAGCCGCACGCGGGTGGCGGGATCGCCCGGGGTCAGGCGCAGCAGGCGGGTCGTCGCGATGAGGAAGGCCGGCGAGGTGCCGGTGAATCCGGGCGCCCGGACGTTGCCCTCGGTGGCCTCCGCGCCGGCGGGGTCGGTGCGGACCCAGGTGACGCCGTCGATGGCGGCGCCGCGGACCTGCCAGCCGGAGGCGTTGACCTCCAGCCGGATGGGGCGGCCGATCTCGTCGACGGCCAGGTCCACCGAGCCGGCGTGATCGCCGTTCGGGGTGGTGCGTTGGGCGACGTAGCGCCATCCGGAGGGGCCGGGCGCGCAGTGGAAGTGTTCCTCGCCGAGGGGCGTGTGGTCGTGCGGGTCGTGGAGCGAGTAGCGGCCGCGGGGCATCGGGTCCCAATTCTCGGATGGCCGCAGGGGCCTGGGTGGTCGGGGGCCTGGGGGCGGGGACGGGGCAGGCCCCCGGCGTGGTGCCGGGGGCCTGCCTGTGGTGCCGTGCCGCGGATCCGTCGGGGATCAGTAGCGGTAGTGGTCGGCCTTGTACGGGCCTTCGACCTTGACGCCGATGTAGGCGGCCTGCTCGGGGCGCAGGGTGGTGAGGCGGACGCCGAGGGCGTCGAGGTGGAGGCGGGCCACCTTCTCGTCGAGGTGCTTGGGGAGCACGTAGACGTCGGTGGGGTACTCCGCCTGCTTCGTGAAGAGTTCGATCTGGGCCAGGGTCTGGTCCGCGAAGGAGTTCGACATGACGAAGGAGGGGTGGCCGGTCGCGTTGCCGAGGTTCAGCAGGCGGCCCTCGGAGAGGACGATGAGGACCTTGCCGTCGGGGAACTTCCAGGTGTGGACCTGGGGCTTGACCTCGTCCTTGACGATGCCGTCGATCTTGGCCAGGCCGGCCATGTCGATCTCGTTGTCGAAGTGGCCGATGTTGCCGACGATGGCCTGGTGCTTCATCTTGGCCATGTCCGAGGCCATGATGATGTCCTTGTTGCCCGTGGTCGTGATGAAGATGTCGGCCGTCTCCACGACGTCGTCCAGGGTCGCGACCTGGTAGCCGTCCATGGCCGCCTGGAGGGCGCAGATCGGGTCGATCTCGGTGACGATGACGCGGGCGCCCTGGCCGCGGAGGGACTCGGCGCAGCCCTTGCCGACGTCGCCGTAGCCGAAGACGACCGCGACCTTGCCGCCGATGAGGACGTCGGTGGCGCGGTTGATGCCGTCGATGAGGGAGTGGCGGCAGCCGTACTTGTTGTCGAACTTCGACTTGGTGACGGCGTCGTTCACGTTGATCGCCGGGAAGAGCAGGGTGCCCTCGGCCATCATCTCGTACAGGCGGTGGACGCCGGTGGTGGTCTCCTCGGTCACGCCGCGGATCTCGGACGCGAGCTGCGTCCACTTCTGCGGGGACTCGCCGAGGGTGCGGTTCAGCAGGGTGAGGATGTGGGCGTACTCCTCGGAGTCCGCCGTCGACGGGTCCGGGGCCGCGCCGGCCTTCTCGAACTCGACGCCCTTGTGGACGAGGAGGGTGGCGTCACCACCGTCGTCGAGGATCATGTTCGGGCCGCCGGTGGGGGTGTTCGGCCAGGTCAGCGCCTGCTCCGTGCACCACCAGTACTCCTCCAGCGTCTCGCCCTTCCAGGCGTAGACGGGGACGCCCTGCGGGTTCTCCGGGGTGCCGTTCGGGCCGACCGCGATGGCGGCGGCCGCGTGGTCCTGGGTGGAGAAGATGTTGCAGGAGGCCCAGCGGACGTCGGCGCCGAGGGCGACGAGGGTCTCGATGAGCACGGCGGTCTGCACGGTCATGTGCAGGGAGCCGGTGATGCGGGCGCCGGCCAGCGGCTGGGCCTCGGCGTACTCGGCGCGGATCGACATCAGGCCGGGCATCTCGTGCTCGGCCAGGGTGATCTCCTTGCGGCCGAAGGCGGCGAGGGAGAGGTCTGCGACCTTGAAGTCCATGGGTGCTGCTCCTCATGGTTCGAGAGGGTGGGTACGGCTGAGCCGTGCATGGGCGGACCCGTGCACCGAGCACAGTCCGTCGGGGGCCCTCTCTCCCCTCGGCCGGTCACGAGGACCGCCCGACCGCCATCAGCAGCGACGCCTGACACTGGTGACGAATCTACACCGACCGGCCCGGTGAGCCCCAGCGGGCCGGAGAAGAAGTGCCAAGCGGACTCGGGCCGTCCGGCGCAGGGGTTCAGGGCCTTTCGGTCTTTTGGTCGGCCCCTCGCGTGTAGAAGGATGCGGTGGATCGGGTCGTGAGTGCGATCCCGCAGGACCTACGGCACGAAGGAGATCTCAGTGACCAGTCCGGCAGGCCCTCCCGGTGGCGGGGGCGCGAGCGTGGGCAAGCGCCTGAAGCTGCTCGCCGTGACCGCGTGCCCCACGGGGATCGCGCACACCTACATGGCGGCGGAGAAGCTCCAGCAGGCCGCGGAGCGGCTCGGCGTCGACATCAAGGTGGAGACCCAGGGGTCCATAGGGGCCGAGAACGTACTCGATGACAACGATGTCAATGAGGCGGACGGGATCATCATCGCCGCCGACAAGGAGGTCGATCGCACGCGGTTCGCGGGCAAGCGGGTCCTGTCGACGGGGGTCGCGGACGGGATCCACCGGCCCGAGGAGCTGATCGAGCGGGTGCGGAGCGCGCCGGTGCAGTCGGGGGCGACGTCGTCGGAGAACTCCGGGGGCGGCGGCAACGAGCGCAGCGCCGCGTACAAGGCGCTGATGAACGGCGTCTCGCACATGATCCCGTTCGTGGTGGTGGGCGGTCTGCTGCTCGCCGTCTCGATCGCGCTCGGCGGCCACTCGTCCGCGAAGGGCATCACCTTCGACGAGGGGTCGTTCTGGTTCTACGTGAACGCCCTCGGCGGCCTCGGCTTCAAGCTGATGCTGCCGATCTTCTCCGGGTACATCGCCTTCGCGTTGGGTGACCGGCCCGCGCTGGTGCCGGGCATGCTCGGCGGTTTCCTGGCCGCGGAGGCCACGACCGTCTACGGGGCGGAGGCGAACGCGGGGTTCCTGGGCGCCATCGCGACGGGCTTCCTCGCCGGCTACCTGGTGATCTGGATCAAGAAGGTCAAGGTCCCGAGGTTCGTCCAGCCGATCATGCCGATCATCGTGATCCCGATCGTCTCGACGCTGGCCCTCGGTCTGCTCTACATCTACGTGATCGGGCGGCCGATCTCCTGGGTGTTCACGCACCTGACCGACTGGCTGAACGGGATGACCGGCTCCAGCGCGATCGTGCTCGGCGCCCTCATCGGTCTGATGATCGCCTTCGACATGGGCGGTCCGGTCAACAAGACGGCCTTCCTCGTCGCCGTGGGTCTCATCGGCACGAACAATGCCGTCATGGGCATGGCCGCCGCCGCCATCCCGGTCATGCCGCTCGGCCAGGGCCTGGCCACACTGCTGCGGCGCAAGCTCTACGGCGATCAGGAACGGGAGACGGGCATCGCCGCTCTCTTCATGGGCTTCTTCGGCATATCCGAGGGCGCCATCCCGTTCGCCGCGGCGCGACCGGCGCAGGTGATCCCGGCGAACATGCTCGGCGGGGCGGTGGCCGGCGCCGTCGCGGGCATGGCCGGGGTCGAGAACTCGGTGCCGCACGGCGGTCCGATCGTCGCGCTGTTCGGCGCGGTGAGCGGTCTCGCGATGTTCTTCGTCGCCATCGCCGCGGGTGTCGCGGTCACCGCGCTGACGACCAACGCGCTGATCGGGATCAAGGAGCGGCGGAGCCGTTCCTCCGTGCCGGTACCGGGCGCGGTGCCCGAGCCGGTGCTCGTCGGGGTGGGCGCGGGTGCGGCGGGCGCGACCGAGGGGTCGGTCCCGGCCCCGCGGGCCGCCGGTGCCGGTGCCGGTGCCGGCGGCGCGAAGGCGACCGCGAACACGACGGTCGTGGCGGGGCCTTCGGCCGGCACGGACGACGGCGCGGAAGACGGTGGGGCCGAGGTGCTCTCCGGGTACCTGACCGCGCGGACCGTGAGGACGGAGCTGGTCGCGGACACCAAGGAGGCGGCGATCCGCGAGATGGCGGAGATGCTCGCGGCCACCGGCAACGTCCGTGACGTGGAGGAGCTGGTACGGGTCGCCCTCGCCCGGGAGGCGCGGGGGACGACGGGGCTCGGCGAGTCGATCGCGATCCCGCACGCCAAGACGGACGCGGTGACGAGTCCCACGGTCGGCTTCGCCCGGTCCGACGAGGGCGTCGAGTGGGGTGCGCCGGACGGCACGAAGGCCCACCTGGTCTTCATGATCTCGGTGCCGGAGGCGGCCGCCGGTGACGAACACCTGCGGATCCTGGCCCTGTTGTCGCGCAAGTTGATGGACGTCGACTTCCGGGCCCGGCTGCGGTCCGCACCGGACGAGCGGGCCGTCCTCGCGGTGCTGCGCGAGATCGCGTAGCCGGGCCGGGACGTGCGAAGGCCCCCGCGGCCGGTGGGCGGCGGGGGCCTTCGCACGTTCTCGGGGTGTGTCAGTGGGCGGGATCGCCGCCGGGGGTGGCCGCGGGGTTGGCGCCGGCCGCGGCGGCCTCGGCGTTGTAGATGTCCGGCTCCAGGTAGATCACCCGGGCGATCGGGACCGCGGCGCGGATGCGGGCCTCGGCCTCGTTGATGGCGTTGGCCACCTCGGTCGCGGTGTCGTCGTGCCGGACGGCGATCTTCGCGGCGACGAGCAGTTCCTCGGGGCCGAGGTGCAGGGTGCGCATGTGGATGACGCCGGTGACCACGTCACCGTCGACCAGGGCGGCCGTGATCTTGTCGACGTCCTCGGTGCCGGCGGCCTCGCCCAGCAGCAGCGACTTGGTCTCGGCGGCGAGCACGATGGCGATGATGATCAGCAGGACGCCGATGCAGAGGGTGCCGATGCCGTCCCACACGCCGTCGCCGGTGGCCAGGGCCAGACCGACGCCGCCGAGGGCGAGGACCAGGCCGATGAGCGCCCCGAGGTCTTCGAGGAGGACGACGGGAAGCTCGGGGGCCTTGGCGCGCTTGACGAACTGGGCCCAGGTGAGCGAGCCGCGGATCTCGTTCGACTCCTTGATGGCGGTGCGGAAGGAGAAGGACTCCGCGATGATCGCGAAGACGAGGACGCCGATCGGCCAGTACCACTGCTCGATCGGGTGCGGGTGGTTGATCTTCTCGATGCCCTCGTAGATGGCGAACATGCCACCGACGGTGAACAGCACGATGGACACCAGGAAGGCGTAGATGTAGCGCTCGCGCCCGTACCCGAAGGGGTGTTGGGGGGTGGCCTCGCGCTTGGCCTTCTTGCCGCCGAGGAGCAGCAGCCCCTGGTTGCCGGAGTCCGCGAGCGAGTGAACGCTCTCCGCGAGCATCGACGACGAGCCGCTGAAGACGTAGGCCACGAACTTGGCTACGGCGATGGCGAGGTTGGCGGCGAGTGCCGCCACGATCGCCCTGGTACCGCCCGACGCGCTCATGGGTGCTGGGTGTCCCTTCCTCGATGCGGCGCCCCTGGGCCGGGGAGCCGCGCTACGGCCGCATATTGTCGCAGCCGCCGGTAGGGACGGTACGTCAGACCACGACGGTGGCGCGGAAGACGGTACCGCTACCGGACAGTTCGACCATTTCGCCGGCCGGTACGAAGACGGACTCGCCTGGGGCCAGGGTCAGTTCGCCGGCCTGCGGGGCGCCGGCGGTGCAGAGCAGGATCTGCGGGGCCGTGTCGGGGAGGGACCGGGGGGCGCCGCCGGGGGCGAGGAGGAAGCGGGAGAGCCGGAACTCGTCGATGGGGGTCTCGTAGACCTCCTCGGCGCCGCCTTCGGGGCGCTGCACCGCGGGGTCGCCGGACTCGAAGCCGACGATCTTCAGCAGCTCGGGAACGTCGACGTGCTTGGGGGTGAGGCCCGCGCGCAGCACGTTGTCGGAGTTGGCGAGCAGCTCGACGCCGAGTCCGTCGATGTAGGCGTGTGGGACGCCGGCGCCGAGGAACATGGCCTCGCCGGGCTGGAGCCGTACGTGGTTGAGCAGCATGGCCGCGATGACGCCGGGGTCCCCCGGGTAGTCGTGGACGAGTGCCGCGTACGGGGCGTAGCGGCCGCCGAGGCGCGCGGCGGCGGCCGCGGCCTCGGTGACGGTGCGGGCCATCTCCGTGCGGTCGGCGGTGAGGACGGCGGTGAGGACCTCGCGCAGCGCGGCCTCTTCGGGGTGGGCGTGCAGCAGGTCGACGTACGGCTTGAGGGAGTCGACCTCCAGGCCGGCGAGGAGTTCCGCGGTCTCCAGCGGGGCGCGGAAGCCGCACAGGCCGTCGAAGGGGGTGAGGGCGCAGATCATCTCGGGCTTGTGGTTGGCGTCCTTGTAGTTGCGCTGGCCCGCGTCGATCGGGACGCCGCGGCGCTCCTCGTCCGCGAAGCCGGCCCTGGCCTGTTCCAGGTCGGGGTGGACCTGGAGGGAGAGCGGGGCGCCGGCGGCGAGGAGCTTGAGGAGGAAGGGCAGTCGGGGGCCGAACCTGGCGACGGTGGCGGCGCCGAGCTCGCGCTCGGGGTCGGCGGCGATGACGTCCGAGAGGCTGACCTCGCCGGCTCCGCGATCGAGGCGGGACGGGGCGCCGGGGTGGGCGCCCATCCACATCTCGGCCTGGGGTTCACCGGTGGGCTCGACCCCGAGGAGGGCGGGGATCGCGGTGGTCGATCCCCAGGCGTAGGGGCGGATGGTGTTCGTCAGACGGTCCATCGTCGTCTTCCTGGGTCTTGATGTGGGGCTGGGCAGGCGGGCACGGGTGTGCCTCAGCGGTGTCCCCCTGACGCCAACGCCAGGTAGGCGGTGGCGAAGTCGGTGATGGCGAGGAGTTCGGCGAGCTGTTCCAACTCGGTTCCCTCCTCCGGTTCGAGTTCGCTGATGGCCGTGTCGTGGCCGAGGGCGAGCTCGCGGGCGGCGGGTGCGGCGCTGAGGCCGCCGGTGGGTCGGTCGCGCAGCAGGACGACGCGGGCGCGCAGGGCCTGGGGTTCGTCGACGCGGTCGCGGAAGAAGTCGTCGGGGTCGGCGCCGGCGGCGAGGGCCCCGGCGAGGAGCACGCCGTGTGCGGGCAGTGCCTCGGGGAGTTCGGCGGCGAGGGCGGGCCGGCCGGCGAGTTCGGCGAGGGTCGCGGCGAACCGGCGTCCGGCCGGGCCGGCTCCGAGGCCTTCGCTCCAGATGAGCGGGAGGGATTCGGCGAGTTCGGAGGCGAGGGTCTTGGCCGGGTTGGAGTAGGTGACGATGGCCGGTCCGCAGCGCTCCGCGGTGCGGTCGAGCCGGTCGGCGACGAGCTGGAGGGTGGCGGGGGCCGCGGTGACGAGTCCGACCTTGTCGAGGAGGACCAGCAGCGGGGTGAGCAGGGCCCACAGGGCGCCGGGGCCGGCCGCGGCGGATTCGTCGTACTCCTGGTACGGGGCCCGGGCCATCGGTACGAGCACTCCGTGGGCGCCGTCGACGGACTCGGTCAGCGGGGAGCGTTCGGGGGCGACGGCGACGACGGTGCAGCCGCGGCGGTAGGCCTGTTCGGCGAGGAGGCCCAGTCCGGGCTCGGTTCCGTCGGTGGTGGCGATGAGCAGCAGGTCGACCGGTCCGGCCCAGCCGGGCAGCGTCCAGCGCAGGGCGCCGGAGGCGTGGGCGACGCCGGTGGGGTCCAGGCGGACGACGGGCGCGGACGCGCCGGCGAGGGCGCCGAGCAGGTCGGCGACGCCGGTTGCGGCGGTGCCGGAGCCGGCGATGAGCACGGCGCGGGGGCGGCCGTCGGGCCGCAGGTCGGCCAGGCCGGCCTCGGCGGCGTGCCGGGCGGCGGTGCGGACCCTGGCTCCGGCGTCGGCGGCGCCGCGGAGCAGGCCCCGGCGGTCGGCGCGGACCAGGGCGTCCGGGTCGTCGAGGAGTGACTCGTCGAGCATGGCGGCCTCCGGCTGTGTGTGGACGGACCCGGGGGCGAGGGCCCCGGGGGACGGAACCGGTCTCAGCGTCTGCGCGGGCGGGTCAGGCGGGGCGGCGGGCCTCGTCCACGAGGAGGACCGGGATGCCGTCACGGACGGGGTACGCGAGGCCGCAGTCCTGGCCGGTGCAGATCAGCTCGGGGGTGGTCTCGTCGGCCGACTTGTCGTCGAGGGGCGAGTGGCAGGCGGGACAGGCGAGGATCTGCAGGAGGCCGGCTTCGAGCGGCATGGGGCGCTTCCCTTCGAACATGCGGATTGGGCGAGGTCA
This sequence comes from Streptomyces sp. WM4235, assembly GCF_001279725.1. GTDB lineage: Bacteria > Actinomycetota > Actinomycetes > Streptomycetales > Streptomycetaceae > Streptomyces. The sequence goes on along the minus strand of NZ_LGDE01000338.1, from coordinate 48,873 downwards.
GCGTACCGCCGGGCCGCGTGTGACGCGGCCCGGCCCGGTGTGCTGCCGGCGGCTTGTTGTGGGGCGGGGTGGCTACGCGCGGACGAGCGCGAGGACCTCGTCGCGGATCTTTTCGAGGGTCGCGGTGTCGCGGGCCTCGACGTTCAGGCGCAGCAGCGGTTCCGTGTTGGACGGGCGCAGGTTGAACCACCAGTCGGCGGTGGTCACGGTCAGGCCGTCGAGTTCGTCGACGGTGGCGTCGTCCCGGGTGCCGTAGGTCTTGCGGACGAGGGCGGTGCGGCCGGCCTGGTCGGCGACGGTCGAGTTGATCTCGCCGGAGCCGACGTAGCGGTCGTAGGAGGAGACCAGGTCGGAGAGGGGGCCGGGCTGGCCGCCGAGGGCCGCGAGGACGTGGAGCGCGGCGAGCATGCCGGTGTCCGCGTTCCAGAAGTCCTTGAAGTAGTAGTGCGCGGAGTGCTCGCCGCCGAAGATGGCGCCGGAGGTGGCCATCTCCTGCTTGATGAAGGAGTGTCCGACGCGGGTGCGGACGGGGGTGCCGCCGTGTTCCTTGACGACCTCGGGGACGGACCAGGAGGTGATCAGGTTGTGGATGACGACGCCGGTGCCGCCGTTGCGGGCCAGTTCGCGGGCGGCGACCAGGGCGGTGATGGCGGAGGGGGAGACGCCCTGGCCGCGCTCGTCGACGACGAAGCAGCGGTCGGCGTCGCCGTCGAAGGCGAGTCCGAGGTCGGCGCCCTCGGCGAGCACGCGGGCCTGGAGGTCGACGAGGTTCTTCGGGTCGAGGGGGTTCGCCTCGTGGTTGGGGAAGGTCCCGTCGAGTTCGAAGTACATGGGGACGAGGTCCAGCGGGAGGCCCTCGAAGACGGTGGGGACGGTGTGTCCGCCCATGCCGTTGCCCGCGTCGACGACGACCTTGAGGGGGCGGACGGCCGTGAGGTCGACCAGGGCCTTGAGGTGGTCGGCGTACCCGGTGAGGGTGTCCTGCTCGGTGATGGTGCCCGGGACGGTGCCGGCGGGGGCGCCCTCGTCGGTCCACTTCTCGGCGAGTTCGCGGATGGTGGCGAGGCCGGTGTCCTGGCCCACGGGGGCGGCGCCGGCGCGGCAGAGCTTGATGCCGTTGTACCGGGCCGGGTTGTGCGAGGCGGTGAACATCGCGCCGGGCAGGTCCAGCGTGCCGGAGGCGTAGTACAGCTGGTCGGTGGAGCACAGTCCGATCAGGGTGACGTCCACGCCGCGGGCGGCCGCGCCGCGGGCGAAGGCGCCGGAGAGGGCGGGCGAGGAGGGGCGCATGTCGTGGCCGACCACGATGGCGGTGGCGCCGGTGACCTCGACGAAGGCGGCGCCGAACAGTTCGGCCAGCGATTCGTCCCACTCGTCGGGCACGACGCCGCGCACGTCGTACGCCTTGACGATGTTCGAAAGATCTGCGGCCACTGCCTGCCCCCCTGAAGGATCCGTGCGGTGGGGCAAACCTACCCTGTGCCCGGATCGCCCTTTCGGAGGAGCCGAGGGGCGGCGGGCGGGGTCAGGAGTCGGGTGAGCGCAGGACGCGCAGGTGTCCTCTTCGGGTCTCGCCGGGGGTGGGGGCGCCGGGTCCGGAGCCGCCCGCCTGGGCCGCGCGGTCGTGCGGGCGGGCCGCCTCGCGCACGGCGTTGGCCAGGGCTTCGAGGTCGTCGCCGCTGGGGCGGGAGGGGGCCGAACCGTCGGTCAGGCGCACCACGTCCCAGCCCCGGGGGGCGGTCAGGCGCTCGGAGTGCTCGGCGCACAGGTCGTAACAGTGGGGTTCGGCGTAGGTGGCGAGCGGGCCGAGAACTGCGGTCGAGTCGGCGTAGACGTACGTCAGTGTGGCGACGGCAGGGCGGCCGCACGCGGTGCGCGAACAGCGACGTACAAGGCTCACGACGTTGGACGGTACCGCACTCTTGACCGGGCCGCGACGACTCCCCCACCGGGTACGCCCCCGTGTCGCCCTGAACGGGCCCCGACCCCGGCCGGATTGCTCGCGGTACGACATGGGGCCGTGCCCGCCGGGAGGCCCTGCCGGGGGGCAGGGTGACGGCTACCCTGCGAGGGTGACGGACAGCCCGCTGAAGCCCCCGATTCCCACGAGTCCCGAAGGGACCCCCCACGAGCCGAGGCCCCGGCGGCGCGACCGCCACGGGCGGGGGATGCGGGGGCCGGTGGCGCCACCTCAGGTGCCGCTGTCGGCGAGCCGGGCGGAGCTGTTCGGTGATCTCGTACGGGATTCCGTGGAGCGGTTGGAGCGGCGCTGGACGCAGCTCGCCGAGGTGGAGTTCGTGGTCGCGGACGTGCCGGGGCCGCCGGGTGGCGCGGACGGTGGTTGGAACGACGAGGCGGTGCCGCTCGGCGGGCTGGTGGAGGCCCGGGACGGGCGACCGGCGCGGATCGTGGTGTTCCGGCGGCCGGTGGAGATCCGGGCGAAGGGGCGCGACGAGAAGGCCGTGCTGGTGCACGAGATCGTGGTGGAACAGGTGGCGGAGCTGTTGGGGCTCTCGCCGGAGATCGTGGATCCGCGCTACGGGCAGCAGGACTGACGGCCCCGCCGGCGCGTGCGGCGCGGGGCTTCGCCGGGTGCCGGCGGAGCCCCGCGGCGGTTCACCTGGTCAGGATCGAGAGGTCCTCGACGGCCTTGGGGACCGAGACCGTGGAGAGGTCGTCGGCGAAGGGCTGGATGGTGAACATGGGGATGCCCTCGTGCGGCAGGGTCAGCGTGCGGGAGGCGTACACGGGGCCCCCGGACAGGGTTTCCAGCGTCAGGGCGTAGGCGCCCTTCGCGCCGGTGGGGACTGGCGGCGGGGACACGGCCAGGGTGGTTCCCGCCTTGACGGTGACTTCCTTGACGGTGGGTTCGCCGCCGTCGGTGCCCGGTGAGGCCGTGACGCGGACCTTCGCGTCCTTGCCGCCCGCGGCGGTGAGGGCGAGCAGGGTCGCCTTGTCGTCGAGCCGGTTGTCCGCGACGGTGGCCCGTGCGCCCACGGGGGCGGTGGCCGGGAGGAAGCCCAGCTCCTGCTTGGCTCCGGTGCCGCGGACCACGCGGACGGCCGCGACGATCGGGGTGGCCTTCTTCGGGTCCGCGGGGGTCAGGTGGAGGGAGCCCACCTCGCCGCGGGTGAGGTCCTTGAGGTCCACGCTCGCCGTCATGCCGGCCTTGACGTGCAGTTGTTCGTTGCCGGCCGGGCTGATGGAGCCGCCGGGGCCGGCCAGTCGCAGGTTGAGGTCGGCGTCGTCCTCGCCGGGGGCGAAGGCGACGAGCCGGACGGAGGTGGCGTCCGCCGGGATGCCGGGTAGGACGAGGCTGCCCGTGGGTCCGGTGGACGCCGGCAGCCAGTCGACGCCGACTCCCTCCTCGGCGATCTGCGCGGTGGCGCCGACCCGGCCGGTGACGACGGTGACGCGGGCGGTGAGGTCGGTGAGCTGGGTGCCCGGGAGGAAGTCGGACAGCATCACCTTGGCGCTGGCGCGGGGGTCGACCTTGTAGGGGAGCCGTTCGGGGCTGCCGGGCTTGTCCTTGAGCAGGCCGTCCGGTCCGTACAGCTTCACCTGGACGGTGGCCTCGGTGTCGTCCGGGTTGGTCAGGTGGATGGAGTCGAGGCGGCCCTTGGCGCTGCTGAGGGCGGGGAACCAGAAGTCGGTGCCGGGCGGTGTGCAGGCGACGCCGAGGAGGCCGCGGGACTGGCCCACCGCGACCTTGGTGGTCTGTTGGGCGGTCCAGCCGGGGGCCATGGCCCCGTCGGCGAAGCCGGTCAGCGGGGGCGCCTCGGCGCCCGAGGCGGCGGCTCCGGCGGGCTTGCCCGGCTCCTTGGGTTGCACGACGGGCTTGCCGTCCCTGGTGAGGAGCCGGGCCGTGCCGCGGGCGCCCGGTTTGCCGGGGGTGATCGAGGTGTACGTGGTCTCCGCGATGTCCGAGGTGCTGGGTGCGGGGCACGTCAGCACGGACCGTTCCACGGGCATCCGGGAGGCGCCCGCGGCGCCCTCGGCGGCCGGGGCGGCGGGGGCGGTCAGTGAGGCGATGCCGGTGACGGCGGCCAGCGCGGCGGCCACCGCCGCGAGCGTCAGGGGTGCGCGCTGCTTCACTGCTGGGGGCTCCCGTCCGGACGCGGTTCGTGCTGTCCGTAGGTGTTCTCGTACGGCTCGTACTGGTACGGGTACTGCTGTTGCTGTTGCTGCTGTTGCTGGTAGGGGTCCTGGGGCGGGTACGGGTACGGCTCGGCGTACTGCTCCCGGGTGGGCTCCTGCGGGGCCTGCCGCTGCTCGTACGGGTAGTCCTGGTACGCGTACCCCTCCTCGCCGTAGGCCTGCTGCGCGGGGATCTGCGCGTACGGGTCGGCGACGGCGGCCGTCGGGGTCGCGGGCCGCTGTTCGGCCTCGGCCTCCGCGCGCAGGCGGCGGGCGCGCCGGCCTTCCCCGGCGGCGTCGGCCTGGGCGGGGATGGCGGCGTCCTCCTCGGGGAGGTCGTCGTCGAGGCGTGCGCGGCGGCCCGGCAGGGCCATCACGAGCAGCACCAGCGCGAGGAGGCCCTGGGCCCAGTGCCAGGCGTCGCGGCCGGCGGCGTCCTCGTGGACGAGGTCCAGGCGGCCTTCGCCGGCGGGCAGTTCGAAGCCCTGCGCCCAGCCGTCGACCGTCTTGGCCTTGAGCGGCTCGCCGTCGACGGTGGCCCGCCAGCCCGGGTCGGCCCGGTCGGCGATGCGCAGGACGCGGCCCTCCTCGCCGGCCGGGATGGTGGTGTGGACCTCGACGGGTCCGGCTTCGATGGCGACGGGGGCCTGGCCCTGGCGGCCGGGGACGATGACGGCGCGGGCCGGGGCCCGTTCGACCTCCCAGGAGGCGACGTCGTCGTCCTGGACGGCCTTGAGGCCGGGGGTGGCGTCGAGTACCTGGCGGAAGTGGGCGGGCGCGCCGGGCTGGAGGACGACGTAGCGGACGGCGAAGTCGTCGAGCTGGTCGGACTGGTCGGCGCCGGAGCCCGAGACCAGGCTGGAGACGACCTTGGTGAGGCGGGGTTCGGAGCCGGCGCCGGCGAGGAGTTCGGCGTCGCCGAGGCGGGCGCCGGAGCCGCGGACCAGGCTGTAGGAGACGGTGGCGGGCGAGTCGCCGGTCAGGACGAGGGTGCGGGTCTGGTTGGTGTCGCCGCTGAGGTAGGCGGCGGCGGCCGGTACCTGGGCGGGGTCGCGGCGGGTCAGCGGGCCCTCGGCGCCGGAGAACATCCAGCCGGCGGCGGCGAGCAGCGGGCCGACGGCCGCGGCGAGTCCGACGAGCGCGGCGAGGGGTTGGCGCCAGCCGAAGCTGCTGGCGGCGACCCGGTGCTTGGCGCCGTCGGCGCCGAGCAGGGCGGCCGCGAGGAGGCCGATGCCGTAGACGAGGGTGGCGGGGCCCGCCCAGGTGTCGCGGTTGAGGAGGACGGCGAGGAGCAGCCCGGTCAGGGCCGTGGCCCAGGCGACGCGGACGGCGAAGCGGCGGTCGGCGCGCAGCAGGGCGGCGAGCGCGGCGAGCAGGACGCCGATCAGGAGGAGTCCGCCGCCGGCGCCGGGGCCGCCGGGGCTGATGCCGAGCAGGTCGAGGGCGCCGGCGCGGGCCCCGTAGGGCAGTCCGGCCTCGCGCAGGAAGCGGGTCGGGTGGGTGAGCAGGCCCAGGGACCAGGGGGCGAGTACGAGGAGGGGTACGCCGAGGTTGGCGAGGAGGCGGGGTCCGTACGTCTTCCAGCGCGCGCGGCGGGTGATGAGCGCGGCGGTGCCGAGGACGAGGGCGAGCGGCCACACGACGGGGGTGAAGGCGGTGGCCAGGGTCAGCAGCAGGGTGTACGTCCACAGTGCCCGCCAGCTGCCTTCGGCCTCGGGTCCGCCCAAGCCGAAGGCGGTGACGGCGGCGCGGGCGATGAGCGGGAGCAGGACGGCGAGGACGGCGGTGCCGAGGAGGCCGCCGGCCAGGGCGCCGGTGACGGCGGGGAGGAAGGCGTAGGCGACGGCGGCCCAGGCGCGCAGCAGCCGGGATTCGAGGAGGGGCCGGGACGCGAAGTAGGCGGTGAGGCCGGCGAGCGGGACCGAGCAGACGAGCAGCAGGGTCAGGGCGGCCTGGGTGGAGCCGTACAGCAGGCCGGCGACGGCGCCGAGCACGGCGAGGTAGGGCGGGGCCCCGGTGGTGGTGCCGAGGCCGACGGGCTGCCAGTCGGTGGTGTAGGCGCGCCAGAGGTCGAGGCCCCGGTCGGGGGCGGGGAGCAGGGCGCCGCCCATGAGGGAGCCGCCGAAGAGCAGGGAGCGGCAGGCGACGAGGGAGACGAGCAGGAGCAGGGCGAAGAGGACGGGGGCCGGGTTGCGGGCGATCCGCTTGAGCCGGGCGAACTGTTCGATCTCCAGGTAGTCGGCGTCGTCGCCGCCGGGGCCGGATTCGATGGCTCCGCCGTGTCTGCTGACGCCGGCGGAGTCGCTGTCGCGGTCGGCGCCGAAGTACCCGGCGAGTTGTTCGACGTTGGCGCGCAGGGTGGCGCCGGGCGGCGGGAAGAGCGGGCGCAGTTCCTTGGCCGGGACGACGGCGCCGCGGCGAGCCTTGCGGGCGGCGAGGAGCCGGCCGGGGCGGAGCAGGGTGGCGAGGAGGCCGGTGAACTCGTCGACGGCTTGGCCGGGGGCCTTGCCGACGAGGTAGCCGAGGGTGCGCAGCAGGGTGCCGAGGAGCAGCCGCAGCAGGACGTACGGCAGGGCGCGGCCGGAGCTGTTGGTGAGCACGGTGTAGACGGCGCCGGCCTTGTCGACGCGGTGGGCCCCGACGGCGGAGCGGCCGGCGCAGTCGACGGTGCGGCGTTCGCGGGCGGCGGCCTCGGCGTGCCGCATGACGGCGTCGGGGGCGACGAGGACGGTGTGGCCGGCGCTCTGTACGCGCCAGCACAGGTCGACGTCGTCGCGCATGAGCGGGAGCCTGCGGTCGAAGCCGCCGAGGGCGTCGTAGACGTCGCGGCGCACCAGCATGCCCGCGGTGGAGACGGACAGGACGGGGCGGATCTGGTCGTGCTGGCCCTGGTCCTGTTCGCGGCGGTCGAGTCCGGTCCAGCGGCGGCCGCTGCGGGCGATGGTGACGCCGGCTTCGAGGAGCTGCTTCTTGTCGTACCAGCCGCGCAGTTTGGGGCCGATGACGGCGGCGTCGGGGTTCTCCTCGGCGACGCGCAGCAGTTCGGCGAGGGCGTCGGGTTCGGGGGCGCAGTCGTCGTGGAGCAGCCAGAGCCACTGCACCGGTTCGCCGTGGGGGAGTTCGGGGAGGTCGTACGCGTCGTCCCGCCAGGTGCGGCTGACGGGGTCCCAGCCGCTGGGGCGCTTGAGGTAGGGAAGGTCGTCGGTGGTCGGTACGCCGGCGGTGCGGACGGCCTCGTCGACGGCGGTGCCGAATCCGGTGCGGCGGGCCAGGTGCAGGACCCGGTCGGCGCCGAGGGCCTCGGTCAGCAGTCGCGCGGACTCGTCGGCGCTGCCGGTGTCGGCGGCGACGTGGTTCTGCGCGGGGCGTTCCTGGCCGAGGAGTCCGGCGAGGGCGCGGGGGAGCCAGCGCGCGCCGTCATGGGCGACGAGGACCGCGGTGACGACGTGCCGGGGGAACTCGGGGGTGGCGGCGCCCTGGTGGGAGGCCGACGAGTTGCTGTGCAGGGACATCGCGGTACGGGCCCTCCGGCCGGGGGTCCGGGGGTGGTGTGCCCTCGGAGGCTGCTGGACAGCGCCCCACACTAACGGCTCGGAACACAGCGGTCCGCCTCCTGCGGGGAAGGTGCGGGAGGCGGACCGTTTGCTCTGTTCGTCCTGCGGTTCGGCGCGCGGTTCCGGACGGGGCGGATCCGCGGGTGGATCGTACTGCGGGCCGGTCTTCGGGAGGGTCGGCGGCCGGTGTGCCGGCGGATATGAGGTGCGTGGTGCCGTCGGCGCCGGGCAGCCGGCGCGCGGTGCGCCTCAGACCGCCGCCTTCTTCAGGCGACGGCGCTCACGCTCGGACAAACCGCCCCAGATACCGAAGCGTTCGTCGTTCGCGAGGGCGTATTCGAGGCATTCGGAGCGGACCTCGCAGGCGAGGCAGACCTTCTTGGCTTCGCGGGTGGAGCCGCCCTTCTCGGGAAAGAAGGACTCGGGGTCGGTCTGGGCGCAGAGTGCGCGCTCCTGCCATCCGAGCTCCTCGTCCGCCTCCTCGACCAGCAGTTCCTGAAACAGCTCGGTCATGTGCGCCCCTCGCTCTGTCTGTGCGTCCCCGTGGTGTTGCCGTCACTGATCGCTACGTAACGACACGAGTGAAATTACAAGTGGGGGGCTCCAGCGCAGTCAAGCCGAGATCTGCTATTGGGCCCCTTATTCACTCTGCGGAACCAAGCGTATGCAGTAAGTGTTCATATCGCCAAAAATCGTGACACATGCCACTGGCCTGAAAGCAGCGCCCGAAACGGCACCCCGCCCTCACCCGTAGCCGACGTGACACCGAGTGACGTGGTTGCGATCCGTCCCGAGATGCGGCGCGGATCACAGTCAGGTCACGAGTGGCGTCAGTTGGTTTGAATTCCGATTGACACGACTCTCGGGGCGGCACATGCCCCGGTCCCCACTGCACAAACCTTTCTCCGGACGCAGTAACCGGATGAGGTGAAACTTTTGCCTCAAACCGGACATTGGGTTGACAGTCCGACCCATCGCCGGTTCTCCTTGTACGCATGTCAGCGCCCGCAGTCGCCACCTGGACCCCCATTCGTGGGTTCCTGCGCGCTGCCCAGGTTCGCTGTTGCTGTTGCAGCTGTTGATGCCACCGGAGCCACGGCTCCCCTGAGCACCGGCTCCCCACAGCAACCGCCAGCACGACTGACATCCGTCGAGGACTCCCCCGATGAACAGCACCACCGCCCCGCACCCCACCGCCGCGGCCCCCGCCGTTCCCTCCTTCGCGACGCCCATGGTCGAGAGCGACCTCCAGATCGCCGGCGACATCCTCTCCGTACAGCACCTCCTCCAGCCGGCCCGCGAACACCCGACCACCGTCGCCGAGTTCGTGGGCCTCGCCCGTTCCATCGCCGCGAACCGCGCCGAGTGGGAACACCTGGTCCAGTACGACGCCACCACCCGCTGGTACCACCGACTGCGCACCGGCCCCGGCTACGAGGTGTGGCTGCTCAGCTGGGTCCCCGGACAGGGCAGCGGCCGGCACGACCACGGCGGCTCCTCCGGCGTCCTGACCGTCCTGGACGGCGAACTCACCGAGCACGCCCCGCGCGGCCCGCTGACCCTGCGCGCCGGGTCCCAGCGCGTCTTCGCCCCCGGCTACGCCCACGAGGTCGTCAACGACACCCTCGACGGGGCGGTCAGCCTGCACGTCTACTTCCCCGGCCTCACCGAGATGCCGATGCACAGCTGCTCCCCGGCCAGGCCGGAGGCCCTCTCCGTCTGATCGACGGACGCCCGACCCGCTCCGCCCGTCACCCGACCACCGCCCCTCGACGGGCGGCCCGCGGCTGACAGACTGTCCGCATGCGCATTGTTGTTCTGGCCGGCGGTATCGGCGGCGCCCGTTTCCTCCGCGGACTCAAGTCGGCGGTTCCCGAGGCGGAGATCACGGTCATCGGCAACACCGGTGACGACATTCACCTGTTCGGGCTGAAGGTGTGCCCCGACCTGGACACCGTGATGTACACCCTCGGCGGTGGCATCAACGAGGACCAGGGTTGGGGACGCACCGACGAGTCCTTCACCGTCAAGGAGGAACTCGCGGCGTACGGGGTCGGACCCACCTGGTTCGGCCTCGGCGACCGCGACTTCGCGACCCACATCGTCCGTACCCAGATGATCGGCGCGGGCTACCCGCTCAGCGCCGTCACCGAGGCCCTCTGCGACCGCTGGCAGCCCGGGGTCCGGCTGCTGCCCATGTCCGACGACCGGGTCGAGACCCACGTCGCCATCACCGAGCCCGGCTCCGGCGAGCGGCGCGTCATCCACTTCCAGGAGTACTGGGTCAAGATGCGCGCCGCGGTGGACGCGGAGGCCGTCGTACCCGTGGGCGCCGAGCAGGCCAAGCCCGCGCCCGGCGTGCTGGAGGCCATCGCCGCCGCCGACGTCATCGTCTTCCCGCCGTCCAACCCGGTGGTCTCCGTCGGGACCATCCTCGCCGTGCCCGGCATCCGGGAGGCGGTGGCCGCCGCCTCGGCCCCCGTCGTGGGCCTCTCCCCCATCGTCGGGGGCGCCCCCGTGCGCGGGATGGCCGACAAGGTGCTGGCCGCCGTGGGCGTCGAGTCCACCGCCGCGGCCGTCGCCCTGCACTACGGCACCGGCCTGCTCGACGGCTGGCTGGTGGACACCGCCGACGCGGCGGCCGTCGCGGAGGTCGAGGCCGCCGGGATCACCTGCCGTGCGGTGCCGCTGATGATGACCGACCTCGACGCCACCGCGGCGATGGCCCGGGCGGCGTTGGAGCTGGCGGAGGCCTCCCGGTGACCGTTCCCTCCTACGAGGTGCGGGCCGTCCCCGGGATCCCCGAGGTCGCCCCGGGCGACGACCTGGCCGCGCTGATCGCGGCGGCCGAACCGGGGCTGCGCGACGGGGACGTCCTGCTGGTCACCTCGAAGATCGTGTCCAAGGCGGAGGGCCGGATCGTCCGGGCCGATTCCCGCGAGGACGCCATCGACGCGGAGACCGTGCGCGTGGTCGCCCGCCGGGGCGCCCTGCGGATCGTCGAGGACCGCCGCGGACTGGTGATGGCGGCGGCCGGCGTGGACGCCTCGAACACCGCCCCTGGCACGGTGCTGCTGCTCCCCGAGGACCCGGACGCCTCGGCGGCCGCGATCCGCGAGGGGCTGCGGGCCGCGCTCTCGGTGGACGTCGGCGTGATCGTGACGGACACCTTCGGGCGCCCCTGGCGCTCCGGGCTCACCGACGTGGCGATCGGCTCGGCCGGCGTACGGGTGCTGGACGACCTGCGCGGTGGCGTGGACGCTCACGGGAACCCGCTCAGCGCGACGATAGTGGCCACGGCGGACGAACTGGCCGCGGCCGGCGACCTGGTCAAGGGCAAGGCCTCGGGCCTTCCCGTGGCCCTCGTGCGCGGGCTGTCGCACCTGCTCGGCGAGGGATCCTCGGCGGCCGACCTGGTCCGCCCGTCCGTCGACGACATGTTCCGGCTGGGGACCTCCGAGGCGGTACGGGAAGCCGTGACGCAGCGGCGCACCGTACGGGCCTTCACGGACGAGCCGGTGGACCCGGGCGCGGTCCGCCGGGCGGTGGCGGCGGCCGTGACGGCCCCGGCCCCGCACCACACGACGCCGTGGCGGTTCGTCCTGCTGGAGTCCGCCGCGGCACGGCTGGAACTCCTGGACGCGATGCGGGACGCGTGGATCGACGACCTGCGGCGGGACGGCAAGTCCGAGGAGTCCGTCGCGAAACGGGTGCGGCGCGGCGACGTGCTCCGCAACGCCCCGTACCTGGTCGTGCCGTGCCTGGTCATGGACGGGGCGCACGACTACGGGCACGCGCGCCGGGACGCGGCGGAGCGGGAGATGTTCGTGGTCGCGATGGGCGCGGGCGTCCAGAACTTCCTGGTCGCGCTGGCCGGCGAACGGCTGGGCTCCGCGTGGGTGTCCTCGACGATGTTCTGCCGGGACGTGGTGCGCAAGGTGCTGGCGCTCCCGGAGGACTGGGACCCGATGGGGGCGGTGGCCGTGGGCCACGCCGCCGCGGCCGCGGCGGAGCGGCCCGCGCGGTCGGCCTCCGCGTTCGTCGAGGTGCGCTGAGGCCGCGCCGGTGCCTGGAAGGGGGAGGGGTCGCGGGGAGACCGCGGCCCCTTTCCTCGTACCCGGGGTGCGGCGCGCACCGGGGTGGGGGGTCGGCGCCGGGGTGGGGGTCAGAGGCGGCCGATGTCCGTGCGCGGCATCTTCGGCGTGCGGCGGGGCGGGACGCGGCCGGCCAGCAGGATGAGGCGGGCCGCGCGGTGGCGCTGGCCCTCGTACGGGGCGAGGAGTTCCAGCATGGCCGCGTCGTCCGCGTCCCGGTCCCCGGCGAGGGCGTAGCCGACGATGCCCGGCAGGTGGAGGTCCCCGGTGGTGACCGCGTCGGCGGCGCCGTTGCTGCGCTGGAGGGTCTCGGCGGAGGTCCACGGGCCGATGCCGGGTACGGCCTCCAGCCGCCGGGTCGCCGTGGCGAGGTCCATGGCGACGGCCTCCTCCAGCCGGTTCGCGACCCGGGCGGCGCGGACGATGGTGGCGGAACGCTTCGAGTCGACGCCGGCCGTGTGCCAGTCCCAGGACGGGATCATGGCCCAGACTCGGGCCGTCGGCATCACGTACAGGTCCGGGCGCGGGCCCGGTGCGGGCTCGCCGTGGCGGCGGACCAGCCGGCGCCAGGCGCGGTAGGCCTCGTCGGTGGTGACCTTCTGCTCCAGGACGGTCGGGATCAGCGACTCCAGGACCAGCCCGGTCCGGGTCAGGCGCAGTCCGGGACGGCGGCGGTGGCTGGCGTGCACGAGCCGGTGCCGGGGCACGAAGGCGGCGGGGTCGTCGGCGGCGCCGAGGAGTTCGGGCAGCCGGTCCAGGATCCAGTCGGCGCCCGGCCCCCAGGCCTCGGCGCCGACGTTGCCGTCGGCGCCGGCGACACGGAGGGTGGCGGGCCCGTCGGGGGTCCGGCTGGTCTTCCACACCGAGCCGTCGGGGCTGGTGCGGAAGGTGGGGTCGGCGGGGCCGCGCCTGAGGGGGCCGAGGGTGAGACCCAGGTCGACGGGTCCCTCGGGGACCCATACCCGGCTCCGGGCGTCGGTCGCCTCCCCCGCCGGGTGGCCCCGGCCCGCGGGCACGTCGGTGCGGCCGCCGCGGATCGCGGTGCGGGTGAGGGGGTCGAAGCGGCCGGCCATGCCTTTGAGCGTAGCCGGGTGGGGGGTGGGGCGGGGCCGGGCCGTTTGCGGGCCCCCGGCCCTGTGGGAGGGCCGACACCCCGGCCCCGGCCCCGGCCCCGGGCGGCGGGCGGCGGTCGGCCGGGGCCGTGCGGCGCCGTGGCGCGGAGCGGCCCCGGCTGCGCCGGGCTTTCGGGGCTCCGCCCCGGACCCCGCGCCTCAAACGCCGGCGAGGCTGGATCGGCCCGGCCCCGGTGCGTCCGAACCCTGGCGGCCGGACCACCCGCGAGGCTGGATCGGCCCGGCCCGGGTGGGTCAGCGGCCCTGGAGTTTGGCCGCTGAGGTTCGGGCCGGGGGGAGTTTGCCGTAGAGGAGGCGGCCCGGGCATTCCGTGGCGAAGCCGTCGCGGTGGCCCGAGATGACGTTGAGCTTCACGTTGCGGCCCTTGGCGTACAGGTTGCCGCCGCCCGACTTCAGGGTGGCCTTCGCCCGCGGGTCCGCCCCGAAGAGGCCCAGCTTCCAGGCCGTGAGGCGGGCGACCGCGTTGACCGAGGCGGCCGGTGGGGTCGTGGAGGTGTACGAGCCGATCACCGCGATGCCCATGCTGTCGGTGTTGAAGCCCATGGTGTGGGCCCCGAGCACCGGCTTGGCGACGCCGCCCGCCCGGCCCTCGTAGACGGTGCCGCACTTGTCGACGGCGAAGTTGTAGCCGATGTCGCGCCATCCACTGCTGACCACGTGGTAGCGGTACAGGCTGCGCAGGACCGCGGGGGCGTCCTTGCAGGCGTAGTTGTTGCCGGAGGCGGTGTGGTGGACGAAGGCGGCCTTGACGGTCTTGGTGTAGACGAAGCCCTTCTCGCGCAGGCCCTCGTCCGCGCCCCAGCCCTTTCGGGTGACGATGCGGGGGCGCGGCCCGATGTACGGGCGCCCCGCGGCGGCGAGGGACTCGTCGGCCAGGACGGCGTCCGCGGTGGAGTCGGCCTTGTTGAGTTCGGTGATCTCGTCGGCGCCGATCGGGGCGAGCGGGACGTTGGCGGAGGAGGACTCGGCCATCTCCATCGTCATGCCGGGGAGGAGGACGGGTTCGCCCTTGTCGTCGCCCTCGGGGTCCTCGTCCGGGTCGTCCTTCGGACCGGCGTTCTTTCCGTCGATGGTGATCGGCGGCGTCTGCGCGCCCGGGTCGACGAGTTCGATCCGCATCCCGGACGGGAGGCGGGACGGGGCGCGGGTGGTGGTGGCGCCCGTCTCGGCCTGGACGCGGACCTCGACGCCGTCGGACTCGCCGACCCACAGGGGGGCGGTGCTGCCGCGCACGCGGCCGGATCCGCGTTCCACCGCGTCGGGGTCGGCGGCGTGTTCGCTGTTGTGGGTCTCGACGTCCTGCCAGCCGGACCAGGTGGACGTCTTCACGGAGCGGGTGCGGACCTGGACCCGGCCGAGGAGTTGGGTGCTCGCGTCGTCCCAGACGACGCCGACCAGCGAGAACGTCTTGACCTCCCGAGCGGTCAGGCCCCGCGCCTCGGGGAGGCGCGGCGAGGTGCTCGTGCCGGGGGTGGCGGTGGCGCGGTCCGCCGTCGGGCCGAGCGGGACGAGCCGCAGTGACTGGGTGGACCCCGCGGGGTCCGCGGGGGCGACCGCCCCCGCGGAGGGGGTGGCCAGGGCGGGAGTGGGGAGCGCGAGCGGCATGGCCAGCGCGGCGGCCGTCGCGACGCCGATCGAGGAAGCAAGGAATGCACGCATGAAAAGATGCTCGGCACGCTCACCGGCGCGCGCCATCGGAGAACTGACGCCCCGTCCGGTACGACGTCGATACCCCTCCCCCGTACGGGGGAGTCCGGGGCCGCCGTACGGAGGAGGGCGCCGCGTACCCTGTGGCGGGTGAACGCCACTGACCGCACCCCTGCCGACCTGCTGCGATCCGCGCTCGCCGCCGATCCGGGCCGCCCGCTCGTCACCTTCTACGACGACGCCACGGGCGAGCGCGTCGAATTGTCCGTCGCCACCTTCGCCAATTGGGTGGCCAAGACCGCCAATCTGCTCCAGGGCGACCTGGGCGCGGAGCCCGGCGACCGGCTCGCGCTGCTGCTTCCCGCGCACTGGCAGGGCGCCGTGTGGCTGCTCGCCTGCGCCTCCGTCGGGGTGGTCGCGGAGGTGGGCGGGGATCCGGCCGCCGCGGACCTCGTCGTGACCGGTCCCGACACGCTGGAGGAGGCCTCCGCGTGTGGTGGGGAGCGGGTCGCGCTCGCCCTGCGTCCGCTGGGCGGCAGGTTCCCGCAGCCGCCCGCCGGGTTCGCGGACTACGCGGTGGAGGTTCCGGGGCAGGGCGACCGGTTCGCCCCGTTCCAGCCGGTGGACGCCGACGGTCCGGGGCTGGTGGTGGGCGGCGAGGAGCTCTCGTACGCGGACCTGGTCGCGCGCGCCCGCGAGGACGCGGCCAAGCTCGGCCTCGGCGAGGGTTCCCGGGTGCTGTCCGGTCTGGGGTACGACACCTGGGAGGGGTTGTCGGCCGGTCTCTTCGCGCCGCTGGCCTCGGGCGGGTCCGTGGTGCTGTGCCGGAACCTGGACCGGCTCTCCGAGGGCGGGCGGGCGCAGCGGGTGGAGAGCGAGCGGGTCACCCACACCGTCTGAGTCTCCCGCGCCGCCCGGGTTCCGTCGCCCCTTCCGGACCCCTCGGCGTGGTCCGGCCCCCTCACCCGCGCCGCACCGCGCCCACATCGAGCGATTTGTCACCCGTTCGGCCCTTTACAAGGGGTCGCCCCCGGGCCGCCTCGGCGACTCGGGGGCAGGATCGGCTCAGGCCACATCCACCCGTGCGGCCTCCCGGTACGGCGAGGGGACGGAACGCCAGTGACGGACAGCGCAGGCATACCGGGCGGCACCGACGCGGCCGGGGGGCCCCGGAAGACCCCGCACGGCCGCAGGCGCCGACTGCTGCGCCGGGCCGGGCTGGGGGTGGCCGTGCTGGTGCTCGCGGGGGCGGCCGGCGGCTGGTGGGCCTACCACAAGCTCGACGGGAACATCACCGAGGACAGCTCCGCGGCCGCCGAGCTGGAGCGGTACGAGCGGGAGCGCCCGACGCACCTCGCGAACGGCTCCCAGAACATCCTGCTGATCGGCTCGGACTCGCGCTCCGGCAAGGGCAACGCGAAGTACGGGCCGGATCGCGGCACCCAGCGCTCGGACACCGTGATCCTGCTGCACCTGCCGGCCGACCGGAAGAGCGCCGCGGCGGTCTCGATCCCCCGGGACCTGATGACGGACGTGCCGAGTTGCCTCAAGGGTGACGGGCAGCGCACCCGCGAACAGCTCGCGCAGTTCAACTGGGCCTTCGAGTGGGGCGGCGCCGCCTGCACGATCCGTACGGTCGAGAAGCTCACCGGGATCCGGATCGACCACCACATGGTGGTGGACTTCAGCGGCTTCAAGCAGATGGTGGACGCCGTCGGCGGGGTGGAGGTCTGCCTCGGGCGGCCGGTGAACGACACGGAGGCCAAGCTGAGGCTGCCGGCCGGCCGGAACCTGCTCCGGGGCGAGCAGGCCCTCGGTTTCGTGCGGGCCCGCCACAGCCTGGGCAACGGCAGCGACACCGACCGGATGGAGCGGCAGCAGCAGTTCCTCGGTTCGCTCGTGAACAAGGTGCAGAGCAACGGGGTGCTGCTGAATCCGACGCGGCTCTACCCGGTGCTGAACGCGGCGACGTCCTCGGTGACCACGGACCCGGGGCTCGCGTCACTGCGGGGGCTGTACGAACTCGTGCGGGGCGTAAGGAACATACCGACCGAACACATAACGTTCCTCACGGTTCCTCGCCGACCATATCCTTCCAATCCGAACCGCGACGAACTGGTACAACCCGAGGCCGGTCGACTGTTCGGACAACTGCGCGCGGACAAGCCCCTGAAGGTGACTCCCCCGTCGCCGATGGAGGAGCGGGAGCGCAACGAGCGCACCTCGCACACCCGAACGTCGTCCCCCGAACCCCGTCCCAGCGGAACCGGCACGGGCCCCTCACCCGTCCCCACCTTCACGGGAACCACCGCGGACGCCGCGAACTGCCGGTAAAGCAATCCAAAAGGCCGGTGCCGAACCAGGCCGGTTGGGCGATTTGGGGCGTTATAAGGGGAGTGGAATTTGTCACCAGCATGGTTTGCGGTTGACCTGGCCGGATAGGGTGAGCGATCCGGTGCACCGGCCAGCAAAGAGGCCTTGCACCAGCAGCCGGACGTTGACCGTGCGCCTTGGGGGAGGCGCATCGCGAGGCACCGACGGAGGATTCGAGCAACCGTGGATGCGCAAAGCCGTGGGCGGGCAGACGAGATCGACCCCGCAGACCAGTGGGTTCTCAACCCTCGCACCGGCAACTACGAACTGCGACTGGGCGATTCCGTTGCGCAGCAACAGAAGCCTTCCGTCGCCACCCCCCGCAGATCCCGTACGACCCGTCCCGCTCCCCCGGGAACAGGCACCCCCGCGACACCCGGAGTCCCGAAGCCGCGCCGCGGCGACGGGCCGCCCGGCGGTCGACGCGGCGGGCGTTCCCGCAAGGCCGGCGGCAGGGGCCCGAGCAAGCGCAAGAAGCGGCTCGCGATCACCGGCGGCACGCTGGCGTTCCTGCTGCTCGGCGGCTCGCTGGCGGGGTACCTCTACTACCAGCACCTGAACGGCAACATCAACGTCATCAACACCCCCGGCGCGAGTTCGGGCACCTTCAGCAAGGGCCGCGCGATCAACATCCTGGTGATCGGCACCGACAAGCGCAGTGGCGCGGGCAACGAGGGCTACGGGGACTCGGGGAGTGTCGGGCACGCCGACACCACGATCCTCTTCCACGTGTCGAAGGACCGTTCCAACGCGACGGCGCTGTCCATCCCGCGTGACCTGATCACCGACATCCCGGCGTGCAGTTCGCAGCAGCCGGACGGTTCGGTCAAGCAGGTGCCCGCCGAGAAGGGCACCCGCTTCAACACCAGCCTGGGGCAGTCGGGCCGGGACCCGGGCTGCACGATGAGCACGGTCAAGAACCTGACCGGCGTCCCGGTCGACCACTTCATGATGGTCGACTTCAACGCCGTGAAGAACCTGAGCACGGCCGTCGGCGGCGTTCCGGTGTGCGTGGAGAAGGACGTCAACGACAAGGACTCCAAGCTCAACCTCAAGGCGGGCGAACACCGGTTGCAGGGCGAGCAGGCGCTGGCGTTCGTACGGACCCGGCACGCCTTCGGCAACGAGAGCGACCTGGACCGCATCCAGACGCAGCAGCAGTTCCTCGGCTCGATGATGCGCGAGATGAAGTCCAAGGAGACGCTGACCAGCCCGAAGAAGTTCTTCTCCCTCGCGGAGGCGGCCACCAAGTCGCTGAGCGTGGACCAGGGCATCGGTGGCATCAAGCAACTCACCTCACTTGCGGGCGAGTTGAAGGGCATCGATCTGCAGAACATCACCTTCACCACCTTGCCGGTGCTCGACAACCCGGCCGAGCCGGCGAACCGCAAGGCGACGGTCGTCCTCAACAACACGCTGGCCAAGCCGCTGTTGGAGATGATCCGGGGCGACGTCTCCCTCACGGAGGTCAAGGCGGCGAAGGCCGCGGCCGACAAGGAGGCCAAGACCAAGGAGGACGCCCAGCTCCAGGGCGCCCGCTCACCCGCCGGGGACGTCCGGGTGGACGTCTTCAACGGCGGTGGCCCCTCCGGTTCGGCGCAGACCACGCTGAACTGGCTGCAGAACAGCAAGGGCGTGAACAAGGCCGCCAACCGGGGCAACGCGCCGTCGAAGGTGGCCACCACGCAGCTGGAGTACGCCCCCGACCAGGCCGACCAGGCGCGGGCGTTGGCGGACATGATGGGGCTGTCGGCCTCGGCGCTGAAGGTGGGCACGGCGGACTCCGGGGGCAAGACGCCGATGAAGCTCACGCTCGGTTCGGACTTCAAGGAAGCGGGGAGCCCGTTGACCGCGGCCGCCCCCCAGAAGGCGCCCGAGGGTCTCCAGCGGGTGGAGGCGGACAAGGCCGTCTGCGCCAAGTAGGGCACGCGCACGCTCCGGCGAACGGCCGCCACACCGGCGGCCGTTCGCCGACACACCGGCCACCACCGCCGCACCACGGGCGGTGGCGGCCGGTGGGACCGGCAGCACACCGACCAGCAGTGATCTTTAGGGGGGGTACACGTGGGGCACAGCAGCGTGCGTGGGGAGGGGGCGCCCGACCAGGCCGTCGGTGGCATACCCGACGGTGCGGGGGCCTCGGGCGGCAGCGTGCCCCCGCCCCGGTCCGGCTCGGGTGGTTCCCGGGGCTCGGGTCACCGGGCGGCCCCCGTCAGGCGCCGCAGACGGCGCGTGCTGTTCTGGGTGGCCGCGGTCCTGGCGTTCCTGATCCTCGCGACCGCCGCGGCCGGCTACCTGTACTACCGCCACCTCGACGGCAACATCCGCAGTGGCCAGCGGCTGAGCGGCGAGAGCGGCGTGGAGAGATCCGAGGCCAACGCCGACGGGCAGCGCCCGCTGAACATCCTGCTCCTCGGTTCCGACAGCCGGAACAAGCCGGAGAACCTCGAACTCGGCGGTCACCGCGACAGTGTCGGCTCTCCCCCGCTCGCCGACGTGCAGATGCTCCTGCACGTGTCCGCCGACCGGCAGAACGCCTCGGTGGTCAGCGTCCCGCGCGACACCCGGGTGGACATACCGGAGTGCACGGATCCGAAGACCGGCGAGAAGTTCAAGAAGACCAACGCGATGATCAACGAGACCCTCGGGCGCGGGGGTCCCGGCTGCACCCTCGCCACCTGGGAGAAGCTGACCAACATCTACATCGACCACTGGATGACGATCGACTTCTCCGGTGTGGTGCAGATGGCCGACGCGATCGGCGGCGTCGAGGTCTGTGTGAAGAACAACGTCTGGGACCGGCCCCTGCCCACCGCCGGCGGCGGTTCGGGCCTCAAGCTCAAGGCCGGCAAGACGAAGGTCAAGGGCGAGCAGGCGCTCCAGTGGCTGCGCACCCGGCACGCCTTCAGCAGCGACCTCGGCCGGGCGCAGGCCCAGCACATGTACATGAACTCGATGATGCGCGAGTTGAAGGGGCAGAACGCGTTCACCGACGTCGGTCGGATCACGGCGCTGGCCGAGGCGGCGACCAAGGCGCTGGAGGTGTCCGAGGAGATCGGCTCGGTCAAGAAGCTGGGCTCCCTGGCGATGCAGCTCAAGAACGTGCCGACCAACCGCATCACGATGACCACGATGCCCACGCTCCAGGACCCGCTGGACGTCGACCGGCTGGTCGTGAACCCGACGGACGCCGACAAGCTGTGGACGATGGTCCGCAAGGACGTGCCCTTCGACAAGAACGGCGCCCCGCAGGCCCCCGAGGGCGCGAAGCCGTCCGGCCCGGCGTCGCCTCCGGCCTCGCCGGGCCCGGAGCCCTCGAAGGCTCCGGTGACCGCGCCCGACAAGGTCAACGTGTCCGTGGTCAACGGCACGGGCGCCGGCATGCCGCTGGTCAACGGGCGGGCCGGCGCCGTCGCGCAGGCACTCGTGGGCAAGGGTTTCACCGCCGCCAAGGCGGCGTCCGGGCTCACCCCGGAGAAGACCACCGTGATCCGCTACCCGAGTGCGGACCTGGCGGACGAGGCGCGGAGCGTCGCGGCCGCGCTGGGCGTCCCGGACACGTCGGTACAGCTGTCGGCCGAGGTGTCGCGGATCACCGTGATCGTGGGCGCCGACTGGCGCGAGGGCGCCGCCTACCCGCGGCAGGCGCCGCCGGAGGCCGGGGCGGTCCCGGAATCGGCCGAGGCGATCAACGGCTCGGACAGCGACGCCTGCATGGACGTGTACAAGCCGTACCGCTGGTGAACCGTGCCGCCGCCCCGCGCGAGCGGGGCGGCGGCACGGAAAAGGGGTGACCCGGTCCGCGAGGGACCGGGTCACCCCTTTCGGGTTTCCGTGGGCCGGTTCGGGCTCAGACTTCCGCGGTGTCCCGGCGCACCGACGGGCGGCGGCTCGCGATGACCTTGTTCGCGAGCGCCCGCGGGCTGGTCAGGAAGCCGAAGCCCCAGCACATGTGCATGGTGGCGAGGGCGACGGGGATCTGCGCCCGGGCCTTGAGCGAGAGCCCCTTGCCGGCCGGCAGGGAGCCCGCGACGATCGCCGCGAGGTAGCCCGCCGGGACCACGAGGGCCCAGGGCGTGACGGCCACGCCGGCGACCACGCCGGCCGCGATGGCGCAGACGGCGGTCGGAGGGGCGAGGTAGCGCAGGTTGATGGAGCCCGAGTGGTAGCGGGCCACGACGTGGCGCCAGCGCCCGTAGTCCTTGTACTGCTTGGCGAGGGCCCGCACGGAGGGCCTCGGGCGGTACTGGACCTTCAGCTCGGGCGAGAACCAGATGAGCCCGCCGGCCTCGCGGATGCGGAAGTTCAGCTCCCAGTCCTGGGCGCGGATGAACTCCTCGTTGTACCCGCCCTGCTGTTCCAGGGCCTCCCGGCGGAAGACGCCCAGGTAGACGGTCTCGGCCGGGCCGGCCTCGCCGCCGGTGTGGAACGCCGCGTTCCCGACGCCGATCTTCGAGGTCATCGCCGCGGCGACGGCGTCCTCCCAGGCGTTCTCGCCCTCGGCGTGCATGATGCCGCCGACGTTCTGCGCGCCGGTCTCCTCCAGGAGGCGTACCGCGGTGGCGATGTAGTTCGGGGAGAGCATGCCGTGGCCGTCGACGCGCACCACGATGGGGTGGCGCGAGGCCTTGATGGCGGCGTTGAGGGCGGCGGGGGTGCGGCCGGTGGGGTTCGGGACGGTGTGTACGCGCGCCCGGGGATGGGAGGCGGTCTCGCGTACGAGCTCGGCGGCGATCTCGTCGGTGCGGTCCTCGGACGGCCCGAGCGCGATCACCACCTCCATCTCGCCCGCGTACTCCTGTCCGAGGATGTGGCGGACGGAGTCGCGCAGATGGCGCTCCTCGTTGAGCACCGGCATGATCACCGAGACTGCGGGCTGCTGGGCGGGCATGTGGTCCTTCAAGGTCGGGTATCGGTGTCACGTTACCGCGTACGGGGGAACCGGGTGCGCGGCGAACGGGCGGTACGGACAGATGCTGATCGTATGGGCCTACTGTTCTGACGATCTGCCAAATCGGTCGCCATCCCCACTTAGCCGACTTTTCACCACAGAAGCCCCGGCAGCCCCAGCCGTTCCGGTCGTCCCCGCGGAGGTGTCCCCCGTGCCCCAGCCGCACCGCCCCACCCGTCCCGCCAGGCCACAGCAGTCGCAGCGCACGTCGCGTCGCGGTGGCGGTGGTCCGGCGCGCCGGCGGAGGGACAAGCCCCGGTGGGGTGTGCGGCTCGCGGCCGGGGTGTCGATCGTGGTGCTCGGCTCCGGGGCGGTCGGACACGCCGTGATGACGGGCTTGGACACGGGGATCGAACGGGTCGACCCGTTCAAGGACATGAAGAACCGCCCCCAGGCCGGGCACGGGGTGAACTTCCTGCTGGTCGGCACGGACGGCCGGGAGAAGATCACCCCGGAGGAGAAGCGGGAGTACCGCCTCGGCGGCGCCCCCTGCCACTGCACCGACACGATCATGCTGGTGCACCTGTCCGCCGACCGGGAACGGGCCAGCGTGATCAGCCTCCCCCGGGACAGCTACGCCGAGGTCCCCGCCCACCGGGACCTGACCACCGGCAAGGACCACAAGGCGCACGGGGTGAAGCTCAACGCGGCCTACGCGGAAGGCGGCCCCAACCTGACCGTCCGCACCGTCGAGAACATGACCCGGGTGAAGATCGACCACTACCTGGAGGTCGACTTCACCAGCTTCATGAGGACCGTCGACGCGATGGGCGGCGTGGACATCTGCACGGCGAAGGCCATGCGCGACGCCAACACCGGCCTGGACCTGCTGCCCGGCACACACCGGCTGACCGGCGGGCAGGCCCTGCAGTACGTGCGCTCGCGCCATGTGGACGGCGCCTCCGACCTGGGCCGGATGCAGCGCCAGCAGCGGTTCGTGGCCGCGCTGATCAAGCAGGCCACCGGCGGCGGGGTGCTGCTGAACCCGGTGAAGTTCAAGGAGGTCAGCTCGACCCTGCTGGGCTCGGTCCGGGCCGACGAGGGCTTCGGCTCGGAACAGATGCTGGCCCTGGGACAGGCGATGCGCGAGTTCACGCCCTCGTCCTCGGAGTTCGCCTCGGTGCCGATCGGCGACCCCTCGTACAGCGTCAAGGGCATCGGCTCGACCGTGAAGTGGGACCAGGCGAAGGCGGCGAAGCTCTTCGACTCGGTGCGCCGGGACCAGCCGCTCCAGCCCGTCCGCCCCGGTCGCCCCGCCCGACAGCCCGCGGTGGCGGTGGACGTGCCTCCGGCGCAGATCCGGGTCCAGGTGGAGAACGGCACCCGGATCGACGGGCTCGGCGGGCGCGTCGACGAGGGCCTGCGGGCCACCGGCTTCGACACCACCCGGGCCCCGGGCAACGGCGCCAGCCGGGAGGTCAAGCGCACGGTCGTGTCGTACGACCCCCGCTGGGACCGCTCGGCCCGCACCGTGTCGACCGCACTGCCCGGGAGCGAACTGCGGGCGGTCGCCGGGCAGGGACGGACGGTGCTGGTGATCGCGGGCGCGGACTACAAGAAGGTGGTGCCGGTCCGGGCGGAGGACCCGTACCAGGGCGGAGCGACGGCGGTGGTCACCGGTGACCAGGTGGTGTGCGCGAAGCCGGGGCAGTAGCGCCGGGGCCGGGCCGCCGTGGCCGCCGCGCCCCGGGCTCCACCCGGGACGGCGCCCGGGTGGTGGCGGACGTCACTCGTCGAGGCCCTCGGCGGAGCGGCGCGCGCGCAGCTCCGTGATGGCCTGCCGCCGGGCCAGCCGGTGGGTGCGCCGGATCTGCGCCTCCTGGTAGCGGCGCTCGTCCTGTTCCGTCTCCGGGAGGACCGGCGGGACGGTGCGGGGCTTGCCCTCGGCGTCGACGGCCGCGAACACCAGGTAGGCGCTGCCGACCTGGGTGGCGGGCGTGGACTCGTTCCACCGCTCCGCGAGGACCCGTACGCCGATCTCCATGGAGGAGCGGCCGGTCCAGTTGCACTGGGCGCGGACGTGGACCAGGTCCCCGACGCGGACCGGCGCGAGGAAGGCCATCTCGTCCATGGAGGCGGTCACGGCGGGACCGCCCGAGTGCCGGCCGGCCACGGCGCCGGCGGCGTCGTCGACCAGTTTCATGATCACGCCACCGTGCACCGTGCCGAGCAGGTTGGTGTCGTTCGCGGTCATGATGTGGCTGAGGGTCGTCCGGGAGGCTGATGTGGGCTTTCCCTCAGGCTCGCCCGCAGGCTCGCCCGCCTTATCGCCCGCCGTATCGCCCGCTGTGTCTGTCATATGGACACCTTAAAGCGGTATCGGAAGCATCAGCTCTGCAACAGCACCGGAACGAAGTGCGCCCCGGACTGTCGGGCGACACGCCGGGGCGTGCATTCTTGTCCGCATGAATGACTGGCCAGAAGGGTGGACCGGAGACCGCGACGACCGCGGTCGCCGGGACGACGGGTACGGACGCGGCAGCGCTCAGGCGCAACCGGAGGGTCCGCAGCGGATGCGGCACATCCAGCGGCAGCAGCCCGCTCGGCCCCAGGTGCCGCCGCCCACGCGGCGCCCCGGCACGCCCCCTCCGCCGGCGCAGTCCCCCGCGTACGGGGTGCCCCCGCAGGCACAGAACCCGGACGGGTACGGCTACGACAGCGGCTACAACACCGGCCAGGTCTACGGGGCACCCGCGGAAGCCCCCGGTGGTCCCGGCGGCGGCGACGGCCGGCCCCCGGCCGGCCCCGGCAGGCCGGGCCGCTCCCCCGGCCCGGCGCCGAACCGCGCCCGACAGATCAAGATCGGCGCGATCGTCCTGGTCTCCGCGCTGCTGGCCACCGGCATCGGCACCTACTTCTGGGCCGACTCCAAGGTGCGCCGCGAGGTCGACCTGTCCAAGGTCATCGAGCGGCCGAAGGAGGGCGACTGCACGACGTACCTCATCGTGGGGTCCGACAGCCGTGAGGGCATGTCCGCCGAGGAGAAGAAGAAGCTCCACACCGGCTCCGCCGAGGGCAAGCGCACGGACTCCATGATGATCCTCGCGAAGTGCTCCAGCGGGAACACCATGGTCTCCCTGCCGCGCGACTCGGACGTGGAGATCCCCTCCTTCGTCGGCTCGCAGTCCGGCAAGACGTTCAAGGGGCAGGGCCGGCGGGTCAAGCTCAACGCCGCCTACGCCGAGGACGGACCGGAACTGCTCGTGCGGACGGTGGAGTACAACACCGGTCTGCGCATCGACCACTACGCCGAGATCGGCTTCGCCGGATTCGCGAACATCGTCGACGCGCTGGGCGGCGTGGAACTCGACATCGAGAAGGGCTTCAAGGACGAGAAGTCCGGGGCCGACTTCAAGGCGGGCAAGCAGACCCTCAACGGAGAGCAGTCTCTGGCCTTCGTCCGCACCCGGTACGCGTTCGCCGAGTCGGACCTCCAGCGGACGAAGAACCAGCAGAAGTTCCTCTCCTCGCTGGCGAGTCAGGCCGCCACTCCGAGCACGGTCCTCAACCCCTTCCAGCTGTACCCGGTGATGGGCGCCGGTCTGGAGACGCTGATCGTGGACGAGGACATGTCCCTGTGGGACATGGGCCAGATGTTCTTCGCGATGAAGGGCGTCAGCGGCGGCGAGGGCGTGTCGATGAACATGCCGATCTCCGGACAGCGCGGCGGCAACCTGGTCTGGGACAAGGCCAAGGTGAAGCAGCTCGTCCAGCAGATCCAGAAGGACGAGAAGGTCACCGTCCAGTCGCGCTAGGCGGGACGATTCCGGGGGCGCTCCAGGCTCGCTCCCGCTCCACGTCGACTCCTCGTCCGCTCCACATCGACTCCTCGTCCGCTCCGCCGGTCAACGGCTGGGCGGACGGGCGGAGTCGCCAATCGCCAATCGCTACTCGCTACTCGCCGGAGCGGGCGCGGAGCATCCACGGCATGGCGATGGATTCCAGTTGGACGGCGAGGTTCATCTTGGACTCGCCGATGGTGCGGTCCTCGAAGTGGATCGGAACCTCCACCACCTGGAACCCGCGGCGCAGGGCGAGGTACTTCATCTCGACCTGGAAGCTGTAGCCGGCGCTGCCGATCGACGCGAGGTCGATCGCCTTCAGCGCGTCGGCGCTCCACAGGTTGAAGCCGCCCGTGATGTCGCGGACGCGGGTGCCGAGGATGGTGCTCGCGTAGGCGTTGGCCCAGCGGGACAGCAGCTTGCGGTGCGCGCCCCAGGCGTCGGAGAGGCTGCCACCGGGAACGTACCGACTGCCGACGACCAGGCCGGCGCCGGTGGAGCGGGCCACGCCGAGCAACTCGGCGATCTTGGCGGCCGGGTGGGAGCCGTCGGCGTCCATCTGGAGCACGTACGCGGCGCCCTCCTCGACGGCCCGGGTCATGCCGGCGGCGTAGGCGCGGCCGAGGCCGTCCTTCGCGGTGCGGTGCAGGACCGACATGCGCGGTTTGCCGTCCTCGGTGAGGAAGCCCTCCGTCAGCTCGTCGGCGATCCTGCCCGTGCCGTCGGGCGACGAGTCGTCGACGACCAGCAGGCGCAGGCCCGGCTGGTCGAGGCCCATCAGCAGCTCGACCATGCCCGGCAGGTTGCCCGCCTCGTTGTAGGTGGGCATCACCACGGTGAGCGGGGTCCGCGCCCATGCGTCGGGGAGCCGCGTGGACGCGGCGTCGTCCGCGGCGTCGGCCGCGCGGGAAGTCTGCTGCTCGGCCGTCACCGGGGTCGCCTCACTGGGATTGCCTTACTGGGGTTGGCTCACGGGGTTGTCGACTCGCCGGCGTCGGTCAGCGGTCAGCGGTCAGCGGTCAGCGGTCGGAGGAGAAACGCACGGAGGCGGAGGGCAGTTCGGCCTCGCACCACACCCGCGCTCCCGCGCGGAGTTCGTTGTCGGCCCCGACGATCGCGCCGTCTCCGACGACCGCGCCGTCCAGCACCGTGCGCGTACCGACCGAGGCGCCGGCGCCGACCAGGCTGGCGGTCACGTGGGTGTCCGAACCGATGACCGCGCCGTCCATCAGGATGGAGCCGTGGACGATCGCGCCCGACGCGACACGGGCGCCGGCCCCGACGACCGTACCGCCCGACAGCTTGGCCCCGTCGGCCACGTGGGCGCCCGGCAGGACGAGGGACTCGCCGCGGGGACCGGGAACGGCCGGGGAGGAGACGATGCCGCGGACGAGGTCGGCGGAGGCCTGGACGAAGGACTCGGGCTTGCCGAGGTCCAGCCAGTACGTGTCCTCGGTGACGCCGTGGAGCTTCGCCCCGGAGGTGAGCAGGCCGGGGAACGTCTCGCGCTCGACGGACACGGCGCGGTCGGCCGGAATGGAGTCGATGACGCTGCGGCGGAAGACGTAGCAACCGGCGTTGATCTGGTCGGTGACGATCTCTTCGGGGGTTTCCGGCTTCTCGGTGAAGGCCAGCACCCGCCCGTCGGGGTCGGTGGGCACCAGGCCGAAGGCCCGGGGGTCCTCGACCCTCACGAGGTGCAGGGTGACGTCGGCGTCGGCCTCGCGGTGGGAGTCGACGAGGCCGGCGATGTCCAGGCCCGTGAGGATGTCGCCGTTGAAGACGAGGACGGACGTGTCCGGGCCGCCGGTGAGGCGTCGGGCGGCGTTGCGGATGGCGCCGCCGGTGCCCAGGGGCTCGTCCTCGACGACGTATTCGAGGCTGACGCCGAAGTCCGACCCGTCGCCGAAGTAGGGCTCGAAGACCTCGGCGAGATAGCAGGTGGCCATCACGATGTGCGTGACACCGGCGGCCGCGGCCCTGGCTATCTGATGGGCGAGGAACGGGACACCCGCGGCCGGCACCATCGGTTTGGGGGTATTCACCGTCACAGGGCGCAGACGCGTCCCCTGCCCGCCAACAAGCAGGATCGCTTCCGTCATTGTGTCTCCCCAACCGATTCGGGCGTACGAGGGCACAAATTTAGCCCATCGGGGGCCTGACGAAGGCCGGAGACGGCAGGTGGGACCGCCTGCGGCTCAATGTCGTCCTCAGGGCGGGTCGCGAGCCCAGACGATGCGCTGGACCTGGGTGGTTTCCTCGTGGATCGGAGTGCTTTACGGCACACCTCACTCCGGGCCGCGCGGGCACCCTCGCGGAGGAGCTTGTCCGGGTTTCCTTCTTCATCGCCTGCCTGCCCCTCCGGTCCACGGGATGCGCAGGGCGCAAGAGGAAGTCGTTCCCCTGTATGAGGGAACCCGTCATTTCCGTGTGTACTGCTCCAACGTCGTCCCGGGGATGCTCCAGACGGAGGGGTACGCGGCAGCTCTGCTGTCCACCATCGCCGCCTTCCAGGGAACTCCGGACGACTCGGAAGCAGCAGCCGCGTCCCGGGTTGAGCGTTCACGCGTCCTCCATGAGGGCGACCACCGGTTCGGCCTGCTCTTGGAGGAAACGGTGCTCCGCTACCGCATCGGCGACGACGCCACGATGGCCGGCCAACTCGGCTACCTGCTGGCGCTCATGGCCCTGCCCAATGTCAGCCTGGGAGTGATCCCCTTCACGGCTCAGAGGCTTGTCTGGCCGTTGGAGGCCTTCTACCTGTTCGACAGCCGGCAGGCGAGCGTCGAACTACTGACGGCCGCCGTGAACGTCTCGGCGCCGAGCGAGGTCGCCACCTACGCGAAAGCCTTCTCCGAACTGTCCAAGATCGCCGTTCACGGTGGTCCCGCCCGCGCTTTGATCTCGGAAGCGATCACCGCTCTCGGATAGTTCTCATGCAAGCCCGTGCAACATCGGCGTCACCGACGCGTGGTTCAGGTGGTGCGACGCGGATGACGACAGCGGCGAGGCCACCTTGTGGTTCTTCGCCGATGACGGCAGGTCGTGGGCGACCGTGGAGTACGTCCCGGACGCGCGGACGTACGAGGTGGAGCAGTACGGCCCCCGGGCGCTGTGGGACGAGGTGCGCGAGGCGTTCCTGCGCTGGCACGACCTGGGGAAGCCGGAGCGGTCCCGCTTCGGCCTGTCGGTCGATGTCGATGTCGATGGCGACGGCGACGGCCGGCGGGTCTGGCTGGACGACCCCGCCGGCGCCGTCGGCCGTCTGTGACTGTGAACCTTGGGACGAGGCCCCCGCTGCGGCGGGGGCTTTCCGCGTTGA
Source organism: Streptomyces sp. WM4235 (assembly GCF_001279725.1). Classification (GTDB taxonomy): domain Bacteria; phylum Actinomycetota; class Actinomycetes; order Streptomycetales; family Streptomycetaceae; genus Streptomyces. Next base: position 19,880 of record NZ_LGDE01000338.1, on the reverse strand, counting down.
CGCGGCTGTGCGGCTGTGCGGCTGCGCGGCTAGGCGGCTAGGCGGCTGCGCGGTACGGCAGCGTGGCCCAGGTCCGGGTGCCGCCGCCGGGTTCCCGGGCCGGGCCGAAACCCCATTCCCCCTCGCAGTCACGTACCAATGCGGCGAGGACCCTCAGATGCCCTCGCCGGCGAGCCTCGCAGAGCGCGGCGAGGCGGGGGTGCGGGTGCGCCGCGTGGGCGTCGTAGACGATCAGGCGGAGCGAGTCGTCCCGGTAGCGGACGGAGAGGTACAGGCCGTCTCCCGGGCTGCTGTGCCAGCCGGCGGCCATGAGTTCGCCCGTCACCTGGGCGGCGACCGCCACGAGTGCGTCCAGGCGGTGCGTCCGGAGCACCGACGCGACGGTCCTGCGCGCGAGGGCCGCGCTGTAAGGCTCACCGGGGAGGGTGAGGCTGTAGCTGAGGGCGGAAGGGGAGGGTGGCGCGTACGAGGTGGGGGCGGGCTCTGCGTGGCAGGCGGTGACGGTTGCGGACATCGCTGACTCCTTGGGTGAGCGGGAGGCGTGGCCTGTCGGTTCGTTCTGTCGGTGGGCAGGGCGAACCGGTGCGCTTCAACTCCCTTGCGTGAGCGCTGCATCACAAAGCGTAGGACATGGGGTGGTTAATACACCACCACTTCAGTGACACTCTGATCACCTTGGTTCTTTGGAGGCGTCACGGCAGACTGCGGGTATGCCACCGAGAACGACACCGACGTACCGACAGACGAGGCTGGGTGCCGAACTGCGACGGATGCGGATGGCGGCCGGAATGACGGCCGACGCCGCCGCGGCGCTCCTGGGCCTGGACCGGGGGAAGATCTCCAACATCGAGTCCGGCGTCCGGACGCTCAGCGCAGACCGGCTGCGCACCCTGGCCGACAACTGTTCGTGCACGGACGCGGCTTACGTCGACGCGCTGGTGGACATCGCGCAGCCCCGCTCGCGTGGCTGGTGGGACGAGTATCGAGGGAAGGTGCCACCAGGTCTTCTCGACATCGCCGAACTGGAGTGGCACGCCACTCGACTACACACGGCCCAGACCGTACACATTCCCGGCCTGCTCCAGACCGAGGACTACGCGCGCGCCATCTTCGGTGCGGTGCTGCCGGAACTTCGCCGTCTGGACGTGGAGTTGCGAGTTGCCCAGCGCAATGCTCGGCAACAGGTCCTTGAAGGCGGCAAATTGACCCCGTACGTCGGCTACGTCCATGAAGCAGCCCTACGCATGCAGTTCGGTGGTCGAGCAGCCACGCGGCGCCAGCTTCAGTTTCTGAACGATCAGGGCGAACGGGAACACATCACGCTCCGAGTGCTGCCGGTCGAGTTGGGGATCTTTCCGGGCGCCGGCAACGCCGTGCTCTACGCCGAAGGCCCCGTCAAGGCCCTCGATACGACTCAACTCGATACCGCGCACGGCCCTGTCTTCATGCACGCAGAAGCCCAGTTGGCCAAATACTGGAGTCATCTGGAGTGGATGAACAAGGCGGCGCTGTCCCCTCAAGGGTCCCGCGAGTTCATCCACACGATCGCCACGGACCTGTGAGGAACGTCGTGCACGACATCGACTGGGAAGACGCCTTCTGTGGAGAGGGCAACAACTGCTACCGCATCGGCACCGACGCGGACGGGAACAGCTACATCGCCGTCGCCGGCCAGGAGAACACCTACCTCAGCGACAGCGGCGACGCTCTCCGGCAGCTGATCCGGGACATCAAGGCAGGCAAGGCCGACCACCTGCTCTGAGCCCGGGCGGGCGTCACGACGGCCCCGGCGCGCGTCGTGCCGGGGCCGTCGTGGGACGTCGTCGTGGAACGTCGCCCGTGGGACGTCGAGTGGGTCGTTACGGCAGGTTGCGGGCCATGACGATCCGCTGGAGATCTGCGCGCTCTACAGCTCATACGGTCTCCACCTGCACAGACGCCCTCTGACGTGGGACGTCCCCAGGATTCCCCCATGATCACAAGCTTCGGCGTCCAGCCCGGGCCCCTGCTGATCCTCGGCCGAGACTAGGGGACTGGCCCGGTTTCCAGTAACGGAAACTCGAACCCCTTGTTCCTCGGGTTGGGAGCCGCGAGCATCGGACGCGACACCCGACGACGAGGGGGCAGGCCGTGAAGCTGACACGACTGGTAGGCCAGTGCGACGAGGGCGAGTGTCCCACCATCTTTGCGACCGATCGAGGCACGCTGGTCGTACAGGGGGCCCGCGTGGCGGACCACGGGCAGGAGATTCCAGCTCACGAAACCATGGTGGAAATCCCTATCGAGCTCATCCGAAAGGCCATTCGTGACAACCTCATCTAAGACGCTGGGGGATTGGTTCAACAACTTCAGTCGGGAGGCGTTCCGACTGGAGACTCTGGATGATTACAGCAAATCGGGTGGCGTTGACGCCTACCAAGCATTCCTTGCCGGTGATCCACAGCCAGAGGATTACAAGACCGCAGGATGGATGACGACGGTCGGGGACGCGGTCCAGTCGGGAAGGCGAATCTACCGCGTGCACATCCTCGCCCGTCCACTGACGAATTACCTGCGCTTCGAACTTTCCTGGGGTTACCGTCGCAACATGGCCGCCGGGGAAGAATTCTTCATCCTGGACACGACCAACCAGGAAAACCCGATCGCGGATGCACCGGATTTCTGGCTCTTCGATGAGCGAGTCATCGGAGCCATGAACTACGACGCGGAGGGTAAGTACCTGGGTGCCGATTTCCTCGGAGAAGATCAGCTGTCCAGGTTCCTGGCGTACAGGGACACGGCTATGGCTCAAGCCGTGCCCTTCGCTGAATGGTGGGCGAAGTACGGCGAGTGAATAAGTCTAGCCTTGGGTCAGCGCTGCGGGAACTGCGTGAGTCTTCCGGGAAGGAAGCGAAGGCGGTTGCCCGTGGCGCTGCCATGTCTTGTTCCAAGCTATCCAAGATTGAGAACGGGAACACAGCGCCCAGCGTCACAGACGTCGACTGCATCCTCACGGCCATAGGCGTATCGGATGGGGTAAAGGCCGAGTACATGGCTGCTGCCAGAGAGGCGGCCACGGAAGTCACAGCGTGGCGACTTATTCGCCGATTGGGCTACAGCCGTAAACAACAACAGGTACAGGCCCTTGAATCGCAAACAGCCCTACTGCGTCTATTTCAGCCCTCACTCGTTCCCGGCCTGCTTCAGACACCCGAATATGTGCGGGCGGTTTTTGCCCGAAGGAACCTGACAGATGAACAGCTGGAGCGCACCGTCGGTGCGAGGCTGGCACGTCAAAGTGTTCTGTACTCGGAAGGGAAGGCCTTCCGTTTCATCATCACGGAATCGGTCCTGCGGTGGCGCATCATCCCGCCCTTGATGATGGTGGGGCAGCTCGACCGATTGATCTCTGCCTCTCGGCTGCCCAACGTGGATATCCGAGTCGTCGCCCTGTCGACCCCACAGGTGGACTTTCCTGGCCACTCGTTCTCCATCAGGGACGAACGCACGGTAACCATTGAGACGGTCCACGCGGAGACGGTGGTTACCGACCCTAGGGACGTCGCCCTGTACGTAGCCAAGTTCGAAGGGTTCGCCGCGATGGCAGTATCCGGTGACGTCATGCGGGCCATGCTCGAAGCCATCCGAGACGAGCTTTTGCGCGAGCAGGAAACCGGCTAGAACCTGCCCCCGCCCCCCGGCCACCATTGGCTGTCGATTCCCGGAGACAGCGGCGAAGGGGTGCGCAATGGCGACCAAGACGGACACGTTCGAGTACGCGACCTACACGGAAAAGCACGAGACGTGCCCGTCGTGCAACATGCCCATCCCCCTTCACCAACTCGCCCGGCGGGGGACGCTCGCGGGTGAGGACGGGCCGCCGAAGGTCGCGTACTGGCACACCCGTTGCGTCAACGCGGACGGGTCGCGCCGATGACGCGCTCCGTCATCCGATACGCCGAGCACCGGATCCTCAGAGACCCCGAGTGCACGCCCACCACGGTCGCGAGCTGCCTCTACGCGGAGTGCGGCTGGGCTGCCGTTCCCGGCCCCGATGTGGCCGAGGTGGATCGACAGTGCATGACGCACACGGGCCTGAACGCCGGTCACGGCCGCTTCCTCCGAGGGTTCGAGGACGTCGCCCTTGTTCATCGGGTCGAGGCGCCCTGGCATAGCCCCCCGCCCCGCCAGGGCGGGCAGCGAGACCCATCGACAGAAGGAGTCGCACGATGACGACCGTGGTGGAAAGCCCCGTCGCCTTACGGCACGGGCGGGACCTTGTCAGCCCCGAGCTGTTCGAGCGGCTGGCCGCGTTCTGCGCGGACGAGTACGGCCTTGAGCGAGTCGTGGCCGATCGCGTGATGGATCAGGCCATCGCCTTCGTGTATGTCCTGGGCAGCCAGAAGGCGTACGACATGGCGCCCAGTGAGCGGGTGGACCCCGGTTGGCACTCGTTCATGCTCCACACGCAGGAGTACGCCGCCTGGTGTCAGGAGCAGTTCGGCTACTTCGTCCACCACTCTCCGAACGCCAGGGTTCGAACGCGCCCGCTGATGGTGTCGGTGGCCGACCGCGTCGCGGCCGCCGGGTTCGAGGTCGACGCCCGGCTGTGGGGTACCACCGCCGAGTGCAACCAGCCGGCCTGCTGCGGCGACGGCGACGGCTGCTGACTCGCTGACCCGCTGACTCGCCCCAACACACGGATCACGGCGTGATCCGCTCGTACGAAGTGGGACCCGGACACGTCACAGGTGCCCGGGTCCCACTCTGAGCAAAGGTACCGCCCATGCCATCTGATGAGGGTCTGACCGGGAGCGGCAGGGTCACCGTCTTCGCCATGTTCGGCGTGGTCTTCGGGTACGCCACGCACCACCTCGACGAACGGCGGATCGGAGACGTGGCCGTCATCGGCCCGCTGACTCCCGGGGTCGAGTGGCCGCGCCTGTGGCAGATGGCCCGCAACTGCGGGCGGCCCACGGCCGGCGAGACCGAGCCGGCTCAATGGGTGCTCACTCAGGCAACCCGGGCATTCGTGTGCGGCAGCGACCGTATCGCGCAATTCCAAGAACAGAGGTGGAAGTTGGAGCCGGGCGGTAAGCGCGTCCGCTTCGATTCGACGTACGCCAACCGTGACCAGCTCTGGACGGGGAACCTGACTGTCGAAGGGCTGACACCGAACCAGGTGGCGGAACGTCCTACGCTCTACAACGCCTAGCCGAGACCCCATGGGCGGAAATACAGAAGTCCCCCGCACCCTTGTCGGGTACGGGGGACTTCACTTGCAGCCGGTTTCCAGCCCGGTGTCCGGCCAGGATTCCCCCGGCATGACGCCCGAGGACGGCCCGGAACGGACCCGAGCGGACCGGAAGCCGACAGCCGCTCCCCGATCACCCGAGACAGCGGATGACCTGCGAAAAACCTGCTACGGCAGGTTGCGGGCCATGACGATCCGCTGGACCTGGTTCGTGCCTTCATAGATCTGCGTGATCTTCGCGTCGCGCATCATGCGCTCCACCGGGTAGTCACGGGTGTAGCCGTAACCGCCGAGGAGCTGGACGGCGTCGGTCGTGACCTCCATGGCCACGTCGGAGGCGAAGCACTTGGCCGCGGCGCCGAAGAACGTCAGGTCCTCGTGAGGGCCTCCGCCGGAGACGCGCTCCGAGCGGGCGGCCGCCGAGTACGTCAGCTGGCGGGCGGCCTCGATCTTCATGGCCATGTCCGCGAGCATGAACTGCACGCCCTGGAAGTCGCCGATCGGCTTGCCGAACTGCTTGCGCTCCTGGACGTAGCCCTTGGCGTAGTCCAGGGCGCCCTGCGCGATGCCGAGCGCCTGGGCGGCGATCGTGATGCGGGTGTGGTCGAGGGTCTTCATCGCGGTGGCGAATCCGGTGCCCTCGGCGCCGATCATGCGGTCGGCGGGGATGCGGACGTTGTCGAGGTAGACCTCGCGCGTCGGGGAGCCCTTGATGCCGAGCTTCTTCTCCGGGGCGCCGAAGGAGACTCCCTCGTCGCCCTTCTCGACGACGAAGGCGCTGATGCCCTTGGAGCGCTTCTCCGGGTCGGTGACGGCCATGACCGTGTAGTACTCGGAGACGCCGGCATTGGTGATCCAGCGCTTCACGCCGTTGAGCACCCAGAAGTCGCCGTCGCGCACGGCGCGGGTCTTCATGCCGGCGGCGTCGGAGCCCGCGTCGGGCTCGGAGAGGGCGTACGAGAACATCGCGTCGCCCTTGGCCAGCGGGCCGAGGTACTTGGCCTTGAGCTCCTCGGAACCGGAGAGGATCACCGGGAGCGAGCCGAGCTTGTTCACGGCCGGGATGAGGGAGGAGGACGCGCAGACGCGGGCCACTTCCTCGATCACGATCACGGTGGCGAGCGCGTCCGCGCCGGCGCCGCCGTAGGTCTCGGGTACGTGGACGGCGTGCAGGTCGCTGGCGACCAGGGCGTCGAGGGCCTCCTGCGGGAAGCGGGACTCCTCGTCGACCGCCGCCGCGAACGGCAGGATCTTCGCCTCGGCGAGCGAGCGGACCGACTCGCGGAGCATGTCGTGCTCCTCGGCCGGGCGGTACAGGTCGAAGTCGGCAGAACCCGCCAAGATCTCTCACTCCCCAAGGTGATGCGTGACGCATCAGTGATGCTAACTACCGTTAAGTAACCCAAATCTTAGTGTCCGGGGTCCCGGCAGCGATATGTAACACGTACGTGAGCTGCGTGACAGCGCGCCGGTGGCCGCCCGCCGCCCGCCGCAGGGGCCGCGACTCCCCGGGAACCTCCCCGTGCGCGGGCCGGCCTATGCTCGGTGGCCGCAAAGGCCCGCCACACCTGGAGCAACGCATGCCCCTCAAGATCACTGTGATCGGCACCGGCTACCTCGGTGCCACGCATGCCGCCGCCATGGCCGAGCTGGGCTTCGAGGTACTGGGGCTGGACGTCGTCCCGGAGAAGATCGAGATGCTCGCCTCGGGCCGCGTCCCCATGTACGAACCGGGGCTGGAGGAGCTGCTGGCCTCGCACGTGGAGGGGATGCCGGGCTCGACGGGGCGGCTGCGTTTCACCACCTCGTGGGAGGAGGTCGGCGCGTTCGGCGACGTCCACTTCGTGTGTGTGAACACCCCGCAGAAGCACGGCGAGTACGCCTGCGACATGAGCTACGTGGACTCCGCGATGGATTCCCTGGCCCCGCACCTGACCCGGCCGGCGCTGGTGGTCGGCAAGTCCACCGTCCCGGTCGGCTCGGCCGAGCGGCTCGCGGCCCGGCTCGCGGACCTCGCCCCGGCGGGCGAGGAGGTCGAGCTGGCCTGGAACCCCGAGTTCCTGCGCGAGGGCTTCGCCGTCGGGGACACCCTGCACCCGGACCGCATCGTCATCGGCGTGCAGGGTGAACGCGCGGAGAAGCTGCTGCGCGAGGTGTACGCGACACCCATGGCGGAGGGCACCCCGCTGGTGGTGACCGACTTCCCGACGGCCGAGCTGGTCAAGACGGCCGCGAACTCCTTCCTCGCGACGAAGATCTCCTTCATCAACGCGATGGCCGAGGTGTGCGAGGCGGCCGGCGGTGACGTGGCCAAGCTGGCCGAGGCCATCGGTCACGACGAGCGGATCGGCTCGAAGTTCCTGCGCGCGGGCATCGGCTTCGGCGGTGGCTGCCTGCCCAAGGACATCCGGGCCTTCATGGCGCGGGCGGGCGAGCTGGGCGCGGACCAGGCGCTGACCTTCCTGCGGGAGGTCGACTCCATCAACATGCGCCGGCGCGGCCACATGGTCGAACTGGCCCGGGACGCCGTGGGTGGTTCGTTCCTCGGCAAGCGGGTCGCGGTGCTGGGTGCCACCTTCAAGCCGGACTCGGACGACGTGCGCGACTCGCCCGCGCTGAACGTGGCCGGGCAGATCCACCTCCAGGGCGGCCAGGTCACCGTCTACGACCCCAAGGGCATGGACAACGCCCGCCGCGTCTTCCCCACGCTGGGCTACGCGGACTCCGCGCTCGCGGCAGCCCGGGGCGCCGAGGTCGTGCTGCACCTCACCGAGTGGCGCGAGTTCCGCGACCTCGACCCGGCGGAGCTCGGCGAGGTCGTCTCCGACCGGCTGGTCCTGGACGGCCGCAACTCGCTGGACCCCGAGCGCTGGCGCGCCGCCGGCTGGACCTACCGCGCCATGGGCCGCCCCCGGGCCTGACCGACAAGGTCCGACGCGGACGCTCCGGGCGTTCCTGCGGCGCCGTGCGGTCCCGTGCGGCGCGTGAGGTGAACCACGCGTCGCGCGGCCGGTCCAGGAGCTCGGCGATCAGCCCGGGAAACCCGGAGGGGACGGCGGGCCCGCCGTCCCCTCCCGCGCTCCCGCAACCTGCGCTCCCGCGCTCCTACGGCTGGAGCACCGCGTTGGACGGCCCCCGCGCCGCGGTGAGCTCGCGGGCCACCGCTTCGGCGTCGCGCAGCGCCCGTACGGCGTTGGACCAGGTCAGCTTCGTCAGGTCGGCGCGCGACCAGCCGCGTGCCAGCAGCTCGGCGATCAGGTTCGGGTAGCCGGCGACGTCGTCCAGCCCGGCCGGGGTGAAGGCCGTGCCGTCGTAGTCGCCGCCGATGCCGATGTGGTCGACGCCCGCCACCTCGCGCATGTGGTCCAGGTGGTCGGCGACGGTCGCGGCGGTGGCCACCGGGCGCGGGCGCTGCGTCTCGAAGGCCCGGTGCAGGGCCATCGCCTCGGGGGTGGTGTCGAGGTGGTGGAACCCGTGGGCCCGCAGGTTCTCGTCGGCGGCCAGGGTCCAGGCGACGGCCTCGGGGAGGATGAACTTGGGCACGAAGGTGGCCATGGCCACGCCGCCGTTGGCGGGCAGCAGCGCCAGCACGTCGTCCGGGATGTTGCGCGGGTGGTCGCAGATCGCCCGCGCCGAGGAGTGCGAGAAGATCACCGGCGCGGCCGAGACCGCGAGGGCGTCGCGCATCGTGGTCGCGGCCACGTGCGAGAGGTCCACGAGCATGCCGACGCGGTTCATCTCGCGGACGACCTCGCGGCCGAAGCCGCTCAGGCCGCCGTGCCGGGGTTCGTCGGTCGCCGAGTCCGCCCAGTCGATGGTGTCGTTGTGCGTGAGCGTCATGTACCGCACGCCCAGCCGGTGCAGGGCGCGCAGGGTGGCGAGCGAGTTGTTGATGGAGTGCCCGCCCTCGGCGCCCATCAGGGAGGCGATCCGCCCCTCGGCGCGGGCCGCCTCCATGTCGTCGGCCGTCAGGGCCCGCACCAGGTCGGCGGGGTAACGGGCAATCAGCTGGTCGACGAGGTCGATCTGCTCCAGGGTGGCGCTGACCGCCTCGTCGCCCGCGTAGTCGGAGCGCACGTACACGGACCAGAACTGTGCGCCGACCCCGCCGGCGCGCAGCCGGGGCAGGTCGGTGTGCAGGTGGCCCGACTGGTCGGCGGCGATGTCCCGCCGGTCGAGGTCGTAACGGACCTGCTCGCGCAGCGCCCACGGCAGGTCGTTGTGGCCGTCGACGACCGGATGCTCGGCCAGCAGCTCACGCGCCTCGCCCAGGCGCTGCGCGGCGCTCACTTGCCGAACCCGAAGGACTCCGCGCCCGCGACCTTGGCCCGCAGTCGCTTGCCCTTCTCGGTGGCCTGCTCGTTCAGTTCCTGCTGGAACTCCCGCATGCGGGCCAGCAGCTCCGGGTCGTGGGCGGCGAGCATCCGGACGGCCAGCAGGGCCGCGTTGCGCGCTCCGGCGACGGAGACGGTCGCGACGGGAACCCCGGCGGGCATCTGGACGATCGACAGCAGCGAGTCCATGCCGTCGAGGTACTTCAGCGGTACCGGTACGCCGATGACCGGCAGCGGGGTGACGGACGCGAGCATGCCGGGCAGGTGGGCGGCGCCGCCCGCGCCCGCGATGATCGCCTTCAGGCCGCGGCCGTCGGCCTGCTCGCCGTACGCGATCATCTCGCGCGGCATCCGGTGGGCGGAGACCACGTCGACCTCGTACGGGATCTCGAACTCGTCCAGCGCCTGGGCCGCGGCCTCCATGACCGACCAGTCGGAGTCCGAGCCCATGACGATGCCGATGACGGGGCCTGCGGAAGAGGTGCTCATGCGGTGATCGTCCCTCTGAGGTAGCCGGCAGCGTGACGTGCTCGCTCCAGCACGTCGTCCAGGTCGTCGCCGTAGGTGTTGACGTGGCCGACCTTGCGGCCGTGCTTCACGTCCTTGCCGTACATGTGGATCTTCAGCTGGGGGTCGTGGGCCATGCAGTGCAGGTACGCCGCGTACATGTCCGGGTAGTCCCCGCCGAGCACGTTCGCCATGACCGTCCAGCGGGCCCGCGGGCGCGGGTCGCCGAGCGGGAGGTCCAGGACCGCCCGTACGTGGTTGGCGAACTGGGAGGTGATCGCGCCGTCCTGGGTCCAGTGGCCGCTGTTGTGCGGACGCATGGCCAGTTCGTTGACGAGGATCCGGCCGTCGGTGGTCTCGAACAGCTCCACGGCCAGGTGGCCGGTCACGCCGAGTTCCTTGGCGATGCGCAGGGCCAGGGACTGGGCCTCGCCCGCGAGCTCCTCGGAGAGGTTCGGCGCGGGGGCGATCACGGTGTCGCAGACCCCGTCGACCTGGATGGACTCGACCACCGGGTAGGCCACCGCCTGGCCGTGCGGGGAGCGGACGATGTTCGCCGCGAGCTCGCGGACGAAGTCCACCTTCTCCTCGGCGAGCACCGGAACCCCCGCGTGGAAGGGCGCCGCCGCGTCCTCGGGGGTGCGCACGAACCACACGCCCTTGCCGTCGTACCCGCCGCGCACCGTCTTGAGGATGACGGGGAAGCCGCCGACCTCGTCCGCGAAGGCCACCACGTCCGCCGGATCGGCCACGATCCGGTGGCGGGGGCTGGGCGCGCCGATCTCGTCGAGGCGGGCGCGCATCACCCCCTTGTCCGCGGCGTGCACCAACGCGTCGGGCCCCGGGCGGACGGGGATGCCGTCCGCTTCCAGGGCCCGCAGGTGTTCGATGGGTACGTGCTCGTGGTCGAACGTGATCACGTCACAGCCGCGCGCGAAGGCGCGCAACGTCTCCAGGTCGCGATGGTCGCCGATGACGACATCGCTCACTACCTGGGCCGCCGAGTCCTGTGGGGTGTCACTGAGGATCTTGAATCTGATGCCGAGGGGGATGCCCGCCTCGTGGGTCATGCGGGCGAGCTGTCCGCCGCCGACCATGCCGACTACCGGGAACGTCACCTCTCCAGGGTATCCGTCGGTATTGCGCCATCCGGACGCAGCCCTGGCGCGGACCCGCCGGACGCCGTGTGCCGGACCCCGCAAGGGCGCGAGGCACGCGAAGGCACGGGCGTGCTCCGGGGGCGACACTTAACATGGACGGGTTGACGAGAACGGGTGACGCCCCCGCACCGGGGCGACGGACATGGCGACGGGTACGGCGACGGACAGCACGGACACGACGGATACCGCGGACACGACGAACAGGGACTGACCGATCACATGAGCACGCCGAAGAACGGATCCGCCCTCGAACGCCTGCGCGGCCTGGCACGGGAGGCCGCCAGATTCGGGGCCGTCGGCGGAGTCGGTGTCCTGGTCAACCTGGGTGTCTTCAACCTGTTGCGGGCGACCACCGACCTCCAGGTGGTCCGGGCGAGCGTGATAGCCATCGTGGTGGCCATCGGCACGAACTACATCGGTTTCCGCTTCTTCACCTACCGGGACCGGTCCGGCGGCGACGGCAGCCGGCCCCCGACCCGCGAGCTGCCCCTGTTCGCCCTCTTCAGCGCGATCGGCCTGGTCATCGAGAGCGGCGTGCTCTACGCGGGGACCTACGGCCTGGGCATGGACGGCAGGCTGGCCACGAACGTCTTCAAGTTCGCCGGCATCGGCGTCGCCACCGTCTTCCGCTTCTGGTCCTACCGCACCTGGGTCTTCAAGGCCCTGCCCGCGAGCCGGCCCCCGGCGGCCGGGGCCGTCGTCGAGCAGCGGGAACGCCACGCGTCCGAGCCGGAAGCCCCGGCCGCCTCGGTGGTCCCGGTCACGCCGGTCGTCCCTCTGGCGCACGAGTCCGCCGCCCAGTAGACCGGTCGCCCGATCCGGGCCACCCTCGTCCCGCGGCCCGGCTCGGCGCACCGTCGGCTCAACGCACCATCGGCTCGGGGTCTTCCGCGCGCTCCGGCGCGGTGCGGCTGAGGAACAGCGCGAACACCGGCGGCTGGGTCTGCAGCAGCTCCAGGCGTCCGCCGTCGGCCTCCGCGAGGTCGCGCGCGACCGCCAGGCCGATACCGGTGGAGTTCCGGCCACTGATGGCCCGCTCGAAGATCCGGTTGCCGAGGTCCGGCGGGACGCCGGGGCCCTCGTCCGTGACCTCCAGCACCGCCTGGTTGCCGGTCACCCGGGTACGCAGGGCGACCGTGCCGCCGCCGTGCATGAGCGCGTTCTCCACGAGGGTGGCCAGCACCTGCGAGACCGCGCCGGGGGTGCCCACGGCCCGCATGCCCGTCTTCCCCGAGCGCACGATGGCCCGCCCGGCGCTGCGGTAGGCCGGCCGCCACTCCTCGACCTGTTGTTTGACGACCTCGTCCAGGTCGAACGGGACCGCCGAGCCGGTCCGCGGGTCCCGCGAGTTCGTCAGCAGCCGCTCGACCACGTCCGTGAGCCGCTCCACCTGGGTGAGGGCGATCGTCGCCTCGTCCCGCACGGTCTCCAGGTCGTCGGTGACCGTGATCTCCTCCAGCCGCATCGACAGGGCCGTCAGCGGCGTCCTCAACTGGTGCGAGGCGTCCGCGGCGAGCCGCCGCTCCGCCGTCAGCATCCGTGCGATCCGCTCCGCGCTGGAGTCCAGCACGTCCGCGACCCGGTCGAGCTCGGGAACCCCGTACCGCTTGTGGCGGGGCCGCGGATCCCCGGACCCCAGCCGTTCCGCCGTCTCCGCGAGGTCGGTGAGCGGGGAGGCCAGCCGGTTGGCCTGGCGTACGGCGAGCAGTACGGCCGCCACGACCGCCAGCAGCGCCACCGCGCCGACCACGGCCAGGGTGCGGCCGACCTCCCGGGTGACCGTCGAGCGGGTGGCCTCGACGACCACTTCCTCGCCCTGCTCGCCGTGGGCGGTGCCCCGGATGACGCTCTCGTCGATGGGATCGCCGACCTCGACGGGCGCCTGCCCCGGGACGGTGATGCGGGCGTACTTGCCGACGTCCAGTTGCTCGGCGAGCGCCGCGGGGTTGATCGGCTTGTTCTCCAGGACGTTCGACTCGACGATGCCCACCAGGCGCAGCGCCTCGGACCCGATGCGGTCCTGGGCGCTGCTGGTGATGGTCCGGGTCTCGACGATGACCAGGGAGACCCCGAACACGGCGATCACGACGAGCACCACGGCGAGCGTGGAGTTGATCAGGCGGCGGCGCATGACTCAGTAAGTACTAGCTCTTCTCGAAGCGGAAGCCGACGCCCCGGACGGTGGCGATGTAACGGGGGTTGGCCGCGTCGTCGCCGAGCTTCTTGCGCAGCCAGGAGATGTGCATGTCGAGGGTCTTGGTGGAGGACCACCAGGTGGTGTCCCACACCTCGCGCATCAACTGGTCGCGGGTGACGACCCGACCGGCGTCCCGGACGAGGACGCGCAGGAGGTCGAACTCCTTCGCGGTGAGCTGGAGCTCCTCCTCGCCCATCCAGGCGCGGTGCGACTCGACGTCGATCCGCACGCCGTGGGTGGCGGGCGGCTGGGAGGCCTCCGTGGCGCCGCGGCGCAGCAGGGCCCGTACCCGGGCCAGCAGTTCGGCGAGCCGGAACGGCTTGGTCACGTAGTCGTCGGCGCCGGCGTCCAGGCCGACGACCGTGTCGACCTCGTCGGCGCGGGCGGTGAGCACGAGGATCGGGAACCCGTGTCCCTCGGCCCGCAGCCGCCGGGCCACTTCCAGGCCGTCCATTCCGGGGAGCCCGAGGTCCAGGACGACGAGGTCGACGCCGCCCTGCAGTCCCGCGTCCAGGGCGGTGGGGCCGTCCTCCCGGACCTCGACCTCGTAGCCCTCCCGGCGCAGGGCGCGGGCCAGGGGTTCCGAGATGGATGCGTCGTCCTCGGCGAGCAGTACACGCGTCATGTGGGTGATGGTAGTCCGCACGGGGTCAAAGGAGTGGCACGCCGATAGAGCCCTCTCTATCTGGGTATACGAGGGACTTACGGCCTTCGAATATGGCCGAACGGTTCCCTACAAACCTGTGATCCATCTCTCAAGTCCTTCCATATCCCTCAGTGTCGTGTCGTATGGTGGCGAGACGCCTGATGCACTACCCAGGGGACCTTTGTGCCGAATTGCGGCCAGGGGTCTTCGATTCTGTTCCGGGCGGATCGGCGGTCTCGCACACGTTCGTGTGACGGACCGTCCTGTCCGACCCGGATGACCGTGAATGACCTGTGGGCCGGGCCCTGCGCGCGAACGTGCGCGAAGGGCGTGGATCCCGGTGACCGATGTTCCTTCGCCCCCCACCCCGTGGGGCGAGACCCCCGGGCGTGGGGTGGGACTTCCGTCGCCGGTGCTGGCCACCCCCCACCGGGCGCCGATGAGCTCACAAAGCCACGCGTCCCGAGCAAGCAAGGATCGACCATGGCTTCCAGCCTGACGAAGGACTCGGCGGATACGTCCTCCGAGAAGACCTTCTTCGGCCACCCCCGTGGCTTGGCCACTCTCTTCATGACCGAGATGTGGGAGCGGTTCAGCTTCTACGGCATGAAGGCCCTGCTCCTCGTCTACCTGCTCTCGGGTGGCCCGGATGCCAAGGAAGGCGGCCTGGGCGGCGGCATAGGGATGGACGAGAAGACGGCGATCGCCATCTTCTCCATCTACGTCTCCATGGTCTATCTGCTGGCCATGCCCGGCGGCTGGCTGGGCGACCGCGTCTGGGGTCCCCGCAAGACCGTGACCATCGCGGCCGTGACCATCATGGCCGGCCACGTGATCCTGGCTCTCCCCGGTCACACGACCTTCTACGCCGGTCTGGCGCTGGTGGCCATCGGCTCGGGCCTGCTGAAGGCCAACATCTCGACGATGGTCGGGCAGCTGTACACGGACGCGAAGGACCCGCGCCGTGACGGTGGCTTCACCATCTTCTACATGGGCATCAACGCGGGCGCGTTCTTCGCCCCGCTGGCCATCGGCACCGTCGGCCAGAAGGTCAACTGGCACCTCGGCTTCGCGATGGCCGCGGTCGGCATGGGCATCGGCCTGGTCGTCTTCCTGCTGGGCAGCAAGAACCTGAACCCCGTGAGTTCCGTCGTCCCGAAGCCGCTGTCGGCCGAGGAGCGGACCTCGTGGCTGCGCAAGGTCGCCCTCTGTGTCGCGATCGTGGGCGTCTTCTACACCGCCGTCGGTCTCGCCGGCATGTTCACCAAGGCCTGGGCGACCATCCCGCTCACCCTGATCGGTCTGATCGTCCCGACCTTCGTCCTGCTGCGCATCAAGCGGGACAAGGACCTCAGCGCGGGCGAGCAGTCGAAGATGACCGGCTACATCTGGTTCTTCGTGGCCGCCGCCGCCTTCTGGATGATCTACGACCAGGGTGCCTCGACGGTCCAGTCGTTCGGTGAGACCAAGGCCTCCGGCTCACTGCTCGGCTTCGAGTTCCCGTCGTCCTGGTACCAGTCGCTGAACCCGCTGTTCATCATGTGCCTGGCCCCGGTCATGGCCTGGATCTGGATGTGGCTGAACCGCAAGGGCAAGGAGCCGTCCACGGTCGGCAAGTTCGCGATGGCCCTGTTCATCATCGCCGTCTCGTTCTTCTTCTTCCTGATTCCGCTCGGCATGGCCGCGAGCGGCCAGTCCGTGAGCCCGATGTGGCTGGTGGGCATCTACCTGATCCACACGGTGGGCGAGCTGTGCCTCTCCCCGGTCGGCCTCTCGGTCACCACGAAGATGGCCCCGGCCAAGTACGCCTCGCAGATGATGGGCGTGTGGTTCCTGGCCGTCACCGCCGGTGACTCCATCACCAGTCTGCTGTCCGACCCGGCCGTGTTCGGCGTGAACCTCAACGGCACCGGTGCCGTGGCCATCGAGGCCACCCTCGCCGCCTTGGCGGGCATCGCGGTCTTCATGTACCGCAAGAAGGTCAAGGCGCTCATGGGCGACGTGCGCTGACACGTCCCCACCCCCGCACGTGGAACGGCCCGGCACACCGCGAGGTGTGCCGGGCCGTTCGCTTTCCCGCTGCTACCGGGTGCCGCGCAGGCGGCGCCACGGGGTGAAGGTGAAGACCGCCCCGCCGAGCAGGATCACCGTGCCGGCGACCAGGGCCAGGGCCTTGATGCCGCCGTCGTCCTGCGCGCCGGTCTCGGCGAGGCCGCCCGAACCCGAGGGCGTGCCCGCGCTCGTGCTGCCGGTGGAGGACGGTGAGCCGGAGCCGCCGGCCTGGGCGGTGGTGTCCAGTTCCAGCGAGACGGCGCTGCTGGTGGCCTTGCAGGGCACGTTGATGGGCGTGGAGCCCGGTGCCATGGTGACGTCGATCGTCAGTTGGTCGGGGGTCAACGTCACCTTCCCGGTCTTGCCGGGCTTGTAGGTGCCGGTCATGTCGCTGAGGCTGACGGGGGCCTTGTCGGGGATCGGCTCGGCGTTGGCCGGGCCGGAGACCTTGACCGTGCCGGTGTCGGCGCCGCCGAGCTTGACGTTCATCGAGGGCTTGAGGGCGCCGGCGGGCAGGGCCATGGGCGCGGCCATCGCGCCCTTGGCGGTCTTGACCGTCAGGTCGTAGGCGCCGCCGTTCTTCTTTGCGTTGACGGTGACCGGGGTCTTGATGCCGCCGGGGACGACCGGGCCGCAGTCGAAGGCGACCTCGACGGCCTTGCCCGGGAAGTCGGTCTGACCGCCGCCGCCGCCCGTGGTGGAGCCGGTGGTGGCCCCGCCGGTCGTCGCCCCGCCGGTGGTGGCCCCGCCGGTCGTGGCCCCGCCGGTCGTGGCACCTCCCGTCGTGGCACCTCCCGTCGTCGCGCCGCCGGTGGTCGCGCCGCCGGTGGTCGCGCCTCCCGTCGTCCCGCCCGTGGAGCCGGCGGAGACGTCGATGGTGGTCCCGCCCGTCACGGTGCCCACGGGGGCGCACTTGGTGACGAAGGTTCCGAAGGGGAAGGAGACGGCGACCTCGTACCGGCCGGGCGTCAGGGTGATCTTCCCCGCCTTGGTGAGCTTGAGCTTGCCCTTCATGGTCGACATGACCATCGGGGCCTTCTTCGGGATCTCCGGGTTCTTCTTCTCCCCGACGACCTTCAGCTCGGCCCCGCCGCCGCTCACCGTGAACCAGCCGGTGGGCACCACGGAGTCCTTGGGGATCACCATCAGGTCCGTGTTGTTGGAGGCGGGCTTGACCGTCTCCCACGACACGTCGACCTCGTCGCCGACCTTGGCCGTCGCGGGCGCGCTGATCTTAGCGGTGGTCTCTCCCTCCACCGGGGCGCCGCCGCCGGCGGGCGGTACGCACTTCACCTTGAACGTGGCGTCGGCCGCCTGGGCGGGGGCGACCGCCGCCAGGATGCCCGCGCCGCCGAACAGCAGCACGACAGCCGCCGCGCTCACCCTCCGTTGGGTCTTCACGAATGTCCCTTCGTTGTCGGACGGTTCTCAGACGGTGCGGACGCCTGTGGGGCAGGTGGGCCTGGTGGTGCTCCGGGTCCCGGCGCGCTGTCCGGGGTGAACCACGGCAGGACCGCCGTGGTCGTCTGGGGGGAGGCCGCCGGGGTGTCGGCGGCGGGCGGCGCGGGCGGGGATCCGCGTACGGCCGGGATCCGTGGCAGTCGGGCCGTCACCGCCGACGCCGCCGCCTCCAGGGCCTTGGCGCCCCGGTGGCGACCGCCGGTCGGGGTCCCGCGCGGTCGGACCCGGTCGACGACGGCCATGCCGACGCGGAAGACGGCGGCGGGCACGACCAGCAGGAGCAGGCCCCAGAACAGCAGGACCCCGTACGGGCGGTCCACGCCCCACGGCTGCGTGGCCAGGACCTTGTCCCCGTACTTGAGGGAGACGGTGTAGTCGCCGTGGGCTCCCGCCGACAGGGTGGTGTCCAGGCGGATCTCCGCCTTGCCGCCGGGCGGGACGGTGCCCTTCCACCGGGCCTCCTCCCACAGCGGGGCGAACACCCCGTGGGCGGTCCCGAGTTGGAAGACCGGGTCGGTGACGGGGGCGGAGCCCAGGTTTCCGACGATGACGGTGAACTTCCGGGTGGGCGGGGCGCCGAACCAGGTCAGGACCCCGTCGTCGCCCTCCAGTCGGACCCCCGTCAGCACCGCGAGACGGGCCGTACCGGAGTCGGTGGGCAGTTCGGCCACCGGATGGTCGGTGATCTTCAGCGGTGCGGCGACGGTGGACTGGTCCCCGTTGACGGACGTCACGTTCACCACGCAGGGGCAGGGCTTGGGCGGTTCCACGACGGGGAGTTGGGCGGTGAACCGCCCGTCGTCGGCGACCGCGACGGCGACGCCGTCGGCGTTCGCGCAACTGTTGGTGCCGCCGATCATGTTCTGCCCGCAGACCAACAGCATCACCATGGTCTTGGCCCGCCAGCCGGCGCCGGTGACCGTGATCCCGGTGCCCTTGGCGACCTCCTGGAGGGAGAGCGCCACCGTCGGCTTGGCCTCCGCGGCCGCGACCGGGGCCGCCGGGAACAGGGCCAGGGACACCAGGGCCAGGACCGAGACCACGAGGGCCGACACCGCCGACCACCCCGAGGCGACGGGGGTCCCGCCCGTCCCGCCGACCTTGGCGCTCACCTGGGTGCTCACCTGGGTGCTCCCGTCAACTCGTGTTCCTTCGAAGTCGGTTGCCCCTGTCCCGGTACGGGCCCGGCCGGCTCCGGCGGTTCCTCACGGGGCGTCCGTCGCGTGCGTACGAGGAGCAGCGCGGCGGTGGTGGTCGCGCCGAGGGCGAGCAGCCCGAGGCCCGTCCAGCCGGCGAGACCCCAGGGCACGAACCATTCGGAGGCACCGGCCGTGGCCCGTGCGCCGCCCGGGGCGGTGACGGTGAGGTTCAGTCGGACCTTGTCGAACACCGGTGCGCCGGGCCAGGGTTCGGTGAGTTCGACGCGCCGGCCGGGCAGCAGTTCCACGGGCAGGGGGTGGGCGGCGCGCCCCGGGACCTCGCCGAAGCGGCCGCGCGCGTGGAGGGCGAGTTCGGGGGCGAGGGTCACGTTGCCCCGGTTGACGAGGGTGTAGGTGACGCGGGTCGCCGCGCCCTTGCCGCGTACGGAGACGTTCTCGACGGTGAGGGCGGCCAGGGTGGGCCCGCCGACGCGCAGGTGGATGCGTACGCCGACCTCGTGGCCGGCCTCGGTGGCGACGATGGCGGCGGGGTGGTCGCCGGGCGGGGTCGCGGGTGGCACGGAGACGGTGAAGGGGACCACGGCGCGGGTGCGGGCCGGGATCCTCACGGTCGCGCTCGCGCCGAAGCTGAGCCAGGAACCGGCGTCGGTGGACCGGCGGGCGGGGCGTACCGCGAGGGCCCCGTCGGCGGTGTTGTAGGCGTCGGCGCCGCGCAGGGTGAGGGTGCGTTCCCGGTCGGTGGTGTTGGTCAGGGCGAGGCGGTCCTCCAGCACGCTGCCGGAGGTGCCGGCGAGGTAGAAGTACGGGCGTACGGCGCCGGCGGACCGTCCGGCGGCGGGTTCGGCGGTCCAGCCGGGCTCGTCGGCGACGGCGGCGGGCGCGCCGAGGAGCAGCGCGGCCCCGGCGAGCAGCGCCGGGCCGAGGCGCCGGAGCTTGGGATCGAGGCGCCGGACGGC
The DNA here is from genome assembly GCF_001279725.1 of Streptomyces sp. WM4235. Classification (GTDB taxonomy): domain Bacteria; phylum Actinomycetota; class Actinomycetes; order Streptomycetales; family Streptomycetaceae; genus Streptomyces. The sequence goes on along the minus strand of NZ_LGDE01000338.1, from coordinate 174 downwards.
CGGGCCGAGGCGCCGGGGGGTGGGGGGTGCGGGCATGGGCGGGGCCGCTCCGTTCAGGACCGGGCCTGCCGGCCGCGCCGGGTCAGCCAGAGCACGCCGGCGGCGCCGGAGAGCAGCACGGTGGCTCCGAGGGTGCCGAGCGCGAGGGCGGAGTCGGCGGGACCGGTCTGCGGG